>NZ_CP045496.1:5470000-6070000 GCF_015500075.1 Mesorhizobium sp. INR15 | reverse complement strand
GAAAATTGAGCGCCAGCTGCGCCACCAGCCGCCAGGCCAGATCGTCGGCACGCGATTCACCGTCGGCGCCGGCGGGCAGCGCGGCGGGAATGGCCGGCTGCGGCGGGCGCAATGCACCGAGAAGCCTGACTGCCTCGACCGGATCACCTGCCTCCAGCGTCAAGGTCGGGCTGTCGTCGAGGATCGGCAGATCACGGTTGGTGCAAAGCGCCATGATGTCGAGGCGCTTCAGTGGCCGGTTCGCCGGCACTCCGAGCGGCCGCGAGACGGCCAGGAAAACGTCGTCCCCGGTGTAGGAGGTGCGGGTCAGGCCTTCGCGCCGCTCATCCTCTGTTGCCCGGCGCGGGCGCCGCTCCGTCGAGTAGACCCAGCCACTGCCACGGTTCTGCCCCAGGCTGAAGAGTTCCGGGATCTCGGCATCGGAGCCTTCACTGTCGGCGTCCTCGACGCGGATGACACGGTAGATTTCGAAGTCCCGCGCCCGCGTGCGATCGGCGTGCAGCACTTGCCGCGTCTTGCGTTGGTCGAGCTCGACGACATTGCACTCGCGTTCGAAGAGATTGATGATCGGCGTTGCGAAGAGTTCGAAATCCGCCGGCGTCAGGTCGGCAAGTTCCGGCACCGGGCGGCGAAACAGAAAGATGACCTCAAGCCCCGCCTCGCATTTGCGCACCACCGGCTGCAGGCCAGAGACGCGCACATAGTGAAAACGCTCTGGCATCACGAAATACTCGCGCAGCAGGCGGTATCCTTCGAATGTCGGGCGGGTCCGCGGCATCAATGCTTCGTCGTCGCTGATGCCGATCATTTCAGGCCCCGGCAGGGGTGACAGCGGATTGGTCTTGCCTTCGGCCCGGGCGCCAATGGACGCGCAGGCGCCGAAAATCGCGTCGAACAAAAGCGGCGCCTTGGTACGCCCGGCAAAATAGAGATCAAGCCGGTCGAGCGCCAATTCGCTGAGCTTGCCCTTTCCGGTCCGTGCCAGTGTGAGGCGCAGCGCCGCCTCGCCGCCGTTGGGCGCGATACCGGCCGCCGCCAACGCACTGCGATCCTGGAAATAGCTGACCGAAGTGATTGCGATCGGCCACAGCGTTATTTCCTGCGCGGTGGAAAAAGTGCTGCGCGTAGACAGGCCTGGCTGCAGGCTGGAGACCAGCCGTGTGTTGCGCTTGACGACATGGCCAGCGAGCATCGTTTGCACCTGCTGGCCAGGCTTCAGCACCACCATCGCTGTTGCCGGTGCCGGTGTGACCAGGTCGGGATAAAGCACATCGAGCACGCTGCGCGAAAATCGCGAGCGCTCGGCATCGATTTTCAGCCGGGTCCGCGCGGCGAGGAATGCGACGCCATCCAGCAGCCGCTCGACATAAGGATCCGGACAGGGGACGGTATCGAGCGACAGGTTGCGCGCCACCGCCGGGTGCATGTCGGCGAATTCCGCCGCGAGGCCGCGGATATGGGTCAGTTCCTCTTCGTAATATTCGACGAAGACCCGATCCATCTCAGGCTTCCCTAATTTCGGTCCGTGCCAGGCCGTTATCGAGATTGATCGTGGTGCGAAGCCGCATGCGTTCTGGCGTGGGCGTCATGATCAGCACGGCGTCTATCTCGATCTTCAGGCCCATGGTCTTGTCGCCAAGGGTGACCGTAACCTTCGTTGCACTCTCCTTGAGGCGCGGTTCGAAAGTGGCAAGCACCGAACGGATTTCGCGCGCCAGCACGTCGCGGTCAAAATCACGTGAGGAGCGGCCCGAGAACGACGGCACGCCGTAATTGACCACGCTTCGGCGGACCTCCGGAAAATCGGCGAGCGATGGCGGATTGTCCGCCATCTGCTCGTTCTCAACATCGGTAAGAAGTGGTGTGGCTTCGAAGCGCTCGGTGTTGAAAAGCGCCTCGATATCACGCCGCACGGCTTCGCGAAGCACGCGAGCCGACACGACCACGCCGCGGCTTTCGATCTCGACGCGGTGCTCGGTCTGAAACGCCAGCCGGTGCAGGCGCCGTTTCTGATCAGGCGTAAGCTCCATGTCGGCGTCAATGAGCCGCGAACTGCCGGCGACAAGGGTGTCGAGACGGTCCGCGCCAAGCTCGTCCTGCAAGACATGGCGCAGGCCGTCTATTTCCGACGTCAGGCCCGGCAAGTCATTGACGAGCCGGTCCCAAAGCGAAGGCTGGATCGCCTCGCTTTTTGCCCGCAAGCTGCCAGTGACCTGTTGCCTGCCCGCGCCGGATCGTCGAGCCTCACTTGCCGACATAAACATCCATTTCGGCTTCGTCATTGCCGTCATAGACGAACTTGATCTTCTTGTAGGCGAAGCTGACCTCTTCCTGGATCAGGTCGGCCTCGTCCTCGGCCTGAGACATGTCGTATTCCATGATCGAGGCATCGGTCAGGGTAACGACCAGATAGTCCTTGCTTTCGCCGTCGATCGTCCGGCGTGCGGAGAACACCACCTCATCCAGGGCCTTGTTCTCGAACAGTGCCTTCGCCAGATAGGGCGAAGACTTATCGTAGTGCTTGGTGAACTTGATCATGCCCATCGACACGCGACCGCGCCGCGAGAGCGAATTCGGGTCATAGGGGGCGACCATCTTGTAGTCGACGCCATGGATCTCGATCTCGTCCGCGTGGCCGTCGCGGGTGCTGGGGCCTTTGATGTCCGGAACCTTTAGAAAACCATCGATCTTCATAGTTGTTGGCATTGTCTTTCTCCACCGCTTTGAAACAAATCAAGACGTTAAGGATGCAATCAAGCCTTTACGGACGGCAGCTCCGACACCAGCCGGAGCGAGGCATTGATGCCTTCCAACTGGTAATGCGGACGCAGGTAGAAGCGGGCATTGTAGTAGCCTGGCCGTCCCTCCACGCTGTCCACCTGGACTTCCGCCGCTGCCAGCGGACGCTTGGCCCGCGCCTTGTCATCGGCGAAAGCCGGGTTGGCCAGCACGTAGCGGTTGATCCACTCGGTCAGCCATATCTGCATGTCGGAACGCTCCTTGAACGAGCCGACCTTGTCGCGCGCAATGGCCTTCAGATAGTGAGCAAAGCGCGAGACCGGGAACAGGTAAGGCAGATTGGCGCTTAGCCGCTCGTTCGACTGTGCATCGGGGTCGACCAGCCGGCCGGCGCGTGTCTCGTCGTCCTGCAGCGAGTGCGCCCCGATAAAGGCCGCGAGATCGGTGTTTTTCCGGTGCAGGATCGGCATCAGGCCGAGCTTCGCCAGTTCGGCTTCACGCCGGTCGTCGATGGCGACTTCCGTCGGGCATTTCATCGCGATCGATCCATCGTCGGTAGGGAAGCTGTGCACCGGCAGGTTGAGCACGGTGCCGCCATTCTCGACGCCGCGGATCTGCGTGCCCCAGCCAAACAGCTTGTGGCTGCGGTTGATGTTGACGCCCATCGGGAAGGCGGCGTTCATCCAGACATATTTGTTATGGTCGCCCTGTACCTCTTCCTCGAAGGTGAAGCCTTTGACCGGAACGGTGTCGGTGCCATAGGGCAGCCGCGCCAGCACGCGTGGCATGGTCAGGCCGACATAGCGCGCATCCTCGCTCTCGCGCAGCGATTGCCACGAGGCATAGGCAGGGTTCGAGACGATCTGCTGCAGGTCCTGCGGGTTGGGCAGTTCCTGCCAGCTGTCCATGCGGAACAGGCGCGGCGAGGCGGCGGCGATGAACGGTGTATGGGCCGAGGCGCAGATGCCAGAGATGTTGCGCAGCAGGCCGACGTCGCGCGGGTGGTTCGAGAACTCGTAGGCGCCGACCAGGCAACCGATCGGCTCGCCACCGAGCATCGAATACTCGTCGGTATAGACCTTCTTGAAGATCGGGCTTTGATCCCACATTTGGCCTTCGTAATCTTCAAGCGTATCGGCCAGCTGTTCCTTGGAGATGTTCATCACCCGGATCTTGAGCTTCTGATCCGTCTCGGTGTTGTTGACGAGATACCAAAGGCCGCGCCATGTGCCTTCCATCTCGCGGACTTCCGGCGCGTGCAGGATCTCGTTGACCTGCGCCGACAGCATCTTGTCGATGCCTGCGATCAGCGACTTGATCGACTTGATCGCATTGGACGAGATGGTCGTGGTGTCGGAGCGCGATTGAGCAGCCAGCGCCAGATTGCGCACCAGTTGCTGGAGCTTCTCGCTGTCGTCTTTCTTGACCTTGAAATCCTTTTCAAGGAGCCCGCTGAATTCGCCGAGATCAATGGCTTCCGCCTCGGCGGCGGCGGTGGCGGTCTTTTGCTGTTCGGCCATGATCTATCCCTCAACCCTTGTCGTCGTCGGACAATGCCTGGCTGGCGATCTTGCCAAGCAGCGGCTCGTTGTTCAGCAGCTGCGCGATGCGCTTTTCAGCATCGACACGGCCGTCCATGAAGCCGAGCAGTTCCTCCAGCTGGCGGCGCATCTTGAGAATCTCAGCCAGTTGCGGCACCTGAGCGGCGATCTTGTCGGGCGCGAAATCGCCCATCTTGGAGAAGGTAAGGTCAAGCGCCAGTTCCTCGTCCCGCTCGGCGCCTTCAGCCTGGGGCAGCGTGTTCTTCACCCGCGCCTTCACGCGTGGTCCAAGCGCTTCCATGAATTTGGGGAACCGGTTGGCATCGGTCTCGACGAAGGCGCGGTCGAGCACCGATTTTGACGCCTCCTTGGTCTGTGAAGCGCCGGAGAGGTCGGCCAGCACACCCATCACGAACGGCAGTTCGATCGTCGTCGGGCTGCCGTAGGTTTCAACGTCGTAGGCGATCTGCACGCGTGGCGCGCGATTTCGCTCGATGACCTTCGCTTTGCTTTCGGCTGGCATGCTTTGCTACCTTTCATCTTTCTGAGCGGCCTTCTTGGCATCGGGAACGCCGGCGAGAAGCCGGAATTCCTTCAGCCCCGAGGGGGCGAGATCTTCCATCAGTTCAACAAAATCCATGTGCACCATCCGGCGCACGCGGCGGGCGAGATGCGGTATCGGGCTCGATGGTTCGGTGCGATCGTAGAAAGCGACGACCAGATCGAGGCATTTGACGACGTCGTCGCGCGAGGAAATCCGATCGGGAAGCCCCGTGCCCGTTTCCGCATGGCTTGCCATCGTATCCACTCCATGGCCGTTTCGGGCCGGGGCCTCCGCTGATGCCGGCGCAGGGGCGGGCTTCGTCGCGCCGTTTGCCGCAATGCGCACAGCCGATCCGCGCTCCAGCGTCGCCAAGAGGCGCTCCAGGAACCGCTTCAGGTCGGGAACAGCAGCCCCTGTGCTCTCAAGGCGTTTGTTCAACGCTGTGTCGACCGTGTCGAGCGCCGCGATCGCGGCACGGTTGTCGGCGATGAGCGAGGTCATTTGGTCCTCGGCCTGATCGACCTGTGCCGCGCAGCCGCTTCGCACCCGAGACAGGAGTTGCCCATGCGCCGCTGACAGCGCCGCTCTTTCGGCATTGTTCAGGCCGGATGCGGCTTCCTGCAGCATGACACGGTCATCAAGGGCGCTCTGCTCCAGATCACGGCCGGTAATCGGACCGATGCCGCGCGGCGAGAAGAAAACCATCTTCCGCAGGTTCGCCAGCAAGCCGTCCTGGCCGTTTTGCAGATCGAGCATTGCGTTGATGCGGCGCAAGGCGGCTTCGCGCGGCGAGGCCCCGGGCCGCAATGCCGGATGCATGGTTTCCCAATGGGTCTCGAAAGTCTGGGCGATCAGGCCGAGGCCTTGGGCAAGCCCGCCAAGCCCGTCCTCGTTGGCCAGCGCGCGTGTGACAAGAACGAGAAGGCGCAGATCGCGACCGTGCGTACGCAATTCCTCGGCCTTTGCAAGAACCGAGGGCCAATCGGTCGGCATGTCTATCTGCGAGGACGGCTTGTTGCGGTCGTCATGGACGACCTTGACCTGCGGTTCCGTCAGGCGTTCGAGCTCGTGAAAGCGCGGATCATTGCGCAAATCTTCCCCGGACGGATTTTCACCGTCGATCGGACTGAGCCAGAGTGCGAGATCAATCACACAAACCCCCAGGGAACGGCCTCAGAGGCCGTGCGCGACGAACGTTTATCACACGGGTTCACATTACCACAATTCAGTTGCTGCTCAAACTTAACGGAAGGTTCGCAACTTGTGGGTCCGGCCCCTGTCGCGCCGACGGAATCCGGCTCGTGAAATGCATTGCCCAAGCACTGCAAGTCGGCTGCAGTCGCCAAGACCTTGAGTTCAAAATGTTGGAAAGTCCACATCTTTATCTATGTAGGTTGCACAAGCCATAACGCTCTTTCCGAAGTCGCTTTGTCAAGTCGCTGCATATGTGGCAGGTTGCCAATCAGACAGTCCGACCTGGGGGAAGATCCTATGGAGCCAGCCAGTGCGCCGCGGCGGAAATCGTCGCAGAGCTTCAAACGCAAGGAATTGGTCGACAAGCTGAATTCGACGGGCAAGCGAGCCTTCGCGGCTGCTGCTGGGGCCGCGAAGCTTCGCGGCAACCCTTATGTCGAACTCGTCCACTTCCTTGAGCAATTGGTGCTTTCGGACCGGTCGGACGTCCAGATGATTCTTGCTGATGCCGGCATCGACGCAGGCCGGCTGACCGGGGACATGACGCGCGCACTGGACAAGCTGCCCTATGGCGCGACTTCGATCGAGGAATTCTCCGACCACATCTTCCATGCCATTCAGGAGGCGTGGAGCCTGGCGACGCTTGAATTCGGCGCTGAGGAAGTGCGCAGCGCGCATGTCATCCTTGCCTGCCTGAAAACGCCGGTTCTGGAAGGCCTGGTTTCAAAAATCAGCGCCGAGTTCGACAAGATCGATGCCGATGGCGTCATCTCTCGTCTGGCGGACGTGCTGGAGGGTTCGCTCGAAGGCGGTGCCGCTGATGCGCCGGCTGCCGCCGCTGAAACCCCGCGACGGTCTCCAGGCGGGGATTCTGCACTGGCGAAATATGCCACCGACCTGACCCAGCGAGCGCGCGACGGCAAGATCGATCCGGTCGTCGGCCGTGATCCGGAGATCAGGCAGATCGTCGATATCCTGATGCGGCGCCGGCAGAACAACCCGATCCTGACCGGCGAGGCCGGCGTCGGAAAGACCGCCGTGGTCGAGGGCTTTGCCTTGCGCATCGCCGAGGGCGACGTACCGCCGACACTGCAGGATGTCAGCGTCCGCATGCTCGATGTCGGATTGATGCAGGCGGGCGCCAGTGTGAAAGGCGAATTCGAGAAACGGCTGAAGGCGGTCATCGACGAGGTTCAGTCGTCCGAGATCCCGGTCATTCTGTTTATCGATGAAGCTCACACCCTGATCGGTGCAGGCGGCGCCGCCGGCACCGGCGATGCGGCCAATCTTCTGAAGCCCGCGCTGGCGCGCGGCGAACTTCGCACGATCGCGGCAACCACCTGGGCCGAATACAAGCAGCATATCGAGAAAGACCCCGCGCTCACCCGCCGCTTCCAGGTGGTGAAGATCGACGAACCGTCGGAGGCGGTCGCCGTTCTCATGCTGCGCGGGGTTGCCGGCGTCTTGGAACAGCATCACCAGGTGCAGATACTGGACGAGGCGATCGAGGCGGCCGTTGGCCTGTCGCATCGCTATATCCCGGCGCGGCAATTGCCGGACAAGGCCGTGAGTCTGCTCGACACCGCTTGCGCCCGCGTCGCCATTTCACAGCACGCCACGCCGGCCGAGGTCGAGGATATTCTGCGCCGGCGCCAGGCACTGGAGGTCGAACAAGGCATCATCGGCCGTGAGGCGGTGATTGGCATAGAGGTGACCGACCGGCAGGCTCGGGTCGAGGCCGGGCTGGCGGAGACCGAAACCACGCTTGCGGCCGCGCAGGCGCGCTGGGATCGCGAAAAGGCGTTGGTGGCCGAGGTCCTCGACCTGCGCGCGAAACTGCGCGGCGAGGGCGTTCCGCTCGACGAGGCCGGCAAGCAGGAAGAAGGTTCGCCGGAAGCCGGCCCTGATGCGCCAAAGGACGTATCAGTGGCAAGCGAAGTTGCCGCGCCTGATGCCGCGGCTGCCGAAGCCGAAGCGGCGGCCAATCTTGCGCGGCTGCGGGAACTGATGGCCGAATTGGCCGAGGCACAAGGCGAGACACCGCTTATCTTGCCTTCGGTCGACCGAAACGCGGTGGCGGCGGTGGTGCAGGACTGGACCGGCATTCCGACCGGCAGGATGCTGTCGAGCCAGACCGAGAAAGCTCTCAAACTCGCCGGCACCTTGTCGGAACGCGTGGTTGGCCAGGACCATGCGATGGAGATGATTGCCAAGCGCGTGCAAACCAGCCGCGCCGGGCTTGGTGCGCCGGAAAAACCGGTCGGGGTCTTTTTGCTTTGCGGTCCGTCGGGCGTCGGCAAGACAGAGACAGCGCTGGCCCTCGCCGAGACGCTCTATGGCGGCGAGCAGAACCTGATCTCGATCAACATGTCAGAGTTTCAGGAGGCACACACAGTGTCGACGCTGAAGGGCGCACCGCCCGGATATGTCGGCTACGGCAAGGGCGGAATCCTGACCGAGGCGGTGCGGCGCAAACCGTACTCCGTGATCCTTCTCGATGAAGTCGAAAAGGCGCATCCGGATGTGCACGAAATCTTTTTCCAGGTCTTCGACAAGGGAATGATGGACGACAGTGAAGGCCGTCGCATCGACTTCAAGAACACGCTGATCCTGCTGACCTCCAATGTTGGATCCGAGGTCATCATGGACCAGACACGAAATGGCACCGTGCGCGCCGGCCTCGACGATCTCGACACCGCGTTGCGCGGCCCGCTGCTGAAAGTCTTTCCGGCGGCCTTCCTCGGCCGCGTGGTGACCATTCCTTACTACCCGCTGTCGGATTCCATGATCGAGGCGATCACCCGTCATCAGTTCACAAAGATAGCGCGCCGGCTGCGCGCGACCCATGACGCGGAACTGGTCATCGGCGACGGTGTGCTGGACCTGGTCAAGGCGCGTTGCACCGAGATCGAATCCGGTGGCCGGATGATCGATGCGATCTTGACCAACACGCTTCTGCCGGAGTTGAGCCGAAGCGTGCTGAACCGGTCGCTCGAGGGCGAAAAGATGACGAAGGTGACTGTCGGCGCCTCGAAGGAAGGGTTCACCTACACTTTCGAATAGCGGCGGCCGGCCAACCCGCTTGAAGGCTACAGCGTCCGGGCGTGAAAAATCCGGCCGATGAAGTTCATCAGGATCTGCGCCGCAAGGATGGCGGTGGTTCCGGTATGATCGTAGTCGGGCGCCACCTCGACCAGGTCGATGCCAACCACTTCACCGCGTTTGGCAAGGCCGGCGAGCAGCTCCAGCACCTCGTAATAGATGAAGCCGCCATGCGACGGCGTGCCGGTGCCCGGCGCGATCGAGGGGTCGAAGCCATCGATGTCGATGGTCACGTAGTAGCGCTTGCCAGCTGGTATCCGCGCAAGGACACCGTCGACGCCAAGCTTGCGCAACTGGCGCACCGACAGGATGTCGGATCCCATGCTGCGCGCTGCCTCGTAGCCTTCCTTGGCCGTCGACGACACGTTGCGGATACCGATCTGCGACAGGCCGGTAACGTAAGGCTTCTCCGCCGCGCGGCGCATCGGGTTGCCGTGGCCGTAACGGACGCCGTGCCGTTCATCGACGAAGTCGAGATGCGCGTCGATCTGCACCAGGTGAATGTCGCCATGGCCGTCGAAGGCGTTGATGCAGGGGATATTGATCGAATGGTCGCCGCCCAGCACCACCGGCAGCGCGCCGGCCTCCAGGCATTTGCGCACGCCATATTCAATGTTGGCGTGGCTGTTGATGGTGTCGGTGTGGATGATGTCGGCGTCGCCGAGATCGACCATGCGCACGCTCGTCGGCAGGTAGGTGACGTCGTCCTCGTGGTCGTAGGCGCCGCCATGGCCGAAGGAAAACAGCGTCGATGCCTCGCGGATGGCGCGCGGCCCGAGCCGGGCGCCTGCTCGCCACTGCGTACCGAAATCATAGGGCGCGCCGAGAATGGCAACGTCGGCGTTGATCGCGTCCCAGTCGGCGACGTAGGGCGACTTGGCGAAGGTGCAGATGCCGACGAATGGCAGGTTGAGGCGGCCGCTCTCGTAGCCATGTCCGGTGTTTTTCGCCTTGGGGTCGATGTCTGTCATGGCAAGGGTTCCAGTCTGTTGTGAAATGCCGTCTGCTCTAAACGAGAGACAGGAGAGTTAGCGGGAAGCATCAGATCTTGGTTTCGCGACGGTAGGGAAGCCCGACGGCGGCCGGCGGCTTTACGCGCCCGTACAGTCCGACAAGCGCCAGGATCGAGGCGATGTAGGGCAGCGCGATGAATATCTGGTAGGGCACTGTCGGGTTGGCGAATTGCAGCCGCAACTGCAGCGCGTCGCAGAAGCCGAAAAACAGCGAGGCGATGACTGCCCACAGCGGATCCCACCGGCCGAGGATAACCGCCGCGAGTGCAATGAAACCCTTGCCGGCGCTCATATGTTCCGTGAACACGAAGACTTGCGACAAAACAATATAGGCACCGCCGAGCCCGGCGAGGCCGCCGCTGGCCAGCACACAGAAGAAGCGCACCCAATAGACCGGCACGCCGGCCGAATCCGCCGCTGCCGGGTTCTCGCCCGTGGCCCGGATTTCAAGCCCCCAGGCGCTTCGATACAAGAGCCAGTAGACCAGCGGCACGATCAGGTAGAGTGCGTAAACCAGCGGGTCCTGGTCGAAGAAAACCGGCCCGATCAACGGGATCGACGACAACCCGGGAATGGCGATCGGCGAAAAGCCAGGCAGCGCCTTGGTGGTTCCGTCCATGCCGAAGGCCAGCCGCGCCAGAAACGCCGTCAGCCCGCCGGCGACCAGATTGATGGCGATGCCGCAGACGATCTGGTTGACGTTGAGGCGGATAGACAGCATCGCCAGCACCGCGCCGCCCGACGCACCAAAGGCTATGCCGAGAAGCACGCCGGCCATCGGATTGCCGGTGAGGAATGAGCCGAGCGCGCCGCCGAAGGCGCCGAACAGCATCATGCCTTCGAGGCCGACATTGTAGATGCCGCCGCGCTCGGCGATGACGCCGCCCAATGCGGCGAACGCGATCGGCACAGTCAGGCGCAGGCTGGTCTGCAGCAGGTCGGTCGACGAGGTGATATCCAGCCATTCAGGCATTCTGCTTCTCCTCATTCTGCTTGCCACGCGCCGCAATCAGCTCTTCCATCGAGCGCCGCTGCGCCAGCATCCGTCCCCAGCGGGAATCGGAGAACCGGATCGACAGGCTGGCAGCGACGAACATGACGATCAGTCCCTGGATCGCATCGACGACAGTGCTGTCGACACCAACGGCACGCTGCATGAACTGGGCGCCGGAGCGAAGGCCGGCGAAGAACAGCGCCGCGACGACGACAAGGATGGGATTGGCGGCCGCCATGAAGGCAACGACGATGCCGTCAAAGCCGTAGCCGGGGCTGAAACTCTGAAACAGGCGGTACTTGACCCCCAGCACTTCCAGCCCGCCGGCAAGACCGGCCAGGGCGCCGCCCAGCATCATCGACACGACGATCTGGCGCCGCACATTGATGCCGGCATAGCGCGCCGCCCGGGGATTGTGCCCCACCGTGACCATGGCAAAACCGAAGGTCGTGTATTTGAGGCAAAACGCCAGGATGAGGGCGAGGCCAATGCCGAACAGCGCACCGGCATGGGCGTCGGTCGGCGGCATGATGGGCGGCATGAACAGGCTGGACGGGATTTCAGGCGAATAGGGGTAGGGCGCTCCCTCCTCCATCATCGGGCCGCTCGCCGCGTAGCTGACGATGTTCATCCCGACATAGTTGAGCAGCAAGGTGACGATGACCTCGTTGATGCCGCGATAGGCCTTGAGGACACCGGCGATCGCTGCCCAAAGCGCGCCGCCGAGCATGGCGGCGGCGATGCAGACCGCCATGTGCAGAGGCCAGTAAAACTCAGGCAGGTAGAGCGCGGCGGCGGTGCAAAACAGTGCGCCGAGATAGATCTGGCCTTCGGCGCCGACATTGAACAGACCGGCCCGCAGCGGTATCGCAACCGCCAGTCCGGCCAGCACGATGGGCGAGAACTTCACCAGTGTGGCGCCGAAACCGAAATAGTCGAAGAACGCTTCGCCAAACAGCGCCCGGTAGGCCTGCAGCGGATTGGCCCCGGCGATGAGAAACAACACCGAACCGACCAGCAGTGCCAGCACCACCGCCCACAGCGTTCTCGTCGCGAACACGGCACGCATGATATTGTCCATTACGCCGCGCTCCTCACACCTGCCATCAGTTCCCCAAGCCGCTCCGGCGTTGCCTCTTCAGGGGCCAGCACGCCGGTGATGGCGCCGGCGCACATCACGGCTATGCGGTCGGAGACGTCCAGCACATGCTCCAGTTCCGTCGAGACATAGAGGACGGCGACGCCGGCCTTCTTCAGGTCGAAGATCATGTTCTGGACGAACTCGATGGCGCCGACATCAAGACCCTTGCAGGCTTGCATGATGATCAGGATGCGCGGCTTCGCTTCGATCTCGCGGGCCAGGATGACTTTTTGCTGATTGCCCCCGGACAGAAAGCGGGCCGGCTGTTGTGGCGAGCGCAGCCGCACATCGTAGCGCTTGACGAGATCAACCGCGTTGCGGGCGATGTAGCCCAGGTTCAGCATGCCATTGCGCGAGGCCGGCGGGCGGTCGTAGTCGCGCAGGATAAGGTTCGTCGCCACCGGATAGTCGAGGACGAGGCCTGTGTGCTGCCTGTCTTCGGGAATGAAGCCGATGCCGGCCTGGTTCTTGCGCGCCCGCACGTCGAGCGCGGCGATATCCTTGCCTTCGACCATGATGGTGCCGGCTTCCAGCGTTCGCAGTCCGGCGATCACCTCGCCCAGTTCGCGCTGGCCGTTGCCGTCGACACCGGTGACGCCCAGCACCTCGCCGGCCCGCAATGTCAGGCCAAGGTCGTTCAGCGCGCGCGTACCCTGGTCGTTACGGGCGGTCAGCCCGCTCGCTTCGAGCACGATCTCGCCGGGCGGAGATTTCACCCGGTTGAGGTTGAGCACGATATCGCGCCCGACCATACGCCGCGCGAGATCGCGTGGCGTCGTCTCGCCGGAATCGCTTTCATAGGTCACCTTGCCGTGGCGCATCACGGTGATGCGGTCGGCGACGCCCATGACTTCGTCGAGCTTGTGGGTGATCAGGAGGATCGTATGGTTGGCGGCGCGCAGCGCCCGCAGCGAATCCAGGAACGATGCGATCTCGGTCGGCGCCAGCACGCTGGTCGGCTCGTCGAGGATCAGCACCTCGGCCTTGCGGTAAAGCGCCTTGAGGATTTCGACGCGCTGGCGCATGCCCATCGGCAGCGACCAGATCGGCGCGGTGGCATCGATATCGAAAGCGAGCTTGCGGCTGAGCTCGCGGATGTTGGCTTCATGTGTCCGCAGGGGAATGGTGCGGGGGCCGCGCTCCAGCCCGAGCACGATGTTCTCGGTCACCGACAGCGAATCCACCAGCATGAAATGCTGGTGGATCATGCCGATCCCGTTGGCGATGGCGTCGCGCGGCGAGGCCATGCGCAACGGTTTGCCGTCGAGAATGATCTGCCCCGCGTCAGGCCGGTAAAGCCCGTAGAGGACGTTCATCAGCGTCGTCTTGCCGGCGCCGTTCTCACCCAGGATGGCGTGGATGGCACCCCTGGCGATGCGGATGCCGACATTGTCGAGGGCTTTGAAGCCGGCGAATGACTTCGAGATGCCGTCTATATGGATATGATCCATGGCGGTGCTGCACCAGATTGAAGAGTTGGGATGAAGAGATGGCGGCGCGCCGCTCAGACCTTCAGCTCACCGGACTTCATCTTGTCGGACAGCGCCAGGATCTCGTTCTTGATGGCCTCCGGCACCGAAGCGTGGAAGGTGCCGATGCGGCAGGCTTCAGGCACCTTCAGATCGAAATGATAGTTCTTGCCTTCAAGCTTGCCGTCCTTGCCGTAGGCAACATAGTCGAGCATGGCTCCCTTGATGTCGAAGATGGCCGATTGAGCCACCGTGTCCGGCCAGTCGGCGATCGCGTCGTAATAGATGCCCATGCCCCAGGCGCCCTTTTCCTTGCACGCCTGCAGGCTGCCGATGACGGCGTTGTCCATGGTCGGGAAGACGAAATCGGCGCCCTGTGAAATCTGGTTGAGCGCGGCTTCCTTGCCCTTGGCGATGTCATCCCAGTCGTTGGTATAGGCGGTGAAGACGTCCTTGCCGCCGGCTGCCTTGAAGCCTGCTTCGAAACTGGAGTTCAGGTCGAGCGAGAACTTGATCTTCTGGCCGCCGATGAAGCCGGCCTTGCCGGTCTTGGACATCTTGCCGGCCATGTAGCCGAGCAGATAGCCGGGTTGTGCGTAATAGAAGTCCGCGGAGGCGAGATTGCCGCCGCCCTGCTGGCCGTTGTTCACCAGGAAGATCGTTTCGGGGTATTTGGACGCGACGCGCTTGGCCGCGTCCTGGAACTCGCCGCCATGGCCGATAACCAGCTGGTAGCCGCGCCGTGCGTAGTCGGCCATGGCCTCGGCCTGATCGGCTTGCGCGACCTTCTCGCTATAGGCGATCTCGACGCCGAGCTTGTCCTTGACTTGCTGGATGCCTTCGTAGCCGGACTGGCTCCACGACTTGTCGGTGATGTTGCCGGGCATGATGATGGCGACTTTGTAGCCTTGCGCCCATGCCGGACGCAGCGCGGCCAGGGCAAGCGTGGCTCCGCTCAGCACAATGAAATTCCGTCTGTGGATTGTCATGACCATTCCCCATTTCGCGGCTGTTCTTGCGGAGCCGTCGGTTCAATTTTCGCGCCGATCCGGAGCCTTGGCTTCGGCTGCGCAGGGGTATCCTCGACCCTGAATTGCTTCAGATCGATCTAAAATGAATGAACTTCATTTTAGATTTTCTTTCGCTAAAAGCAGTTGTATCGAGCTGAAATTGGCGGCGGACCCGTCCCGTTTCGACCGGGGCCACCAGCTTTTCGGGCGCCTTCCAGACCGCCTTGAATGTCGGGGCTCAGCGCGGCTCGGCGGCGGGTGCGTTGCGCAGCAATTCGCCGAGGAAAGCCTTGGTCAGGCGCTCGTTCATGCGGTCGCGCTTCACCGCCACCTCGAAATGCGAGACATGGCGGATGCGGCTGGGAAGCAGCGGCCGGATCTGGTCGGAAGCGGTCCAGAAGCGGGCGAAATGCATGGGCAGGAAACCGACAAAGCGGCCCGACAGGATGAGATGCATCATCGCTTCCATGTCGATGACGGACGCCGAGTCGACGATGCGTTCCGAGGCCAGTTCGATGTTTGCCGGGACATGGCCGCGAATGACGTATTTGCTGCGCGCGATCGCCTCGATATCGACATTGTCGGGCGCCTGCTCGAACAGCGGGTGGCCCCTGGCGCAATGCAGCAGGTGCACCTCGTCGACGAATGGCTGGTAGTGCAAGCCGGGGACGCGATGGTAGAAGGGCGCCACCGCGAGATGCAGACTGCCTTCGAGCAACCCTCTTTCAAGCTGCGCCGGCTCCATGATCTGCATGGTCAGATAGACATCGCTGTACTTGTCATGGAAGCGCGCAATGGCCGAGGACAGCGGCATTTGCGGGTTGCTCACCGTCGTGTCGACGAC
Source organism: Mesorhizobium sp. INR15 (assembly GCF_015500075.1). Classification (NCBI taxonomy): domain Bacteria; kingdom Pseudomonadati; phylum Pseudomonadota; class Alphaproteobacteria; order Hyphomicrobiales; family Phyllobacteriaceae; genus Mesorhizobium; species Mesorhizobium sp. INR15. The sequence continues at coordinate 6,054,409 of NZ_CP045496.1, read as the reverse complement.
GCCGATGCTGAGCCTGCCGGTCAAATTCTTGCGCAGTTCACCGACATCGCGCACGAACGAATTGTGCGACTGGAAAATGACGGCGGCGGCCTCGTAGACATTCTGGCCTTCGGCCGTCAGCTTGAAGCCGGCACGGCCGCGCCGGCAGAGTTTCAGCCCGAGGCGCGATTCCAGGGTCGACATCTTGCTGCTGATCGAAGCGGCGCTGATGTTCGTGCGGGCCTGTGCCGCCGAGAAGCCGTTGCATTCGACAATGATACAGAACAGCCGCAAGAGGTTGATGTCGAGGCCGTCGAGCGGAAATTTCGAATTCTTGCTCACACTTCTCCAAACTGGACCGGCCGTCCGATACTGCTTTCGAGAATTGCTCCGTCGTTCCTTGCTGTCCAGCCGGCGGTGCCCGCCCGTCAGGCCACACGGCTTGCATCAGCAACCTGAAATGCGTGAGCTTTCCGCGAAGTGGATCGCTTTTCAAGATGCGGATTCCGCAATGTGGAAAATCTTTCGCATTTCTCACGACCTCCGCGACTGGGCGACAGACGCCATGCCGCCTGCGTGGCCCAGTGCTCTCATGAACCGCTGATCTGCTACGCACCCAGCCGCCGGGTTCAGGCCGGTAACTGTCACATGATACCGAAGGTTCGGTAGGCATCGACAGCGCTCATGCCATTTTGGATCGCCTTTGCCACGCGTTTTTCGCCGCGAACCTTCTCGATCGCCAAACGCACCACCTCCTGCTCGGCGTCGCGTGGAATGACGAGGACGCCTTCCTTGTCGCCGAACAGCAGGGTTCCAGGCTCGATGCGCACGCCGCCGATTTCCAGCGCGCAGCGATAGTCGATCACCTTGCCGCGTACGCCCTGGTCCTGAGCGTAGTAGCCGGTACAGAAGCAGGGGAAGTCGAGTGCGCGGATGCCGTCTATGTCACGGGCGAATCCATTCAGCAGCGCGCCACGCGCACCGAGAATTCTGGCGCGCGTCGACATCAGCTCTCCCCACAAGGCATAGCGAGGGGAAGACCCGCTCGCGACATAGATCTCGCCCGGCTTCAAATCGTCCAGCGCTTCGAACATCAAGCCGAACGCCTTGCTCATCACCGGGTTTTTCGGCGCACCGCCCTCGGACGCGAAGATGTCTGTCTCCAGCACAGGCATGGCGCGGCCGATCAGCCGTGTCTTCTCGTCGACCGGTTTGAACACCGGCGGCAGGAATTGATGCTGGAGGCCGATCGTGTCCATGACGTCGCCGACAACGGCAACGAAGAGTTCGGTCTCCAGCAGTCGGAACAGTTCGGCGTCGTTGGGATAGGATGTCATGGTCGTTGCGAGCCTCTGTTGTCGGGTCAATTCGAATTGTTGATGCCGCATGCGGGGACCATGCGGCCATCGGCCGGGCATTGCCGTCCGTAGGCTACTCGGCCGCCATGCCAAATGCCGCGCTGCGTGCCGGACCCAGCGCCTCGGCGTTCTGCACCAGGGCGCGCATGTAGCCGAGTGCGAAGGCCTTGCCGGCGTGCCAGGGGGCGTCGCACGTCATCTCCGGCGTGTGGTCGGGGATCATGACGCCTTGATAATTCTCATCGCGCAGTATGCGTATGATCTCGGCCATGTCGATGTCGCCATCGTCGACGAAGGTCTCGTGATATCGAGGCACCTTGCCGCGCACATTGCGGAAATGGATGTAGCCGATGCGGCCACGCCGCGCGAAACGCCTGACATGGCTGTAGATCTCTTCGGGTTGCGGCATCTCCTGAAGCGAGCCGAGGCAGAGTTCCAGCCCATTGGCTGGCGAGTCGACGATGTCCATCAGCCGGTCGTATTTTTGCGGCCGGTTGACCAGGCGAGCGGTGCCGCGCAACGCCTCGGCGGGTGGGTCGTCCGGATGCGCGGCCATCACGACGCCGGCCTCTTCGGCGACCGGAACGATCTCGCGCAGGAAGACGCCGAGCCGCTCCCACAGTTCCTCCTGCGAGACCGTGACCGGCACGGCGTCGGCCCGGCCTGCCCGATAGCGCATGTTCCACACGACCCCGTCGGGCAGCGGCAGATCAGGATCGATGCGGGACAGGTCCAGCCCGACGGACATGGCGTCGCCGCGCGCGAATGGCCCACGCGTCCAGCCCCACACGCCGGCGATGGAAAAATTGTAGCCGATGCAGGGAATACCGGCGCGGCCGGCGTCACGCACCAGGCGCTTCAAGCCCTCGATCTGTCTGGCGCGGTCGGGGCCATCGAGCAGCACATCGGACCAGAAGCGCGGCGACAGGTTCTCGATGCCGGCGATCTCCATGCCATTGTCGCGGATGGTTTTCACCAGCCCGGCGAAATCCTCGTAGCTCCACAATTCGTCGGTGGAGCAGTCACCCCAGCCGTCGGTTTGCGTACCGGCCGACAGTGACGGATCGCGCCCGCGAAAATAGTTGGTCAGATGCGCAACGACATGCGTGGCGCCAGCCTGCCGCGCGAAGCGGAAATTATCCGGGGTCAGTGAATCGCGGTAAAGTCCAAGTCCGATCTTCATCGTCGCGGTCCTACTTGACGCCGATGCCGGCGGTCAGGCCGCCGTCGATCTTGTAGTCGGCGCCGGTGCAGAAGCTGGCCTTCGACGAGCACAGGAAAGCGATGAGCTCGGCCACTTCCTCGGGCTCGCCGATGCGGCCAAGTGGGTGGGCCGCGCCGAAGCGCCTGTAGGCGTCCTCGACATCGGCGTCGCTGCCATTGTCGCCACGCGCCGCCTTTTCGAGGATCGGCGTGCGGATCGAGCCCGGGCTGACCGAATTGACCCGAATGCCTGATGCCGCGTAGTCGAGCGCCAGCGAGCGCGTCAGCGTGTGAATAGCCCCCTTGGTCGTGGCATAGGCGGCGACGTTCTGCTGGCAGGCGAAACCCTGTACCGAGGAGACGTTGACGATTGCGCCGCCGCCGCGCTTGATCATTTCCGGGATGCCGAAATGCGCGGTCAGGTAGATTGATCCGACATTGACCGTCATCGCCCGGTTCCAGGTTTCCAAGTCGGTCGTTGTCGCCGTGCCATAGGGATGGACAGCCGCTGAATTGACGATGACATCGATGCCGCCGAATTTCGCGACGCCGGCATCGACTGCCTCGCGCACCTGATCGGCGACGGAGACATCCACTGTCCGCACCAGCGCCCTGGCGCCGGCCTGGTCGAGGCTATCCTGCATGGCGATGTTGGCTGCCCGGTCGATGCCGCAGGCGATGATCGCCGCACCTCCTTGCGCCAGCCGCCTTGCGGTGGCGAGTGCAATGCCGGTCGTGCCGGTAATCAGCGCAACCTTGTTGTCGAAATCAAGCATGGGGCAAATCCTTGGAAGGTGTCATCTCTTGCGACGGCATTGTCGGCGCGCGCGCGTTTTCGAGATCGTCGGGAACGAAGCGCAAGCCGAAATCGAGATGCCGGCTCATCAGGTAGCTGTAGGCAATGCGGTCGCGCGCACGCAGCGCCGCGATGATCTCGCCATGGGCGCGGCGTGTTTCACCAAGCACCGGCCGGATGGATTTGCCGACGGTCATGATGTGTTGGATGACAGGTGAAAGGAACTGGTAGGTCTGCACCAGCATGCGGTTGCCGGCGAGCTTCATCAGCGCCAGATGGAAATCGAAATCGCGCTGCGCCGCCTCCTGAACATCCCTGGCGGTCTCGATCAGGTCATTGGCCGCGTCCAGGGCATCGAGTTCGGCAGCGCTCGCATTGAGAATGATGTGATCGCCGACGCTCACTTCGATGATGCGGCGAAATCCCTGGATGTCGTTGAAGGACGTTTTCGAAATGTCCATTTGCGCGGCGAAGAAATTCTGGATCGCGACGTTCTGGCGATCGGCCAGCACCGCGCCGACACGCGGCTTGGGATCGATCAGGCCGTAGGTCCGGATGGTGCGCAGCGCCTCGCGTATAGTGTTGCGGCTGGCGCCGAACAATTCGCCAAGCTCCCGTTCGGTCGGCAGGACATCGCCGACGGACATGGCGCGGTTGCGAATAAGATCGAGGATCTGCCGCACAGTCTGGTCAACCGCCGAGCTGCTGACCCCTGCATCTTCCGTTGCTCCTGCCAGGTCATGCTCAGCTTGTTCCAAGCGCCTATCTCCTCGCTATTTGTTGGACCAGCAATAAAGAGAAGCGACAGTAAAATCAACAGAAAGGTGGCGAAGAGCGAATTTTGCGGTAAATTTCAGCCAAATTCTCTGCGTTGACATATCTGTGGTCCAACAATATGGTTGCCGCCAGACGCATAGGAGGCCTTATGGAACAGTGTTGGCGCTGGTATGGTCCGGACGATCCGGTGACGCTTGACCAAGTCAGGCAGGCTGGCGCCATCGGCGTGGTATCGGCGCTTCACCAGATCTATGACGGCAGGGCCTGGCCTGAAGCAGAGGTGCTTGAGCGCAAGCGGATTATCGAGGCGGCCGGCCTGAAATGGTCGGTGGTCGAGAGCATTCCGGTCCACAATTCCTTCAAGATCGGCGCGCCGGAACGCGAGCGCTATGCCGGCTACTACCGTGACAGCATCCGGTCGCTCGCCAAGGCCGGCATTGAGACCATCTGCTACAATTTCATGCCGGTGGTGGACTGGACCCGCACCGATCTCGCGTATCGTCTGCCGACGACCGGCTACGCGCTGCGCTTCGACGCAATCGATTTCGCCGCCTATGATCTTTTTGTGCTGAAGCGCCGCAATGGCGCGGCCAGCTATACCCCCGCGCGTATCGCCGAGGCCGAGAAGCGCATGGCGACGCTGACGGCAGCGCGGATCGACCAGATAGAGCGCAACCTGATCGCCGGCCTGCCGGCGACGGAGCGCAGCTACGACCGTGAAAGTTTTCGCGAGGCACTGGCAGAATACGATTCGATCGGGCCGAAGGAGTTGCGCGACAATCTTGCCTGGTTCCTGCGCGAGATCATTCCGGTCGCCGAAGAGGAGGGTGTGCGCATGTGCATTCATCCCGACGACCCGCCGTTCTCGCTCTATGGCCTGCCGCGCGTCGTTTCGACCGCCGAGGATGCGCGCTTTATCCTTCGCGCCGTCGACAGCCCCGCCAATGGTCTGACGTTCTGCACTGGCTCTTATGGCACCCGCGCCGACAACAACATTGTCGCCATGGTCAAGGAATTCGCCGACCGGATTCATTTCGTCCATCTGCGCAACATCACCATCGAGGACGACGGTTCGTTTTACGAAGCCGAACACCTGGAGGGCGGCACCGACATGGCGCATGTCATCCTCGCCTTGATGAAGGAAGAGAAACGCCGTCGCAACGAAGGCCGCACCGACTGGCAAATTCCGATGCGTCCGGATCACGGACATCTGCTTGCCGATGACATCGGCAAGCAAAAGATCAACCCCGGCTACTCGCTGATCGGGCGGCTCAAGGGGCTCGCGGAACTGCGCGGCATCATGCGTGCGGTGGAGCGTTTCGACCTGGCTTGAAATGACGCGTCGGTTCGTTGGGAGGGCTTGCATGGTCTTTGTGTAAGTGAAAACAAGTTGCCTATATGAAAATAGGTGCTAGTGTCGAAGGCAGGCCGCCCGTTGTCCGGCCGCCGGGGAGGATTTGAAGAGCATGACGAAGCTGCGCGGATTGGCGTGGGATCATAGACGCTGCTGGGGTCCACTCGACGCCAGCGTCGGGTCGTATTGCGCCGCGCGTCCCGGTCTGGAGATCGCTTGGGATCGCCGCAGCCTCTACGAATTCGGCGAAGGGGCGATCGATGAGGTTCTCGGCACCTATGATCTCGTCGTTTTCGACCATCCGTTCATCGGTGAGATTGCCGCCGGCCGGCTCATGGTCCCGTTCGACCAGCATCTGACCGCCGAGCAGCACCAGTTTTTCGAGCAGGATTCGGTCGGCAAGTCGTGGCAGTCCTATGCAAGGGAAGGGTGCCAATGGGCGCTGCCGATCGATGCCGCCTGCCAGGTGGCGTCCTTCCGGCCGGATTTGATGGCGCTCTATGGCGATGTTGTTCCGCGCTCTCACGGCGAGGTTGTCGATCTCGGCCGCCGCGCCCGGAAGGACGGCAGATGGCTCGGCCTGCCTCTGGTGCCGACCGACGCCATGTGCCTGCTGCTCACGCTCGGCGACCCGCGCGAGGACGCCGACGACTTCATCAGCCGCGACAAGGTCGAGCGGGCCATCGGCCAGTTGCGCGAGCTTTCCGAGTTGTCGCACCCGGGTTCGCACCAATGGAATCCCATCCGCTGCTACGATCACATGATTGCCAATGACGATGTCGTCTATGTCCCCTTCGCTTTCGGCTATGTGAACTATGCCGCGCGCGGCGAGGAACGGAAGCTGCGCTTCGCCGACGCGCCGACAACGGGGTCGGCGGGCGCGCTGCTTGGCGGCGCGGGCATCGGCGTCAGCGCCCAGTCGAAAAGCATCCAGGCAGCGATCGACTATGCCTTGTTTCTATGCTCGCCGGACACCCAGCGTGGCCAATATGTCAGCGCCGGCGGGCAGCCCGGCTCGCTGTCGGCCTGGCAGGACAAGGCGGTCAACGCCGCCACCGGCGACTTCTTCGCCGATACGCTGAAGACGATCCAGTCGTCCTATCTGCGCCCTACCCATGCCGGCTTCATAACGTTCTTCCGTGAGACCGCGCCGCGCGTCGCGGCGGCCGTAGCTGGCGAACTGTCGGTCGCCGAACTGGCTGCGTGGGTAAACCGGCGCTACCGCGAGACGCGGCCCTCGACGGCGTCGGTACGGAGCGTCGCGTGATGGCCACAGTCACCAAGGCATTCGATGACGGCGAGGGCGGGCGCGGCGAATATCGCGCGCCGGCAGCCGAGAAGGCGCTCGACATCCTGGAGTTCATGGCCACCCAAGGTGAAGCACTGACCCAGACCGAAATCGCCAACGGCCTCGACCGCTCCATTCACGAAATCTACCGCATCCTTCTGTTGCTGGAAAAGCGTGGCTTCATTCTGCGCACGGGCAGTGACCGTTTCCGTCTCTCGCTCAAGCTCTTCGAGCTGGCGCATATGCATCCTCCCGTGAACCGGCTGGTGGAATGCGCATTGCCGGTCATGCGCGACCTCGCGGCCAATGCGGATCAGAGCTGCCATCTTGTGGTGCGGGAAGGTCAGAATGTGCTGGTCGTCCTGCAAATCGATTCACCTCTGCCGATGCGTTACTCGGTGGCACTGGGCTCACACTTTCCCATCATGGAGACGAGTTCGGGCGCGGTGCTGCTGGCTCACCAGGGTCCGGCCGATCGCGACGCTATCGTCGAGCGTATCGTCACCGCCGGCGAAGGGCAGGGATCGCGTGCGGACATCGAGGCGCGGCTCGCGGCGGCATTGGATCATGGCTACGAGATGCGCCCATCCCTGGCCGTCGATGGCTGCATCAACATTTCAATGCCGGTGCGCGACCACACAGGCGCGGTGATCGCGGCGTTGACCGTTCCATTCCTGCCGCAGAAAGCCGCCCGCTTCGACCGCGAGACGGTTTTTGATCGCACGATGGCGGCCGCCAACAAGGTTTCCGCCGCGCTTGGCGCCGGCGACGCCGCGACCTGACTTTAACTGCAACCCGAGACGGCGGGACCACCGTTCGAAGACTGAACCGTACTGATGAAAATTGGGAGAAGAGTATGAACTGGTCTAAAACAATGCTGTTTGCCTCGGCGGCCGCGGTCGCCTTCGCTGCCTCCGCGCAGGCGCAGAACATGCCGAAGAAAATCGGCTACGTCACCAACTACGCCACCCATGAATGGTACCAGAATGTCATCAAGGGCATGAAGGCGCATGGCAAGGATCTCGGCATCGAGGTCGAGGTGCAGGACGCCAATCTCGATATCGCAAAGCAGGTGGCCGCAGCCGAGGACTTTATCGCCAAGGGCGTCGACGTTTTGATCATCACGCCGGTCAATGAAGAAGGCGTGGTGCCGCTGCTGCGCCAGGCCAAGGCAGCCAACATCCCTGTCGTGCTGGAAGGCAATCCGGTCAAGGGCATGACCACCATGGTCGCCATCTGCGACTACGACACCGGCTATTTCTCAGGTGTCGAGGCCGGCAAATATGCCAAGGAAAAGCTTGGCGGCACAGCCAAGGTGATGAATGTCGGCTTGCCGCTCCTGTCCGCCACCGTGCTGCGCTCGAATGGCTTCATGGATGGACTGAAGACGGTCATCCCCGATGCCGTCATGGTGCACGACCTCGATGGCGGCGGCAATCCGGACCGCGCGCTCGAAGTCTCCTCGGCGGCGCTCGCCAAGAATGCCGACATCAACATCATCTACGGCATCAATGACTCGTCCTCGCTCGGCGGCCTGCAGGCATGGAAGGCGGCTGGAAAGTCGCAGGACAATCTGCTGACCGTCGGCACCGGCGGCGAAGGCCTCGCCTTCATCAATGCCATCGAGAAGGAGCCGTCCTATCGCATCGAAGCGGCAATGTTCCCCGAGAAGGAGGGTTTCACGGCCATCGACGCGGCGGTGAAGCTGTTCAACCACGAGGACGTGCCGCCGCACATCGTCAGCCCAACCGCGCCAATGATCGGCGACGATTGGAAGAAATACTATGACTATGACGGCACCACCCGCACCATCAAGTGGGACGCCGTCAATGCGCTGACGCCGCCGGCCAAGTGCATGAAGACCGCAGCCGATCTGAAGAAGTAGCATCCTCCCAGGACGCTCCCTCTCGCCACGCGGCGGGAGGGAGCGACGCGGACCATGACAAAGCAGAGCAGGCACCGACCCGCGCAACCGCGCGATACCGTCAAGAATGCGCCGGGCAAGGCAGCCGAGCGTTTGCTTGCCTGCACGCCATCGCGCGGAGCCGAGTGACATGACAGACATATCTCAGCATTCGGCGGCGCGGCGCCCGCTCTCGGTGCGGTTCGGCGCGTCGGGTTCGCTGGTGCTGGCGCTTATTTTGGCGGTGCTTTGCATCGCCATCTCGATCGCCGAGCCGCAATTCTATTCCGAGGCCAACATCATCGCCATTCTGCGCCAATGCGCGTTGGTGCTGATCGTCGCCTGCGGCATGACCATGCTGATCATCACGGCCGAGGTCGATCTGTCGGTCGGCGCCTCGCTCGCCTTTGTCGGCTGCATCGGCATGTCGGTTCTGAATTCGACGCATAGTCTTGCGCTCGGCATGCTGGCGGGCCTTGCCTTTGCCGGGGCGGTTGGCCTCGCCAACGGTTTGATCGTCACCCGCCTGAAGGTGAATTCGCTGATCGCCACGATCGGCACGATGATGATGCTGCAAGGTGGCGTCTACCTCTTCACCCGCGAGGCTGTGCAGAACCATCACCAGCTGGTTGGTTTCACCGATCTCGGCGCTGGTTATGTCGGGCCGATCCCGATCCCGGTCATCTTCGCCGCGGTCATTTTCCTCCTCGCCTGGATCGCGCTGCGCTTCACGGTGCTTGGCCGGTTCATCTACGCTGTCGGCGCCAACGAGAAGGCGGTTCGCCTGTCGGGTGTCCGCTCCGAGCGGCTGAAGCTGTTCGCCTTCGTTCTCACGGGCCTCTGCGTCGGCATTGCCGGCATGATCCTGTCGTCGCTGATGAATGCGGGACAGCCAACCGCCGGACGTGGTTTCGAACTCACTGTCATCGCCGCGGTCATCCTGGGCGGAACCAGTCTGACCGGCGGCCGCGGCACTCTTTTCGGCACGCTGCTTGGCGTTCTGGTGCTGAAGGTCATCGACAACGGCATCATCATCCTCGGCTGGAACCAGGACCTGCAGATGATTGTACCGGGCGTCGTCATCATCCTGGCCACCTATCTCGACATTGTGCGGAGCAAAGCCAATGCCCGCTGACCTCAATCAAGACGCCGCCAGCAACATCGCCATCGACGCCAGCCAGCCGGCGCTCGAAATGTCCGGCATCGGCAAGCGCTTCCCGGGTGTGATGGCGCTTGAAAATGTCGACCTGACGCTTGTGCCCGGCAAGGTGCACGCGCTGATGGGGGAAAACGGCGCCGGCAAATCGACGCTGATCAAGATCATGGCGGGCGTCTACGCCAAGGATGCCGGTACGATCCGGATGCAGGGCCGTGACGTCGAGATCAAGTCGCCGCGCGACAGCCTGAAGCAAGGCATCAAGGTCGTGTTCCAGGAGATCGCGCTGATCTCGGAATTCACGGTCGCGGAAAACATCTTCCTGGAGGGCTATCCGACCGGCAAGGCAGGCTCGATCGATTGGAAGAAGATCCGCGCCGACGCGGCTGCCTTGTTCCAGCGCATCGGCTTCAATGTCGACCCGGCGGCGCGCACGGGCTCGCTGCCTGTCAGCCAGCAGCAGATGGTCGAGATTGCCCGCGCGCTGGCGCATGAAGCGCGTGTCGTCGTCATGGACGAGCCGACCTCGTCGCTGACCCCGAACGAGGTGGCGTTGCTGTTCACCGTCATCCGCAGGCTGACCGCGCTCGGCATTGCCGTCGTCTATGTCAGCCACAAGCTCGACGAGGTTTTCGAGATCGCCGACACGGTGACCGTGCTGCGCGACGGCAAGCACATTTCGACCAAACCCATCGGCGAGCACACTAACGACACGCTGATCCAGGACATGATCGGCCGGCGTATCGACAACCTATTTCCCCGTCAGCGCGGCCCGGCGGGTACGCGCGTCGCGCTTTCCGTCGAGGGTCTGTCGACGGCACGCAAATTGAAGGATGTCAGCTTCGAGGCCCGCTCCGGCGAGGTTCTGGGCTTTTTCGGCCTGATGGGCGCGGGACGCACCGAGCTTGCGAAAGCGATCGTCGGCTACGACCCGATCACCGCGGGCACGATCACGATCGATGGCCAGACCCTCTCGCCGCACGACACCACGTCGGGCGTGCGCCTCGGCATCGGCCTGCTGACGGAGGACCGCAAGAGCGAAGGCCTGATGGGCGATCTGCCCGTGTACCAGAATGCCAGCCTCGCCTCGCTGAAGCGCTTCGCCAAGATGGGCTTCGTCGACACCGCCCGGGAGCGCGCCGCGGTTCAGGACTATGTTGACCGTTTCCGGGTCAAGACGCCCAGCCTGTTCCAGCAGATCAAGAACCTGTCGGGCGGCAACCAGCAGAAGGTGCTGATCTCCCGCTGGCTCATGCGCGGACTGAAAGTCATCGTTGTCGACGAGCCGACGCGCGGCATCGATGTCGGCGCCAAGTCGGAGATATTCGCGCTCATCGACCGCCTCGCCGGCGAAGGTCTGGCGGTAGTGATGATGACCTCCGAAATGCCAGAACTGCTCGGCCTGGCCGACCGTGTCGCGGTCATGGCCGAAGGCCGCATTTCCGCGACCTTTTTGCGCGCCGACGCCACGCAGGAAAGGATCCTCAATGCCGCTATCGGGTGAGATCGCCATGTTGGCGCATGTCGGGATGCATCTCGAACAGATCGATGTTGAAGCAGAGGCGGCCAGACCATGAGCAACGCCTCGCTGTCAGCCGATCCGCATGCGCAACCGTCGCTCCTCGCGCGCCTGTTGCGGCGCCAGGAAGTGGCGCTGCTGGTTTGCCTCGTGCTGATCATCGCCTTCTTCTCCGTCACGGCGGAGAACTTCTTTTCCGTGCGCAACATCACCAATGTGCTCGGCCAGGCGTCGCTGCCGCTGATCGCCGGCACAGGCTGCGCCATCGTCTTCATTTCCGGCGAAGTCGATATTTCGATCGGCTCGCTGCTGGCGACCATTGCGCTGCCGCTAATCATCATCATGAACGACACCAACTCCCTGCTGCTCGGCATCGGCGGCGCGCTGCTGTTCGGCCTGATCATCGGTGTGGTGAACGGCTACCTCACCGCCTATGCCGGCATCAATTCGCTGATCGTGACGCTGGGCACGATGTTCATCATGCGCGGCGGCGTCTATCTCTACACCGGCCAACGCGCGATCCCGGACGACGCCAGCCTCGACAGCTTCATCGCGTTGTCGGATGGCCGGCTGTTCGACATCATCCCGTATTCGGCCGTCATCGCGATCATCCTGCTCGCCGCTTTCGCCTACATGATGCGCCATCGGCCTTTCGGTCGTCAGATCTATGCTGTCGGCGGCAATCAGGAAGTGGCGCGGCTGGCGGGCTACGATGTGCGGCGCGTCAAGTTCATCTGCTTTATCATCAGCTCGCTGCTGGCGACGGTTGCCGGCATCATCCTGGCGGCCCGTGTCGGTTCGGCGCAGCATACGGCAGGGCTCAATTTCGAGTTCCAGGTGGTCGCCGCGACCGTGCTTGGCGGGGTCAGCCTGGCCGGCGGCATCGGCAGCCTGGGCGGCATGGCGCTCGGCGTGCTGATCTTGCAGTTCCTGTCCAACGGCCTGCGCGGGCTTGGCCTGCCGACCGAATGGCAGCTGGTCATCACCGGCATGATCATCATCGCCGCGGTCGCCTTCGACGAGGCGAAACGCCGGCGCGCGACTGGAGGCTGACATGGCTCGTCTCGAAGGAAAAACCGCCGTTATCACCGGCGCCGCCGACGGCATCGGCCACGCGATCGCGCAGGCGATGGCGCGCGAGGGCGCGCATGTCTTCCTCGGCGATATCGCCGATACGGCGGGGGAAGGTTTCGCGGCGGCGCTGCGCGCGGCCGGCTACCTCGCCAACTATGTGCATTGCGACGTTTCGCAGGAGGCGGATATCGTCAGCCTCATCGGCAGCGCCGTCGAAAAGACCGGACATCTCGACGTGCTGGTCAACAACGCAGCCATCGCCATTGGCGGCATGCCGGTGCACGAGATGACCGATGAGCAATGGCACCGGCTGATATTAGTCAACCTGACCAGCGTCTTTCGTGGCTGCAAATATGCGCTGCCGCACATGATCGCGCAAAAGTCCGGCTCGATCATCAACATGGCCTCCGCGCAGGGCCACATCGGGCTGGATGGCTGGACCGCCTATGCCGGCGCCAAGGGCGCGGTGATGGCGATGACGCGGCAGATGGCGGTCGAATTCGGCCCGATGAACATCCGCGTCAATTCGATTTCGCCCGGCACCATCAACACGCCGATGAACGACAGGCTGATCAAGGAGATCGGCGGCAATCTGGCAAAAGCCTGGGTCAAGATGCATCCGCTTGGCCGTATCGGCGAGCCCTCCGAAGTGGCCGAAGCCGCCATTTATCTCGCCTCAGACGCCGCGGGCTTTACCACCGGCACCGATCTGCGCGTCGACGGCGGGCTGACCGCGGCACCGCGCTACGTCCCCGAACTGCTTTGAAAACACGAAACGAGACATGACATGAACAAGGCCCTCGAAGGCGTACGCATCCTCGATTTCAGCCATCTGCTGCAGGGGCCGTTCGCCACGCAATTGCTGGGCGACATGGGCGCCGATGTGATCAAGGTCGAGCGCGCCGGGGCCGGCGACATGTTTCGCGGCATGACCTTTTTCGCCAAATGGGTGGGCGGCTCCGAGAGCCCGAATTTCCTCGCCTGGAACCGCAACAAGCGCTCGATCGCTCTCAACCTAAAGAGCCGCAAGGTGCATGCCATCATCATGGAGATGGCGAAGACCGCCGACGTGGTGGTGCAGAATTTTCGCCCCGGCGTGCTGGCCAAGCTCGGCTATGGCTACGAGGACTTCAAGGCCGTCAATCCGCGCGTCATCTATTGCTCGGGTTCTGGCTACGGCGAGGAAGGCCCCTATGTCGAGCGCCCCGGCCAGGACATGCTGATCCAGGGGCTCGCCGGGCTGATTGCCAACACCGGCCGTGGCGACCAGGCCCCGGTTCCCGCCGGCGCCGGCCTCGCCGATCAGATCGGCGCCATGAACATGGTCTACGGCATCCTGTCGGCACTCTACTATCGCGAGAAGACTGGCAAAGGCCAGAAGATCGAGGTCAACCTGCTGGCCGGTCTGATGGCGCACCTCAACCAGGAATATGTCGCCGTGCTCAATCTCGGCGAGGACTTCGTGCGGCCCAATTCCGGCATCGGCCATCCCGGCATGCAGGCGCCGTTCGGCATCTACGAGACCAAGGACGGCGGCTACATATCGATCGCCATGAGCCCGTTCAAGACGCTCTACGAGGTGCTGGAAGCGCCACAGCTGGACGTCTACGACGACCTGAAAACCCTGTTCGACAGGCGTGACGAGGTCTTCGAGAAGGTCAATGCGGAGACCAAAAAATTCGCTACGCAGGATCTGCTGGCACGGCTGCTGGCGGTCGACATCTGGTGCGCCGAGGTGAAGGACATCCGCCGCGCGGCGGAGGACCCGCAGGTCAAGCACATGGGGATGATCACCAGCTATGATCATCCGCGCGGCGGCAAGGTGCGGGTGGTCGGGCCGGCGGTCAAGATGAGCGAGACGCCGGCGACCATCGAACGGCCGGCACCGCTGGTCGGCCAGCATGGCCGCGAGATCCTGGCCGAGTTCGGCTTCTCCAAGGACGAGATCGCGGCACTTGAGGCGTCAGGCGACATGACCGTGGACGCGGCCTGACGATGAAAGCCTACCAGACACTGACGGTCGAAACCTCGGGCCGCGTCGCGATCGTCACCTTCCGGCGCGCCGACCAGCTCAATGCCATGAACCGGCTGATGCAAGGCGAGATCACCGAGGCTTTCGAGGCGCTGTCCAGCGATGCAGGCATCGGTGCGATCGTGGTGACCGGCGAGGGGCGCGGCTTCATGGCTGGCGCCGACATCAAGGAATATGCCGCGCAGAGCGGGCCGGAGTTCGACACGTTCCAGGGCGCCGGCACCCGCATGTACGCGGCGATCGAGAACAATACGAAGCCGGTGATCGCGGCGGTCAACGGCTTCGCTCTGGGCGGCGGCATGGAACTGGTGCTGTGCTGCGACATCGTCATCGCCCACCAATTCGCCAAGCTCGGCCTGCCGGAGATCAAGCTCGGGCTGATCCCTGGCGGTGGCGGCACGCAGCGCAGCGTTGCCAGGCTTGGCCGCAACCGCGCCAACCTCTTGCTGATGACCGGCGCCATCGTGCCGGCTTCCCAATTCGTCGATGCCGGGCTGGTCAACGAAATCGTCGATGTCGACAGGTTGATGCCGCGCGCGCTGGAGCTGGCACAGATGATCGCCGCCGAGCCCGCCGCCGCTATCGAAGGCCTGAAGACGCTGACGGCGCATGCTGTGTCGGGCGATCTGGCCGAAGGTCTCGCCATGGAGCGCGATATTCTGGGCGGCCTCTACCGCAGCGAGATCGGCCAGCGGCGCGTCAGGGAGTTCGCTGACAGGAGTGCGGTCAAGAAGGCGGGTCCATGAAGGACGGCGACGACTATCGCGGATTGGGCTGGGCGCATGGTGCGCTGACTGTCCAGCGGCTTGGCGCGATGCTGGCTCCCGTTACGTTCCTGCTTGCCGATGGCCGGCAGGTCTCGCCGATGCACATCGCCCCGTGGTCGCACGAACCCGGCGCGGCAGCGCTGCCAGGAATATTGCGCAAGTTGCGTGGCGAATGGCCCTGCGTGCCCTTCGGCTACTCGGTATCCGCCGACGGATGGCCGGAGACCTGGGCGCGCGTGATGGGTCCGCCTCAGCCAGATGAAGAGGTCCATGGCCATGCCTCAAACCATGACTGGACATGGCGCGACAGCGGCAAGGGATCATTGTCGCTGTCGCTTGCCTATCCTCAGGGAAGCCCGGTCGAGTGCGTTGAACGTACGATAGTACCCGATCCTTCGGCGCCGGCCATCGACATCGAGTTCAAGGTTCTGGTTCGCCGTCCCTGCCGCTTGCCCATTGGGCTGCATCCAGTGTTCCGGCTGCCGTTGGAGACCGGCGCCGCCACGCTGGAACTCGGCCGCTTCGATCAAGGCCGCACCTATCCACACGATGTCGAGCCCGGCGCGGAGCTGTTCGCCCGCGACAGGTCATTCACCGAACTGACCAGCGTGCCGGCGCGCCCCGGCGGCGTGGCTGACGCCTCGCGCCTGCCTCTGGCCGCCGATACCGAGGAGTTGCTGCAGATTGAGGGTCTCGACGGCACGGCGGCGCTCGCCAACCACGCGGACGGCTATCGGGTAAAACTCTCGTGGCGGAAGGAACACTTCCCGAGCCTTCTGCTCTGGTACTCCAATCGCGGCCGCAAGGCAGCGCCGTGGAACGGGCGTCATGTCGCCATCGGTATCGAGCCGGTCTGCTCGCCCTTCGGGCTCGGCCCGGCGACCGCGTTGGCCGACAATCCGATCACACAATCCGGCATCGCAACGGCGCTGGAATTCTCACCCGAAACACCCTTCGTCACCCGTTACCGTATTGAGGCATCCGCGCTGTGACTGATCGCCTGGCAATGTCTCTGGTCAAACCGAACCGGCCGCGCTTCACCGATGTTGATGGGCTTGCCGCCATGGTTGGCCAGGGGGATGTCTTCGGCGTTGGCGGCCATCATTTCGCCCGGCTGCCCATCGCATTGCTGGGCGCGATCGCCAGTTCCGGCGTCGGGGACCTGCGCTACGTCTGCTGGGCCGGCGGCTTGCCGCTCGAACTGCTGCTCGAGGCGGAGGCCGTAGCGGAAATTGATCTCTGCTTTTCCAGCCTCGACATTTTTGGCCTTCCGCCGCGTTTTCGTGCCGCCGCTGAGACCGGCATGATTCAGGTCCGTGACTGGACGGCGCTGGCCATGATCCAGGCCTTGCGGGCAGCACAGCAGAACCTGCCGTCGATGCCGTTCCAGCTCCCGCAAGGGTCCGACATGCTGGCGCGCGTGCCCCGCGCGATCGCCGCGCCTGATCCCATCGGCGGGACCGTTACGGGTTTCATACCACCTCTGCGCCTTGATACATTCGTCGTCCATGCCCAGCGCGCCGATGAAAGCGGCAATGTGCAGATCATAGGCCCCCGCGCACTCGACTTCGCCATGGCGGGCGCGGCGCGCAAGGTTCTGGTCACGGTCGAGGAAATCGTCCCGGTCGGGGCGCTTCGGCAGGACGGGCGCCAGAGCATTCTTACCCGCAACCATGTTTCGGCCATAGCGCTGGCGCCGGGCGGCGCCTATCCGGCATCGTGCCTGCCATTCCATGTGACGGATTATCAGGCGTTGTCGGAGGCGTTCGCGACAAGGGAAACGCCTTTGGCGGACACTTTGCGCCTGCCGTCTGAAGGCATGCCGGATCTGCTCCGGCAAGCCGCCAAGGTCCGCGCTGAAACGGTTGTCGCCATGCCGACACTTGCGCCTGGCGAAAAGAAAGCCGCCGTCGACGAGATCATCGCCGTACGCATCGCCGCCGAACTCGGCAATGAGAGTTTTGCCAGCGCCGGCGCGGTGTCGCCGCTGGCCAATGTCGCCTACAGGCTGGCCAAGGCAACGCACGCGCCGGACATGATCATCGCGACCATGAGTTGCGGTCACCTCGACATCGCGCCAAGCCCGATGATCCTGTCACTGATCGAAAGCTTGGATTGCGAGACGGCAGTGGCGCATGCTGGTGGCGACGACACTTACTCGACCTACTACCAGGCAGGTGCTGTAACGCATGAGATCGTCGGCGCCGCGCAGGTCGATCGATGTGGCCGTGTCAACACCATCGCACTGCGCAAACCAAGCGGCGGCCTTATCCGGTTGCCCGGTCAGGGCGGCATGGCCGACGTCGCCAACATGCATCGCGACTACCTGCTCTACATTCCCCGCCATTCGGTGCAGTCCCTGGTGGATCAGGTCGAGATCGTCAGCTCCGCCCGTGGGCTCCTGACGCCCGCCGAGCGCGAGCCGATGGGCTATCGCACCGGCAGTGCACTGGTCTTCACCAATCTTTGCGTCTTTCGGCTCGATCAAACATCCCGGGAATTGACCGTCATCGAGACCATGCCCGGCGTCACGCACGAGCAGATCCGTAATGCCACCGGATTTGCAGTGACGTTCGATGCCGGTTGCAAGGAGGTCCCACTGCCTTCCGGCGATACGCTCGCTGTCCTGCGAAACCGCATCGATCCGCTGGGCCTTCGCCGTCTCGAGTTCGTCAGCGCCAAGGAGCGTGGTGCGCTCATCGCCGAGATCCTCGCGGCCGACCGCGCAGTGGTCGAAAGATGCATCGCGCTACAGCAAAGACGGGACGTCGCAAGGAGCTGATTCATGGCCAAGCCGCTGCTCGACATCTCCGCCGCGCGGGTCTTCTTCGACGGGATCTTCACCAGTCCACGCGTCGCGCATCCGGAGGGCGTGGCCGTCCACCGCGACGGGTCGGTCTGGTGCGGCACCGAAACCGGCGACCTCTTGCGGCTGGCTGCCGATGGCAGCTCGGTCGAGCGCATGGGTGGCACCGATGGCTTCCTGCTCGGCATTGCTTTCGACAGCACGGGGAACTGTTTTGCCTGCGACTTGAAGCACGCCGCGATCTTCCGCTGGGATGCCGTGACGGCTCGCATGGAACGTTTCGCTTCGGCGGGAATACGCGTGCCGAACTACCCAGTCGTCGACGAGGCCAGAGGCTGGCTCTACGTGTCGGACAGTGTTGGTGAAGACAAACGCTCGGGGATTTTCCGCTTTGACCTGAAGACAGGCGAGGGCGGCCTATGGTGCCGGGAGGCGATGTCATTTGCCAACGGCATGGCCATGGCGCCGGATGGCAACGGTCTCTACGTCGTGGAAAGCGACGCGCCATGCATCAGCTGTGTGCCGATCCTTGCCGACGGGACGGCGGGGCGGCGGCGGGTCGTCATCGAAGGCGTCCACAATGTTCCGGATGGCGTGGCTTTCGCGCCCGACGGGTCGCTGTTCATTTCATGCTACGAGCCAAGCCGGATCTATCGCTGGCGAGAAGACAGAGGCCTCGAAGTGCTGATCGAGGATCAAGCGGCGACCATTTTGGCGCATCCCACCAATATCGCCTTCAAGGGGGACAAGCTCTACACCGCCAATCTGGGACGCTGGCACATCACCGAGATTGACTTGAGCCTTCTTTAAAGGCGTCGGATATCCGTTGCGATCAGGGCGTCTTGCAGCGCCAGGTCTCTCGGCCAGCGTATTCTCATATGCGCTTTGACTTGTAGCGAAATTCGCCCGGCGTGCTCTTAAAATTGACCCGAAACACAGAGTGAAAATACTGGACGCTCTGGAATCCGACAACTCCGGCGATCTCCTTCAAGGAGAGGTCGCTCTCCTGCAGAAGTTTCTTAGCGGCATTCAGGCGGTACTGAATGAGATATTTTTTCGGTCCGACACCGACATGCAGCCTGAATAGTTTTCGAAACTGGACAAGGCTGAGCTTGCTCTCGCCGGCGAGGCTATCGACCGAGATATCCTGGCTGTAGAAATCATGGATCTTCAGCAGCGACTTGCTGATGCGATGGTCGAGATGATCGTCTCTCGGAAGCAGTTGGGCGCCATCGAGAATTTCATGGATCAGCAGGCTTTTCAAGAAGGCGCTGCCCCAGTTCTGTCCCGACTGGCTGTCGGTATTGAACACCGACACGAAGCTTCGCAATTCAGCCATATCCGCGACGGGACCACGCAGACGTCCCGTCGGCTGGACGAAGAAATTGAGCAGCGGCACTTTCCAGACATTCTTGATGTGGCAATGGACCGCAATCATGTCGAGCTCGGTGCAGCCGTCGCCCAGCTCCACCATGTGTTCGACATTGTCCCTGAGCATGATGAACTGGCCGGGCGCGGCGCTGTAGACCGTGCCTTCGCTGGTGACTTTCACCACTCCCTTGGCCGGAAACAGGAAGAAACTGTCGTTGACCCGGCGCGAAGCCAGTGACCATGGCGCGGCGATGCGCCAGTTGATCGCGGTCAGAATATCGACCTTGAACTCGCTGACTATCCATTTGATCCGCTCGCTCAGTTCGGGCGCAAGCGCTGTCGTCAATGTGTCCGGCTGTTCGCTCATGGCAGTACCCTTGGGTGCCGAAAATCGTAATGATGTGCCGTTTATCAATCTAGTCCCGGTTCCCGGGGCTCGTTAGCTTGCCGGCATCAACGAAACATCGACCGCTCTAAAACGCGACATTCATAAAACAGTCTCGAACGAACACAAGCCCGGCAATTATGCTTTACGCAACCGAAGTATATCGAAATTTATCCGGGATTGTTCGACCTCGATCGTTTGCTCGTCGCCGCGATATGCAGCTGGGAAAGTGTCCGTTCTAAATTCGCGGTGCGTCACCGGCTCGGATCGCCGCACCGCCGTGGCGTGTATTATTTTCAGAGTCGAGGACTGACAGAATGAATACTGATTTGCCGCGCTCGCATGGGCAATCCCGATGCGCGTCAGACTCGGCCAAGGCGACAGGCAACGATAGCCGCATCGACACCCATCATCATATTCTCCCCCCGCAATATGCCGCCTGGCTCGACAGCCGAGGCATCGCCGATGGAGACCGGCCGCTTCCCAAATGGAGCCTTGAGGGCGCTCTCGACCTGATGAATGAAAACGGCATTGCCGCCAGCGTTCTCTCGGTCTCGACGCCAGGCGTCTACCTCGATGCGGATGCCGATGTGCGCGGGATGGCCCGGGCGGTCAATGAGTTTGCCGCCGACATTGTCTCGAGATATCCGAAGCGGTTCGGCTTCCTTGCGACGCTGCCTTTGCCGGATCTCGATGGCGCGCTGGCCGAGACGGCCCATGCGTTCGATACGCTGCAGGCCGATGGCATTATCCTGCTCAGCAACATCGGCGGCACCTATCTTGGCGATGCATCTTGGGACCCGCTGATGGCGGAGCTGGATCGCCGTGGGGCGACAATCCTTATCCATCCCTGCGCGCTTCCCAGCGACGAAGTGCCGGGCATCCCTTCCTATGCCGCCGATTTCCTGCTCGACACGACGCGGGCGGCGATCAACATCGCAAAGTCAGGCTGCCTCGAACGCTTTCCACGCCTGCGGATAATCCTGTCACATGCCGGCGGATTCCTGCCTTACGCGGCGCAGCGCTTTGCCAATCTGTGTTCGGCCGACGGCAGCAGCGAAAGCGGCATCAACCGGTTGCGACGATTCTATTTCGATACAGCCTTGTCCAGCACGCCCTATGCGTTGCCAAGCCTGCTTTCCTTCGCGGAACCGACGCACATCACGTTCGGCAGCGACTGGCCGTTCGCGGCGAAGGAGCGCTCGGCGTATTACCGGCAACTGCTGGATGATTTCCCTTTGACCGATGAACAGCGCCACGCCATCGCCAGGGGCAATGCGCAGGCCTTGTTTCCCCGCTTTGCCTGAAGCCTGACGATGCATGGCTTTGTCTACAACGCCAATCCGGCCCGCGTGCTCTTCGGATCGGGAACGCTGGCGCAATTGCCTTCGGAGGCCCAGCGACTGGGTTTGAACCGTGTTCTGATCCTGTCGACGCCACGGCAGCGGCTAGCGGGGCAGGTGGCTGCTCTCTTGGGCGATCGCGCGGCGGGCATCTTCGCCGAAGCCGCCATGCACACGCCATTGCACACTACGCGGGCGGCAATGGCCGTGGTTGCCGATCTTCGGATCGACGGTGTTGTCGCCGTCGGCGGCGGGTCGACAATCGGCCTTGGCAAAGCCATAGCGCTTCGCACGGATCTGCCCCAGATCGTCATCCCCACCACCTATGCCGGCTCGGAAATGACATCGGTTCTCGGTGAGACGGTTGACGGCGCGAAAATCACGCAAACCGACCGCAAGATATTGCCCGAAGCCGTGATCTATGACGTCGATCTGACGCTTGCCTTGCCGACATTGATATCCGGTACCAGCGGCATCAACGCCATCGCACACGCGGTCGAGGCGCTGTATGCGCGTAACCGCAATCCGGTGGTCGACCTGATGGCCGCCGAAGGCATAGGCGCGCTGGCCAGGGCCTTGCCTCGGATTGTCGAGAAGCCCGGCGACCAGGAAGCGCGATCCCTGGCGCTATACGGCGCTTGGCTGTGCGGCATGTGCCTCGGCGCGGTCGGCATGGCGCTGCACCACAAGCTCTGCCACACACTGGGAGGCTTGCTCGGCTTGCCGCATGCGGAAACGCATACGATCGTCCTGCCGCATGCCCTTGCCTACAATGCAGGAGCGGCGCCGCAAGCCGTCGCCAAGATCGCGGCGGCACTCGGCGTCCGCGACGCCGCGCTTGGCCTCTACGACCTTGCCGGTGCTGTTGGCGCCAGGCGCGCGCTCAAGGACATCGGCATGTCGCGGCCGCATATCGAGGAGGCTGTCGGCCGCGCGCTGGAAAACCCCTACTGGAATCCGCGGCCGCTCGAACAAGACGCACTGCGCGCGCTGGTGACGAGAGCCTATGAAGGCGTTGCTCCACAGGAATAGGGCAGGCCGTCAACGAAAAGCTCGGCACGCCGAAAACTGTAATACTCCATCGTTTATCAAACTACACACGATCCCGGCCGCTTGTTACGTATCTCCAGCCCTTGTGCGGCAAGCATTTTCGGGCGCCGCACCGTGGCAGCGGCTGCGATCGATGCCCGGCGCATCCGCGCGATCAACATCAACACGCAGAGAAAGAATGGTACTGGCCGTGGGTAGTTATGGGATCCATCATGTGACGATTTTTTGCGGGCCCGCCCGTCAAAACGTCGAATTTTACACGGCCATTCTGGGGCTGCGCTTCGTCAAGAAGACCGTCAATTTCGATGACCCCGAAGTCTATCATTTCTACTATGGCGATGGCGCTGGCCAGCCCGGCACCATCATAACCTTCTTCCCTTCGCAGAAGGAGCCGGGTCGGCTCGGCGCCGGGCAAGCGCAGGAAACCACCTATCGTGTGCCGGCCAACGCAATCGACTACTGGGCCGCGCGCTTTGCCGAGAAGGGGGTGGTCCAGCAGCCGCGCTTCAAGCGTTTTGGCGAGACGGTGCTGCCCTTCCAGGATGCCGATGGCGTCAGGCTGGCACTCGTGGGTGTTCATGGGGCTGAAGCAGAGCCTGCCTTCGCCGGTGGCGATGTGCCGGAGGCGTATGCGCTGCGCGGCTTCCACGGCATCAGCCTGCTGGAGCGGGCCGCCACCCCGACCGCCGCGATCCTGAGCGGGGTGCTTGGGTTCACACCCATCGCGTTCGAGGGCAACGTGACGCGGTTCCAGGCTGGCGACACGACGCTTGGCGGCATTGTCGACATCCACGTGGACAAGGATGCTCCTGAAGGCCGCCTCGGCCCCGGCTCGATACATCACGTCGCCTTCCGTGCCGCCAATGACGCCGTCCAGGCCGAGATGGCCGGGAAACTCGCCGAGGCGCATTCCATTCCCGTCACCCAGCAGTTGAACCGGAACTACTTTCGCTCGGTCTATTTCAGCGAGCCGGGCGGAGTTCGCTTCGAGATCGCCACCGACGAGCCAGGCTTCACCGTGGACGAGCCGTCAGCGGATCTTGGCCGGAATCTGAAACTGCCGCCCTGGCTCGAAGCGCGCCGCGCCATGATCGAGGCAGTCCTGCCCGCGCTTGGCTGACGCAGGTCAACGCTCCGCGCGGCTGCCGCCAGGCGGCCGCGCTCGGCTCGATGTCTCTCCCACTCTCAGGACATGCTCATGGCCGCTCCCGAACTCTCTTTCATTCATCACTTCGAACCGGGGCCGGCTGACGCCATTCCGGTTCTGCTTCTGCATGGTACCGGCGGAGATGAGAACGCGCTGTTGCCCTTCGGCCGTCTGGTCGCACCCGGCCATGCGCTGCTGTCGCCGCGTGGAAAGGTGCTGGAGCAAGGCAAGGCGCGATATTTTCGCCGCTTCGCCGAAGGCATCCTGGACGAAGACGACGTGCGAAGGCGCGCTGGGGAGCTCGCCGATTTCGTGGCGGCGGCGCAGGCGGTCCACGATCTGCCGCCGCCCATCGCGATCGGCTTTTCCAACGGCGCCAACATCGCCGCCGCCATGCTGTTCCTGCGTCCCGCCGCGCTTGCCGGGGCGGCGTTGCTGCGGCCGATGATGCCGCTGGCGAAGCCACCCGTTTCCGATCTTGGTGGCAAGCGTGTCCTGATCGTCTCCGGCGCGGATGATCCGGTCATGCCCGCCGGCGACGATGAACGCCTGGCGCGGCAGCTGCGATTGTCCGGCGCCGTGGTTCGCACTGAGATCCTGCCCCGCGGCGGGCATGACATATGTGCCGAGGACGAGGACGTTGTCGCGGCGTGGATGGCCAGGCTGTCCCACGCGGCGTCCGGCCGATCCTGAACTGGCGCATATCCCCGGCGCGTATTCGCCCTGGGTCCGGATATGAAACCACCGGCAAACCGGATGCGGTCTTCGGTTCGCCGCCGCTGTCCGCGAGCCATGGCCTTGCGGCTGTTGACAGGCTTCCCGCAAGAGCACCGCACCCACGCACCTCGTCGTATCGTTCCTTCAGCGTTGTTCTGCGTCGCCAGCCATGGCGCGCCGGACGGGCGCTCGGTCGGCCATTCGTGGCATGTCAGAGGCGTGCCCAGCTCGCTGTCGGCGGCGCCGGCGGGGTCTTTCTCGGTGACCGTCCGTCGAGTATCGAAAACTGCAATACTCCGCCGGTTGTTGGACTATGTGCGCGCACGGCATCCTGTCACCAATGTAGCAGCACAAATCCAGCGCTCATGCGGCGTGCCGAAAGCGGCGTACCGAGGAAAGAAGCGCGGATACCAAGGGGTGGGTCTTTCAGATTTTTTCGCCTGCGATCTTGCCGGCATTCGTTCGACGGCGAAGACAACCGCCGGCTTTTCAGTTGCAATAGGGCGCCTTGCGAAGGCGCCGATGGGAGGGAAGCAGTGATTACAAGACGAACTGTTCTGGCGATTGGCGGCCTGTCCATGCTGCCA
Organism: Mesorhizobium sp. INR15; assembly: GCF_015500075.1. Lineage (NCBI taxonomy): Bacteria > Pseudomonadati > Pseudomonadota > Alphaproteobacteria > Hyphomicrobiales > Phyllobacteriaceae > Mesorhizobium > Mesorhizobium sp. INR15. The sequence goes on along the minus strand of NZ_CP045496.1, from coordinate 6,029,797 downwards.
TGGGTCGGCAAGCTGGCGGCGCAGGATGCCAAGAAGCCCGCGCCCGGTGGTGTCCTGCGCGTTGCCGTGTATGATGATCCGAGAAGCATTTTCTCGCCGATCGAGACCGGCGACCTCGAGCTGACCATCGGTTCGAAGATCTTCGAATCGCTGCTGCGGCTGAAGGCCGACAACACGTTCGAAGGCGTGCTGGCGGAATCCTGGAAGTACTCGCCGGACGGCAAGGAGTATGAATTCAAGCTGCGCGACAACACGCGCTTCCATGACGGGCAGCCGCTGACTTCGGAGGATATCGCGTTCTCCATCATGGAACTGGGCAAGAAGCACAACGCATTTGGCAGCACGTTGTTCGCCAATGTCATCGCCGCCGACCTGCCGGATGCCAAAACCGTGGTGTTCAAGTTGAGCAAGCCGATGCCGCCTTTCCCGTTCCTGGGTACGCTCGCCGCCTTCGCGCCGATCGCGCCCAAGCACATCTACGGCACCGGCGACATCCTGAAGAATCCCAAGAACAACACCCCGATCGGCACCGGCCCGTTCCGCTTCAAGGAATGGAACCGTGGCTCGTCGATCGTCCTCGATCGCAATCCCGACTATCGGGAAAAGTCGGAACCGTATCTGGATCAGGTCGTGTTCCGCATCATCACCGATCCCGGCGCACGCGCGGCGGCTTTCGAGGCCGACGAGGTCGATGCCGGCGTCAACAGCCCGGTCAGCAAGGCGGATCTCAAGCGTCTTGCCGAGCTTCCCTTCATTGCCATCGACGCATCCGGCAACAAGGCGACCGAAGGCGTCAACGCGATCGAAGTGAACCTGCGCCGCAAGGAACTATCCGACGTTCGCGTTCGCCGTGCCATCAGCATGTCGATCGATCGCAACTTCATCTGCAAGGCTGTCTATGAGGGCATGGCGGCCCCGGCTCATGGGCCTATCCGCTCCGACAGTTTCCTGTTCGATGCAGAGCTGCCGCAACTGGCCTTCAATGTCGAGGAGGCAAACAAGCTGCTCGACGATGCCGGCTATCCGAAAGGCGCCGACGGCTGGCGCTTCAACCTGAACATCGATCCGAACGGCGACGACCTCAACGTCATCGGCGACTACATCAAGCAGGCGCTTGCCGGCATCGGCATCAACGGGACCATCATCGTGTCCGACTATGCCACGCACAATGCCCGTATCTACACCGACTATGATTTCGACCTGTCGGTTCAGGTGATCAGCACGCTCGTCGATCCGCAAATCTCCGTCTTCGACTATTACTGGTCCAAGGCAATCAGCAAGGGACGCTGGCAGACCAACGCCACCGACTACCGCAACGAGGAAATGGACAAGGCGATCGAGGACGCGGAGTCAGCGATTGAAGCCGATCAGCGCCTCGCGGCGTTGAAACAGTTCCAGAAGATTGCCGCCCGCGACCTGCCCTTGATTCCGCTGGTCGAATACGAGAGCCACAACGTCTTCAACAAGCGGGTTCAACTGGGCTCGTTGGGCCCGGTTTGGCCGCTGCAGACCTGGGCCGATGCATGGCTTGAGAAATGACGGACGTGACTTCAACCTCCGGAGCCGTGCGCAAGCATAGGAAAACGGCTCCGCGTGCCTTGCAAGTCATAGCCAACCGGTTGGCGCAGGCGATCCCCACGATCGCCTGCGTCCTGGTTGTCAACTTCTTCCTGGTCCGGCTCATCCCTGGCGACCCTGTCGATGCCTTCGTGGCCAAGGCACAGGCCGCTGATGCGCTGTTCAAGGAAAACCTGCGGCACGAGATGGGTCTCGACCAGCCGATCTGGGTTCAGTTCGGCATCTACCTCTGGAAGATCGTGCACCTGGATTTCGGCTGGTCGTTTCAAAACTCCGCACCAGTCCTCGAGGTTATCCTGTCGCGGCTCTGGCCGACCGTATTGCTGGTTGTCGTCAGCATCGCCCTGTCCCTGATTGGCGGCGTGGTGCTGGGTGTGACCGCCGCGCGCTACTTCCTGACCTGGAAAGATCGGGCGATCGCGATCATGTCGATGATCCTCTATGCCATGCCGGCCTTCTGGATCGGGCTCAGCCTTATCGTGGTGTTCTCGGTCAAGCTGCGCCTTGTGCCGGTCGGCGGCTTTGACACGATTGGCTCCGGCAAGACCGGCTTGGCATACGCGCTCGATGTCGCACGCCACATGGTGCTGCCGGCGGTGACGCTGGGCTTGTTTTACCTCGCCGTCTACACGCGGCTGGTCAGGGCCTCCATGCTGGAACTGCTCGACAGCGACTTCGTGCGTACCGCGCGGGCGAAAGGCCTGTCGGAGAGCACGGTGCTCTGGCGGCACATGCTGCCCCACGCGCTGCTTCCCGTTCTGACCATGGTTGGCGTTCAGCTTGGGTCGCTGCTCAGCGGCGCCATTGTCATCGAAACCGTATTCAGCTGGCCCGGTCTTGGCCGGCTGACCTTTCAGGCGGCGCTGCAGCGGGACTACAACACCTTGCTCGCCATCCTGCTGATGAGCACCGTGGTGGTCGTCACCGCGAATTTGATTGTCGATCTTGTGTCCGCATGGATCGACCGGCGTATGGACGTGAACTAGATGGCGTCGTTGCGAGAGTTCTGGCGCCGTTACCGGCAAAACCCAGGCGCTGTCCTGGGCCTGATAATCGTCCTGGGAGCCATAGCGATGGCGCTCCTGGCGCCGTGGATTTTTCCGGGCGATCCGCGCCGCATTGCCGGCGCTCCCTATATCGCACCTTTTGTCACCTGGCAGTTTCCGCTGGGGACCGACCAGCTTGGGCGTGACCTCCTTGCCCAGCTTTTCTACGGCGCGCGCGTCTCGCTGCTCGTCGGCATTGTTGCTGCCCTTGGCGCCGCCCTCATCGGCTGCACCATAGGCGCGCTGGCCGGCTTCTACGGCGGGCGGCTGGGCGCGCTGCTGATGCGCGGAACCGAGATGTTCCAGACGATCCCTGATATCATGCTGGCGCTGGTGCTGGTGACCATCCTGCAAGCGTCGCTCACCAGCGTCATCATCTCGATCGCCATCGTCAGCTGGACCACCGTCGCGCGTGTGACGCGTGCCGAATTCCTGAAACTGCGCAGCCAGGATTTCGTCCTCGCCTGTATCGTCATGGGCATGCCGAGTTGGCGCATCATCGTCAGCCAGATTTTCCCCAACGTGCTGCCGCCGATCATGGTGATGACCTCGATCATCGCCGCCGGCGCCATCCTGGCAGAATCGTCACTGTCGTTTCTCGGGCTTGGCGACCCGAACTCGGTCAGCTGGGGCATGATGACCGGCGTCGGGCGAAGTGTCTTCCGAAACGCCTGGTATGTGTCGGGCATTCCCGGACTGGCAATCCTGATCGCCGTTCTCGGCATAAACCTTGTGTCGGACGGATTGAACGATGCTCTTAATCCCAAGCGGCGGGAGCGCTGAGATGGCGATCCTGAGAGTTGAAGACCTGGCGGTGAAGTTCAGGACCAGTCACGGCGCCGTGTGCGCCGTGGACGGCCTGAGCTTCGAAATCGCCGCCGGCGAAACCCTGGCTGTCGTCGGCGAATCCGGATCAGGCAAGTCGGTAACGGCGCTGGCGATCATGCGGCTGCTGCCGAGGCAGACCGGCGTCGGCATTTCCGGCCAGATCCGTCTGGGCGACAGGAACCTCACCGCGCTTTCGGAAGCCGAGATGCAGGACGTGCGCGGCAATCAGGTATCGATGGTGTTCCAGGAGCCGATGACCTCGCTCAACCCGCTGATGCGGGTTGGCGAACAGATCCAGGAAAGCATCCGTCACCACCAGAAGATTTCCGCCGCCGCCAGTCGCCGGCGCGCCATCGAACTGCTTGACCAGGTTCGTATCGCCGACCCGCATCGCCGCATCGACGAATTTCCGCACACGCTCTCAGGCGGCATGCGCCAGCGGGTGATGATCGCCATGGCGCTTGCCTGTGAGCCGAAACTGCTGATCGCCGACGAACCGACGACGGCGCTCGACGTCACCGTTCAGGCACAGATTCTCGAACTGCTGGCCAATCTGCGCGAGACCATGGGCATGGCGATGCTGCTGATCACGCACGACCTGTCGATCGTGGCCGATACCGCCGACCGTACCCTGGTCATGTATGCAGGCCGCATGGTCGAGCAGGCGCCGACCGGCGATCTGCTCGCCCGGCCCACCCACCCCTACACGAAGGGGTTGATGGGATCGTTGCCTAAGGCGCGGCAGCCAGGCCAGCCGCGCCAGCGCCTGACGGAAATCCCCGGCACGGTGCCGCCCCTGCACGCGCTGCCCGCCGGCTGTTCGTTCGCGCAACGATGCCATCTCGCGGCCGAGATTTGCGGTGTCGACCGGCCGGTTGCGCATGCGGTGGCGCGAGAGCGGCTGGCCGCATGCCATTTTGCCAAGTTGGAGGCCCTATGACCCCGCTGCTTTCGGTCGAGGACCTTCACAAGCATTTTCCCGATCGTATCGGCGCGTTGCGCGCCGTCGATGGCGTCTCATTCTCGATCCGTCCGGGCGAAACACTTGGGCTGGTCGGTGAGTCCGGATGCGGTAAGTCCACGGTTGGGCGGACCATTTTGCGGCTCTACAAGCCGACCAGTGGCCGCATCGTCCTGGACGGCAAGGACATAGCGTCCTTGCCGGAAAGCGAGTTGCGGCCGCTGCGACGTGACATCCAGATTGTGTTCCAGGACCCTTACGGCAGCCTCAACCCGCGATCCAAGATCGGCCGGATTCTCGAAGAGCCGCTGATTGTCTGGGGCAAGGGGCGCGGCGGCCAGCGCCGGGACTATGTTGTTTCCCTGCTTGAAAAGGTGGGGCTGAGGGCGGACGCCGTGGACAGATACCCGCATGAGCTGTCAGGCGGGCAACGGCAGCGCGTGGGCATCGCACGCGCGCTCGCGCTCGACCCGAAGCTGATCGTCTGCGACGAAGCCGTCTCGGCTCTCGATGTGTCGGTGCGCGCCCAGATCATCAATCTGCTTGTCGACCTGCAGCAGACGATGGGGATTTCATATCTGTTCATCTCGCACGACCTGGCGGTCGTCGAGCACATATCCGACCGTGTCGCCGTCATGTATCTCGGGCGCATCGTCGAGACGGCCAGCGCAGACGACCTCTGGGCGAACCCGGTTCACCCCTATACGCGGGCGCTGTTTGACGCATCGCCAAAGATACTCGCGCCCGGCGAGCGCAAGCGCAACTTGCTCGAAGGCGATTTGCCCAGCCCCGTCAATCCGCCGGATGGCTGCCGGTTCAATACGCGCTGTCCTTTCGCGACGAAAATATGCCGGGAGGTCGAGCCGCCGGACTGGCAAGCTTCGCCCGGACATTCGGTTTCTTGCCATCACGCCGAGGCTCTGTCCGAGGCTGGGCCATTCACCACGCACACGCACAGCGATCGCATTCCAAAAGGGAAGAGGCATGACAACGCATCCGTTATCTGACGTGCAGATGAACGCCGCCATGAAAGCACAGACAGAGGCGCAGTACGCGGTTCACTTCGCCAACCGCGAACTGGTGAGGCGCGACTGGCGCGACCCTGTCTATGTCGCGGCGCGTCAGGCGCTGGAGAGCGTCAATGTCGATCTCTACAAGGCGAAATGGCAACTCGGCAGGATGGACGGCACCTATGCCGACTTCGCCTTGCCATTGGATCCGGCCGACAATCTGGCTGCCACATGCGAGGTGTTCCAGAGCATTGTCGAGGCCGCCAACAGGATCGCCGATGCCTGCCGCAACGATGAGGTTGTCGCCGCCAGTCCGCCCGCTGTCTCCAGGCGGCCAGGCACCGAAACAAACTTCTCCGACGATATCCCGCTGGTTCCGGCCATCTGCCCGGTGGTGGTCCTGCAAGGCTCGAACCGCGACATGGGACGCCAGTATGCGCAGCAGGTGATCGAGATCTATGGCAACTGGGTTTTCGCGCGGCAGGCCGAGCGGGTGCTGACCGAAGCCGAGCTTGTCGAGATGCGCAAGTGGGAAGCCGAGCTGCGGCGCTATATGCCGGAAGTGCTAGACTTCGTGCAGGGCTGGGCCGACGGAGCGACGGCGGCTGGAGCAACGATCGCTTACGACAACGTGCTGGCGATCTGGACCGGCACGCGACCATTCTCGAAGGAGATACGGCCGTTCGCTTTTGCCGATTCCGACAAGGTCAACGACAAGACGATAGCGGCCTATCTGGGCGTCGGAACCGAAGCCGGCCAGCCAAGAGGCGAGATCACCGACATGTGCAGCGGCGTCTGTGCCTGGGGCGGCGCGACGACGGATGGAAAGCTGGTGGCCGCCGCCACGACGGACCATGACTGCACCTTCCAGGCGACGATTGTCGCGTTTCCGGACCAGGGCAACAATTTCATCTACACGCCCTTTTCGGTGAAGGGATCGATCCCGGTGATCGGTCGCGATTTCATGGGCGGTCATCCCGGCATGAACAGCAAGGGTGTCGCCTACGTCCACCACGGCGGCGCCAGCACCGGCGAGCCGCGTGACCAATGGGGCTACGGCGTTCGCAGGGGACCGGCGACCTTCCACACGCTGCAGTTTGCCAACACGGCCGTGGAAGCGCGCGACATGCAGCTGTCCTGGCCGGTGGGCGATGCCGGCATCACGCTTGGAACGGCGGGCGGAATGTATGCCGACAGCACGCATGCCTTCAGTTTCGAGGCGCGCAGCGGAAGCCCCGACAAGCCCAACCCGATCATTCGTGAGGCGACATACGATGCCTTGGGCAAGCCGCACGACTTTCTTTACGCGAACAACAATGCGCTCAGTCCGCGCTCTGCGCATCTCAACGCGGCGCCGGCCTATGGCTACCAGTATTCGCTGGCCGGCGGCTGGTTCACCTTCGACCCCAAGGTCATCTACGAAGAGCCCGGCGGCATCGCGATCCGGCGGCTGCTGACCAAGGAGAGCGAGGGCCGGAACCGCTTCCACTACCGCATCATGATGGAAGGCTATGGCCGGGTCGACTTCGACTACCTTACGGCGCTCTACCGCACCAGCGGCGAAATCCCGGCCGGTGATTTCAAGGATGTCAGCGCCCGTTGGGACGCTGGCGAACAGTGGAATTGCTCGCCGGCGCATCGATCGATCGCCAGCACCTTCGTCATCCGGCCTGACGCCGAAAACACCGGGACTTACCAGGCATGCATTGGGCCTGCCGAGCGCAGCCTCAATTGCCGCGACCCGGGCCATGGCTACTACTACTATGACGAGACGAACGCGTTCTGGGAGCTGACGCTGGCGGCGTCGCCTGAAGAGGTATCAGCGCTCGCCAGGAACAAGGCCAAAGCCCATGTCGAGGCGGCAACGGAGGCGCTGCGAGGCTTCGATGGCTGCCAGTCGGGCAGGGCGGAACTTCAACGCCTGCTGAGATCGGCCGAGGTTGAACTGACCGAGGCCGGCGGACATCAGCCCGATCAGGATGTCAGCGATGCCCGGCTTGCGGCGCTCGCGCGAAGCGTTCGTGCTTCGACGCGCTCGCAGGTGCGGGCAAGGCAAGTGAGCGAAGCGGTCACCCGGCCCAAGGGGCTCGACGTGGCAAAGGCCTGATCACCGGGCTCGCGGGCATCCCCTATTTCGTTCGGCGTGTCCGAACCAACTGTTGCGTTCCCCAAGAGCGACTGGCGGCCTTGTCTGACAAGGCCGCTATTTTTTTTGCAAGCATAAGCGCAGCGGAATCCAGGCAACGTCTTACCAACCGGGAGTGCCGGCTCCCGCCGTTCGCAGAGTATCGAAAAGTGCAATACTCTGTCGGTTGTCGGACTATTTGCCGCCCCTTCTGCCTGCCACCAATGAACCGTCAATAAAACAGCGCTCACGGGGGCGTTCTCAAGCAGAGTCTTGAGATGTTGGAAAAAGAAGCGCGATTTCTTCAAAGCTATTTTCAGATTTTTGCTGCCGATCGACCGCTTTCCTTGCTGGAGGCGCGGGGAGGTTTTGTCGTTGGCAGACAGCGAACATGTTCATTCCAATTCTTGACTGGGGGTCACTATGCCTATCAACAAACTGCTTCTTTGCTCCGCTGCGGCACTTGTCGCGGCAACCGGCGCGCGCGCCGCCGACGCTGTCGTCGCCGCCGAACCGGAGCCGGCTGAATATGTCAGAATCTGCGACGTTTATGGCACGGGCTATTTCTACATTCCCGGCACCGAAACCTGCCTGCGTATTGGCGGCAGCGTCCGCTACACGATCGCCGCGGGCAACGTCGGGACATTCGATGCGGTGAACCATGTCCCCGACCAGATGGGCGACGGCACGCATGGCACGTGGAAAAAGGAAGCGCGCTTCGAGATCGACACGGATACCGCTCAGGAGACCGAACTCGGCGCCTTGAAAACTTTCACCATGACCCGCTTCTATTTCGGCAACAGCGGCGGCGACTATTCGGACCAGAAGCCGGCAAATTCAGGCCGGAACAACTGGCAGGCCCGCGACAAGGACATCACCTTGAACGCGGCCTGGATCCAACTCGGCGGTTTGCGCGTCGGCAAGGACGATTCCGCTTTCGATTCGTTCGTCGGCTATGCCGGCGATGTTATCCAGGACACGTTGATCCCTTGGGGCGGCTACGACACCAACCTCGTCCAGTACAATTTCGACGCCGGCAACGGCCTGGCGGCGGTGATCTCGCTGGAAGAGGGCTCCGACGACGGTTCCGGTGACAATACGATCGACAGCTACGTGCCCAATGTCGTTGGCGGCGTGAAGTACACGCAGGCCTGGGGCGGGATTGCAGCTGTCGGCGCCTATGACAGCAACTTCGAGGAGTGGACCGGCAAGGTTCGGCTGGACGTCAATGCCACGCAAAGCCTGTCGCTGTTCATCATGGCCGGCTACGGCACGGATGAGCACACTGCGACCGGCCGCAATTTCTTCAAGGAATGGGGTGGCAACTGGGCGGTCTGGGGCGGCGGCACCTACAAGATCAATGAGAAAGCCTCGTTCAACACGCAGCTTTCCTATGACGCCGAACAGAATTTCGGCGCAGCCGCCAACATCAGGTACATGCTGGTGCCGGGTCTGAAGGTCACGGCCGAGATCGACTATTTCAACCGCGGCGCGAAGGACACCTACAACTGGACCGGCGCGGCCAAGAAGAGCGCTGTGGGCGGCGTGCTTCGCTTCCAGCGGTCGTTCTGACCGTCCTGCCTGACAGAACCGAGGGTCGGCGGCAACGATGCCGCCGGCCCGATTTCTCTGATCTATCGATTTCCTGGCACGAACGGGTCATCAAGCGAGCCTCCCGCTCTTTTCAGCATGCCGGGCGTGAATCCGTGCGCTGCACGAAACACCCGTGAAAGATGGCTCTGGTCCGCGAAGCCGGCCTCGATGGCGGCGTCGGCCAGGCTTGATCCAGTCTCGATGAGCCTGTTCGCGCGCCTCAATCTCCTGTCCCGTATGAACGCGGCCGGCGTGATCCCCAGAACCTTGTTGAAGTCGCGAATGACCTGGAAACGGGTGACGCCTGCCGTCCTGCCGAGATGCTGGAGATCGAGTTCCGAGCACAGATTGTCCTCGATATAATCTTCGTAGGCAGTTAATCGGCGGCGAGAACCCGAACGCTCGATTGTCTCCGGCCTCTGCCTGTGGCCAGCATGCCGCAACATCATATGACGCAACGCGACAAGCATGGCTTCCTCGGCGGCCGGAACATCATCCGTCTCGGACGATTGGTGGGCGAGGGCCATTGCTTGCGCCAGCTTTGGATCATTTATCGGGCCGCGCCGGAACACCGGGGCATCAGTGATCCCGAACTCCGCCGCCACGCCAGCCATGAATTCGACCCGAGGGTAAAAGGTGCGATAGGACCAGCCGTCATCGCCGCCAGCCTCGCCATCGTGCCACTCCTCGGGGTTGACGACGATCAGCGAGCCGGCCGGCGCCACGACCGATTCTCGTCCGATCCTCACACGCTCGGCCCCGGCTGTAATCAGTGCGATAACATAGGTTGGGTGCGTATGTCGGTCGTAGCGATGGCTGGTGAACCTGGCCTTGAGAAGACCAAGGTCAGGGAAGCGCGGGTGACGCCAGAATTCCTTCTTTTCCTGCAGGTTCTTGATCATCGGGCCGGTCAATCCTGTTCAAGACCCTTGCCGCGCCATCGCGCTAAAAGTTCCTCGGAAGACAAGATGATCGCACATGTGACGACAAAATGATCGCACATGTGACGACAAGATGATCGCACGGACGAGGAATAGCCATGCTGTACAATGACCCGATCACGGCCGTAACACCACAGGTGATTGGCTGGCGCCACAAGATCCACGCCAATCCGGAACTTGGCTTCCAGGAGAAGGAGACGGCACGTTTCGTGGCCGCGCAATTGCGCGGCTTCGGGCTCGAGGTCCATGAGGACATCGGCGGCACGGGCGTTGTCGGCGTTCTGAAAAGCGGCACCGGCGGTCGCGCCATCGGCCTGCGCGCGGAACTGGATGCGTTGCCTGTCCTCGAGCGCACCGGTCTTTCCTACGCTTCAAAACGGGAGGGCGTGATGCATGCGTGCGGCCATGACGGCCACACCGCGATGCTGCTCGGCGCGGCCAAGCTGCTGAGCCAGGCGCCGGCCTTCGACGGGACAGTCTACTTCGTCTTCCAGCCGGCCGAGGAGAACGAGGGCGGCAGCATGCGCATGATCGAGGACGGCGTGTTCGACCGGTTCCCGGTCGAGGCGATGTATGCCGTCCACAACTGGCCGGGGCTTAAATTCGGCACGATCGCGACGCGCGTCGGCCCTCAGATGGCGGCGGTCGACAATTTCGAATTGCGGTTCTCCGGCCTGGGAGCCCATGTCGCGATGCCGCATCTTGGCGATGATCCCATCCTGGCCGCCGGCGCCTTTATCACCGCCGTCCAGCGTATCGTCAGTCGCTCGGTTGATCCGCAGACGCCACTCGTGGTCAGCTTGACCCAGGTGCATGGCGGCAATGTTGGCAACATCGTGCCCAAGGAAATCTGGATACAGGGCACCTGCCGCTTCTTCGATGCGGAACTCTCGGATCATTGCGAGAAGCTTCTGGGCGAGATCGCTCAAGGGGTCGCCGCGTCGCACGGCGTCACAGCCCGTCTCGACTACAAGCGCGGCTATCCGCCCGTCATCAACACCGCCGAGGCCGTTGCGACCGCGATAGCCGCCGCCGCCGGCGTCGTTGGCGCCGAGAACGCGCTCGCCGACTTCAGTCCGAGTCTCGGCTGTGAGGACTTTGCCTACATGGTCAGGGCCACCAGCGGCTCATATGCATGGATTGGAGCCGGCGAAGTTGGGCCGGGCGAGGGCCTTCATGGCGACAGATACGTCTTCAACGACGAGATCGTCCCGATCGTCCTGCGCTACTGGACCGACCTTGTGGCGCGTGCCTTGCCCAAGATCGAGCAGGCCGCGCCATGACACTGGCGCCACCCTTTCTTTCCGGCTTGCCATCCCCGGTACTTGTCATCCCGCGAGCTTCGCCCCGGCGAGCAGGTCTTCAATCATTGAGCTCCTGAACTTGTCGGTCTTTTTCGTTCCGTCGATATTCATCAGCACGGCGACGGCATGGCTCTGATCTTTCGTCAGGATCACCATGTTGGAAGCGCCGATATCGCTGCCGGAATGGCCCACGAATGGTGTTGCGCCGATGTCCTCCGAAATCCAGCCCAACCCCTGATAGGGCACGATTGCCGGATCGACCTGGTCGCGCAGCATCGCGGCGACGGCGGCCGGTGACAAAATCGCGCGCGGGCCGGTCTCTCCGCCGAGCATCGCACGCAGCATCTTGCCCAGGTCGTTGACCGAACAGCGCAGCATGCCTGCAGGGACATCAGGATATCCTTCCTGCGGCAGTTCGACGAACGCACCCTTCTCAAACTTGTAAGGCTTGGAAATCAAGTTGGGTGCGAATTGCCGCAAATACCAATGCGCGTTTTGAATGCCGAGCGGCTTGAAGATGTTGGCCTCCACGTAGGATGAAAAATCCTGCTTGCTGACGCTCTCGACGACATAGCCGGCCAGGGCGACGGCGACATTCGAATAGGACCATTTCTTGCCGGGCTTTGCCTTGAAGAATGACGTCTTTGGCGAATAGGTCTTACCGCCTTTCACAAGATAGTCCCGAAGGAAACTGGACAGGCTTTGCGTCGGATCGCCCTCGACGGAGTAATCCCCATAGCCATCATCCGAGATGCTGGATGTGTGCGTGATCAGGTGATGCGGCGTGATTGACAGCTTCGGATGGTGAGGGTTTGTGACGGCAAAATCGATGAACTTGTTGACGTCCTGATGCAGGTCGAGGCCCTTGCGCTCAAACAGCTGGACCAGGGCTGAAGCGGTGAACAGCTTGCTGACCGATGCCAGATGCGTGGGGGTATCAGCGGTGAATTTTCGCTGCTGTTGGATATCAGCAAAACCAAACGCGGCCGAATAGCGTGTCGACCCGTCCTTGGCGGTTATCCCGATGGCGGTTCCCGAAACCTTGGCGGCCGCCATGCGCGCCGGGACACCCGCTTCGAATTGGCGGCGCCAGGCTTCGAACGCCGGGCTTTGCCTGTCTTCAGCCATGGCAAAGGTTCCCTGGGGGATGAGCAGCCCGGCCACTCCCATCTTGAGCAATGAACGTCGGGTCGAGACCATGATCGATTCCCTCATCTGGCGGTCGTTTCGCTGATTGAGTCGGGAGTTTGGCTGAGGAATTCGTCGGCTGCGCGGCCAAAAGGCGCCTGCTTGACGGCCTCTCTGGAGAATGACCGCGTCCACCGCACGGCATGTCGTGCATCCTGTTTAACAAGCTAACTAATTGACAAGTTGAACTCAGGGGTTCTACGGTGTGCTTGTCCATGCATATGGGCGGTGGCAAGGGTGCCATTTGAAATTTCGCGGCGATGAAGCCTCCAGTATCCGGTAACAAGCCGGCTGCGGGGGCTTTTTTGTTTTGGGGCAATCATAAGAGGTTTCATTCCGGACTCGGCAAAAAGAAAAAATTATGAGTTCCGTTGCTTGGGACCCAGCGCGCTGAGGGGCGTGCATAAGGAAAAAAGGGACAATGGGAGCAGATACAGGACGAAAACAGACCTCCGAGCCGTGGCGTGTCGGCGTGTTGTTCTCGCGCACGGGCTTCATGTCCGTCATCGAGGAAACACAGTTGCGCGGAACCCTGATCGCTATCGATCAGATTAACGAACGCGGTGGTGTCCACGGACGCCCCATCGAGCCGGTGATCTACAATCCCGGTTCCGACGTGCGCTCTTACGGCCAGTATGCCAAGCGCTTGATGGTCGAAGATGGCGTCAGCACCATCTTTGGCTGCTACACGTCTTCGAGCCGCAGGGCGGTTCTGCCGGTCGTTGAGCGGCTGGACGGGTTGCTGTGGTATCCGACCCTCTACGAGGGCTTCGAGTTTTCCCCCAATGTGATCTACACCGGGGCAACGCCCAACCAGAACTCGGTTCAGCTCTGCCGCGTCCTCATGGAGCAGTTCGGAAAGCGCTTTTTCTTTATCGGGTCGGATTACATCTACCCGCGCGAGTCAAACCGCGTCATGCGTGAAATGGTGCGCAACAATGGCGGTTCGATTGTCGGCGAGCGCTATCTGAGACTGGAAGCCGACCGCAGTGAATTCATACCATTGCTGCGCGATATCAAGCGGGCGCAACCGGACGTGATTTTCTCCACTGTCGTCGGTGAATCGACCACCTTCCTCTATCAGGCCTATCACGACATGGGCCTCAATCCGAAGGTCGTGCCGATCGCCAGCCTGACCACCACGGAAGCCGAGATCAGGGCCATGGGGCATGATGTCGGTGAGGGGCATTTCACCGCCGCCTCGTATTTCCAGGGCATCGAGACCGAGACAAACAATGATTTCGTCACGCATTATCACAAGCTCTATGGCGACGACGAGCCGACCAACATGTGCCTGGAAGCGTCCTACTTTCAGGTCAATCTTTTCGCCCGCACGCTCGAGCAGACAAATTCGCTGGAGACGCGCCAACTGCGCAATTCGGTGATGGGCACGGAATTCGAGGCACCGCAGGGCTGTGTTTCCATCAACCCCGTCTGGGGACATGCCGACGTGTGGACCCGTATTGGCCGCGCCAATCGGCAAGGGCAGTTTGATATCGTGTTCCAGTCCCCGACCAGCGTGCGGTCCGACCCCTATTTGATAGGCTATGGCCGTCGGTTCGAGCTTGCGGAATGCGCGTAAAGTGGCGGAGCCGCAGCAAAGGGAGGCGCCGGTGAGAGCCGACTATGGACACGACCGCTGGGCGGGCTCGCCCCCGCAACGACAGGATATGCGCGCGCCTTCGGCGGAGCGGCCGCCCCGGCAGTCGGACCGCCCGCAGGAGCTGAATGTCGCTGTTATCGTCGAGCGTGACGACAATGGTGAGTTCCTGATCCGCGAGCTCCAGCGCATGCGCGCCAATGTCCGCCATATCTGGCCGGCGCCGTCGCAGATTCCGTTGCAGTATGACGCGATTTTCGTCGCGCTTTCGAACGACCTGCCGCAGCGCATTCCCTGGGTGCCGGGAGAGCCGTCTTCCGCGCTGATCCTCGTGGACGATGGCAAGGATCCGCTGAACCTGAAGCTGATCCACAATTGCGCCGGCCATGGGCTGCTGCATTATCCCGCGACGTCGCGCATGATCCAGGCGGTGCTGATGCTGGCGCGGGAGCATTTCCAGTATGAGCGGCGTCTGCGTGGGCGCATCGAGAAACTTGATGAGAACCTGCGCACGACGCGCCTTGTCGAGCGCGCGAAAGTGCTGCTTATCCAGCTCAAGAATCTGAGCGAGGAAGAGGCCTATAACTTCCTTCGCAAGCAGGCGATGGAAAAGCGCGTGACGATCGGACAAGTGGCTTCGGCCATCATTGACTCGCACGAACTTCTTAGTTAACGTTTTGACTGTCGCGGCAAAGACGCCGTGTAGATAGTGGGTAACAACACCCTGCGGATCCGTCTGAAGACGGAGCGCGGGGTTTTTTGTTTGCGCACTTCAGAACGCATTTGCGGCTAGGCTGCCGCGTATAAATCCAGAGGCGAAGAGGCCCCGAAACGAACTGCCCATCCCGGGCAGAGCGGTTCGGGGCCTTTGTTTTTTGTGGAGATAGAGGGTGAACAATAACAGACGTACTTTCCTTAAGGCAGGTGCCGCGGCCGGTGCTCTTACACTGGCGGGCTTTCCGCATATCTGGTCGAAAAACGGCTCGCTGGCCTACGCGCAGGACGGCGAGATCAAGGTTGGCGTGCTCTTCTCCCTGACGGGCACGACGGCGATCATCGAGGAGTCGCTGAACAAGGCGACGATCATGGCGATCGAGGAGATCAACGCGGCCGGCGGCATCAATGGCATGAAGATCACGCCGGTGATCGAGGACCCGGCTTCCGATCCCGCGACCTTTGCCGAGAAGGCGCGCAAACTGGTGCTGAGCGACAAATGCGTATCGGTGTTCGGCTCCTACACGTCCGCCAGCCGCAAGGCCGTGCTGCCGGTGTTCGAGAAGCAAAAGAACCTCTTCTGGTACCCGACACTCTATGAAGGCCGCGAATGCTCCAAGAACGTCATTTATACCGGCGCCGTGCCCAACCAGCAGCAGGACGACTTCGTGCCCTGGCTGGTCGAGAAATTCGGCAAGCGCTGGTACCTGATCGGCTCCAACTACATCTACCCGAAGGAAGAGAACAACTACTGCAAGAAGCTGCTTGCGGGACTGGGCGCCGAGGTGATCGCCGAGGAGTATGTGCCGCTCGGCCATTCCGAGTTCTCATCGGTCATCAACAAGTTCCGCTCTGAAAAGCCGAACGTGATCTTTTCCACCGTGGTCGGGGACTCGGTCGTCGCGCTGCATCGGCAATATCGCGCAGCGGGTCTCGATCCGGCGACCATGCCGATGGCGAGCTTGACCACCTCGGAAAACGAAGTGGCGGCGATGGGCGGCGATGCCGCGGCCGGGCATTTCACCTCCGCGCCTTACTTCATGGTCTTCGACTCGCCGGAAAACAAGAAGTTCGTCGAGGCCTACAGGAAGCGTTGGGGCGCCGACAAGGTCACCCACTTCGTCTCGGAGTCGGCTTACTTCCAGGTCCATCTGTTCTCCCAGGCTGTCGCCAAGCTCGCTGCCAGCGACATCGGTCCGCTGACCATCCGCGAAGCGGTCAAGGGCGAACAGTACAAGGCCCCGCAAGGCCTGATCAAAGTCGAGCCGGAGAACCTCCACTGCTGGCTGCGGCCGAAGATCGGCCAGTGCAAGGCCGACGGGCAGTTCGAGATCCTCAAGCAGTCCAAGGACTGGCTCGAGCCCAATCCCTACAGCGCCTATCCGGACCAGAAGTGCACGGCCGACGGTCTGAAACAGATCTGATCTCCTCCCAGGACAGCCGGCGGCCGAATGTGCGGCCGCCGGCTCAGCTCACGGTATTGTTCGATGGACTTTGTCGTCTCCCAGATCCTGACCGGTCTCAGCCTGTCGTCGATCCTCCTGCTCGTGGCCCTTGGCCTCGCGGTGATCTACGGCGTGACGGGCGTCATCAATCTCGCGCATGGCGAATTCGTCATGCTCGGCGCCTATGGCGCCTGGCTGCTACAGACCCAGTTCGGCTGGGGCCTGCTCGCCAGCCTTGTCCCGATCTTCATTCTCGTGGGGATTCTGGGCTGGCTGATCGAGGTCGCGGTGATCCGGCACCTCTACGACAGGCCACTGGATACGATCCTGGCAACGTGGGGCCTCGGCGTGATGATCCAGCAGATCGTCCGCCTGACCGCCGGCGGCGAGTTGCGCTATGTCCAGATGCCCCCTTCACTGTCCAGCAGCGTCAACATTCTCGGCGCGACAGACTCCGCCTACCGGCTGTTCGTGCTCGGCTTTTCGCTGGTTCTGTTTGCGCTGACCTGGTTCGTCTATCGCTATACGTCGTTCGGCCTGAGGCTGCGTGCTATCACGCAGAACCGCAGTGTCGCATCCTGCTTCGGCATCAATTCCGACCGCGCCTACCGGATGACCTTCGCCTATGGCGCGGGCCTCGCCGGTCTTGCAGGTGCACTGATTTCTCCATTGAAAAGCGTGTCGCCCGAGATGGGCACCACCTATGTCGTCGACGCCTTCATGGTGGTCGTGCTTGGCGGCGTCCAGAGCCTGCTTGGCACGCTGGCGAGCTCCGGCCTGCTCGGCGAGGTCACGGGTCTGCTTGCCTATTATGGCAACGACACGATCGCCAAGGCGCTCGTGCTGCTGGGCATCGTCATCATCATCCGTTTCCGACCGCAGGGCCTGTTCGCCCCGCGCGTTCGCGCTTGAACGAGAGGCCGCAGCTGGTGTCCGAAAAAGTCTCCCTTCAAATTCTTCTCTATGGCGTCGTTTGCCTCGCGATCCTGCTGTTCCCGCTGGTCGTCAACGACGCCTTCCTGCTCAACAAATTCTCCCGCTACCTCGTCTTCGGCATGCTGGCGATCGCGCTCAGCCTGTCATGGGGCTACGCCGGGATCCTCAACCTTGGCCAGGCGATGACCTTCGGTCTCGGCTCCTACTGCATGGCGATGTACCTCAAGCTGAAGACGGTGCCGATCCACACCGGCAGCGACGGCTTGCCGGACTTCATGGTCTGGAACAACCTGACCGAACTGCCCTGGGTCTGGGCGCCGTTCCATTCCACGGCATTCGCATTGTTGGCAGGCATTCTCGTGCCGGCGCTGTTTGCCGGGCTGCTTGGATGGTTCATGTTCGGCGGCCGCGTGACCGGTGTCTATTCCGCCATCATCACGCTGGCGGCGATGGTGGTGGTCAACCTGATCATCGTCGATCAGCAGGGCTATACCGGCGGCTTCAATGGCATCACCGACCTCGCGCAGTTCGACATGTTTGGCTTCGAGTTCGACGCCTACTCGGCTTCGACCTACTATCTCGTCGCGATCTGCCTGACCGTCGCACTGTTCGTGGCGCTGGCGGTAACGCGCAGCAAGACAGGGCTTATCCTGCAGGCCGTGCGCGACCAGGAAGAGCGCGTGCGCTTCTTTGGCTATGACGTGGCGCTCTACAAGACCTTTGTCTTCTCGGTATCGGCGGGCATCGCCGGCCTGGCCGGCATGCTCTACACCATCGTCATGGAGTTCGCCTCGCCGACCTTTCTCGGCGTGCCGCTTAGCCTTTCAATCGTCATATGGGTCGCCGTAGGCGGCCGCCGGAGCCTTCTCGGCGCGATGCTCGGCGCCCTGCTGGTGACCGGCGTGCAGGGTGCTCTGTCGGAGTCCGAAGCGTTCCTCGAAACCTGGACACTGGTGATGGGCGGTCTGTTCGTCCTCATTGTCCTGTTGCTGCCGCAGGGTTTGGCCGGTGCCTTCCAAAGTCTCGCGGCCAGGCTCCAGCCCGCCGGCAAGATCAGCACCGACAAAAAGACCAGTCCCGACAAAAAGACCGAGAGCCGTGACAGCGGGAAAACCGCGCATGCGGGGGAAACAGCATGAGCGCGACGCATGAAAGGCTGCTCGCCCTCAGGGGCGCGACCGTATCCTTCCACGGCTTCGTTGCCGTCGACCATCTCGACCTGGAGGTTGGCGCGGGCGAGTTGCGTTGCCTGATCGGTCCAAACGGCGCCGGCAAGACGACAACGCTCGATCTGATCTGCGGCAAGTCGCGGATCAATTCCGGTGAGATCGACTTCAAGGGCAAGCCTATCCACGCGCTGAACGAATTCCAGATTGCCCGCGCCGGCATCGGCCGCAAATTCCAGGTTCCAAGCGTCTTTCGCGAACTGACGGTGCGCGAAAACCTGGCCATCGGCCGTTCACGCGATCCGGGTGTGCTGAGCAATCTCTTCAAGTTCGGCACCAGCGCCGACCGGCAGCGCCTGGAAGAGATCGCGGTGCTGGTCGGGCTGCGCGAGGAGATGGGGACGCAGGCTGCGTTCCTGTCGCATGGCCAGACGCAGTGGCTGGAGATCGCACTGATCCTGGCGCAGGACCCGGCGCTGATCCTGATGGACGAGCCGACGGCCGGCATGACGGCGCATGAGACCAGCAAGACCGCGGCGCTCTTCAATCACCTCAAGGGGAGACATACGCTTATCGTGGTCGAGCACGACATGGGTTTCGTGCGCGATATCGCCGAGACCATCTCGGTCATGCACCAGGGCAAGCTGCTCGCGCAGGGAACAGCGGACGAGGTGTCGAGCGATGCCCGCGTCCGTGAGGCTTATCTCGGGTCCGGAGGCATCGGCCATGCTTGATCTTGCTGACGTCGACGGCTTCTACGGCAGCAGCCGCGCGCTCCAATCTGTTTCGCTGTCGGTCAAGAAGGGCGAGTTCCTGTCGGTGCTTGGGCGCAACGGCGTCGGCAAGACCACGCTGCTCAGGACCATCCTCGGATTGATGTCGCACAGCAGCGGATCGATCCGGCTGGACGACGCCGAAATCAACGCCTTGCCAACACACAAGCGCGCCAAGGCTGGCCTCGGCTACGTGCCTCAGGGGCGCGGCATCCTGCCGAACTTCACGGTCAGGGAAAACCTCATGCTGGGAACCTTCGCCGCCGACAGGCCGGCCAAGAGCATCCCCGACCACATCTTCGAGCTCTTCCCGATCCTGAAAGACTTCCTGGGGCGGCGCGGCGGCAATCTTTCGGGAGGCCAGCAGCAACAGCTCGCCATCGCGAGGGCGCTGCTGTCTGAACCCAAGATCATGCTTCTCGACGAGCCGACCGAAGGCATCCAGCCCAACATTGTCGAGCAGATCGAGGATGTGCTGATCGACCTCAACCGCAAGCGTGGCCTGTCCATCATCCTGGTCGAGCAGAACATCAAATTCGCGCGGCGTGCATCCCACCGCTTCGCCATTCTCAATCGCGGCAGCGTGGCAGTGTCCGACGACATTTCCGGCCTCAGCGATGACCTGATCCACCACCACCTGGTCGTCTGACCTTACGCTCTGAAGGAGAACCAAATGTACCACGGCGATATCACGAGCAGCAAAGACACGGTCGGCGTTGCCGTCGTCAACTACAAGATGCCGCGTCTGCACACCAAGGCGGAGGTGCTGGAAAACGCCAGGAAAATCGCCGCGATGCTCGAAGGCATGAAGATCGGCCTGCCGGGCATGGATCTGGTCATCTTCCCCGAATATTCGACCCACGGCATCATGTACGATTCCAAGGAAATGTACGAAACCGCCTCGCAGATCCCGGGCGAGGAGACGGCGATCTTCGCCGAGGCCTGCAAGCGGGCCAATGTCTGGGGCGTCTTCTCGCTGACCGGCGAGCGCCACGAGGAGCATCCCAACAAGGCCCCCTACAACACGCTCATCTTGATGAACAACAAGGGTGAGATCGTGCAGAAGTACCGCAAGATCATGCCATGGGTGCCGATCGAAGGCTGGTATCCGGGCGACTGCACCTATGTCTCCGAAGGTCCCAAGGGGATGAAGATCAGCCTCATCATCTGCGATGACGGCAACTATCCCGAAATCTGGCGCGACTGCGCCATGCGCGGCGCCGAGCTGATCATCCGCTGCCAGGGCTACATGTACCCGGCCAAGGAACAGCAGGTGCAGATTTCCAAGTCCATGGCCTGGGCCAACAACGTCTATGTCGCCGTGGCCAACGCAGCCGGCTTCGATGGCGTTTATTCCTATTTCGGCCACTCGGCGATCATCGGCTTCGACGGACGCACGCTTGGAGAGTGCGGCACCGAGGAGAACGGCATCCAGTATGGCCAGCTGTCGGTCTCGGCCATCCGCGATGCGCGCAAGAACGGCCAGTCGCAGAACCACCTCTTCAAGCTGCTGCACCGCGGCTACACCGGCATGATCAACTCCGGCGACGGCGACAAGGGCGTGGCGTCCTGTCCGTACAATTTCTACGCCAAATGGGTCAACGATCCGGAAGGCACGCGCGAGATGGTCGAAGCGCTGACGCGCGGCACCGTCGGCACGGACGAATGCCCGATCGACGGCATTCCCAACAAGTCGGCCCATCGCTGACGATACGCCACGGCCGCCCGGCGCCTCGGTGCCGGGCGGCGTCATCAAGAACAATCATCAAAAGGGGAACGACAGTGTCCACACAATCCGCAAGACCCGGCGACACGCCGGTCGATACCGATCACGTGCTCGGCGAGGAATACGAACATGTGCCCGTGCCGCTCGCGGCGCGGCGCAGCCTCTTCTCCATGGTCATGGTCTGGGCCGGGTTTCCGATGATCATCACCGGCGCCATGACGGGATCGATCCTCGTCCTCGGCATGGGATTCTCCAACGCACTCACCGCCATGATCATCGGCAACCTGATCATGCTCTGCTATGTCGGGGCACTTGGTCTCTCGGCCTCGCGAACCGGCATGAATTTCGCCCTGATTGCATCGCAGATATTCGGCACCAAGGGCTACGCGCTGGCATCAGGCCTGCTGTCCACGCTTCTTCTCGGCTGGTTCGCCGTGCAGACCGGCATCACGGGCGCCCTCATCTCCAGCACCTATGGGCTGAACTACGTCGCGATGACCGTTGTCGCGGGCCTGCTCTATATCTGCATTACCTTCGTCGGTGTCAGGGGCCTGCATATGATCGGCCTCGTCTCGGTGCCCCTGTTTCTGGCGCTCGGGCTTTTCGTCGTCGTGCATTCGGCATCCACGACATCGTTCGACGCGATCTGGAACTACGCCGGTAACAATGGCGCGGCGACGATGTCCATGGGCGTTGGTCTGACCGTCGTGATCGCGCTCTTCATTGATGCGGGAACGGTCACCGGTGATTTCAATCGCTGGGCAAAGACCGGCAGCCATTCGCTGCTTGCCACATTCTCCGCTTTCCCCGTCGCCAACTTGGTCGCCATGCTGGTGGGCGGCATCATGACGGCGGCTCTTGCCGTACCGAATGCCAACCCGTTCGGCTCCGACAACATGTTCGGCTACATGAATTCAATGCACATCGGCTGGCTCAGCCTGCTGGCGTTCCTGTTCCTCTACATCAATCTTGGCTCCGTCTGCTCGCATTGCCTCTACAACGCGGCAACGGGCTGGTCGCGTATCTTCGGTTCCAAGATGCGGCTGCTGGCGGTGGTGCTTGGCATCATCGGCATCGTGATCGCCGCCGGCAATGTCTGGGCCTTCTTCATCCAGTGGCTGTCGCTCCTGGGCGTCATCGTTCCGCCGATCGGCATGATCCTGCTGGTCGAGATTTACATCCTGAAGACTGGCGGCACGATTCAAAGGGAATGGCGGTCGACACCGTTCATTTCCTGGGCGATCGGCGCGGCCGTCGGCTTCGTCGTGGAGTTCTACGCGCCACAGTTTTCCACCGCGATCAGCGCCGGCTTGGTCGCCGCCATTGCCCATTTCGTCCTGTCGTCTCTAATGGCGCGCCGGACGGCGGCAGGCATCGCTGCCTGAAACCAGTGGCGCACCGGGCGGGTGCGCCAACACTTCATGTTGAGGGACAACAGAATGACCATCGATTACGAGATTTTTGAAGCTGGCAATCTCACGCTGCAGAGCGGTGCGATGTTGCGCAACGCGAAGCTGGCCTTCAAGACCTTTGGCACGCTGAACGCGGCCAAGGACAACGCCATCCTCTATCCAACCTGGTATTCCGGCCAGCACTATGAGAACGAGTGGCTCGTCGGCAAGGGCATGGCGCTTGATCCCGACAAGTACTTCATCATCATTCCGAACATGTTCGGCAACGGCCTTTCCTCCTCGCCGAGCAACACGCCGGAGCCCTATAACGCCGCCCGTTTTCCGAAAGTGACGGCCTATGACAATGTCAGGGCGCAACACAAGCTGGTCACCGAGCATTTCGGAATATCGCATCTGCGGCTGATCACCGGATGGTCTATGGGCGCGTTGCAGACCTTCCATTGGGGCGCGCTTTACCCTGATATGATGGATTTGCTTGCGCCGTTCTGCGGCGCGGCGAAATGCTCGCGCCATAACTTCGTTTTCCTTGAGGGCGTCAAGGCAGCGTTGACTGCGGACGATGCCTTCCAGAACGGATGGTACAAGGACAAGCCGCAGAAGGGTCTGCGCGCGGCCGCCCGGGTCTATGCCGGCTGGGGCTTCTCGCAATCCTTCTATCGCGAGGAGCTCGACTTGAAGGCCTTGGGCTTCGCGTCGCTCGAGGATTTCCTGGTCGAGTTCTGGGAAGGGTTTTTCCTGACCAAGGATCCGAACAACCTGCTCGCCATGCTGTGGACCTGGCAGAACGGCGACATCTCGGCCAACGAGCTTTACAACGGTGACTACAAGGCCGCGCTCGGTGCGATCAAGGCGAACGCCTACGTCATGCCGGGCCAGACCGATCTCTATTTCCCGCCGGAAGACAGCCGCAACGAAGTTGCCAGGATGCCGAACGCGACGTTGATCCCGATCCCGTCGATCTGGGGCCATTTCGCCGGCGGGCCAGGCACCAGTCCGGTCGACATCAAGTTCCTGGACGACAAGCTGAAAGAGCTGCTCGCGTCCTGACTTCCCAGTGCGCCGCGACAGCTGGATGCGTCGCGGCGCCAACACCCAGAGGCTGATTATCGTGATGAACCTGGATGCCTATCGCATTTCCAGCGAACCTTTCTATCGGGCGGTCGAAAGGGAAGTCGAACTTTTCGAGGCCGCCTATCGCAGCCGGATGCCGGTCATGCTCAAGGGGCCGACCGGCTGCGGCAAGACGCGCTTCGTCGAGCATATGGCGTGGCGGCTGGGCCGGCCGCTCATAACCGTCTCCTGCCACGAGGACATGACCGCCTCCGATCTCGTTGGCCGCTACCTGCTCGATGCCGATGGCACGGTCTGGCATGACGGCCCCCTGACGCTTGCCGTCCGGCAAGGCGCGATCTGCTATCTCGACGAGATCGTCGAGGCGCGCCAGGACACGACCGTCGTCATCCATTCGCTGACCGATGACCGGCGCATTCTCCCGCTGGAGAAGAAGAACGAGGTGGTAAAGGCGCATCCCGATTTTCAGGTCGTAATCTCCTACAATCCCGGCTACCAGAGCGTGTTGAAAGACCTGAAGGAATCCACCAAGCAGCGCTTCGGCGCGATTGCCTTCTCCTATCCCTCGCCGGACATCGAGGCCGAGATCGTGATGGCCGAAGCCGGCGTCGACCGCCGCACCGCCGACACGCTGGTGTGCGCCGGCCAACGCTCGCGCAACCTGAAAGGGCAGGGCCTGGAGGAAGGCGCATCGACACGCATGCTGATCAATGCGGGCTTCCTCGTCGCTGGCGGGATCGACATAGCCGAGGCCTGCCAGGTCGCGATGGTGACGCCGATCACGGATGATTCCGACCTGCGCGATGCGCTGACCGGCGCGATCGCGGCATGCATCTGAAGCTGCCGGCAATGGCGACCGGCGTGGCCGATACGACGGCGGGCTTTCCTCCCGATTGGCAGGAACGTTGGCGCGTCGCGCACCAGCGGATCGATCATGCCGGCTATGGCGACACCATCGCCCGAAACTATCGCCGTGCCGGACCACACATTGCCGAACGCGTCGGCCCGGCTGCGGCGATCAGGCTTGGCGGTTCGGTGTCGGCAGCCTCGATCCGTGCCGGTCGCCGGGCAGCGGGCCTGCTGATCGACGCCGCGCTGCACTTGACCGAGGCCGTCAGCGATCCTTCGCAGTTCATGTCCTGGCTGGATATGGTCGACGAAATAGCAAAGCGAGGACCTGAATCCCTTGCGCCCTTCCTTGAGAATCTCGCGCGTCTCCTGGATGCGCTCGGCTTCCCGGGACTTCTCGCTTTCGTGCGGATGGGCCTCGGTGTGAGCCGCCAGGACAAGGCGCGCCGGCTGGCCTTCTTTTCTCTCGAAAGCGGCGAAGCCCGGCGGCTGCTCGATCATCATGCGCGAGCGGATGTGCTTGGCGCTCTGACGCCGCGGCTCAAACCCTATTTTGGCGCGCTGTGGGGCTTTTGCCCGCCGATCACCGAGCCTCCGGCAGACGCGCCCGAGATCATGCGCCGCCGCTCCGGCTTTGGTGGCGGTGGCATCCGGCTGCCTCCGTCCTATGCGGGCTTTCCGCGTGACGACCAGGAACAGCTCTACCGCGCCACGCTGGCGCATATCGGGGCGCATCACCGTGCCACCCGTGCCAGATTTCCAGCCGTCGGTCTGAGACCGCTGCAGATCGCCATCGTTTCGCTGATCGAGGATGCGCGCGCCGAGCTGTTGGCGATGCGGGAAATGCCGGGTCTTTCCGATCTCTGGTCTCGCTTCCACGTTGCCCGCCCGGAAGGTGCACCGGTCGCCATCTCGCTGATGGCGCGGCTTTCGCGCGCGCTGCTCGACCCGGCCTATGAGGACCCGCACGGCTGGGTCGCCAAGGGCCGGACACTGTTCGATGAGGCGGTCTCAAGTGATGCCCACGACCAGCAGCTCAGCCGGCGCATTGGCGGCCTGCTTGGCAACGACATCGGCCAGATGCGGCTGCAGTTCGACGCCAAGACTTATGTGGTGCAGCCGGCCTACCGGGACGACAACCTGGCGATCTGGGATTTTGGCGACCAGTCCGAGCCGCCGACGGAAATCGAGGCGATGGCCGAGGGCGCGCGCATCGAGCAGCGGAGCGCGCCCGATGGCCGCAAGGAAGAAGGCGAAGGCGAGGAAAAGCAATCGGGACGGCTGCGCGACGCCGGGGCCGATGAGGGAACATTTGCGGCCCGCTATCCCGAATATGACCATGTGACCGGTCAGTTCAGGCCGGATTGGTGCACGGTGCGCGAATGGCCGCCAAAGGTCGCTCCGCCAGCGGCGGTCAACACGCTTCGTGAAAGCCGTTCCGACTTGGTGGAGCGGATATCGAAACTGATCCGCGCCTCGCGCGTCAGCCGCCAGGAGCGCGTTCGCCGCCAGCCGGAAGGTGAATTCCTGGATATGGATGCCGCCATTTCGGCGATGGTCGCGTGGCGGGCCGGCGAAGTTCCCGACGCCCGCATCCATGGGCGCTATGAGCGGCGCAGCCGTGATATTTCGGTTCTGGCCCTCATAGACGCTTCGCATTCGACCAGCGATCCGGTGCGCGAAACCGGCACCTCCGTGCTGGCGACGGAAAAGCTTGCCACCGCGTTCCTGGCGCGTGCCATGTCGGAGCTTGGCGATCCTTTCGCCATCGCGGCCTTCTGTTCCGACACGCGCGAGGATGTGCGCTATGTCAGGATCAAGGATTTCGAGAGGCCGTTCGACGACCTTGCGCTCGGCCGCCTTGCCGGGTTGGAAAGCGCGCTCTCGACCCGGCTCGGCGCGATCATCCGTCATGCCGGACAGGACCTGAAGGCACGCCGCTCTTACCGGCGCCTGTTGCTTGTCGTGACCGACGGCGAGCCATCGGACATGGATGTTGATGACCTGCACTATCTTGTCGAGGACGCCCGTGCCGCCGTGCAGGAATTGAACCGGGAGGGCATCGACATATTCTGCGTGGCGCTGGACTCAGGCGCGGAGTCTTACGCGAACCGGATCTTCGGCCAGCGGAGTTCGATCCAGATCAGCTCGATTGAAAAACTGCCCGAAGTTTTGCTGGCCATTTATCTGCGGTTGGCAAGCTAGGACATGTCCATCATCGGCTCTTGCTTGCCGGGCGAGCGGCACGCTTCGACATGTTCAGCGCGACGGGGCCACGAATGAGCGCCTTCAGCGCTGTTTCATCGATCGTGTCGCCCTCGTGGAAATCGATGGCGCGCCGGGTGTTGCCTTCGAGGCTGGAGTTGAACAGACCTTTGGGGTCTTCTAGCGAAGCGCCCTTGGCGAAAGTCAGCTTCACCACGGCCTTGTAAGTCTCGCCGGTGCAGATCATCCCGCCGTGTTCCCAGACCGGAACGCCCCTCCATTTCCATTCCTCGACGACCTCGGGTTCCGCTTCCTGGATCAAGGCGCGGAGCCGGCCGAGCATCTCGCCGCGCCAGTCACCCAATTCCCTGATCCTCGCATCGATCAGCTGGGAGGGGGAGTTTCCGCTGGTTTCTTCCATTGAGACGCTCTTTTTCATGGGGTTGTCGCTTTCTTGACGATTGTACCTGGCCCTGTCGCGCCGTTCGGCCCGTCTGAAACAATGGTCGTCTTGGGTATCCTGCCTATCGGCTCGCGCTTTGTCCGCCGCGTGCTTTGGCTGTGTAGGGCAACACGAACATATACAGCCCGCTGAACAAAAGCAGGAAGAGCGGTGGCAATGGCGAATAAACCACCCAGGCGGGTGGCTGCCCCATGGCCATTGTGACGAAGTTGGCGATGACTGTCACCGTGAAGAGGATCGAGAGCCAGCGGTGCAGCTGACGTATCCATTTGCTGGTGCCCATTGAGATCTCCTGTGATGACGAGCCAAAGCGATAGGACTACCAGCGTGCCAGCTGGGTGATCTGGATGAGGTTGCCGCAGGTGTCGTTGAGCTGCGCGATGGTCGACCCCGTCACTTCGGTCGGCGCCATGGCGAAGGCAGCGCCCCGCGCCTTGATCCGCTCGTGATCGCCCTTGATGTCATCGGTGAAAAGCATGAGCGCCGGCTGGCCCTGCTTGAATATGGCCTGCTGGTAGGTTTTGACGGCTGGGTTGTCGTTCAGTGCCAGCTGCAACTCGATCCCGTCCGGCTCGCCGGCAGAAGTCACTGTCAGCCAGCGAAACGGCCCGTTGCTGAAATCGGCTTTCTTGGTGAAGCCCAGCACCTCGGTATAGAAGCCGAGGGCCTTTTCCTGATCGTCCACGTAGATGCTCGTCACTTTGATCTTCATTGGTCTTTCTCCATAGGTCTTGTTGGCGGCCAGGCCGCCTTTTGAAATCGGGTATGGAACTCAATCAGCCGGCAGGTTTCAGTCTGTCCGCGCCAGAAGCTGCTCAAGCTTCTCGAAGAACTGCGGCCAGCCCATCTTGGCGCCGCCATAGGCCCGCCTCTGTTCGGGCCGGAAACCGGACTGCTCCATGCGCAGATGCGTTCCTGTTGGCGTTGGTGTGAGCGTGAAGGTCACCACGCTCTGCAGGTTAAAGGCCGGGTCGTCATGCGCCAGGTTCCAGGTGTAGGACAATTCCCTGTTCTGCTCGACGGCAAGCACCTCGCAGTCCAGCACGCCGCCCCAGTCGGCGCTGATGTTGAAACGATGGCCCACGACCGGATTGAAATCGTTCTTCATGAGCCACTCCTCCATCAGGTGTGGTTGGGTGAGCGCACGCCACAGCTTTTCCGGCGCGTGCGAAATCTCGCGTTCGACAATGACGGAGCGCGTCTCGGTGGGGCGAACGTTCACTGGTCCATCCTATTGAGCAGATCCTCGAGGTCGTCGAACCGGCTCTCCCAGAAGCTGGTCATCTGCTTTGTCCAATCGTTCAGCGGGGCGAGGGCGCCAAGCTGCGCGCTGTAGTGCGTCTGGCGGCCTTCATGGCGGTCGAGCACCAATCCGGCCTGCTTCAGCACACCAAGATGTTTTGAAACGGCCGGTTGCGAAACCCCGGCCTGCGCCGTTAGGGCCCCCACGGTCTGCTCTCCTTCGCGGCACAGCCGCTCGAAGAGTGCCCGCCGGGTCGGATCGGCGAGCGTCCTGAAAAGCATATCCGAGGCGTTCTGCATCTAATCGATAACTCGTTGGCTATTGATTGACGTATAACCGAAGAGATATGTGTCGGTCAAGTAGGGATGTGGAGTTGCCGGACGATGCTCGCCAGAACCATTTTCGAGTTGCTGTCCGAAGGCTCTAAATGCTGACGGCCCCGCGCGCGGCCTGATCATATTGGCCGGAGAGAGCCCGCATCAGCGCGGCGAGGCTGCGCACGGCTTCCTCGTCAAGGCCGATCGTCTTGATGCTTGAGACAAGCAGGGCTTCCCTCAGTTCGTGGTAACGTTCGCAAGCCGCAGCGCCGGATTGAGTGACGCGGACGGTCTTTTCCTTGCCGCGCCGGCCGGTTTCCACAAGGCCCATGCTTTCGAGCTTCTTGATCGAATAGGTCGCAAGATGCGTGTCTTCGATGTTGAACATGGTGCAGAGATCAGCCTGCGTCTTCTCGCGGCCCCGGTGGTTGGTCGCGTGCAGCAGCAGCACATCGAGATGCGTCAGGCCGGGATAGCCGGCAGCTGTCATGCAGCGCACGGTCCAGCGCTGGAACGCATTGTGCGTTACCGTCAGCGCGAATTCCATTTCGGACATCGAAGGCATTGCGCCCTTCGACAGATGCGCGGCCGAAACGATAGGCCCAACGCCAGGCGGATCAGATTTCAAAGCACTTCCTCAATAGCAATTTATCGATAATATATTGACGTATTGCGATCTTTGGGGCAATTGAAATCTTCATTGTGAGGAGAGACGGCGTTGGTCGCGACATGGGATTTCTGGATCGATCGTGGCGGCACGTTCACCGATGTCATCGGCCGCGACCCGCAAGGCGGACTGCATCCGCGCAAACTCCTGTCGGAGAATCCCGAAGCCTATGCCGATGCCGCCATACAAGGCATTCGCGATCTGCTCGGCCTGCCCTCCGGTGCTCCCATCCCGCCTGGCCTGATCGGCGACATCAGGATGGGCACCACCGTCGCCACCAACGCGCTTCTGGAGCGCAAGGGCGACCGTGTGTTGCTGCTCATCACCAAGGGCTTTCGGGATGCGCTGAAGATCGCCTATCAGGCGCGGCCCGATATCTTCGCCAAGGAAATCCTTCTTCCCGAGCAACTCTATGAGCGCGTCATCGAGGTTGACGAGCGCGTGCTGGCCGATGGCTGCGTGGAGCGCCTGCTCGACATAGCCGCCTGCCATCCGGCGATCGAGCAGGCAAGGGCCGATGGCATCGATGCAGTGGCAATCGTCTTCATGCATGCGTGGAAATATCCAGATCACGAGAAGGCCGTCGCCAAGGTCTGCCGGAAACTCGGCTTCGGCCAGGTCTCGGTCAGCCATGAGGTCTCGCCGCTGATCAAGCTTGTCGGCCGTGGCGACACGACAGTGGTCGACGCCTACCTTTCGCCGATCCTGGCCCGCTACGTGCAGCGCGTGGCTGGAGAACTGGGCGCGGCGCCAGGCGCTGCCTCGGGGCAGGAGATCAACCAATCCCCCCGCCTGATGTTCATGATGTCGTCGGGTGGTCTTACCGCCGCCGATCTGTTCCAGGGCAAGGACGCGCTGTTGTCCGGTCCGGCCGGTGGCGTCGTCGGCATGGTCGAGACGGCGAAGCTGGCCGGCTTCGAAAAGGTCATAGGCTTCGACATGGGTGGCACCTCGACCGATGTCGCCCATTATGACGGCGACTATGAGCGCGCCTTCGACACCGAGGTCGCCGGCGTACGCATTCGCGCGCCGATGATGCGCATCCACACCGTCGCGGCCGGCGGAGGCTCGATCCTGCATTACGAGGCCGGCCGCTTTCGCACCGGTCCGGATTCCGCAGGCGCCAATCCCGGGCCGGCCGCCTACCGGCGTGGCGGGCCGCTCGCTGTCACGGATGCCAATGTCATGCTGGGCAAGCTGCAGGCGGATTTCTTTCCGGCCATTTTCGGGGCCGGCCAGAACAAGCCGCTCGATGTCGACGTCGTCGCGAGCAAATTCACCGCGCTCGCTACCGAGATCGGCGACGGTCGCACGCCTGAAGCCGTTGCCGAGGGCTTCGTCACCATCGCCGTCGAGAACATGGCCAACGCCATCAAGAAGATTTCCGTCCAGCGCGGCTACGACGTCACCGAATATCTGTTGAACTGCTTTGGCGGCGCCGGCGGCCAGCACGCATGCCTCGTCGCCGACGCCCTCGGCATGGAGGCGGTGCTCATCCATCCCTTTTCGGGCCTGCTTTCAGCCTATGGCATTGGCCTCGCTTCGGTCTTTGCCTCACGCCAGCAGGCGCTGCTGAAGCCGCTGTCAGAAGCTTCGCTCGGCGCGGTCAACGAGATGATCGCAGCGCTTCGCCAAGAGACCCTTGCTGAACTTACCAGCCAGGGCATCGCCGGCGAAGACATCGCCTGGCGGCCGGTTCTGCATATCCGCTATGACGGCACCGACACCGCGCTCCCGGTTAATTTCGAAACCGGCCAGGTGCTGCAGGCGGTGGGCGATTTTGAGGTCGCGCACAAAGCCCAGTTCGGCTTCGTCTACGACAACAAGCCGATGGTCATCGAGACCGTAGCCGTCGAGGGCAGGGATGCGAGCGGGCAGGACAGGGCGGAGCCCTACGCGCCGGCTGGGCCGGCAAGGACAGCGGCCGACACTTCCGAAAGCCGCCGCATCTACACCGAAGGGCAGTGGCATGAGGCTGGAGTTTATCGCCGCGAAAACCTGCGCCCATCCAACCTGGTCCCAGGCCCCGCCCTGATTATCGAAAGCCATCAGACCATTGTTGTCGAGCCCGGCTGGCAAGCGGAAATCACCAATCTCGATCATGTCGTGATCCGCCGCATCGAGAAAAAAGCGCGTGCCGCCGCCCTTGGCACCGAAGCCGATCCGGTGATGCTGGAAGTGTTCAACAACCTGTTCATGTCGATCGCCGAACAGATGGGCGTGACGCTGCAGAACACCGCCTATTCCGTCAACATCAAGGAACGGCTGGATTTCTCCTGCGCCGTCTTCGACCGCACCGGCGCGCTGGTCGCCAACGCACCGCATATGCCCGTGCATCTCGGCTCGATGGATCGCTCGGTCGAGACCATCATCCGGCTGAACTCCGGCGACATCCATCCCGGCGACGTCTTTGCCCTCAACGCCCCTTATAATGGCGGCACGCACCTGCCTGATATCACCGTGGTGACACCGGTGTTTGACGACGAGCAGAATGAAATTCTCTTCTATTCGGCCTCACGTGGACACCACGCCGACATCGGCGGAACCGCGCCCGGCTCTATGACGCCGCTGGCCACCACGGTCGACGAAGAAGGCGTGCTGTTCGACAATTTCCGCATTGTCGATCGCGGCAGGTTCCGTGAGAAAGAGCTGGAAACGCTGCTCACCGACCACCGCCACCCCGCCCGCAATCCGCACCAGAACATCGCCGACCTCAAGGCGCAGATCGCCGCCAACGAGAAGGGCGTGGCCGAACTGCGCAAGATGGTGGCGCATTTCGGCCTCGATGTCGTCGAGGCCTATATGGGCCATGTCCAGGACAATGCCGCCGAAAGCGTGCGCCGCGTGCTTGAGCGCCTGCCGGACACATCAAGCTATGAATATCCGACCGATACCGGCCAGGTGATCAAGGTCAAGATCACGGTCGACCGACAAAAGCGCGAGGCGACCGTCGATTTCACCGGCACGTCGCCGGTGATGAAGAACAATTTCAACGCGCCGGAGCCGGTCGCGCGCGCGGCCGTGCTCTATGCCTTCCGCGTCATGGTCGAGGACATGATCCCGATGAATGCCGGATGCCTGCGGCCCATCAACATCATCATTCCCGATGGCTGCATGCTGAAGCCGTCCTATCCGGCAGCCGTCGTCGCCGGCAACGTCGAGACCTCGCAGCACGTCACCAATGCCTTGTTCGGCGCCATGGGAGCGATGGCCAACGCGCAAGGCACGATGAACAACCTGACGTTCGGCAACAAGCAGTACCAGTACTACGAGACCATCTGTTCCGGTTCGCCGGCCGGGCGGATGAATTCCGGCCGTGGCTTTGCCGGCACCTCCGGCGTCCACACCCACATGACCAATTCGCGCCTCACTGACCCGGAGGTTCTGGAGTTGCGCTTTCCTGTGCTGCTCGAGGATTTCCACATCCGCGAGGGCTCCGGCGGCAAGGGCAAGTGGAGCGCCGGCGACGGCACCAGGCGCACCATCCGCTTCCTGGAAAAGATGGAATGCGCGATCCTGTCCTCGCATCGCAACCGGCCGCCGCAAGGGCTGGATGGTGGCGGTGACGGCGAGGCTGGCTCGACAGAGGTTCGCCGCAAGAACGGCATCGTCGAAACCTTGAAAGCCTGCGACCAGACGGTGCTGCAGGCAGGCGACGCCGTCATCGTGACGACGCCGACTCCAGGCGGATTTGGCAGGCCGTAAGTCCGGGCTTTCCGGCCCCACCTGCATTGGTCAGACGGTCACGACAATCTTGCCGAATTGCTCGTTTGATTCGAGAAAACGATGCGCCTCGACGATGTCGTCGAAGGCAAAGGTCCTGGCGATGACCGGCTTGAAAGCACCAGACTCCAGGCCCTCAAGAATGAACGCCTTGGCTGCCTCCAGCTTGGCCGGGTTGCTGATGATTTCGTGAACGAGATAGCCGCGCAGTGTCAGCACCTTGCTTAGAACCGTGAACAACGGAAACGGTGTTGGTTCAGGGCTCAGGCCGCCATATTCGATCAGGATGCCGCCGCGCGACATGGCTGCGGTCAACGGCTCGAAGATCGGCCCGCCGATCGCATCGAGCACCACTCGCACGCCTTGCGCGCCGGCGATGGCTTTCAGCCCGGCTTCCAGATTCTCTTCCGCCGCGGCGATCGCATGGGCGGCGCCGGCATCGAGCAGGGCCTGTTTCTTGGATGAGTTGCGTGTCACGGCGATCGGAATCGCGCCGACACTGTTGGCAAGCTGGATCGCGGCAAGGCCGACACTGCTTGATGCCGCGGTGATGACAACGAAATCCCCGCTGCCGAGCCTGGCGATATCGATCAGCGCGCCATAGGCCGTGAGATAAGGCATCCACAAAGCCGCCGCTGTTTCCCAGCTGAGCGAGGGCGGATGCTTGACCACGGCCTCGGCAGGATAGGTGACAAGCTCGCCATATGCCGGCCAGCGGACCATGGAAATCGGCGGCACGACGCTGACCGCGTCGCCCGGCGCCAAGCCCTCAACACCATCGCCAATCGTCTCGATAATGCCGGCGGCCTCAAGGCCGAGGCCGGATGGCAGGGGCGGTGTCTCGATGTAGGTGCCTGAACGCAACAGCGCCTCGGCCCGGTTGATGCCCAGCGCCTTGACCCGGATTTGAACTTCACCCCGGCCAGGCCTGGCAATATCGATGGTCTCGATGCGCAGAACCTCGGGACCGCCATGTCTATGAAAGCGGACAACGCGTGCCATTTCAGTCAGTCACTCCAAATAAATTGAACCGAATGAGGTATGACGGCTCATTGGAAACTGATAAATGGCTGCCGAGAAAGCACAATAGAAACCAAGAGTTTTGAATATGGATCGCCTTGAAAGCATGGCCGTATTCGTCAAGGCCGTCGATCTCGGTTCCTTCGCGGCGGCCGCTGTCACGCTTGATCTCTCAGGGCCGATGGTCGGCAAACATGTCCGTTTCCTTGAAGAGCGTCTTGGCGTGCGCCTGCTCAACCGCACCACGCGCCGGCAGAGCCTGACGGACTTCGGCCGCGCCTATTACGACCGCTGCCGGGTGGTTCTCGCCGAGGCGGAAGCGGCGGACGCACTGGCCGCCGACCAGCTTTCCGAACCGCGCGGCAAGCTGCGTGTCACCATGCCGGCGCATTTCGGCCGGCGCTGCGTCGCTCCCGTCTTGCTGGATCTCGCACGGCGGCACCCGGCGCTGGAACTCGACCTGTCACTGAGTGACCGTTTTACCGATCTTGCCGAGGGAGAATACGACCTTGCCATCCGCACCGGCGCGCTGGAGGACAAGGCAGGGGTGATCGCGCGCCGTGTCGCGCGCCAGCGCATGGTCGTCTGCGCCTCGCCCTCCTATCTCGCGCAGCATGGCGAGCCACGGCGGATAGAGGACTTGAGCGGGCATCAAACGATCATCTATCGCCGCGCCGGGCGTTTCGTTGGCCCATGGCTGTTCCCGCGCGACGGTCAGCCGCCGCTGGAAGTCATGCCGGTCAGCCGGCTGCGCCTCGACGACCTCGATGCCATAGCGGACGCAGCGACATCAGGCATGGGGTTGGCCTGGTTGCCCAGTTGGCTGGTTCGCGAGCGCATCGAGGCTGGCGCGCTGGTGCCGCTTTTGCCGGATCAGCCGGGATTTCTCTATGATTGCCATGCGCTGTGGCTGCAGACGCCGCATTTGCCGCTGAAGGTCCGGCTTGCCGTCGATGCTCTGGCCGCGGCTTTGCCCAGGCTGATGGTGTGAGCGGGAGCTCACTTTCCCGGCACAATCGGCCATGGGCAAACGCCGGTCGAATCTGTCACAACGCCGGCTCGGCGTCAGCCACAAGTGAACGGGGCCACGAATGGATTTGTCTTTTGATCTCGGCCGGGGCGCCGCCTCCCTCGGACATCGTTTTCTGATCGGCCTGCAGCCGGGCCATGTGCTTGGCGATCATGACAAGCGGCTTTTGTCGTTGTTGGAGCCCGCCGGCGTGGTCTTCTTCCGCGCCAACTTCCTTGCTGATGCGCCCTATGAAGAATGGCTGGCGGTGCATCGCACGCTGATGGCCGATATCCGCGAGCATATCGGCCGCGAGGAAATCCTGTTCTGCATCGATCACGAGGGCGGCGGCGTGCTGCGGCCACCGCTGCCGATCACGCCATTCGCCTATGCAAGGCGCTGGAAGGAACAGGCCGCCGATGTCGGGCGGGCGATGGGAACTGAACTGGCGTCGCTCGGCTTCAACGTCAACTTCGCTCCCGTGCTCGACGTCAATTCCAACGCCGACAACCCGGTCATAGGCCAGCGCGCTTTTGGCGCCACGCCGTCTGAGGTGAGTGCGGCGGCGCGGCCGTTCCTGGAAGCCATGCAGGCCGCAGGCGTTCTTGGTTGCCCTAAGCATTTTCCCGGCCACGGCGACACCAGCGTCGATTCTCACTACGGCCTTCCGGTCGTCGACATCGATGCCGCGACGTTCCGCAGCCGCGAACTGGCGCCGTTCCGCGACCTTGCCGACGCGGACGCGCGCATGATCATGACCGCGCACATCGTCTTTCCCCAAATCGACCCGGGCACGCCAGCGACGATGTCGAAAGTGATGCTGCAGGACATTCTGCGGCGCGAACTCGGCTTCAAGGGCGTCGTCGTATCTGACGACCTTGGCATGGCAGCGATCTCCTCCATGCTCGACCGGCCGGAAACATCGATCAAGCTCGCCAATGCCGGATGCGACCTGCTGTGCATGTGCGCCTATTGGGCCGACACCTCGCTGATCCTGCGCATGACTGATCATATCATCGCCGGCCTGCACGACGGCGCGGTGACCGAGGCGACGTTGGCGCAATCGCATCAGCGTATTGCTGCCCTGCTGTCCTCGGCGCCACAGCACCCGGTACGGCGGATCGCCGATGAAGAATTCTCCCTGCACGCGACGCTGGCGCCCCTGAAGGACAACAGCCCGCGCAAGCTTTCCGAAGGCGGTGCGGCGACGGTATGAACCAGATCGGTTGCTTCGGCGTCTTCGCTGCCACATATTGCAACATCACTGCCCGACACGAGGATCGCCATGTCTCCCGACAGCAGGCTTCCAGCGCGCGCCCTTGCTCCCCGCCGCCATGGTGAAATCCTGAAGCGCCTTGGCCTCCAGGGTTCGGTCAGTGTC
The DNA here is from genome assembly GCF_015500075.1 of Mesorhizobium sp. INR15. NCBI lineage: Bacteria > Pseudomonadati > Pseudomonadota > Alphaproteobacteria > Hyphomicrobiales > Phyllobacteriaceae > Mesorhizobium > Mesorhizobium sp. INR15. The sequence goes on along the minus strand of NZ_CP045496.1, from coordinate 5,993,503 downwards.
GCCGAGCTTGCCCAGTTCTTTGACGTGTCACGCGAAACCATCCGCCGCGACTTGAAGCTGCTTTCGGACCAGGGCCAACTCGGCATCGTGCATGGCGGCGCCGCTCGTTTCGAGCCGAGCGAACCGGCGATGAGCCTGCGCAGCCAGGAGAATGCCGAGGGCAAGGCGGCGATCGGCAAGGCGGCAGCCGGCCTGGTCAAGGACGGAATGGTGGTCTTCCTCGATTCCGGTACCACCACCCTGGCGGTGGCCCAGGCCATGGCAGGGTTGCGTGACCTGACCATCTGCACCGCCAGCCTGAAGATCGCGCTTCACATGTGCCACATGCCCGGCATGCGCGTGCACATGCTGGGCGGCGAAATCGACCCGGGGGAGGAGGCTGCTTCCGGCATCGACACGCTCGAAGCCATGGCGCGCTTTCGCGTCGACATTGCCTTCCTTGGCGGTGGCGCGCTTTCGCCGGATGGCGAGGTCACCGACTTCACCCGTGCCGGCGCCGAATTGCGCGGCCGCATGATCACAATCGCCACCTCGGCCTATTTCGTGCTCGACGGCGGCAAGTTCGGCAAGCTGACGCCGCTCAGGATTCCAAATTTCGAAGGTGCGGCCGGCGTGATCGTCGACGCTCAGCCCGAGGCGGCAATCGCCGACGCGCTTTCGCGCAAGGGGCCGGAACTCATCGTGGCGTCACTGATGTGATTATTTGTGGCATTATGTGTTGATATTTGAGATTGCTGTGTTAGAATTATCGCCATCCTCGAAATGGCGGGACATCCCATGGCAAACGAATTCCCCACGCAGGCGCGCGTCGTCATCATCGGCGGCGGCATTATCGGTTGTTCGGTCGCATATCATCTGACCAAGCAGGGCTGGACCGACGTCGTCCTGCTGGAGCAGGGCCAACTGAGCGGCGGCACGACCTGGCACGCTGCCGGTCTCGTCGGCCAGTTGCGCAGCCACGCCAACATGACCAGCCTGATCAAATACTCGACCCAGCTCTATGGTGAGCTGGAGGCCGAGACCGGTCTGGCGACCGGCTGGAAGAATTGCGGGTCACTGTCTGTGGCGCGCACCGCCGACCGCATGACGGTGCTGAAACGCACCGCCGCATCCGCCCGTGCGCAAGGCGTCGAGATCGATGTCATCTCGGCGAAGGAAGCCGGCGATCTATGGCCGGTCATGGCAACCGACGATCTGGTCGGCGCCGTCTGGCTGCCGGGCGACGGCAAGGCCAATCCGACCGACCTGACGCAATCACTGGCCAAGGGCGCGCGCAATCGCGGCGCCAGGATCGTCGAGCGCGTCAAGGTCACCGGCATCAGCGTGAAGAACGGTGTCGCCTGTGGCGTCGAGACTGACCGCGGCAATATCGCCGCCGAGATCGTCGTCAATTGCGCCGGCCAGTGGGCGCGCAAGGTCGGCTTGATGTGCGGCGTCTCGGTGCCGCTGCATTCGGCCGAACACATGTACATCGTCACCGGCAGGATCGAGGGCGTGCATCCGGATCTGCCGGTCATGCGCGACCCCGATGGCTTCATCTATTTCAAGGAAGAGGTCGGCGGTCTGGTGATGGGCGGCTTCGAGCCGCATGCCAAGCCTTGGGGCATGAATGGCATCCCAGAAAACTTCGAATTCGCGCTTCTGCCAGATGACTGGGACCAGTTCGAAATCCTGATGGAGAACGCTCTGGTCCGGGTGCCGCAGCTGGCGCAGGCCGAGGTCAAGAAATTCTACAATGGACCGGAGAGCTTCACGCCCGACAACAACTTCATCCTCGGCGAAGCGCCGGAGCTGAAGAATTTTTATGTTGGCGCCGGCTTCAATTCGATGGGCATCGCCAGCGCCGGCGGCGCGGGCAGGGCGCTGGCAGAATGGATCGTCAACAGCGCGCCGACGATGGACCTGTGGCCGGTCGATATCAGGCGCTTCGCCTCGTTCAACAACAATCCGCGCTGGCTGCACGACCGGGTCAAGGAGACGCTCGGCCTGCACTACGCCATGCCATGGCCGAACCGCGAGCTTGATACCGCGCGGCCCTTCCGCCGCTCGCCGCTCTATGACCGGCTCGCCGCCAACGGCGCCTGCTTCGGTTCCAAGATGGGTTGGGAACGCGCCAACTGGTTCGCGGCACCGGGAGAGAAACCCGAGAACGACTATGCCTTCGGCCGCCAGAACTGGCACGAGGCGGTGCGGCGCGAGATGAAGGCGACGCGCGAAGCCGTTGCCGTCTTCGACCAGACCTCCTTCGCCAAGCTCCTCGTCCAGGGCCGCGATGCCTGCGCCGTGCTCAACCGGATCTGCGCCGGCGATGTCGATGTGGCGGTGGGCTCGTCGGTCTACACCGGCGTGCTCAATGCGCGCGGCGGTTATGAAAGCGACCTGACGGTGATGCGGCTCGCTACCGAGAAATTTCTCATCGTCACGGGCTCGGCGCAGGCGGTTCACGACGCCGACTGGATTGCCAGGAACATACCGTCCGACGCGCATGCGATGCTGACCGATGTCACCTCGTCCTACGCCGTTCTGGCGTTGATGGGGCCACGGTCCCGCGATCTCCTCAGCAAACTGTCCTCGGCGGATTTTTCCAACGCCGGCTTCCCCTTCGCCACGATCCGCGAGATCGATATCGGCTATGCCACCGCCTATGCCAACCGCATGACCTATGTCGGCGAGCTTGGCTGGGAATTGATCGTGCCGACCGAATTCGCCGTCGGTGTCTACGAGGCGCTGCATGAGGCGGGTCATGAATTCGGGCTGACCGATGCGGGCTACTACGCACTCGACGCGCTGCGCATCGAAAAAGGATTTCGTGCCTGGGGCCGCGAACTGACGCCGGACATAACCCCGTGGCAGGCCGGGCTCGGCTTTGCCGTTGCTCTCGACAAGCCAGGTGGCTTCATCGGCCACGATGCGCTCGTCAAGGCACGGTCGGCAACCGCGCCGGCCAAACGTGTCATCCTGTTCACGCTCGACGATGCGGAGCCGATGCTGTGGGGTGGCGAGCTTATACTGCGTGACGGCAAGCCGGTGGGCGAGGTTCGCTCGGCCGCCTATGGCCATACGCTTGGACGATCGGTAGCGCTCGGCTTGATCGAGAACGAGGCCGGCGTCGATTCTATGTTTTTGACCAGTGGCCGTTTCGAGATCGACCTGGCGGGCGTGCGCCATGCCGCGACGGCGCATCTGCGCAGCCCGTATGATCCAAAGTCGGAGCGGGTGAAGGCTGACAGCGTCGAGGTCCGCGCGGCGGCTTAAGGCCGCTCGCCTTAATCGATCATCGACATCGACCTCGCCATGTCGAGGAACACCCGCACCAGCTTGCCGCCGCTGCGCTCGCGCAGGCAGATCAGCGCTTCGTCCATCAGCATCTCGGGCGCGTCGATCGCGATCGAGACCAGACGCGAATCCTGGCCGAATTCGGCTGCCGAGACGAAGCCGATGCCGGCGCCCGAGGCGACGATCTCGCGCACCGCCTCGCGGCCCTCGGCCTCGATCGCCGGCTTGAGCTCGATCTTCGACGCCGCGGCCAGGTCCTCGAGTTTCTGGCGCGTCTTTGATCCGCGTTCGCGCATCACCAGCGACTGTTGCGCCAGCGCTTTCAGGGTCAGGGACTTGGTGGAGGCAAGCGGATGGTCGACAGACACGAAGGCAATGATCGGCGTCGAATTGAGCCGCAAGATCTCGAAATCGCGTCCGGTCGGCACCTCGCCGAGAACACCGATATCGGCGTCATAGCTGTAAAGGCTGCTGATCACCGTCTCGGTGTTGCCGGCGCGTACCGACACCTGCACCCCGGGATAGCGGGCACGAAAGCTGCCCAGAATATGCAGCAGATGATGCGCTGCATCGGCGACAATGCGCAGCGTGCCGGAGCGAAGCGCACGTGATTCCGTCAGAAGCTCCAGCGCCTGCTGCTCCGTCTCGAACATGCGGTGGGTTATTTCCAGCAGCTTCTGGCCCGGATGCGTCAGTGTCACCTGTTTCTTGTTCCGATTGAACAGCAGGACATCATACTCTTCCTCCAGCTTGCGGACCTGGTCCGAGATCGCCGGCTGCGTGAGAAACAGCGCTTCGGCAGCGCGCGAGAAACCTCCGGAAATCGCTACCTGATGAAAGGCCCTCAGTTGCACGTAGCGCATCGTTTCACCTTCGAGATTGAGACTTTCGCGTCCAATCTATCATAAGTCAGAATAACTGAAAGATAGGAATCAACGATTTGACTTATGCTTAGGCTGCCCTCAGCCTAAGATAAGGTCGACGCGATTGCCGGCCAAAAGGCCGGAGGCTTAACATGCAATTCTCCATGATCCTGCTGCATCTGGCGGGCGCCGTCATGTTGTTGCTTTGGGCGGTGCGCATGGTGCGCACTGGCGTTGAACGTGCCTGCGGCCCTGCGCTGCGCAACGCCGTAAGACAAGCCAAAGGCGGACGGTTTGCCTCGGCCAGCGCGGGCATGGCGCTGGCCGTGCTGCTGCAAAGCTCCACCGCTGTCGCCATCTTGGCGGCGGGATTTGCCGCCACCGGCATTGTTTCGGTGTCCACCGGATTGGCCATCCTGCTCGGCGCCGATGTCGGTTCTGCTTTGGTGGTGCAGGTGCTGTCGTTCGATCTTGGCTGGCTGGTGCCGGCGCTGATCCTGGTTGGCGGTACGATGTTCCTGAAATTCGAGGGGCGTGGCGTAAAGCAAGGCGGGCGCATCCTCATGGGAATGGCCTTCGTGCTCTTGTCACTTCACATGATCGGCGAGGCAACAGCGCCGATGCGGCAAAGTGCGTTGCTTCCAGTGGTGATTTCGTACCTGCGCGCGGACTTTTTTACCGCCTTTGCCGCCGCCGCGCTGTTCACCTGGTTGATACATTCCAGCGTCGCGGCCATCCTTCTGTTCGTCACGCTTGCCGCGCAAGGCCTTCTGCCTGTCGAGGTCGGCCTGTCCTTCATCCTTGGCGCGAATTTCGGTGGGGCGCTGATCGCGGTATGGCTGACGCGCGGCCAGCCAATCGACGCGCGCCGCATTCCGCTCGGCAATCTGGTCTTCCGCGGCACGGCGGCGCTCGTCACTTTGTTTGCGCTTCAAGCCGTTGTGTTTCCCGCGTATCTGTTTGGCGCGACCGAAGGGCGGCAACTTGTCAATCTGCATTTCGCCTTCAATCTGGCGCTGATTGCCTGCTGCCTGCCCTTCACGGGCGTGGTCGAACGACTGGTCACCCTGTTGATCGCCGACAGGCCGGCGTCGAAATCGGCCGAAACCACTGATCTGATGTCGCGTCGCGCCAGCGCTTTGGACCGTACCGTCATGCGCACGCCGGGCCTGGCTTTGGCAAGCGCCACGCGCGAACTGCTGCGCATGGGCGAGGTCGTCGAAATCATGCTGCGTCCGGTGATGGATTTCTTCGACGGTGGCACGGCGGACCAGATACGCCAAGCGCAGAAACTCGATGAAGAGGTCAACCGCGCCCATACCGATATCAAGCTCTACATCGCCGAAGTGAATCGCGGCACCATGACGGCCGCCGAGGCGCAGCGCGGCATCGAACTGACCGACTTCGCCATCAGTCTGGAACGCGCCGGCGATATCGTCGCCAAGAACCTGCTCGTGCTCACACAGGAACTGCAGGACCAGAAACTGCGCTTCTCACGCGAGGGATGGGGCGAGCTTACCGGGCTTCATAACCGTGTCATGGCCAACATGCAGCTTGCACTCAACGTGCTGGTGTCGAGCGATCTCGATTCGGCGCGGCAACTCGTCGTCGAGAAGGAGCGGATGCGCAAGCTGGAACGCGCAAGCCACGATCGCCATCTCAAGCGCCTGCAATCTGGAGCGTCACAAAGCATCGATACCAGCGACATCCATCTGGAAGCGGTGCGGGCATTGAAGGAGATCAACTCGCTGATGGCGTCGGTCGCCTACCCTTTGCTGACGCAGAGCGGTGATCTGCTTGAAAGCCGGCTGGCGACGGGCGGTGACCGCGCCGATGCGATGGCAACGGCGCTGGCTTGACGGGTCAGCACTGCTCGATGGTGTCGGTAATCTCATGTATCGTCAGAATCGATACATCAATACAAAATAACGATTTTACAAATATGTCGTTCAAGCCAAGAATACAGCCACACAAAAGCAGTGATCTGTCGGAGGACAACATGCTCGCCGAGACGAAATTTGCCGCGGAGCCGCTGGCCACGCCGGCGCTGGGCGAGCCCTACCTGCTCACCCCTGGACCGCTGACCACTGCCTATTCGGTCAAGCAGGCGATGCTGCGCGACTGGGGATCTTGGGACGGCGACTTCCGCGCCATGACATCAGACATGCGGCGCCGGCTCCTCGCCTTGACCGGCGACACCAACGGTGACTTCGACTGCGTGCCGATGCAAGGCAGCGGCTCCTTCTGCGTCGAGGCAATGCTCGGTTCGTTCGTGCCCAGGGATGGCAAGGTGCTGGTGCTGGCCAACGGCGCCTACGGCCTGCGCGCCGCGCAAACCATGCAGTATCTCGGCCGTGCCTACACGCTGATCGACAAGGGTGACTACCTGCCGCCGCGCGGCGACGAGGTGGCGGCGGCACTCGAGGCCGACCATGCCATCACCCATGTCATCGCCATCCATTGCGAGACAAGCTCCGGCATTCTCAACCCGGTCGCCGAGATCGCGGAAGCTGTCCATGCCAAGGGCCGCAAGCTGCTGGTCGATTCCATGAGTGCATTCGGGGCCGTCGCGCTCGACGTCAACGAGATCCGCTATGAAGCGATGGTCTCGTCCGCCAACAAATGCATCGAGGGCGTGCCTGGCTTCGGTTTCATCATCGCCCGCAAGAGCGAACTCGAGGCCGCCAAGGGCAGGAGCCATTCGCTGTCGCTCGATGTCCACGCGCAGTGGGCGCATATGAACAAGACCGGCCAGTGGCGCTATACGCCGCCGACGCATGTCGTCGCCGCTTTCCTCGAAGCGCTGCGTCAGCATGAGGCTGAAGGCGGCGTCGCTGGCCGTGGCGGCCGCTACACCAGAAACCGCGACGTCATGGTGGCCGGGATGCGCGAACTCGGCTTCGAGACGCTGCTCAAGGACCGCTGGCTGTCGCCGATCATCGTGACCTTCTTCAACCCGGCCCATGCCAATTTCGCCTTCGACCGTTTCTACGATCTGATGAAGGACAAGGGCTTCATCATCTATCCGGGCAAGCTGACCGCCGTCGACTCCTTCCGCGTCGGCTGCATCGGCCAGATGGACGAGCATGTCATGCGCCGCGTCGTCGACGCGGCGGCGCAATCCCTTCAAGAAATGGGCGTCGACACCGCCGCTCCACCCGCCGCGGCAATAGCTGAGCGCGCCAAACTCGCCGCTTGAGGCGGCAGGATTTTGAGGATTCTTCGATGAACCAGATGTCTCCCATCAATGTCGCCGTCAACGGCCGCACCTATGCCTGGCCGCGTGTGCCGGCCATCGCGATCTGCCTTGACGGCTGCGAGCCGGCCTATCTCGATGAGGCTATCAAGGCAGGGTTGATGCCCGCCTTGGTCAAGATCAAGGCGAAGGGGACGGTGCGTTTCGCGCATTCGGTCATCCCGAGCTTCACCAATCCCAACAACCTGTCGATCGCCACCGGCCGGCCGCCGTCAGTGCATGGTATCTGCGGCAATTACCTCTACGAGCGTGAGACCGGCAAGGAAGTGATGATGAACGACCCGCGCTTCCTGCGCGCGCCGACCATCTTCCAGGCTTTCTACGATGCCGGCGCCAAGGTGGCGGTGGTGACCGCGAAGGACAAGCTGCGCGCGCTGCTCGGCAAGGGGCTCGCTTTCGATGAGGGCCGCGCGCTGTGCTTCTCGGCGGAAAAGTCGGACACCACGACCAAGGCCGAGCACGGCATCGACAATGCATCGAGGCATTTCGGACTGCCGGTGCCGGAAGTCTATTCGGCCGAACTGTCGGAATTCGTCTTCGCCGCCGGCGTTCAGCTGCTGAAGGAATTCCGCCCCGATATCATGTACCTGACCACCACCGACTATGTGCAGCACAAATACGCGCCGGGCGTGCCGCAGGCCAATGCCTTCTACGAAATGTTCGACAAGTACCTGACCGAGCTCGATGCGCTGGGTGCTGCGATCGTCGTCACCGCCGACCACGGCATGAAGCCAAAGCACAAGCAGGATGGTTCGCCTGACGTGGTCTATGTGCAGGACCTGCTCGACGAGTGGCTGGGCAAGGACGCCGCCCGCGTCATCCTGCCGATCACCGATCCCTATGTCGTACACCACGGCGCGCTCGGCTCCTTCGCCACCGCCTATCTGCCTGATGGTGCGGATCAGGCCGGCATCATGGCGCGCCTGGCCAAGATCGACGGCATCATGCTCGTCGTCGACAGCCCGACGGCCTGCGAACGCTTCGAACTTCCGGCCGACCGCATCGGCGACATCGTGCTCATCTCGACCGAGAACAAGACGATCGGCACCAGCGAGCACCGGCATGATCTTGCTGCGCTCAACGAACCGCTGCGCTCGCATGGAGGTCTGACCGAGCAGACCGTGCCGTTCATCGTCAACCGCGTGCTGCCGGACCTGCCGAACGAACCGACGCTGCGCAATTTCGACGCCTTCTACTACGCGACCATGGCGGCGGCATTGGCGTAGGCTGAGCCAAATGTCGACCCCCACTCCGCCTCGCTTCGCTCCGCACCTCTCCCCCGATCGACGGGGGAGAGGAAAGGCGCCAAGCGGATTCGTCCGCGCTTGGGCTAGGAAACAATCGGGCGCTGACGTTGCCGAACTTCCTCTCCCCCGTCGATCGGGGGAGAGGTGGCCCGAAGGGCCGGAGTGGGGGTCGATCCTCCGCCGCAACAAGAATCTGCCGGAGCAGAGCCCATGACCCAACTCGATCCCTCCATCAAAGTTCGCCACGAGCCGATGCGCATTGCCGGCAAGAAGGTCGATGCCGACGGCGTCGTAGAGGTGCGCTATCCCTGGAACGACACTGTCGTCGGCACTGTCCCGGCCGGCCGCGCCGAGCATGCCCGTCAGGCGTTCGAGATCGCTGCAGGCTACAAGTCGAAGCTGACGCGTTACGAGCGCCAGCAGATCCTGTTTCGCACCGCCGAAGCGCTGTCGGCGCGCAAGGAGGAAATCTCCGATCTCATCACGCTCGAGCTCGGTATCTCCAAATCAGATTCGCTCTATGAAGTCGGCCGCGCCTATGACGTGTTCACCCTGTCGGCGCAGATGTGCATCCAGGATGACGGCCAGATATTCTCCTGTGATCTCACCCCGCACGGCAAGGCGCGCAAGATCTTCACCACGCGCGAGCCGCTGAAGGCGATCTCGGCGATCACGCCGTTCAACCATCCGCTCAACATGGTGTCGCACAAGGTGGCACCGGCAATCGCCACCAACAATTGCGTGGTGGTGAAGCCCACCGAACTGACGCCGATGACGGCACTGCTGCTGGCCGACATTCTCTACGAAGCCGGCCTGCCGCCGGAGATGCTGTCGGTGGTGACCGGCTGGCCGACGGACATCGGCAACGAGATGATCACCAATGAGCACATCGACCTGATCACTTTCACCGGGGGCGTGCCGGTCGGCAAGATGATTGCCCGCACCGCTGGTTACAAACGCCAGGTGCTGGAACTCGGCGGCAACGATCCGCTGATCATCCTCAACGATCTCTCCGACGATGATCTGGCCAGGGCGGCTGATCTCGCGGTCGCAGGGGCCACGAAGAACTCCGGCCAGCGCTGCACAGCGGTCAAGCGCATCCTGTGCCAGGAAAGCGTTGCCGACCGCTTCGTGCCGCTGGTGCTGGAGCGGGCGAAGAAAATCCGCTTCGGCGATCCTATGGACCGCACGACAGACCTCGGCACTGTCGTGCATGAGAAGGCGGCGGCACTGTTCGAGGCCCGTGTTCACATGGCCGCCGAACAGGGCGCTGAAATCCTCTACAACCCCGGTCGTCAGGGCGCGCTGCTGCCGCCGATCGTTATCGACCGCGTGCCGCATTCATCCGAGCTGGTGATGGAAGAGACGTTCGGGCCGATCATTCCGATCGTGCGTGCGCCGGATGATGACGAGGCGCTGATCGCGCTGTCCAACTCGACCGCCTTCGGCCTGTCGTCGGGCGTCTGCACCAATGATTTCCGCCGCATGCAGAAATACATCGCCGGCCTGCAGGTTGGCACGGTCAACATCTGGGAAGTGCCGGGCTACCGCATCGAGATGTCGCCCTTCGGTGGCATCAAGGATTCGGGCAATGGCTACAAGGAAGGCGTCATCGAAGCGATGAAGAGCTACACCAATGTGAAGACGTTTTCGCTGCCTTGGGCCTGACCCTGCCGCAACGACTCGCACGGCAAACCGAGGGAGCGGTCGACGCTCCCTCATTCGCGTTTCGGAGACCATGATGGCGACGATATCCGAGCTTGTGCATACCGAGGGCGATTCCAACACGACAGCGGCGCGTGGCCGCTGGGATGCTGGGCAGGACGATCACCGCATTCGCGGCTTGCTCGATCGCGATGCGGCCGCGTTCATGCACCAGAGCCTGTCCAGTCCTTGCCTTTCGACCATCGCCAAGGCTGAAGGCATCTGGATCGAGGACACCGCCGGCCGCCGCTTCATGGATTTTCACGGCAACAGTGTGCATCACCTTGGTTATGGCCATCCGAGACTGGTCGCTGCAATCAAGAAGCAGCTTGATGATCTCTGCTTCGCTCCGCGTCGTTTCACCTGCGAACCCGCCGTCGAGCTGGCGGAAAAATTGGCTGCATTGGCGCCTGGCGATCTCGGCAAGGTGCTGTTCACCACTGGTGGCTCGGACGCCATCGAGGTCGCGCTGAAAATCGCGCGTGCCGCGACGGGCCGGTTCAAGACGGTGTCGTTCTGGGATGCCTTCCATGGCGCCGGCTTCGGCGCCGCCAGCGTCGGCGGCGAGGCGACCTTCCGCTCGCATATTGCCGGTCCGATGATGACCGGCACCGAGCATGTCGCGCCCTGGGATGGCTACCGCTGTCCCTATGGCCACGATAGCCTGGAGGCCTCCGGGCTCGCCTGCGCCAACATGATCGCCTATGTGCTCGGCCGTGAGCAGGACGTGGCGGCGGTTGTCGCCGAGCCGATGCGGGCGACCCCCAACCCGCCGCCGCCCGGTTTCTGGAAGCCGGTGCGCGAAGCCTGCGACCGGCATGGCACGCTGCTGATCTTCGACGAAATTCCGACCGGCCTTGGCAAGACCGGGAAATTCTTCGCGCACGAGCATGACGGCGTGACGCCTGATATCGTCGTTCTCGGTAAATCGCTCGGCGGTGGTATCCTGCCGATCGCCGCCGTCATCGCGCGCCGCGATCTTGATGTCACCGGCGGCTTCGCTATCGGTCATTACACCCATGAAAAGAACCCGGTGACGACGCGCGCCGCGCTGACAACCATCGACATCATTCTGGAAGAAGGGCTGGTTGAACGCGCCGCCGAACTCGGCCAGCATATGCTGGGCCGTATGCGCGACCTGATGGCGCGCTCACCCTATGTCGGCGATGTCAGGGGCAGGGGGCTGATGGTCGGCGTCGAGCTCGTCGAGGATCGCGCCACGCGCCAGCCGGCGCGCGAGCGTGCCGAACGCGTCTTCTATGCCTGCCTCGAGCAGGGCCTGAGTTTCAAGATCAGCCAGGGCAACGTGCTGACGCTGTCGCCGCCCTTGGTCATTTCGAAAACCGATCTCGACCGCGCGCTCGACATTGTCGAGGGCGCGGTGCTGGCGTCCTGACCATGAAGGCGGTGCGCACCGATCAGGAACTCCAATGCCCTGGCATCGATGCCGGCCTGCGGGCGCAAGGCGTCGAACTGGTGACGCTGCCGGACGGCATTCCGGAAGCAGATCTCATCAAGGCGGTTGCCGACGCCGACCTTCTTTTGATGTGCTACACGCCGGTCACCGCGGCGGTGATCGATGCTGCTCCGAAGCTGAAAGGCATCGTGAAATATGGCGTCGGCATCGATGCCATCGACATGCAGGCGGCGATGCGGCGCGGCATTCCTGTCGTCAATGTGCCGGAATATGCCGAGAAGACCGTTGCCGAAGGAGCCTTCGCCCTGATGATCGCGCTGGCGAGGCGGCTGCCGGCGATCACGGCGGCGGTGTCGCGCGACGGCTGGGTCTGGCCGGAGCAACGCTGGATCGGCCGTGACATCTCCGGCGCCACCGTTGGGCTGGTCGGCTGCGGCAAGATCGGGCGCAGCATGGCGCGCATGGCCGGGCAGGGGTTTCGTGCGCGGGTTCTTGGTTTTGATCCTGGCATGGATGCCGCAACCATGGGTGCCGCCGGCATCGAGAAGGCCGACGACCTGCAGGCCATGCTGCGCGCCTGCGATTTCGTTTCCATCCATTGCGTGCTGAACGACAGGACGCGCGGCCTGATCGGCAAGGCGGAACTCGCTTGCCTGAAACCCTCGGCCATCATCATCAATGTCTCGCGCGGCGCGCTGATCGATGAGGCGGCACTCGTCGAGGCGATCGTCGCCGGGCGTATCGGCGGCGCCGGGCTTGACGTCTATTCGGTCGAACCTTTGGCGAAATCGGGCCATCCGATGAGCGCGCTTTTCGGCCGCGACAACGTCATCCTGTTCCCGCATCTCACCTTCTTCACGCATGAGGCGATGCAGCGGCTCGAGGATGACGCACTCGCACGCTGTTTCGAAATCCTCGATAGCCGGCCGGTGACGGTCCGCTCGTTCGACCCGCGATTGCGCGCACAAACCAGCGGTGTGACCTTCGGCTGACAACGAGCTTCGAAGGCCAAAATTGCCTTCACGACGCGCATGCGACAGTTCCGTGACAACTATCAGTAAAATCTTGTCTCTCATAAAATAAATAGATTTTACTTATCGATCCCCAATCCGCAGAGTTACCCCAACGACGAGATCAAACAGCGCCGCATGAGCCCCAGGCCCATAGGTGAGATCGTCACAGTGCATCGCAGAATGTGCCATCAATCAAAGGGGAACTGGATCATGAAATCACGAAATACAACCATGGCTGCGGCCTTCGTTGCCTCGCTTCTCGCGTCGGCGGCTCTTGTCGGACCAGCACTCGCTGATGGTGTCGTCACCATTTACTCAGCCGATGGCCTGCATGACGGCAACGGCAGCTGGTTCGAGACCGAGTTCGCCGCCTTCACCAAGGCTACCGGCATCAAGGTTCAGTATATCGAGGCAGGCTCGGGCGGTGTCGTGGAGCGCGTCTCCAAGGAGAAGTCGAACCCGCAGGCCGATGTGCTGGTGACCTTGCCGCCCTTCGTCCAGCGCGCCGCCGCTGACGGGCTGCTGCAGGACTACAAGCCTGAAGGCTCGGACCAGATCGACGGCGGCACCGACAAGTACCGGCCGCTGGTCAACAATTACATGAACTTCATCTACAACGGCGCCGTGCTTCCGGAAGCGCCGAAGAATTACACCGATCTGCTCGACCCGAAATTCAAGGGCAAGATCCAGTACTCGACCCCAGGCCAGGCCGGCGACGGCACCGCTGTCATGCTGCAGGTCATTCATGCCTTCGGCGGCGAGGATGCCGGCTTCGATTTCATGAAGAAGCTGCAGGACAACAACGTCGGTCCTTCCGCCTCGACCGGCAAGCTGACCGCGCTGGTCAACAAAGGCGAACTTCATGTCGCCAATGGCGACCTGCAGATGAACATGTCGCAGATGGCCGACAACCCGAACATCAAGGTGTTCTGGCCGGCAGGGCCGGACGGCGTGCGCTCGACCTTCGCTCTGCCCTACGAAATCGGTCTGGTGACCGGCGCTCCCAATGGCGACAATGGTAAAAAGCTGATCGACTTCCTGCTCTCGAAGGAGGCCCAGTCTTCGATAAGCTCGGTCGCCCTCGGCATGCCCGCCCGCAAGGACGTGACACCGACCGACGCAAATTTCACCAAGCTGCAGGACGCGATGAAGGGCGTGACGATTTGGGCGCCGGACTGGAACGACGCCCTGAGCAAGCTCCCCGACTATGTCAAGAAGTGGAACGAAGCGACCGGAAGTTGATCCCGAACGGAAGCAATCCGGAGGACCATGCCATGTCGGCCGCCGCCTTTACTGGGACCAGTGTCATGGACATCGACGCCGCGAAAATTCGCGGCGCCGGCTCCAATGTGCACTTCGACAAGGTCAGCGTCGCCTATGGCGCGCATGTCGTTCTGCATCCACTGACCCTGGATATCGCGCCGGGCGAAATCCTGGCGATGATCGGCCCTTCCGGGTCCGGCAAGACAACAGCCTTGCGGGCGGTGGCCGGTTTCGTGCGGCCGGCGAGCGGACGCATCCGCATCGGCGCCACCGACGTCACCGATCTGCCGCCCTATGAGCGTGGCCTCGGCATGGTGGTGCAGAACTACGCATTGTTTCCGCATATGCGGGTCGAGGACAACGTTGCCTTCGGCCTCAGGGCACAGGGCGCCGACAAGGCGCTGATCGCGGAGCGGATCAAGGATGCACTCGGCACGGTCGGCATGTCGGCCTATGCAAGGCGCTATCCGCGCGAGCTCTCGGGCGGGCAGCAGCAGCGTGTAGCAATTGCCCGGGCTCTCGCGGTGCGGCCGCGCGTGCTCCTGCTCGACGAACCGCTTTCCGCACTCGATGCGCAGATCCGCCGCAACATGGTCGAGGAAATCGCTAGTCTGCACCGCAACCTGCCGGGCCTGACCATCCTCTATGTCACGCATGATCAGACCGAGGCGCTTACGCTTGCCGACAAGATCGCCATCATGCGTGACGGCAGGGTCTGTTCGCACGGACCGACGACCGAACTCTACCGCCGCCCACCGAACCGCTTCACCGCCGAGTTCCTCGGCCGCGCCAATCTCCTTCCGGTGACCGTTGCCGAAGCCGCGGGGCCGAAGGGATTTGCCACGGCAAGGCATGGCGATACGGTGCTCACGGGCGCCGGGCGAGATGAGAAGGCTGGCGACAAAAGCCTGCTCTGCATTCGCCCGCAGCACCTCAGCCTCACGGCTGACAGCGAGCACATCAACCGCATCGTCGGCACGCTCAAGGAAGTGCACTGGCAAGGTGAATTGACCCATCTCGTGCTCGATGTCGACGGCACGCCGGTGCGTGTCTCGGCAACGAAGCTGCCGATGGCGTTGCCGGAACCTGGCGCCAAGGTGCCACTGTTCTTCGCACCCGCCGACACCTCGCTGCTCCCGGAGGACGCCGGTGTCTGACGTGGCTCTTGCCAGCGTGCCGGCGGCGAAGATCGAACCGGGCAAGCTGTGGATCGTGCCGCCGGCGGCACTCCTGGCGCTGTTGTTTTTCTATCCGCTGGCGCTTATCGCGCACCAGGCCTTTGTCGACGACAGCGGCATGGCGAATTTCACTGAGGTCACGCGCGTGCTGCAGTCGCGCTTCTTCCTCAATGCGCTGGTCAACACGATCTCGATCTCGGTTGCCGCGACAGCAGGATGCCTCGCCCTTGGCCTCGTACTGGCGCTCATCCTTGCCTTCGTGCCGTTTCCGGGCAGCGGTTTTGTCGCAAGGCTGATCGACACGTTCATCGCCCTTCCGACATTCCTGGTGACGCTCGCCTTCACCTTCCTCTACGGTTCCGCCGGCATGCTTAATGCCGGGCTGATGGAGACCTTCTCGCTGCCGTTGCCGCCGGTCGATTTCCTCTATTCGGCCTGGGGTGTCGTACTGGCCGAGGTGACGGTCTATACGCCCTTCATCCTGCGGCCGCTGCTCGCCGCCTTCTCGCTGGTCGATCGCGGCCAGATCGAAGCGGCCAGCGTGCTTGGCGCCCGCCCGTTCCGTATTGTCCGGCAGGTCATCTTGCCAGCGGCAATCCCGGCGCTCATTGCCGGCGGCAGCCTCTGCCTGCTGTTGACTGTCAATGAATTCGGCATCGTGCTGTTCATCGGCGCCAAGGGCGTCATCACGCTGCCGCTACTGATCTACAACAAGGCGATTCAGGAATCCGCCTATCAGGTCGCTTGCATCATCGCGGTGGTCAACATCCTGTTGTCGCTCGGCCTGTTCGGTCTCTACCGGCTCGCCGCCGGCCGGTTGGGAGCCTAGCCATGCTGGTCTGGTCGCGCTCAGGTCGCATGGTGCTGTGGGCGCTCTTCGCGCTGCTGTTTGGCGTGCTGTTCCTGGCGCCGCTGGCGGTCATCCTTCTGTCCAGCCTCGCTGACCAATGGAACGGCGTGCTGCCCAACGGCCTGACCACCGAGCACTACAGAGACGTTATCCATGGGGCGGCGGGCGATGCGGTCAAGGCCAGCATGATCACCGGTTTCATGGCGAGCGCGCTGGCGCTGATTAGCGGCACGTGGGCGGCGCTGTCGCTCCGGCTTCAGGGCCATGCCTTGAAGCCGCTGCTCGGCCTGCTGTTCTTCATTCCCAGCGCCGTGCCCTCGGTCTCGGTCGGCCTTGGCCTGCTGGTCGCCTTCAGCCATCCGCCGCTGCTGCTAAACGGCACGGTGGCGATCGTCATGATCGCGCATTTCGTGCTGATCTCGGCCTTCACCTTCGGCAATGTCTCGGCTGGGCTGGCGCGGCTTTCGCCCGACTTCGAGCAGGTGGCGTCGAGCCTCGGGGCGCGGCCGGCCTACCGGCTTTGGCATGTGACGCTGCCGTTGATCACGCCCTATCTGGTCGCCGCTTTCGGTCTGAGCTTCGCGCTCTCCATGGGCGAGCTTGGCGCCACCGTCATGGTCTATCCGCCGGGCTGGGTCACGCTGCCGGTCTCGATCTTCAGCCTTACCGATCGTGGCGACATCTTTGCTGGTGCGGCACTGACGATGATCCTGGTCGCGGCAACGCTCGTCCTGCTGCTTGGGCTAGAGCGCATCACCGCGCGCGCCACCGGCGCGTAGGTAGGCTCAGCCCAGCGCCGGCTTGCGCTCGACGATGTAGATGTGATCAGCCGCCAGCACCACTTCACCGCGCTGGTTGATGACTTCGCAGCGCTCGATCACCCGTCCTGACCCTGGCCGCTTGGGATCGTCCTCCTTGGCCGCGATGGTGGTGCGTGTGCGGATCGTGTCGCCGATGAACACCGGCTTGATGAAGCGCAGCCGGTCGTAGCCATAGGAAAAGGCGACCGGGTTGACGATGCTTGCCGTCAACCCGACACCGACCGAAAACACCAGCGTGCCATGCGCGATCCGCTGGCCGAACGGCGTCGTCTTCATGTACTCGGCATCCATGTGATGCGGGAAGAAATCGCCGGTGTGTCCGGCATGGACGATGAAGTCGGTCTCGGTGATGGTGCGGCCGCTGGTGAGGCGTGACGAGCCGATCTCGTAGTCCTCGAAATACTGGATCTGTTCCATCAGGGTCTTTCCGCGATCGGCGTCGCTGGCGCTGCACTCGACTGATAGGCGGCTTCGACCAGCGCCATGGTGCTCCAGGCATCCTCGACCGAGCTGACAAGCGATGCGTCCTCGCCGGATGCAAAACGTTGCACATTGGCCATGCGGCCGACGAAGGCATCGGGGAACCACTCGCCAGCCAGGGGCACCGCCACCCAGTCCGTTTCGCCTTTCGGATAGATCTCCAGCACATCCGGTTCGCCGCGCGGGTAGTCGAGGTTGAGCCCGAGCTTGAGATAGGCCGCGCCCTCGGTGCCGCCGATGCGGAACTCGCAAGCCTGGTGCCGGCGTCCGAACTTGTGGTCGTGGTTGATCGACAGCGCACAGCGTACCGTGTCGCCATAGTCGAGAATGGCGCTGGTGCGCGTCTGCGCCACTGCATGGTTGGGATGGCCGAGCGTCTTGGCGTATACGCCTCTGGGGTCCCCGAGCAATTGCCTGACAAGGTCGAGATAGTGGATCGAATGCATGGCGATCTCGACCCGCGGCGCCTTGAGCAGGAATTCCCAGAGCTCCCACGGCGTCGCCAGCGCCAGCCAGGCGTCGAAATCGACGATCTCGCCGAGCCAGCCTTTGGCGATCGCGTCCTTCAGCGCCAGCATCATTGGTGCGAAGCGGAGCTGGAAATTCACCGCCGCGCGGAGCTTTTTGGCGCGGCATGTCTCAAGGATTGTCGTGGCTTCAGCGAGGTTGCTGCCCATCGGCTTCTGGATCAGCGCCACCGCGCCGTCAGGCAAAGCCTTCAGAACATCGGCATGGCGAGAGGGCGGCGTTGCGAGGTCGAAAATCGCGCCCTTGACGGAAGCGGCTTCCTCAACCGAACGGAAGGCCGTGACACCCCATTGCTCCGCGAGCTTTTCAGCTCTGGCATGATCGGGATCGTAGAGGCCTGCAACCGCAAAACCGGCCTTCCGGTAGGCAGGAAAATGCGCATCACCGACGATCGACCCGGCGCCGAAGGTGACGATGGGCCTGGGGTTGGAGGGTTTGGGCCAGGACTGAACAAGCGAACCAGGGTCGAAACCCCTAGTCATGATGGAAGACCTCGTCCATCGCTGCCCACCATTCGCCTTCCCGACGTGTCGCCAGTGGTTCCTGGCATGGCATGCAGACGGCCCACCATTCCTGTGTCTTTGGATCAGCCGCCATCTTGGCCATATCGGCGGCATAGTCGGTGCCGTGGTACTCGAAGGTGCTGAACAGCAGGTTCTCCGGCCGTTTCAGGTAGATGGAATAGTTCTTGATGTTGCAGGCCGAGATCATGGTCAGCACATCAGGCCAGACGGCGGCATGGAGGCGGACATATTCGTCGACCTTCTCGGGCTTGAGCCCCAGCACCATTCCCATCCGCTGCATTTCAGTCTCCTATTTCGTGATCGCCGTGGTGAATTCGGCGATGCTCATGGCCTTGACCGCGTCCCAGTCCCAGTCGATGCCGATACCCGGTTCGTCCGGCGCCAGCGCTTGCCCATCCTCGATGCGCATACGCTTGCCGGTCAACTGGTCGAGCTGCGGAATATACTCGACATAGCGCCCATTCTGAACAGCGCAGGTCAGGCTGACATGCAGTTCCATCAGGAAATGCGGGCAGACCGGAATGTCGAAGGCTTCCGCCGCATGGGCGATCTTGAGCCAGGGCGTGATACCGCCGATACGGCCGACATCGACCTGCACGATCGAGCAGGCGCCTTTCTGCATGTACTCGCGGAAATGGCGCATGGAATAGAGCGACTCGCCGATGGCGATCGGCGTCGGCGTCGAGTTCGACAGCCGCACATGGCCGTCGATGTCGTCCGCCGGCAAGGGCTCCTCGATCCAGGCGAGGTCAAGCTCGCGCAGCCTGGCGGCCCGGCGGATCGCTTCATCGATCGAAAAGCCCTGGTTGGCGTCGGTCATGATCTCGTAGCCGTCGCCAACCGCCTTGCGCACCGCCGAGAGCCGCGCGAGATCTTCTGACCCGTGCGGCCTGCCGATCTTCACCTTCGAGCCACGAAACCCCTTGGCCTTGGCGGCCAGCGCATCGTCGACCAGGGCTTGCGTCTCGATATGCAGCCAGCCGCCTTCGGTCGTGTAGAGCGGGCAGCGGTCCTTGGCGCCGCCGGCAAGCTTCCACAGTGGCAGACCCTGCTTCTTCGCCCGCAGGTCCCACAGTGCCGTGTCGATCGCCGCGATCGCGATGGCGGTGATCGCGCCGATCGTGGTGGCATGGGTGGCGAATTCGAGATCGTGCCAGATCGCCTCGATCATGTCGGGGTCGCGGCCGATCAGGCGTGGCGCCAGATGGTCGGACAAGAGCCGCATCACCGATGAGCCGCCGGTGCCGATCGTATAGCTGTAGCCGGTGCCGACCGCGCCGTCGGAATCGGTGATCGTCACCAGTGGCGTTTCCTGGCTAACGAAGCTCTGGATCGCGTCGGTGCGCTTGACCTTGGGCACAAGGTCGACCATCCGCAGTTCGACTTTTTCGATCTTGGCCATGTCCGTCAGCTCCGCAATGTCTTGCCGGTGTCGGTGGCAAACAGATGCGCCTGCGACATATCGAAACTCATGGTGATCCGCTCGCCTGATTTCAGCGGCCGCGGGTTCAGCATGCGCGACACCCAGTCCGTGCCATTGAACTCGACGAAGACAAGCGTCTCGTTGCCGAGCGGCTCGGTGACCGTTATTGGGAGTTCGATCTGATGGACGTCGGCAACGCCGCCTGAACTGATGCCATGACCGGTCGGATAAATATCGTCAGGCCTCAGTCCGAAAACGACCTTGGCGCCGGTGACGACATTGGCCTTGAACTGGCCGGGCAGCGGCAGTTTTTCGCCGCTGGCGAAAACCAGGTGTCCGTCATTGACCGTGGCTTCATGCAGGTTCATCGGTGGCGAACCGATGAAGCCGGCAACGAAGCGTGTCGCTGGCCGCCGGAAAACCTCGTCCGGCGTGCCTACCTGTTCGATATAGCCGTCGCGCATGATGACGATGCGGTCGGCAAGCGTCATCGCCTCGACCTGGTCATGGGTGACGTAGATGACCGTCGACTGCACCTTGGCGTGCAGCTTTTTGATTTCCGTGCGCATCTGCGTGCGCAGCTTGGCGTCGAGGTTGGAAAGCGGCTCGTCGAACAGGAAGACATCGGGGTCGCGCACGATCGCGCGGCCCATGGCAACGCGCTGGCGTTGGCCGCCCGACAGTTGCGAGGGGCGGCGGTCCAGCAGCGTGTCCAAGCCGAGGATGGCCGATGCCTCAGCGACGCGGCGGTCCATGTCGTCCTTGGCGGCCCCCGCGATCTTCAAGGAGAAGCCGAGGTTTTCACGCACCGTCATGTGCGGATAGAGCGCGTAGGACTGGAACACCATCGAGATGTTACGCGAGCGCGGCGGCAGGTCGTTGACGACGCGCCCGCCGATCTCGATCGAGCCGGCGCTGATTTCTTCCAGCCCGGCGATCATGCGCAGCGTTGTCGACTTGCCGCAGCCGGAGGGGCCGACCAGCGCGATGAATTCGCGATCAGCAATGTCGAGATCGATGCCATGCACGATCCCGATATTGCCGTAGCGCTTGGTCAGCTTGGTGAGGGAGACGGTTGCCATGAGGTCAGCCTTTCACCGCGCCGGAGGTCAAGCCGCCGACAAGGTGTTTCTGGACGATGTAGGTGAGGGTGAGCGCCGGGACGATCATCACCACGGCCAGCGCGCACATGCCTCGCCAGTCGATGGTGAACTCGGCGGTGTAGTCGAGCAGGCCGACCGGCAGCGTCTTGGCGCTTACCGAACGAGTCAGTTGCGAGGCCAGCGCGAACTCATTCCAGCAGGTCAGGAAGGCGAAGATCGCGGCCGACGCAATGCCGGGTCCGGCGAGGGGAAACTCGACCTGCCAGAACGCCTGCCAGCGTGTGCAGCCGTCGATCTGCGCGGCCTCCGCCAGATCCTTGGGTACCTGGCGAAAGAAGCCGTCGATCAGCCAGATGGTGAAGGGCACATTGAGCGCGACATAGGCGAGGATCAACCCGAAATGCGTGTCGATGATGCCGAGCCGTACATAGAGGAAGAACAGCGGCAACGACAGCGCGATGCCGGGCACCGTGCGCGTGAGCATCAGGCCGAGGAAGACGCCTGACTTGCCCCGAAAACGGTAGCGGGCGAAGGCGTAGCCGCCGGCCATGCCGATGGCCACTGCGATGGCGGTCGAGGTCACCGAGATGATCAGCGAGTTGCGGAAATACTCGATGACAGGAATGCCGCCCTTGCCGATGCCGCTGAACATCGCGACATAGGCGTCGAAGGAAATCTCCTGCGGGATCCATACCGGCGGCTTGGCCATGATCTCGACCGTTGGCCGCAGAGACGACAGCACGATCCAGAGGCCCGGCAGGCAGATCGTCAGCATCGCCAGGAACAGGCCGATGCGATAGGCGATGCCAAGCAGCCGGCGCTTCAGCCGGGCGGAAGAATTCTCGTCCATCTTCATCACCGCGCCCTTCACCACTCTGCACCGATCTGGGTGCGCGCCGCGGCGAGCTTGTTGAAGAAATAGACGGTGAAGGCGATGGACAGCAGGATCGAAAAATAAGCCATGGCGTTGGCCATGCCCATGCGCCCGTCGCTGTAGGCGGTGCGCGCCACCAGCGTCCACAGAAGCTCGGTGCGGCCTGCGGGCCCGCCGTCGGTCATGATCTTGACGATGTCATAGGCTCGCGCGACGTCAAGCGAACGGATGGTCATCGCGATATAGGCGAAGGGCATGACGAACGGCCACGTCACATAGCGGAAGGTCTGCCAGGGCGTGCAGCCATCGACACGCGCCGCCTCGATCGGCTCCTTGGGCATGGCGAGTAGTCCAGCGAGGATCAGGATGGCGAAGATCGCGGTCGACGACCAGATCTCGGCGATCGAGATGGCGATGAAGGCGAGATGGCTTTCGATCAGCCACGGTATGGCGTTCCGCGTGATGCCGAGCGACTGCAAGGCATTGTTCACCAGGCCGATATTGTCGTTGAACATGAACTTGAACTGGAAGCCGACCAGGATCGGTGAGAACATCATCGGAAACATCATCAGCGTGCGCAGGATACGCTGGCCGCGTGTCGCCTTTTCAACCAGCATCGCCAGGCCGAGGCCGAGCAGCATTTCGAGATTGAGCGCGATGGTCAGCAACAGGACTGTGCGGCCGAACGCCCACCAGAAATCGGTGTTGGCCAGGATCGAAAGATAGTTCCGGAAGCCGACGAAGACGTAAAACGTCTCGGGCTTGGTCAGGCGGAAAGGCGTGAAGCTGGAATAAAGCGACAGAAGCAACGGCACCACGACAACCGCCGCCAATACGATCATCGCCGGAAGCAGCAGCAGGAATGGCGCGGATGGCTTGAAGCCCTTCATCAGTATCCCTGAAATGTTGGTTTCGATTTTCAGGCAGAGGCCCATCGTGGATCTGCCTGTGCGCTCGCGCCGGTACACGATTGCCTCCCCCATCCTGTGATGGGGGAGGCAGCCTTGACCGCGAATGCTCAGAGCTTGCCGGCGTCCTGAAGGATCTGCGTCGCCTTGGCGGCGGCTTCGTCCAGTGCCTGCTTCGACGTCTTGTCGCCGAGGATGGCTGCCTGCAACTCGGGATAGACAGCGTTCGAAATCTCGATCCACTCAGGC
The DNA here is from genome assembly GCF_015500075.1 of Mesorhizobium sp. INR15. NCBI lineage: Bacteria > Pseudomonadati > Pseudomonadota > Alphaproteobacteria > Hyphomicrobiales > Phyllobacteriaceae > Mesorhizobium > Mesorhizobium sp. INR15. The sequence goes on along the minus strand of NZ_CP045496.1, from coordinate 5,970,526 downwards.
GTCTGCGGCACGGCAAAGGCGTGCTTGGCTTCTTCCTGGAAGGCGGTCAGGACCTCCTTCTTGTAAGGATCGCTTGCCGCCTGCTGGAGATCCCAGTCCCAGACAGCGGTGCGGGTTGGCAGCGGGCCTGCGGCGGCTTCGAGCTTCTGGCTATCCTCGTTGGTCAACCACCACACAAGCGATGCGGCAGCCTCCTTGTTCGGGCAGTTTTCGGTCACCGAGAAGCCATGGAAACCAGACCAGCCGGTGCGCTTGCCGGAGGAGCCCTTGGGCGCAACCTTGACGCCGACATTGCCGGCGACCTTCGACGACTTCGGATCGTTGAAGAACCCGGCCCAGCCCGGCCAGTCGAGATTGATGGCGACAGTGCCCGAGGCAAAGCCCTGGCCGAGATCGTCCCAGAGGTAGTTGGTCGTGCCGGCCGGTACGGCCTTGGCCTTGTAGAGGTTGACGAACCAGTCGAGCGCCCGGATGCCGGCTTCGGAGTTGAACACCGGCTTGCCGTCCTTGTCGAGATATTCGCCGCCCTCGGCGACCACCATTTCGTAGAAGCGGCCGTTGATCGCCTCTTCCTTGCCGGCGAACTGCGTGCCGTAGAAGTTGGGCGGGTTGGCGAAGAACTCCGCCTGGTCGGTGACTTCCTTCCAGGTGTCCGGCGGCATCAGGTCATAGCCGTATTTCGCCTTGAACTTGGTCTTGTTGTCGGCGTTCTCGTACAGGCTCTTCTGGTAGTAGAGCGCCGAAACGTCGAACTGGGCGCGAGGCAGCATCTCCAGTTTGCCGTCGATGGTCGCCGACTTGATCGTCGAAGGCACGAACGCATCGATTTCCGATTTGGGCAAGAGCTTGCTGAGATCGGTGTAGAGCCCCGTATATTGCGGCGCGAACGACGAATGGTTCCAGCCGACGCACCAGTTGGTGCTGCCTGAGGCGATGTCGGACTTGAGTTCCTTGTCGATGTCGAAGCCGTTCTTCTTGGTCAGGATGTTGACCTTGGCGCCTGTCAGCTTCTCCCATTCCGGGATACGTTCATAGAGCTTTTCATATTGCTGGCCACCGATCAGCTTCACATCGATGGTAACGCCTTCGAACTTGCCGGGCAGGTCGCCGGCAAGGGCCGCGCCTGCACCGAATGCAAGCGCCAATGCGCCGGCGGACACGCCGGAAAGCAGTCTGTTCATTGGTATCCTCCCTTGGTGCGCCTTGCGGCGGCCGCAACTCGTCTGATGACAAGAAGCGATACATTCATATACAAACAAAACATTCATAGATACGTCAAGACGAAATTTGTTTCCGCCAACTGCGTTCCTGCGTATATGAAGAGGTCAATTCACTGGGGAAACGGCGCATGGATGACAGCGAAGACGAGCGGTACCGTGCGCCGGCCCTTGACAAGGGGCTCGACATTCTCGAACTGCTGGCCGGCGTCGATGGCGGTCTCACCCAGGCGGAAATCGCCAAGAAGCTCGACCGCAGCCCCAACGAGTTCTACCGCATGCTGGACCGGCTGGTGCGGCGTGGCTACGTCACGCGGCTCGACGGCGACCGGTATTCACTGACGCTCAAGCTGTTCGGTCTTGCGCAATTGCACGCGCCGGTGCGCAGGCTGGTTTCCTACGCCACGCCGCTCATGCGCGAACTGGCTGAGACCTCGCAGCAGGCCAACCAACTTGTTGTTTTTGATCGTGGTTCCGCCGTGGTGATTGGCCAGCAGGAGGCTCCGAACTACTGGGGGATCTCGATCCGGGTCGGCTCGCATATCAGCCTGTTCGACACCGGTTCTGGTCATGTCCTGCTGGCTTTCCGTTCACCGGAAGAGCGGCAGATGATGATTTCCGAACATGTCCGCAGCACCGACAAGACCGCGCAGCCTCCGGAATTCTATGCCCGGCTCGACCAGATTCGCGACCGCGGCTACGAGATGATGGCTTCGATGCAGACAGCCGGCGTCTACAATCTCTCGGCCCCGGTATGCAGTTCCGACGGCAAGGCGATCGCGGCGCTGTCGATTCCCTACATAACGGTGATCAACGCACCGTCCGCGCCTGACATCACCAGAACCATCGAACTTTTACAGGCAACGGCCGAAAAGCTGTCGCATCTGGCGGGGTCGGCGGTGGGCGCATCCGCCTAAATTCTTATTTGAATGAAGAATTTCTCCGTGAGATAGTTTGAAATCAGGAGGAGGAGAGCCGCCATGATCATCGATACCCATCTGCATCTCATCGATCGCTCGGCGCTGCACTACCCCTGGCTTGCGGGCGTCCCGGCCCTCGATCGCGATTTTTCCTACGACGAGTACGCCACGGAGGCGCAGCGGGTCGGCGTCGGGCGCGTGATGCATATGGAGGTCGATGTTGATCCGGCTGACATCGAGGCCGAAACCGATCGTGTCGAAGGCCTGGCTCGTGAGAGCGGCAGCATGCTGGTTGGGGCGATCGCGGCCTGTCGCCCGGAAGAGGCGGACTTTCCAGCCTACCTCGAGCGCCAGCAAGCAAAGCCCTTCGTCAAGGGCTTCCGCCGCGTTCTCCACGTCATGCCAGACGATCTCTCTGAAAGCGCTTTGTTCCGGGACAACATCCGGCGGCTTGGCGGCACCGGCCTGACCTTCGATTTCGTCGTGCTGCCGCATCAGATTCCAAAGGCAATCGCGCTTGCCGACCTGGCGCCCGACGTTCAGTTCGTGCTCGACCATTGCGGCGTGCCAGACATCAAGGGCAATGGCGAGCATCCATGGCGCGAGCACATGAGCGAGATCGCGCGGCGCCCCAATGTGATGGCAAAGATCTCGGGTGTGGTTGCCTATGCCGATGCCGGCAGCTGGACGGTTGAGACGCTGCGGCCCTATGTCGAACACACGATCGGTGCCTTCGGCTGGGATCGTGTTGTCTGGGGCAGCGACTGGCCCGTCTGCACGCTTGGCGGCGGCCTGTCGACCTGGGTGGCGGCGACACACGCGCTGCTTGCCGGTTGCAGCGTCGCAGAGCGTGACAAACTGCTGTCGGGAAATGCCCGCAAGCTTTGGCGGTTGAAATAGCCGCGCTCAGATCGTCGTCGAGACGTGCCGTTCGCGGCCATAGAGCGAGACCAGCAGCACGATGACCAGGCCTAGTGCCGCCTGCACCGCTGACGGCTGGAAGCCGAGACCGATCAGCAACGTGTTGATTTCGGTCAGCACCAGAACGCCGGCGATCGTGCCGAGATAGCTGCCCCGCCCGCCGACAAGCGCCGCACCGCCGACGACCACGGCCGCGATGGTCTGGAACAGATAGGGCTGCCCGACATCGCCATAGGCGGAGCCGGTGAAACCAAGCAGCAGCACGCCCGCGACAGCCGCGAAGAAGGCACTTGCGGCATAGGTGATGACCCACATCCGAACCGGATCGATCAGCGCCAGCGGCGCCGCGTCCGGATTGCTGCCCAGCGCGTAGAGCCGCCGCCCATAGGGAGTACGTTCCAACACCAGCACGACGAGCGCGGCAAGTACAACCAGGCTTGGCACCAGCCACGGAACCGGCAACGGCCCAGCCGACCCGCCGATCGACACGAAGCTCGAAACGGCTTCCGGTGCGGAGCCCGAGGGGAAACCCGCCGTCCACAAAAGCACCAGGCCTTGCACGATCATGCCGATACCCAGCGTGACGATGAGCGGCTGGATATCCAGGCTGCGCGAGATCAGGCCGTTCAGCCCGCCGATCATGATGGCGAGCACGCCGACGAGGCCGCAGACGAGAACAAAATTCCAGCCATCGCCATAAAGCTGCGCCGCCACGACATTGGCGAAGCCTATGACGAAGGGGATGGAGAGGTCGATACCACCCATGATCACGACCAGCGTCTGGCCAATCGAGGCAACGGCAAGCAGCGAGGCGAGCACCAGCATGGCGCGCACGGCGAAAGGCGCCGAATAGCCTGGAATGAGAACCATGCCGGCAAGGTGCAGCACGGCCGCGACGCAGAAGGCGCCGACGACGCGGGCATTGGTTGTCGCGAACAGGTTTTGGCCGATGGCCATGTCAGCGCCCCCTCATGGCAAGACGTTCCTGCAGCGCGGTCAGCATCACCGCCAGCACCAGGATGGCGCCGTAGGCGATCTGCAGGACGAAGGTCGAGACGTTGAATGTCGTCAGCACGCTTTGCAGAAGGAAGATGTCGATCGCGCCTATGGCCGCGCCCGCGACACCGCCACGGCCGCCAGCAAGGCTGACGCCGCCAAGCGCGACAGCGGCGATGGCGATCAGCGTGTAGGTCGGACCGATATTGGGGTCGGCGGAGCCGATCAGCGCCGTCAGCATCAGCCCGGCGCAGCCGCCGAGCATTCCGGTCATGACATAGGCGATGAAGCGCACGCGGGTGACATCGACACCTGCGGTGTAGGCGGCTCGATCGTCGCTGCCGACGGCCATCAACTGGTCATAATAAGGCGTGCGCCGCACCAGCCACCAGGCAATGAACATCACCGCCAGCGGCAGCATCGACCATGGGCCGGCCAGGGCCTTCAGCCATGCTGGTGCCGGACCGATCGGTGCGGGCAGAACCGTCAAGGTGACGCCGGTGAGGATGAGGTAGGTGCCGAGCGTAGCGACGATCGGCTGGATGCGCACGATGGTGGCCAGAAAGCCGTTCGCCGCGCCCACCAGCGAGCCGATGAGCAGCGCCGCTGGCACCAGCACCAGGGGCGAGTTGATGCCAGAACGCAGGAAAAGAACCTGGATCACCATGGCGTTGACGAAGCCCATCAGCGGCCCGACCGAGATGTCGATGCCGCCGCGTCCAGCGAGGATCACCGGGGTCGAAGCAATCGCTGCGCCGATCAACGGCGCGGCCAGTCCGATCAGCGCGCCCCACGACCCCGGCTGGAACCGCGCCGGGCTGAGAATGAGATTGACCGCAAGCAGGACGGCTAGCAGCACGACAGCGAAACCCACGCTTCGCGAAAGAGACAGGAGGCGCGCGACCGGGCTCATGCGGCACGCCCGAACATCGCGGATATCACATTCTCGGTGTTCATCGCTTCGCCGGCGATTTCCGCCGCGACTTCGTTCTCGCGGAACACCAGAACGCGGTGACAGAGAAGCAGGATCTCTTCGATCTCGCTGGAAAGGATCACGAGGCCCATGCCGTCGGCGGCCAGCCCGCGAAAGACATCATAGAGAACATGCCGCGTCGCCACGTCGACGCCGCGCGTCGGGTCGTTGAGCAGCAGGATCGCCGGTTCAAGCGCCAGCGCGCGGGCGAGCAGCACCTTCTGCTGGTTGCCGCCGGACAGGGTGGTGATTGGTGCATCGGGCCGAGGCGCTGAAATCGCCAGTTTTTCGCGGTAGATGTCGTAGCGGGCCTTGCGCGCCGCCGGACTGATCAGCCCAAGCCGAGTATCCCTAGACAGCGTCGAAACGGCGAAATTGTCGAGCACCGACTGCGTCGGAAAAATCCCGTTCGCACGCCTGTCGCGCGGCAGGTAGGCAATGCCGCTGGCGACGGCCTTGCGAAAGCTGGTGATCTTGCTAGACGTGCCGTGCAGATCGATCATGATCGTGCCGCCAAGCGGCGATGCCAGGCCGGCGAGCATTTTGAGAAACAGCTCCTGGCCATGGCCATCGAGGCCGGCAAGCCCGACGATTTCGCCGGCGGCGATCGTTTGAATGATGGGGCTGGCGCCGGGCGCGATGACGAGATCATGCGTGGAAAGAGTGCCGCGATCAGCCATGCGCCAGCTCCGCCGCCGTTCGTGGCGCCATGGCCTTCAACAGTTCTGCTGGTGTCGAAGCGCCGCGCTCTTCCGTGCTCACCACGCTGCCGCCGCGCAGGATGGATATACGATCCGAAAGCGACATCACCTCGTCCATGCGGTGGGTGATGAACAGGATAAGGCAGCCCTCGGCGGCAAGGGCCCGCATCAGCGAGAAGACGGACTCGCGATCGGCGAAATCGAGCGCGGCTGTGACTTCGTCGAGGATGAGGATCTTTGGATTGCGCACGACGGCGCGGGCGAGAACCACCAGTTGCTGCGCGGCGAGCGGCAACAGCCCAGCGCGGGTATCGGGAGGAACGTCGGTGACAGCAAAACGCTTCAACGCGGCGGCGGCCCTGTCGCGGCGCTCGCTGCGGGGGACGGCACGGCGGATCAGGCCATCAAGACCAAGCAATATGTTGTCGGTCACGCTGCGATCGGGCGCGATCAGCACTTCCTGAAACACAGTGGCAAAACCTTGCGCCTGGAAGACAGAGGGGCTGGTCCCCGAGAAGGGCTTGCCTTGCAGGACGATCGCGCCGCTGTCCGGCTGGACGATGCCGGACAAGAGCTTGACCATGGTGCTCTTGCCGGAACCGTTCTCGCCCAGGATGGTGTGGATCGTCCCGGCCCGGAACGCGATCGAGGCGTCCGAAAGGGCGACCGTCTCGCCATAGCGTTTGGATATGTTTCTGATTTCAAGCATGTCGCGTTCCGGGCGGCAGCCGGCCCTGCAAATAGGGCCGGCCAACCAAGAGTGCAGTCAGGGCGTCACTTTGCGCAGGCGTCACTTTGCACAGGCGTCTGGCACCTTCGAATAGTCCCAGCCCTTGGTCGGCGCCGGGTTGGAGAAATAGGCGTTGAGCCATTCTTCCGGCATCGGGTCTGTTGGCGGGACGGGGAAGATCGAGACCGCGTCAGCCGTCATGCAGTCCTTGTACCAGGCGCCCAGATCGGCACTGTGCACCGGCGGGATCGGGATCAGCAGCGTGTTCAACTTTGGCTTCTGGCCATCGAGCATGCGCTCGCCGACGCGGAACAGCGTCTCGGCGGTCCAGTGCGGCAGCACCGCATGGCCCTCGAAGCGATACTTGTCGGGATTGGCCTTCCAGTAGCCGAGTGCATCGCCGGTGATCGAACCGGTGATCAACGGCGCTGGGCGGCCGGCTTCGGCGAAGGCCTCGGCGACGACACGGCTTTCGCTGCCCGTGGTCCACACCGCATCGATCGGTGCCGGGTTGGTGGCGATCGCCTGCAGTACTACGGTCTTGGTGACATTGGCTGTCCAGTTGCCGTTGACGTTGCGCGAGATCTTCAGCTTCGAGTTCTCCGCCAGCGCCTTGTCCGCGCCCTGCCGTTCCTGCACCACGATCGGGTGGCCGGCTATGCCTTCGACCAGAAGGATGCTGGCGCCGTCCGGCTGCGCCTTGCCGATCGCCGTCATCATGTCATAGCCCCAGCGCGCATAGTTGGAATCGACATTGATCGCGTTCGGGCTGGTCACCGAGCCGGCGGCGGTGATGAACGGAATGCCGGCCTTGGCGGCGGCATCGATGGCATCGTCAAGTGCCGTGGCCGAACCCGGCACCGAGGTGATGATCGAGCATTTCTTGTCGATGAAGGCCCGTATCTGGTTGATCTGCTGGCTGGCGTCGTTGTTGGAATCCGACACTTCGAAACTGGACACGGTGCCGTCGGTAATCAGCCCGTCGACGAGACGCTTCAGCTCCTTGGTGACGGTCACCCGCCATGGGTTGCCTTGGTAGGATTCCGAGTGGCACCATTTCCATGGCTTGGGCGGCGGCGTGAAATTGTCCCAGGCGGAGGGCAGCACCTTCTGCGGCGCGCCGTCATACTGCGCCTTCAGTTCGGTCGGAAGCCCGCCGATGACGCCTTGCACATCCTGGGCAAGAGCGGCCGTTGCAAGCGAGGCGAGAGCGGTTGCGGCCAGCAGGCCGCGGATCATTCTTGTCATTGTGTTCTCCTCCGTTCGGTTTCGTTCAGGCTCCTCCACCGGCAACGCCGGACACCTATGCTGGGCTACCCTCCCGGAACAGGTGATTGAGATCGGCGACGACCTGGCCGGCTCGATGGCCGGATGTCATGCCGGAATTGATGCGGTCGGATGCCGCCTGCTGGAACGCCATGTAGCCGTCATGGCGCGGCCGCACCCACGCGCCTTCAAGCGTCGCGCGCGTATCCCGATAGAAATTCCCGGTCGCGTCATTGACGGTCTGGTCGCCCCAAGCGGCGGCATGGCCGGGCTGACCACCCGAGGCCGCATACAACCCGCGCTGTATGTCGCCACTGGCAACCCAGTAGGCAAAGTCGATGGCGGCCTCTTTCGCCTTGGAAAACGCAGATACCGCGATCCCCGTGCCGCCAAGTGCCGAGCCCACCGGGCCGTCGGAACCGATGACCGGGATATCGGCGAAGGCCAGGCGATGCGCGCGAAAACCGGCAGCAGCGTAGGAGACATAGCCATAGATCAGCGGGGAACAGACGAAGCGGGAGCCGGCCTCCGTCATCCGCTCTGAAACCGCGATCGGGTCCATGTCGAGGCATGCCGGATCGACGAGGGCGGCGATTTCACGCATCCCCTCAAAGGCTTCTATGCCGGCCTCTACATCGATGAGGCTGCGGGACGGATCGGTCGCGCAAGGATGCCCGAGATTGCCTGCCAGCGTGTAGAAGGTCATCAGCGAATGCGGCGACCGCAACGGCAGCAGCACGCGCCCCTGCCGGGCGAGATCGAGCATCTCGCTCCAGGTCGAGGCTGGTGCATCGAGCGCATCCGGCCGCCAGGCCTGGACTTGGCTGGCCGCATCGATCGGGAAGGCCCATTGCCGGCCTTGCCACGTGTAACTCGGGTAGGACTGGCCGACACTGCCGGAGGCAAGTGCGGCTCGGTCTATCTCGCGGCCGGCGATATCCAGCGGCTCCAGGCAGCGCTCCGCCGTGATCTGGCCGACATGCGGATGGTCGATGACGATGAGGTCATAGGCGCGCGCCAGCTCCTCGACCGGGAAGGACTCGAAATCCTGCAGCGAGCGCTTGTCCCACTCGATGGCAACCCCTGTTCGCTCTCGCCATAGGGCCGAGCAGGCGACCATCGGATCGTAGCCACGCGGGTGGCTCCAGGTCATGCCCTTGAGCGTGGCTTGGCTCACAGGCCGAACTCCTCGCGTATCCTTGCACTGTGCTCGCCAATGCGCGGCGCTGCCCGATCCACCTTGGCCCTGACGCCATCGACCCTGAGCGGTGAACTGGTGGTGAGGATCGAAACATCGTCCTCGCGCGTCACTGTCTGCAGCATGTCAAGCGACTGGAAGCCTTCGCTCGCCAGCATCTCCGGCCAGGTCAGCACCTTGGCGCACCAGATGTCAGCCGGTTCGAGAATCGCGAGCCATTCGTCGATCGTGCCGGTAGCGATCCGCTGCGCGATGATCGCCTTGATGTCGTCGCGCGCGGTGAACCATGATGCCGGCTTGTCGCGATAGGGCGCCAACGCGTTGAGCGACAGCAGATCGGCCAGCTTGGGAATCGGCGTCATGGCGATGGCGAGATAGCCGTCCTTGGCCGGATAGACGCCATAGGGCGCCGACAGATAGGCATGCGCGCTGCGGAAGCTGGAGCGCTTCGGCAAGCGGCGACCGTCATTGAGGTGCGTGGTCAGCACCTCGAACTGGAAATCGACCAGCGCTTCCAGCAAGCTGGTTTCAATATGGCTGCCCTGGCCAGTGATGCCACGCCGCACCAGCGCCGCCAGGACGCCTTGCGCGCAAGCGGCGCCCGCCAGCATGTCACCGATGGCAAGCCCGAACGGAACCGGCCCCTGGTCCTCGTCGCCATTCAGCCACATGACGCCGGAGCGAGATTGCGCCAGCAGGTCCTGGCCGGGGCGTTTTACCCAGGGACCGTCTTCGCCATAACCGCTGATCGAGGCATAGACCAGTCGCGGATTGATCTTGCGGACAGACTCGTAATCCAAGCCAAGACGCTCGATGACGCCCGGCCGAAAATTCTGGATCAGCACGTCAGCCTTGATCAGCAGGCCGCGCAGCACCTTCAAATCCGCTTCGTTCTTCAGATCGATGGCGAGGCTTTCCTTGGCCCGGTTGATGGCATGGAAGATCGTTGAATCGCCGCCAATCTCGGTGTCGCTGAGATAGAGCCGGCGCGACAGGTCGCCGCCGTCAGGACGTTCGATCTTGATGACGCGGGCGCCGAGATCGAGCAGCCTGAGCGAGCAATAAGGCCCGGATAGAAACTGGCTCATGTCGACGACGACGAGACCGGCAAGTGGCAATTCGGCTGCCATATCTATTTCTCCGTCTTGCCGACGAAATCGTCAGGATTGCGGTACTTCACCGTCTGCAGGTGCTCGCAATAGAGAACCAACTCGCCTTCGCCCTTGAACACTTCGTAGCTGGCGCGGATCAGCCCCATCTCCTTGTAGCGAGGCTTCTTGTCGAGGTTGGAGCGGATCGCGTAGATCGTGTCGCCGATGAAGACAGGCTTGATGAAGCGCAGCTTGTCGTAGCCGTAGGAAAAGGCGTTGACGCAGTTGGTGGCGACCAGTCCCAGCCCGGCTGAGAAGACGAAGGCTCCGGCGATCAACCGCTTGCCGAAAATGCCTTCGCTCTCGGCAAACAGCTGGTCCTGCACGTAGGGGTGGATGTCGAGCACCAGCGTGTTGAACAGGTGGCTGTCGCCCTCCGCCATGGTTCGCCGCAGCGAGCGGATTTTCTGGCCAACCGGCCAGTCCTCGTAGAACCAGTTCTCGGCGTTCCACACCGGCAGGGCGGCGTGTTCTTCGGGCATGTTCTTGGGATAGGTCGAGGCGACGCCGACAGTCGAGGCGAAGTCATTCATGGCCGGCCTCGCCAGTTCCGCTTGATGCGCGGTGCGATGTTTGAACACGCCTGAAAGCGTCGAAAAGCACGGCGTCTCCTCCCGTCAATCTTCTTTTGTAAATAGTATTTTCACATATGGGGTTGCGTTGCAAGCGAGGACGCGCGAAATTTTGGCCATTCCCGCGCGCCGAAGCGCAGGCGGGGCAGGGGAGGAAATGATGCACAATGCCTGTCTGATCTTTGTCGGCAGCCTGAACCGCGAGGCACCGTATTTTCAAGGCGCGCGCGGCGTCGGTCTCGGCGTCTACAGCTTCGATGAGAAGACTTTGAAGATCCAGAAACTGGCCGAGACCAATGACGTCGACAACCCGACATTCCTGTCAGTGACGCCGGACGGCTCGCGTATCTATGCCAATTCGGAAGTGTTCACCTGGCGTGAGGGAACCGTCTCCGCCTACAGCTTCGATCGTGCCTCGGGCGCGCTGACTTATCTGAACAAGCAGCCCTCGCTGGGCAGCATCACCGCGCACAACACCATCACCCGCGACGGCACGAAGCTGCTGGTCGCCAATTACGGCATGGGCGAGGGCGGTCCCGACCGGGCCGTGGTGGTCTATGGTTTTGACAAGGACGGCGCCTTGTCGCCTCCGCTGGCCAGCGTCTCACACAAAGGCACCGGGCCGAACGCGGCGCGGCAGGAACGGTCACATGCCCACAGCGTCACCGAAACCATTGCCGGTGGAACGGCCATCATTGCCGATCTCGGCATCGACCGGCTGGTGTCCTACCGCATCGCCGAGGATGGCAGTCTGAGCAAATCAGCCGAATCCGCCTTGCCGCCAGGTGTCGGTCCGCGTCACCTCGCGCTGCATCCGAACGGACGCTTTGTCTTTGTCATGAACGAGCTGGATTCGACCATTGTGTCGATGGCGCTCGACGAGAGCACAGGAAGGCTGTCGATCCTCGACGCAAAGCCGGCGGTGCCGGCCGAGGCGCGCGACAACAATCATTGCGCCGATATCCAGGTCTCGCCGGACGGGCGTTTCGTCTACGGCTCCAATCGCGGCCACGACAGTGTTGTCATCATGGCTGTCGACCAGCAGACAGGGGTCTTGCGTCTGGTCGATTATGTCCGCTGCGGCGGCGCGACACCGCGCAACCTGGCGCTGACGCCGTCCGGCGGCCATCTGTTCTCGGCCAACCAGAATGCCGACCGCATCTCGATCTTCGCACGCGATGCCGAGAGCGGCATGCTGACCGACACGAGGCGGGCTATCGAGATCGGCACGCCGATGTGCGTGAAGATCGTCTCCTGACCGCCGGCAAGCCACCGGCACGCCGCCATTAAAGCAGCGGCCGGATAAGGCTTGGGGTCAAGCCTGCTGGATTGCCGAGAGCTTCCAGTTCGCGCCATTCTCACGCGTGAAGGTCCAAAGCTCGGTGGTCTCTGTCGGATGTTCACCGTCGCCATCGACGACCTTGCCGCTGGCCCGTTCGCGCATCACGTCGCGCGACTCGTAGCGCAATGCCGCCGTGGCATAGTCGCGGGCATCCTCGCGCCAGCTTTCGGCGATATCGGCCTGCAGCAGCGCGACATCGGACACCTCGTTCCTGAGACCCTTATGGGCGTTGTCGGCCAGCTCTTCCGAGAGATAGGAGACCATCTCCGGGGTCACCGACCGGCGCAGCGCGGCGTGGTCTTCGCGCCCAAATGCTTCCTGCACATCGGTCAACAGCTGCTGGAATGCGTCGAGGTCGGCCTGACCAAGCTTGATCTCAACAGAACCGGTGGCCGGAGAATTTCCGCCCGCACCGCCGCCAAAGCCGGGAATGGTGAAGGAATGCGTATTGCTCGCATCACGCTCCTCGCCTGCGCGGTTTTCAAACCGCGAGGCCTGGGCATTGCCGGCACCGGCAAGCGCTGGGGCGGGACCGCGCGCGGATTGCGACCGGAAGAAGCGGATGGCCAGCATGATCGCGCCACCAATGAGCAAGGCCTGGAGCAAAAATCCGAACATGCCGGCGAGGCCGCCGAAGCCTTGCCCCATCAGCATCCCGATCAGGCCGCCGATGAGCAGGCCGCGCATCATCGTTCCACCGAAGCCGCTCATGAAGCCGGGCCGCTGCGGGCCTGCCTGAGGCTGCCGGGCGGCATTGTTCACACCGGTGCTAGGCGTCATCGAACGCTCGACTGGTGCTGTCGGCGCCGGCGCGGTTCTGGTCGGCGGCGCCGACTGGAACGTGCGCGTGCCACGGCTGCCGAAACTGCCGCCGCGCCGCGCCTCGGCATGGTCGATGGCGACCATGGAGAAGGCGAGCAACAGTCCTGCGAAGAGCGTGGCAAATCGGCTTGTGCGGGAAATCATCGGAATGAACCTTTGTCGATGTGGTTTTGGAAGTTTCGGCAAGTGCCGACCCAAAAAGGCCGGCCGTGATGCGGTCAGTCGAACAACTCTTCGAAGAACGATTTCTTCCGCTTTGGATAGCGGTGGCCCTGCGAGCGGGAATAGTCGTCGTCGCGGTCCTGGCCATGTTGCGGCTGGGAGAAGGCTGCCGGCTGTGCCTGCTGTGGCGGCGCTGCATCCTTGCCGGAACGCTCGATGATCTTGTCGAGTTCGCCTCGGTCAAGCCAGACGCCACGGCACTGCGGGCAGTAGTCGATCTCGATACCCTGGCGTTCGCTCATCACGAGCGCGACGCGGCAGGAAGGGCAAACCAGACCAAGGAGAGAAGATGTCATACGGGGCTCCAAACCAGAAAAGGATGAGCCCGCTTGACCGAAAAGAATGGAAAGGGGCCCGTTATAGCGGTCCGACATCACAATCGCCAACAGCGACAGTCAGAGGGGCCCGGCCCGCACTGGACAGTTAGGAATGGAGAGCCGTGCCTTCAAGGGCGGTATGGCGACCAAAATGAAGTTGGTTTCGCACGGCCGTGCCTGTTCGTGAAAATCGCGCCATGGCCGCTGGTGAAAAGGGTGTTTTCGAGGCGACCCGCCAGGCTCTGAAATCATCCCGGCAAGCCTTGTGGAATGAAATATATTTCAGTATATGAATTTTATTGACAACCCATACCTAGATTGCGATGGTCCGGCCGTCGGGCTTCAGGAGGAAGTTCGGCGTCAATCAATCCACATGGCGGCGCGCCCTGGGCGCACGCGATAGTCATTGAGGATGGCTTCGGCCAAGGGAGGAAACTTGCGCAAATTTTTGAGCACGCTCGCAATCGCGGCGGCTGCGTCGACCTGTTTGGGTTCGGCCCAGGCGCTCGCCGAAAGCGCCAACCCGTTCAAGTGCGAACCGGGCGAGAAATACGTCATGAACGTCATGGTCTCGGGCGTCGAATACTGGTTCCCGGTCTATGAAATGTTCAAGCAGGCCGGCCAGCAGTTCGGCTGCGAAACCGAATATACAGGCACGCCGGAATACGACGTCAACAAGCAGATCGCCACGTTCGATCAGGCCCTGGCGCAGAAGCCGGCCGGCATCCTCGTCCATCCGATGAACTCCGATCCGTTCATCGAGCCGATCAACCGCGCCATCGAGCAAGGCACCGCCGTCGTCACCTTCGCCGCCGATTCCCCCAATTCCAAGCGCGTGTCCTACATCACCTCGGACAACAACGCCGAAGGCACCTATGCCGCCGATGCCGTTGCCAAGTCGATGGATGGCAAGGGCGAATACGCGGTGCTGGAAAATCCCGGCCAGGACAATCACGACAAGCGCGTCAACGCCTTCGTCGCCCGCATGGCGGCGAAATGGCCAGACATGAAGCTGGTCGGCCGTGCCGCGTCGAACCAGGACCCGACCAAGGCCTATCAGGCTGTGCTCAGCTTGGCACAAGCGCATCCCGATCTCGGCGCGGTGTTCATGCCCGAGGCCAATTCAGCCATCGGCGCGGCGCAGGCATCCAAGGAAGGCGGCGGCAAGATCCGTGTCATGCTCGCCGACGTCAACGCCAAGATCCTCGACATGATCAAGGCCGGCGAGATCTTCGGCTCGGTCAACCCCAACCAGGGCATGCAGGGCTATATGGGCTTCATGCTGCTTTGGCTGGCCAAGCATCCCGACCTGATCGACCCGATGAACGACGCCAAGCGTTCGGGCTTCAATGCGATGACCGTGCCCTTCGTCGACAATGGCTTCTCCATCGTCACCAAGGACAATGCCGACGACTTCTACTGGGACAAGTATCTGAAGCGTCGCGGCACCAAGGGCATCGAGGAATAATCTCGAACTCGCTGTCCCGGCCGTTGGCCGGGATCGACCAAGCCGGAAGGGGGATCATCCCCCCTTCCACCTTACAGCGCCCATCGCAGGAGCATGGCGTGACCACAACGCCCATTCTCGACATACGCGGACTGTCCAAGGCGTTCGGCCCGGTGAAGGCGCTGAGCGATGTGCGGTTCGAGCTGCGGCGTGGCGAAATCCATGCACTGTGCGGCGAAAACGGCGCAGGCAAGTCGACGCTGATGAACATGATCGCCGGCGTCCTGCAGCCCGATGCCGGTGAAATCCGCATTGATGGCGCGCCGGCCTCGATTGCCTCGCCGGCGGTGGCCCAGCGGCTCGGCATCGCGCTCGTCCATCAGGAGATCGCGCTGTGCCAAGACGCCACCGTTGCCGAGAATATCTTCATGGCGGCAATCAACAACCGGCGTGCGCCGCTGATGAATTATCGCACGCTCTATGCGGATGCGCAGAAAGTGATGGATCTGCTGGCACCCATTCCGGTGCGCACCCGGGTCGCGGACCTCTCCATCTCCAACCAGCAGCTGGTCGAGATCGCCAAAGCGCTGACGCTCGACTGCAAGGTGCTGATGCTAGACGAACCGACAGCAGCACTGACCGAAAGCGAGGCGCAGCGGCTGTTCTCGATCGTGCGCGGGCTCAGGCAGCGCGGCATTTCGGTGGTCTATATCAGCCATCGCATGGCCGAAATCTTTTCGTTGTGCGACCGCGTCACGGTTTTTCGCGACGGCCAGTACGTTGCCACCGATCTTATCGAGGCCACGTCGCCAGACGATGTGGTGCGCAAGATGGTCGGGCGTGAAATCACCCAGCTCTATCCCGACAAACTGTCGCCGCAGGATCCCGGGCGTCCCTTGCTGGCGGTACAAGGTCTCTCCGACGGCAAGCGTTTTGCCGATGTCAGCCTGCAGCTTCGCGCCGGTGAAATCCTCGGCGTCGGTGGGTTGATCGGCGCCGGCCGCAGCGAGATCGCGCAAACCATTTGCGGTCTCCGGCCAGCAACCACCGGAACCGTGGAACTCGACGGCGTGCGACTGCGCGTTCGCCGCTATGGCGACGCGGTCAGCGCCGGGCTGGTCTACCTCTCGGAAGACCGCAAGGGCTCCGGTGTGTTCCTCGACATGCCGATCGCCGCCAATATTTCTGCCCTCGATCTCGGTAAGCTGACCGGCGCGCTGGGCCTTCTTGACCGCAAGGCGGAAGACCGCCAGGCTACCGAGTTGTCCAGGCGGCTCGGCGTGCGCATGGCTGGCATCGGTGCCGCTGTCTCGACGCTGAGCGGCGGCAACCAGCAAAAGGTGGCGATCGCCAGGCAATTGTCGGTCAACCCCAAGGTCATCATCATGGATGAGCCGACCCGCGGCATCGATGTCGGCGCCAAGGTCGAGATCCACCGATTGCTGCGCCAGCTCGCCAGCAAGGGCGTTGGCGTCATTGTCATCTCCTCGGAACTGCCGGAACTGATTGGCCTCTGCGACCGCGTCATGGTGGTCCGCGAAGGCCGGATCGCCGGCGAGCTCGCCGCCGGCGAACTTGGCGAGGAAGCCATCATCATGCTCGCCTCCGGCGTCCAGAAAACCTCAAGCCCGGAAGAGGCCCAAAATGTCGCCTAGGGAAGCAGGAGAAACCCTGATGCAGGCCGAACTCAAGCCAGCCGGCGATGCGCGGCGGATCAATTTCGCTCGCCTCGCTTCAATGCGCGAAGCCGGATTGATCGTCATCATCCTGGCGCTCTGCATCGCCATGAGTTTTGCCTCGCCCTATTTCCTCACCTGGGGCAATTTCCGCGCCATGCTGATGAGCTTCTCCATCGAGGGCATTGTCGTCGTGGGCATGACCATCCTCTTGATCGTCGGCGGCATCGACCTTTCGGTCGGCTCGGTCGTCTGCTTCTCCATGGTGGTGTCGGGCGCGCTTTTCCTCGCCGGGCTCGACCCATGGACCGCCAGCCTGATCGGCATCGCCGTCAGCGCCCTCATTGGCGCGGTCATGGGCTTCTTCGTCACGGTGGTCGGGTTGAACCACTTCATCACCTCGCTCGCGGCAATGGTCATCGTGCGCGGCCTGTGCCTGGTCATCACCAAGGGCACGCCACTGTCGCTGTTTACGCTGCCGCCGTCCTTCAAGGCCATTGGCCAGGGGAGTTTTCGCGATATCCCCTATGTCATCCTGATCTTCGTCGTCGTGGTAGCGATCTTCGATTTCCTGCTGCGCCGCGCCACTGTCTTCCGCAAGGTCTTCTACACCGGCTCCAACGAGAAGGCGGCGCAGTTCTCGGGCATCCGTACAGCCCAGGTCAAATTCTGGGTGACCGTGCTGTGCTCGACGCTCGCCGGTCTGGCTGGCGTCATCTACATGGCCCGCTTCGGCGCGGCGACGCCGACCTTCGGCGCCGGCATGGAACTCAACATCATTGCCGCGGCGGTAATCGGCGGCGCGTCGCTCAACGGCGGGTCGGGCACCATCTTCGGCGCCATCCTCGGCATGGCATTGCTTTCGGTGGTGACCAGTTCGCTGATCCTGCTCGACATCTCGGTCTATTGGCAGGACATGATCAAGGGTTGCATTTTGCTGGCGGCGGTGTCGATCGACCACTTCCTGCATCGCAAGAAATCCTGAGCCCCGAAGAGTCCTAAAGGCGCGACGAGCAAGATCATGGCCCCTCCCAACACCCGCGACGACATTGCGACTGTCCGGCAGATGCACCGGGCGCTTGTCCTGCACTATGTCGAGGGCAAGACCCAGGCGGAGATCGCCGGCGAACTCGGCATCTCGCATGCCACCGTCAACCGGCTGATCAAGCGCGGCCACCAGCTTGGGCTGGTCGAGATCAAGATCAAGTCGCCGATCGATCACCTCGTCGACATCGAGGCGCGCCTTGTGGCGCTCGGCGGCATCGAACGCGCTGTCGTCGTGCCTTCGGTCTCGGACAACCCGCAGACCGCGCTGCAGCGCGTCGGCGAGGCGGCGGCGCATCTGCTGCTCGACACCATCAAGGATGGCGACACCATTTCGATCACTGGCGGCAAGGGCGTCAGTGCCCTTGTCGCGGGCCTCAATCCCACCCGCCGCTACGATGTCGAAGTCATCCCGGCAACGGGCCTGGTTCAGGGCAAGCACTATACCGACGTCAATCATGTCGCGTCGTTGATGGCCGACAAGCTTGGCGGCCGATCCTACCAGATCCATGCGCCGCTCTTTGCCGACACGCCGCAGCAGCGCGAAATGCTGATGGGGGTACGTTCGGTCGCCGACGTGTTCCGCAAGGCGCGCGAGGCCGATGTGGCGGTGGTCGGCATCGGTTCGATCCTGACCGACGATTCGAGCTATTACGACCTGCATCCGTCATCGAGCGCCGACCGCCGGGCGATCGAACAGTCCGGTGCATCGGGCGAGTTGCTCGCCCATCTCATCGATCGCGACGGCCGGCTCTGCGACTACTCGCTGAACCGCTCGCTGGTGTCGCTGACGCTCGACGAATTCGCCACCATTCCTCGCTCGATCGGCATCGCCAGCGGCGCCAGCAAGGTGGCACCGATCCTGAGCGCCATGCGCGGCAACCATCTCGACACCATCGTCACCGACGAGGCGACCAGCCTCCAGATTCTCGACCTTGCCGAACAGGAGGCAGCATGAGCTCCCAACAGATACAACGCCCCATCGGCAATTCCGGTGTCACCGCATCGGCCGTCGGTCTCGGCACCTGGGCGATCGGTGGCTGGATGTGGGGCGGCACTGACGAACAGGCCTCGATCAGCGCCATCGAAGCTTCGATCGATGCCGGCATCAGCCTGGTCGATACGGCCCCCGCCTATGGTCTCGGCCGCAGCGAGGAGATCGTCGGCAAGGCCATCAAGGGCAAGCGCGACAGGGTCGTCATCGCCACCAAATGTGGGCTTAACTGGCATTCCGGCAAGGGCAATCATTTCTTCGACCAGGACGGCAAGCCGGTGCACCGCTATCTTGGCGCCGACGGCATCGCCTATGAGCTGGAGCAGAGCCTGCGCCGTCTCGGCACCGATCACATCGATCTTTACATCACCCATTGGCAGGACCCGACCACGCCGATCGCCGAGACGATGGCGACGCTGGAGAAGCTGAAGGCGGCCGGCAAGATCCGCGCCATCGGCGCCTCGAATGTCAGCGCCGAGGACCTTGAGCACTATATCGCCGCCGGCCAGATCGACGCGATCCAGGAGCGCTATTCGATGATCGATCGCGAGATTGAGGGCAGCCTGCTGCCGATCACCCGCCGCAACGATATCGCCACGCTGAGCTACTCCTCACTGGCGCTCGGCCTGCTCACCGGCGCGATCGATCCGGCCCGCGAATTCAGCGGCGACGATCAGCGCAAGGACAATCCGCGCTTCTCCACCGGCAACCGGCAAAGGGTGGCGCGGCTGAAACAGGCTATTGCCCCGATCGCTTCTCAGCATCAGGCATCGATGGCGCAGATCGTCATTGCCTGGACGCTCGCCCAGCCGGGCATCACCTTTGCCCTGTGCGGTGCGCGCAACGCCGAACAGTCGCTCGACAACGCCAGGGCGGGTGAAATCGGGCTTGATGCGGCTGAACTTGCCGCCATCGATGCGGCGATATCAGCGCATCTGACGCCAATGGATGCCTGAGCGGAAGGCATAGTCCAAAATGAATCGCAACGACACACTCGCCGCTCTGCGCGAGCGGCCCGATATTGCCGTGCTTGTGATTGGCGGCGGCATCAACGGCATCAGCGTTTTTCGTGAGCTCGCCTTGCAGGGCGTTGACGTCGTGCTGGCAGACAAGGGCGACTATTGCAGCGGTGCGAGTGCCGCCCTGTCGCGCATGGTGCATGGCGGGTTGCGTTATCTCGAGAATGGCGAATTCAAGCTGGTGCGCGAGTCGCTGGCCGAGCGCGACCGGTTGCTGAAGAACGCGCCGCACTGCGTGGCGCCGCTGCCGACCACGGTGCCGATCTTCGACATCTTTTCCGGCATCGCCAATGGCGCGGTTCGATTTCTCGGCCTCTCTCGTCGGCCGAGCCGGCGCGGTGCGCTGGTCATCAAGGCCGGGCTCATCATGTACGATCTCTTCACCGCCGCGCGGCGGCTGATGCCGACGCACCGGTTCCGTGGCCGCAGGAAAACCCTGGAGGCCTGGCCGGCGATCAATCCGACAATCCGCAGCTCCGCCACCTACTATGACGCCTGGGTGAGTCAGCCCGAACGACTGGGACTGGAGATGCTTTTCGATGCCATGAACGCCAGCGCATCGGCACAGGCTCTGAACTACGTCTCGGTGGGGTCTACTGAAGCCGGTCTTGTCCTCACCGACACAATGACCGGCGAGGCGCTGCCGCTGCGCCCGCAATTGATCATCAACGCAACCGGCGGATGGATCGACCTGACCAACAAGGCGATTGGTGCGGCCGTGCCTAGGATGATGGGTGGCACCAAGGGCTCACACCTGATCGTCGACAACCCGGAGCTCCATGCCGCCCTTGGCGGCCATATGGTCTACTACGAGAACGAGGACGGCCGTATCTGCATCCTGTTTCCGTATCTCGGCAAGGTGCTGATCGGCTCGACCGATATCCGTGTCGACGATCCGGATCAGGTGCGCTGCGAGGACGATGAGCGAAACTATATCCTTCAGTCGCTGGCCTTCGTGTTTCCGTCGATCACCATTGCGCCAAGCGAGATCGTGTTTCGCTTCTCCGGCGTTCGCCCGCTACCGGCCAGCAGCGACAGCTTTACCGGCCGCATCCCGCGCGATCACTTCTGCGAATTTGTCGAACCCACCGGGCATCTGCCAGCCACGCTGTGCATGATCGGCGGTAAGTGGACGACCTTTCGCTCGTTCGGGGCGATGGCGGCCGACATGGTGCTGCAACGGCTTGGCCTGACCCGCAAGACGGGGACCGAGGACCTTGCCATCGGTGGCGGCCGCGATTTTCCGGCGGATCCGGACACATGGTGTGCAAGCCTGGCGGCGAAGCATGGTTTGAGCACTGAGCGTGCGCGGGTTCTGTTTGAGCGCTACGGCACCTCGGCGGAAGATCGCGCCGCGCATATCGCCGCCGCCGAAATGCTTCCGCGATCAGACTACTCAGCGGGCGAACTCCGCTTCATGATCGAACATGAGCATGTCGAGCGCCTCGCCGACTTGTTCCTGCGGCGCACCACCATCGCCATCACAGGCGGCCTGAACCTCGCCCTCATCGATACGGTGCTTGCCATGCTGGTGTCCCACAGGGGCTGGGACGTCGCCCAGACCGCAGCCGAGCGCTCGGCCTTCCTTGCCTTGCTGGAGCACCAGCACAGTGTCGGTTTCTCAGATACCTCCCAGACCAATGACAGAAGGAGCGCCCAATGCGCGTGAACAAGAAAGTCCGCATGAACCGGCTGTTCGGCGGTGGCCGTTGCCTGGACGTCGCCATCGACCACGGCGTCTGCAACGAGCCGAGCTTCCTGGCCGGGCTCGAGGATATGGCCGGCGTTGTCGAGCAACTGGTCAAGGCCGGTCCGGACGCCATCCAGATGAATTACGGCCAGGCCGACCTGCTGCAGGCCGTTCCCGGCAAGGACAAGCCGGCGCTGGTGATGCGCATCGACATGGGCAATCCCTACAACAAGATACGCCACCGGGCGATGTGGGCCGTGCTGCAGAACGAGGCTGAGCCATTGCTTGGCGCCATCGAGATGGATGCGGCCTGTGTCGTCGTCAACCTGTTCATGCTGCCTGACGAGCCCGACCTGTTCCGGCAATGCGTGCAGAACATCGCCCGTGTGCGCGCCGACTGCGACAAGTATGGTCTGCCGCTGATGATCGAACCGCTGGCCATGCTGCCGGTCGCCGAGCATGGCGGCTACATGGTCGATGGCGACGCCGAAAAGATCGTGACGCTGACGCGGCTCGCCCGTGAAATGGGCGCCGACATCATCAAGGCCGATCCGACCACTAATCCGAATGACTTCCATCGCGTCGTCGAGGCGGCGCGCTGCCCGGTGCTGGTGCGCGGCGGCGGCAAGGAGGATTTGCGCGCTGTGTTCGACAAGTCGGCGGCGCTGATGGCGCAGGGCGCGCTCGGAATGGTTTATGGCCGCAACATCTACCAGCACGCCAATCCGCGCGCAGTGGTGCGCGGGCTGATGGCGATCATCCACGACGATGCGGATGGCGCCACGGCCTTTGACCTGTACAAGCAGCAATAGGACCTGGGGAGGGGCATCGGGAGGAGCCAAATGGGTAAGTACATTCTTGGCCTTGATGCGGGCAACACCGTCATCAAGGCGATCATCTTCGACATGACCGGGCGAGAGCTTGCGCTTGCCGCCCGCGATGGCCGCTCCTCCATGCCGAAGCCTGGCCATGTCGAGCGCGATCTGGGCGAGCTCTGGCGCAACGCCGTCGACGTCATCGGCCAGTGCATCGCCCAGGCAGGCATAAACGCCGGCGACATCGTCGCCATCGGTTGCGCCGGGCATGGCAACGGTCTCTATGCGCTCGGCCGCGATGGCGCGCCGCTGATCGGCATCCAGTCGCTCGACACGCGCGGCGTTGGCATTGTCGATGAATGGGCGCGGCAGAATGTCGGCGACCGCACTTATGTGCATTGCCTGCAGCGGCCATGGGCGGCGCAGACGCCAACCCTTTTGGCTTGGCTCAAGCGTTCCGCGCCGGCGCTTTTCAACAGGATCGGCACGGTGTTCCTGTGCAAGGATTTCGTCGTCAACCGGCTGACCGGCGCGCGCTCCACCGACACGTCTGATATGTCCGGCTGCGGCCTTTTGCAGATGCCGGGCAGGCGTTATGAGCAGGATCTGCTGGATGCTTACGGGCTTGGCGACTGCATGGCGATCTTGCCGCCGGTTCTGGAGTCGGCTGACATCGCCGGCCATATATCCAGTGAGGTCGCTGCCTTGACCGGCCTGCGCGCCGGCACACCTGTGATCGCCGGCCTGTTCGACGTGGTGGCCAGCGCCATCGGCTCCGGCGTCACCCGCACCGGTGCTGCCTCAATCATCGCTGGCACATGGAGCATCAATCAGGTCATCACCGACGAGCCGATCCGCGATCCCTCGATCTTTATGCTCTCGACCTTTGATCGCGAGCGCTACCTGGCGATCGAATCCAGCGCCACGTCGGCCGCCAATCTCGAATGGATCGTTCGCGAGTTTCTCGAACACACAAGGGAAGCGGACAAATCGCCGTTTGAACTGGCAAGCGAACTCGTCGCCTCGGTGGACCCGGAAGGGGACATTCCGATCTATCACCCGTTCCTTTATGGCTCGCAGCAGAACGGCAGCGCGCGCGCCGGTTTCTACGGCATGGCGGGTTGGCATACGCGGGCGCACATGCTGCGCGCGCTGTTCGAGGGCGTGGTCTTCGAACACAGGCGCCACGTCGAAACCTTGCACAAAGCGGGCGCCAGGTTCGACACTGCGGTGCTATCCGGCGGTGGCTCGCGCAGCCAAATCTGGCCGCGGATTTTCGCCGACGTGCTGGGTGTTCCGATTACCGTGGCGCGCAGCCGCGAGACCGGCGCGCTCGGCGCGGCGATCGCGGCAGCGACCGGGGTCGGGCTGTTTGCCGACTTCAATGCCGGTGCCACCGCGATGACCGAGGCAACACGCCATTATGCGCCCAATCCGGCATTCGCTTCCGCTTACGCGGAGCGCTATCGCCTGTATGGTGAGATCCAGCAGGCAATGACACCAATCTGGCAACGCATCGCCGCGCGGCAGGCACTCTCATGAGCGAAGTACCGTCACCTCTCGTCGACGACTAGGTCATTGTCGGCGCGTGGTCGACCCCTCGATCATGCCGACCATCGTGTCGGGCAACACCAACTCGCCGGTCATCATGATCGCCGAAAAGGCGGCTGAGATGATCCTGAATTCGCTACGGCGCCGGGCCTTCACGCGGCCGCGTCGCGCCGGGTGGATGAAGTGAAGAGATCGCGGCCGATTGCGCGCGCTGCGTCCAGTTGCGAGGCCGGATCATGCGTTTGCGCTTTGAGCAGCTCCGACGTCACCACGGGCGCACCGCAATAGTCGAAGATGCCATGCTCGATCTGGGTCTTCATCGCGCCGAAATAACCGTGGCGCGCATAGGTACGCTCGCTGGCACCGCCGATGGCGACCAGATGAACTCTGAGATGACGAAGCCGTTTCACGAGCCGGGCATCCGAACCTTCGTCATAGGCCCAGCCATTGGTGAAGACGCGGTCGATCCACCCCTTGAGAAGCCCCGGCATTGACCACCAGTAAACGGGATAGACCAGCACAAGCGCATCGGCACGATCGATCCGCGCCTGTTCTGCCAAGACATCAGCGCTTGGCGAAGCCTCTCTGCGGTGCACGGCGAGGTCATTGGCGGTGAACCGTGGATCGAAGCCTTCGGCCGCGAGGTCGGCGATCTCAAACGAATTGCCCGAGGACAGCATCACTCCGCGGCAAATTTCAGCGGCGACGCCGTGGTTGAGGGACTGGGTATCGGGATGTGTGACAATGACGAGCGCGTGCATGGCTGAAACTCCTGATGGATGATTGCGGGTCGAGGTCGAAGCTTATATACTTTTCGTAAGTTACTTTTGGTATATAAGCATGTCAAGCGCCAAGCTCAGGGACCCGCCCGCCAATCCGCCGCCACGCCGCCGCTTGTTGCGGGGCGACCGGCATCGCCAGCTTCTCGACGTCGCATGGCGCGTGGTACGGGAGGAGGGCACGGAAGCCCTGACGCTCGGACGGCTTGCAGAGCAGGCCGCCATCACGAAACCGGTCGTCTACGACCATTTCCCGACGCGCGGCGCACTGCTCCTGGCGCTCTATCAGGAATTCGACGCGCGCCAGAATGCCCTGATGGACGCAGCGCTTCAGGCGAGCGATTCGACCTTGGCCAGCAAGGCCATGGTCATCGCATCGTCCTATGTCGAGTGCGTGCTTCAGCAGGGCCGGGAGATACCGGGTGTCATCGCCGCCTTGGCCGGCTCGCCGGATCTCGAAAAACTCAAGCGCGACTATGAGCTGGCATTCATGGAGAGGTGCCGGATCGTGCTTGCCCCATTTGCCAGTGGCGGCGAGATCGTTTCAGCTGGGCTGCGGGCAATGCTCGGCGCTGCCGAGGCACTGTCCTATGCCGCCGCGACGGGCGAGATCACGCCCATCCAGGCGCAGGAGGAACTTTTCGAAACGATTGTTGCAATGGTTGCTAGGACGGCACGGCGGTAGATTGCCCGGCGCGGGCGAGACGTTGCGAGCGCGGCCACAGGCGCATGTTCACGCCGCGCGCTTGATTTGTGTCGCGCGGCCCAAGCCACCTCGTCGTGGCAGCTCGGGCCGCGCAACCAGAGTCCTAGAGTTTGCAGTAGGGCGTTACCGGAGCGATTGTGCCGAAATCCTTGACGATCTCGTAGCCGATGCCGTCCGCTGCCGCCTTGCCGACATAGGAATGGCAGAGCGTGTGGTTGTTGCTGGCGTCGACGCGGATCTTGCCCTGCGGCGCGTCGAACTCGATCGTCGGCAACGCTGCCAGCACATCGTCGTCTTTCAGCGATCCGGCTTTCTCTGCAGCCAGCGCGTAGAGATGCAGGCCGTTATAGCCGGCCTCGCCGATGCCGTTGACCATCTTTTCCTGGCCGAACTTTTCGCGGAAGCTCGCGATGAACTTCTTGTTGACCGGGTTGTCGAGCGCCATCCAGTAGGGCTGCGGCGCATAGGTGCCCGCCGCGACGCCGGCCGGCAGCGCGTCCTTGTTGAACACCTCGTCGAGCGGCGCGATCAGCGGCTGCTTGATGTCGAAGCTGCGGTATTGCTTGAGCTGGGTGACGGCGTCGTTGCCGACCACCATCGACCAGACGACGTCGGGCTTCAGCGACTTGATCTTCTGGAAGGCCGGACCGAAATCGGTGGTGCCGAATGGATAATAGTCGGCCCCGATGATCTTGCCGCCGGCCTTCTCATAGGCCGCCGCGATCGCCTCGGTCATCTTCTGCGGCCAGGCATAGTCGGACGCCATGATGTAGACCGTCTTGCCGAGGTTCTCGGCCACCCACGGCATCATCGGGTCGACCTGCTGCATTGGAATCGGGCCGGTGGCGACGAAGTAGCGATTGCATTCGCCGCCTTCGAAATTGGTCGGATAGAAGAACAGTTTCTTGGCCTTCGACGTCACTGAAAGCGTAGCACTGCGCTCAGGCGAAATGATCGTGCCCATGATGGCGTCGACCTTGTCTTCGTTGATCAGCTTGCGTGCCTTGTCGATCGCGCCCTTGGTCGTGGTCTGGTTGTCTTCGATGATCAGCTCGACCTGGCGTCCGCCAATGCCGTTGGCGGCGTTGAGTTCGGCGGCGGCGAGCTTGTAGCAGTTGAGCAGCGTCTCGCCGAGGATCGCCTGCAGGCCGGTGATCGGGATCGACAGGCCGATCTTGACCGTGTCGGCGGCGCGCAGGATTCCCGGTGCGCCAACCATGGCGAAAGCGGCCGCTGCGCCGCCTGATTTCAAAACAGTTCTTCTGCTTATCATTTTTATGTTCCCTTCCAATCCCGGGCGCGCCCCATGCACGCCCTACAAAGCCAGCAAGTCCTTAAGCAGGTTCTCGTCGGCGAATGCCTCCGGCGTGCCCTCATGCACGATCCTGCCCTTCTCCATCACCAGGCAGCGGTCCGCCGCCTTGAGAACGAGATCGAGATTTTGTTCGACCAGAACGATCGCGATGCCGCGTTCGCGGGCGATGCGCGGCACCAGTTCGGCGATCGACTGCACGATGTTCGGCTGGATGCCTTCCGAGGGCTCGTCGAGCAACAGCACCGATGGGTGCCCGCAAAGCGCTCGACCGATCGCCAGCATCTGCTGCTGGCCGCCGGACAGTGTGCCGGCAACCTGCGCTTCTCGTTCGCGCAGGATCGGGAAATAGCCGAAAATATCAGCCGGAATGCTGCCGTCGCCGCGATCCCGAGCGGCGCGTGTGCCGACTTCCAGGTTCTGCCGCACGGTCAGCTGGTTGAAGATGCCGCGTCCTTGCGGCACATGCGCGATGCCGGCGCGCGCGCGGCGAAAAGCCGGAGCATGCGTAAGGTCCTGGTCGCCCAGAACCACGGCACCGCCGCTCGCCCGCAAGGCCCCGGCAATGACGCGCAGCAGTGTCGTCTTGCCGGCGCCGTTGCGGCCGAGCAGGCCGACGACTTCGCCCGCAGCGACGCTGAGGTCGATGCCGTTCAATACCGGGAGCAGGCCATAGCCGGCCGAGACAGCGATCGTCCGCAGCATGCTCAACGCCTCCCCAGATAGACATCGCGGACCATTTCGTCGGTCTCGATCTCGTGGAAAGGACCGCTGCGCAGCCGGCGCCCCTGGTGCAGCACCAGCGTCTCGCAATTCAGCGCCCGCACAAAACGGATATCGTGTTCGACCGCAACGATGGAGAACTCGCCCTTGAGCCGCAGCAGCATCTCGGCTGTCGCCAGCGTCTCCTGTGGCGTCATGCCGGCGGTGGGCTCATCGAGCAGCAGCAGGCGCGGCTCGATCGCTAGCGCCATGCCGATCTCCAGCCACTGCTTCTGGCCATGCGCCAGTTCACCGGCCAGCGTGGCTGCCCGATTGGTCAGCGCGACCAGCTCCATCAGCTCGCCGACTGGACGAACCGGCGACGGCACGCCCCATCTCGCGACCTTCAGATTGTCTTCCACCGACAGGCTGGGAAAGATCGACGGGATCTGGAATTTGCGGGCGATGCCGAGCCGGGCGATCCGGTGTAGCGGCAGGCCGGCTATGTCGTGGCCGAGGAAGCGCACGCTGCCGCTGGTTGGGCGCAGGGTGCCGGTCAGCACGTTGAGGAACGTGCTCTTGCCCGCGCCGTTCGGCCCGATGATGCAGCAGAGCTCCTTGTCGTGCACTGTGAGATTGAGCGCCTCCAATGCCTGCAGCCCGCCAAAGCGGATGCCGACATTCTCGGCCTTGAGCAGGACGTCGCTCATCGTGCGCGCCTCCGGCTCGTGAAAAGGCTTTTCAAACGCGCATAGATCGACAGGATGCCGTCCGGCAAAACGAAGACGATGACGACGAAGACGCAGCCGAGCAGCAGCGGCCACAGGCTCGGATTGAAGCTGCTGATCGTCTGCTGGGCACGCTGGATGAAGATGGCGCCAAGCACCGGTCCAAGCAGCGTGCCGCGTCCGCCGACGGCCACCCAGACGATGACCTCGGTCGACAGAAGCAGTCCCGAAAGATCCGGCGCCACCAGGCCTGCCATGCAGACATAGAGCGCACCGGCAAGTCCGGCGATCGCTGCCGAAAGGATGAAGGTGACGAGCAGCCGCAAAGGCGCGTTGTGGCCGAGCGCAGCGGCCCTGATTTCATTGTCCTGGATAGCGGTCAGCACCATGCCCCAGCGGCCACGGCTGATCGACCAGAGCGCCAGTACGACCACGGCGACGATGGCCGCGACGAAGATGTAGCTGGGCAAGTCCTGGCTGAGATCGACATGCACTCCACCAATATCGAACGCGATCGGCGGGATGCCGATCAGGCCCGAGTCGCCGCCGGTGACCGAACTCCAGGATACCGCTGCCTGCTGGCAGATGACGCCCATGGCCAGCGTGACGATGGTGAAATAGCTGCCGCGAATACCGCCGAAGAACAGGAAGTAGCCGATGATGGCGGCGACGAAAGCCGCACCGGTAACCGCGCCGGCGATGCCAAGCAGGCTGCCGAAAGGAATGGCGTCGTTGAGCGTGACCAGCGCCATGATGTAGCCGCCAATGCCGAAAAAGGCGGCGTGGCCGAAGCACAGGATGCCGGTGCGGCCCCAGAAGAAATCGAGGCTCGCCGCGAACAGGCCGAAGATCAACGCATCACGGATGACCGTCAGCTTGTAGCCGTCGGCAAAGAGGGGGTAGACGATGGCGAGTGCCACGCAGACAGCGAAGATCACCAGCCAGTTGCGGTCACGGGCGATCATCGCGATGCTCCGTTGAACAGGCCGTTGGGCCGCAGCCGTACCGCTACGATTGCCGCGAGCAGCACGATGGCTTGTGCTAGCGATGGCGATATCTGGTAGTTGAGTACACTGGTCAGCCCGCCGACGAAGACGCTGCCGGCAACGAGACCGCCGATCGAGCCGACACCGCCGACGATGACGACGAAGAAGGCGTTGGCGAGGTAATTCACCCCCATCTGCGGCAGCACGATCGCCAGCGGCGCGACCAGCCCGCCGGCGAGGCCGGCGATTGCCGCACCGAAGGTGAAGGCGATCGCGTAGGTGCGCCGCGTGTTGATGCCGACGCCTTCGGCCATCTCGCGGTTCTGGATGACGGTGCGGATATCTAGGCCGAAGGATGTCCGGCTGATCAGCAGGATGACGCCGAGCAAGGTCAGCATGGCGATGCCGATCAGGATCAGCCGGTAGGCCGGATAGACGGTGAAGATCAGGTCGAACGTGCCTTCGACCGGCGGCGTCACCGGCTTGGCGCCGAGACCGAAGGCGAGTTCCAGCCCTTGCTGCAGGATGAGGCTGACGCCCCAGGTGGCAAGCACGGTCGAGACCGGCCGCGAATAGAGATGACGGATGATGGCGAATTCCAGGATGCAGCCAACCACGGCTCCGGCGATGGGGGCGGCGGCCAGCCCAAGCCAGAAGGAACCGCCCATGCTCTGGACGAAATAGACTGCAAAGGCGCCGACGGTGACGAATTCGCCATGCGCCAAGTTGGTGACATTCATCAGGCCGAAGCTGATCGCCAGCCCTAGCCCGACCAGCATCAGGATGCTGATCAGTGTCAGCGCGTTGAGGAGTGTGGTGACGGCGAAATCCATCGCGTCTAGGCCGCGCTGGCGAGGCGTTGGCGCAGCCCGGCAAGCAGCCCCTCGGCGGCGTCGATCACCGCAGCCTGATGCGGCTGCAGATCCTGCCCGGCCCATTCGTCGATATGCTCCGACAGGGGATCGACCACCTCGGTGCGGTGATTGGCCAGGGTCTCGATGACGGCGTGGCCGCAGAACGGCACATAGCCTTCGGAATAGCCGCCTTCATGGCTCATCATCAGGCGTCCTTTCGAGGTCTCGGCGGCAAGCGCCACCATGCGCGCGGCAAGCCGCCGGAAACATTCGCTGTTGAGCATCATCCGGCCAAGCGGATCGAAGCCTGATGCGTCGAAGCCGGAGGCGACGATTACGAGATCCGGCTTGAAGGCGCGCAGCGCCGGCGCGATGACGCGGTCGAAGGCCGATTCATAGGCGCCGGTGCCGCTGCCGGCCGGCAGCGGGATGTTGACATTGTAGCCTTCACCCGGACCCTTGCCGTTGTCGGCGAGCGCGCCGCGCCCGGTCGGATAGAGGTTGTCCTGGTGCACGGAAATCGTCAGCACCGACGGGTCGGAATAGAACACGGTCTCGGTGCCGTTGCCATGATGCACGTCCCAGTCGACGATGGCGGCACGGCCAAGCAGGCCTTCATGCTGCAGCCTGCGCACGGAGACGCCGATATTGGAAAACAGACAATTGCCCAGTGCCTGGTCCGGCTCGGCATGGTGGCCCGGCGGCCGCGCCAGCGCATAGGCATTGTCGACCCGCCCGGTCAGCACCGCGCGCATGGCGGCATAGGTCGTGCCGGCGGACAAAAGCGCAATGTCGAAACTGTTAAGGCCGATTGGCGCCTGCGGTCCGGCAAAGCCTGAGCCACGTTCGCTGAGCATCCTGATATCTTCGACATGGCGGCGTGTGTGTACGCGCAGCAGGTCTTCGACGGAAACCGGTTCGGCAATGATCGGCACCAGATGGCGCGACAGCCCGCTGACCTGGATGAGGTTGTTCAGCCGGCGCTTCGAGCCGGGAGATTCCAGATGCCGGCCAGGTTCCACAAAACGGCCGGGAGGCATCATATCGGCGCTGGAGCCGGTGTCATGCCACATCAGCTGTTCGTGAAAAACGTAACCTGTCGCCATTCGCAGCGTCCTCCAAACGAGTAGACGCTAGCAGGCCGGCGCCCGCTGCGCCCGACCCGAAAGGATGGTTATGGCTGATGTCTATGCCCCTCCTTTCGGAGGGGGAGGCCAGCTTTCGACGGCCTGCGCGGCACGAACCGCCTGAACGCGGTTGGTCACCGCCAGTTTGCCAAAGATGTTCTTCAGGTGCCATTTCACCGTGGTTTCACTCACCGACAGGGCGAAGGCGATATCGCGGTTGGACATGCCTTCCGTCAGGCAGCGCAACAGTTCCATTTCGCGTTGAGTGAGTTGTTCCTTATCCACCGCCGTCACCGCCTGCTTGCGTGCGCTGACTGGCATCGTCTGCGCTGCATCGATGATGCGGGTGGCGTAGGCCGACAGCGCCGGGTCGGCCTTTGCCTGGGCCGCGCGCAGCCGCATCAATCCCTCGACAACAGGCCGTCCCTCATCGACGAACGAACGGATGAAGCCCGAGGGCTGCGCGAGCCGCAGCGCGTCGAGCAGGATGCGGTCGGCTTCGCGTGTATCATGGCCGGCATTGGCTGCCTTGGCACGCAGGATCAGCGCCAGGATGTGGCGGCGGATACGGCCGCCGCTCTTCGTCCGGTCCAGAAGCGCGTCGAAGACCCGGGCTGCGTCGGCATGGGATTTCTCGGCGGTCAGCACGCGGCCTTCGGCAAAGAACTCGAATTCGTTGGCGGTGGTAATGGCGATCGAGGCCTCCGCGTCGCCGCGATGCTCCGTCAACAGCGCGCGCGCCTCGGCATTGCGGCTCTGGTCGAGCAGGACCCGCACGCGGTCATGCATGATCATCGACGCCAGGCGGCGGTAAACCGTGCCGCGCACGCGCTGGTAGACCCGGTCGAGCATTTCCAGCGCCATCGCGGAGCGGCCGGTCAATTGCAGGACGCGGGCATAAGTCGGCACGCTGGCCAGGGGATAGACGATGACTGCCGCTCCTTCGATCAGCGGCCCGAGATTCTCGACCAGCGTCAGCGCCTCGCCGGATGAATTGGTCTCGTAGGCAAGCTCGGCGAGCAACGTGCCGGCCAGCGCCTCGGCATAGGAATTCGCTCCAATCCGGGCTCTCGCCTCGATGATCGCATTGCGCAGCAATCGTTCGGCGGCTGGCAAGCGGCCGGCCGAGCGTTCGACAATGGCCATGTAGCAGTTGGCGATGGTCAGGCCGAGCAAGCTGCCGCTCCGCTCATGCGCCTTGCGCGCCGCGTCTATGGCCGCACGCGCGCCTTCGAGATCGCCAAGCGCGTAGAGATTGTAGCCAATGACATTGGCGGTAGCGCCCTCCATGAACCAGGCATCCGGCGCGATGACGCGAAGCGCCACAAGCGCGGTGTCGCGCGCCGCCTCAAACTGCTCCAGCGTGCTGTGCACGGCGGAAGTGAGCACCGCGAGCTCAGCCTCGATCGTCGTGCCAATCAGCGTGCCAGGATCCTTGCCGTCCACCGGGCCGGTCTCGATCAGTTTGCGCGCATTGGCGAGCGTCTGCGTCGCAATCTCTGGCTGGCTGCTGTGCACGGCCAGCCAGAGCACCACGAGCTGCAGCCGGATGCGCTGGTCGATCAGCTTCTTGGGCAGCAGCGCCAGCAGCTGGCGCACGTAAAGAAGCTGGCACTGGGCGATGAGATCAAGCGCGTTGTTCTCGACAAACACCGCCGCGCGGGCCTGGTCGCCGGCGGCCAGCGCGTGGCCGATGGCCTCGGTCAGCATCCGGCGCTCGCCGAACCATTCCGAAGCCGCCAGATGTAGTGGCGCGATCATCTCCGGCTCGCGCCGTTCCATTTCGCGGCTGAGGAAGTCACGGAACAGATGATGGTAGCGGAACCAGCGCCGCTCCTCATCGAGCGGCACCAGGAACAGGTTGCGCGTTTCGATTTCAGTGATTGCCGCCTCGGCGTCCGCCGCGCGCATCACAGCCCGGCAGGCCTCGGCGCTGAAGCGTTCGAAGATGGAGCTGTAGAGCAGGAACTTCGCGATGTTGGGCGGCAATTCGAGGAACACTTCGCCCATCAGGAAGTCGGCGACGTTGCGGTTGGCGCCGGTAAAATTGCCGATGACGGTTTCCGGCGCATGCGCCGCGCTGAGCGACAGCGAGGCGAGTTGCAAGCCGGCGGCCCACCCCTCCGCGCGCGAACACAGGGTTTCCACGGCGCCGCTGTTCACGCTCAGGCCTAGCTTCTCGTTGAAGAAGGCTTCGGCTTCCGACGAAGCGAAGCGCAAATCGTCTGGGCCGATCTCGAAGACGTCGCCAAGCACCCTGAGCTTGCCGAGTTGCAGGTCCGGCAGGCTGCGCGAGCCGATAACGAAGGCGACATTGGCTGGCGCCTGCCGCGTCAGCCGTTCCATGAAGCGCTTCACCGCTGGTGTTTCGATGGCGTGGTAGTCGTCGAAGAACAGGCTGATGTCGGCGTCGCGTGCGGCGAAACCCGCCACTAGTGCGGCGAGCACGACATCGAGCTGCGGGATCGGGCTCGACTGGAAGGCGAGGTCAAGATCAGCCGGGTTCTGCACCAGATGGCGCAGCGCCCCGACCAGATGCGACAGGAAGGCGCCTTCGTCGTTGTCCGTCGCCTCGCAGGACAGCCATGCCGTCAGCCGGCCGAGGCGTGCCACCTCAGCCATCCATTGCGCCATCGTCGTCGATTTGCCGAAGCCGGCGGGCGCGGCGAACAGCACGATGCGGGTGTCGGCATGCCGGCCCAGCGTCGCAAGAATGCTTTCGCGCCGCACCCACCGGCGGTGGTGAAGCGATGTCTGGCCGGGTTGCGAAGGCGTTTTCATTTAGCGTCGTGGAGCCCATTCCATCTCGATCAGGGGAATCTGCGGTGCGGCGTCACGCGGCAGTGTTCCCTTCAACCGAGGGTCATCGACGATTTCAAAGCCGGTCGCGAAGGGCTCAAATCCGCAGGCTCTGTAGAAGGCGATGACGCTGTGATGGTCGAAGCTGCTGGTATGGAGCCAGATGCGTGTTGGCTCGAGCCTCCACGCCGTGTCGAGTGCCCCGGCCATCAGACGTTTGCCGAAACCTCGGCCGGTCAAGGACGGGAACAGGCCGAAATAGGTAATCTCGATCTCGTTGGCATCGAGGACCGAGAATTCGACCATGCCGAGATGGGTCCCGGCTTCGTCATGGCCGTAGTAGAGATGATTGTTCGCATCGGCGAAATGAGCAGCGATCTCGGCGTCGGACATTTCGGACACGCGGTCCCACAGCCACGGCGCGCCGATTTCAAGGAAGATCGCACGGTATGATGCGCAGTCGGGTTTTGTGATCCGGGTCATTGCCAAGGGCTTTGCCAGACCAGGTGCCGGCGCGCGCGCTTCCATCCAAGTCACCGCATTGGCGAGCTTGCCCGCCGGCAAACGCCGGTAGCCGACGCTGAGATCGGTGATTTCTGCGGGCATCGTATCTTCGTCGATCAACACGTAACCTCTTCAACCGGCATAGCAGTATCGGCTTGCTGCTGCTGATGCCAACACCACGACAGGCCTGACAAGGGTGGGCCTACCGCTGGTTGGGATTTTTGGGCCGACTGGCTCTAGCATTTCATGCCAATGGCATATGTGATATGATACACCATCCAAATGAAAGTGAAAAATGATGCCTGAGCGGGTTATGGACGAGGCCATTCTCAGCGCGGTCGATAAGGGCTTCGACCGGCAGCTGGTATTCCTGGCGGACCTCGTGCGCTTTCCCTCCCAGCGCGGCGAGGAACACTCGGCGCAATCCTTCATGGCCGCAGCCTATGAGGCCCATGGCTACCCCGTCGATATGTGGCGTGTCGATGTCGACGCTATCCGCGATCTGCCGGGATTTTCACCGGTCGCGGTGTCCTATGACGATGCCTTCAATGTCGTTGCCACCCATACGCCGCGAAACGCGACTGGCCGCTCGCTGATCCTCAATGGTCATATCGACGTCGTGCCGACCGGACCGCTCGACCGCTGGGTGCGCGATCCCTACGATCCGGTGATCGAGGATGGCTGGATGCATGGCCGTGGTGCCGGCGACATGAAGGCCGGCCTGTCGGCCTGCCTCTACGCGCTGGCCGCTCTGCGCAGCCTTGGCTACCAACCGGCCGCGAACGTGTTCCTGCAGTCGGTGGTCGAGGAGGAGTGCACGGGCAATGGTGCGCTGGCTTGCCTGCAGCGCGGCTACCGTGCCGATGCCGCCTTCATTCCCGAACCGCTGGAACCAAAGCTGATGCGGGCGCAAGTCGGGCCGATCTGGTTCCGCGTCGAGGTCGACGGTGATCCGCAACACGCCTCTGGCGCCTTCTCTGCTGGCGCCAACGCCATCGAAAAGGCATTCGTCATCATCCAGGCGCTCAAGCAGCTGGAAATCGTCTGGAACGCGCGCAAGGTCGACGACAGGCATTTCTGCAACCATCCCCATCCGATCCGCTTCAACCTCGGCAAGATCGAAGGCGGCGAGTGGACATCGAGCGTGCCGGCGCGCTGTGTCTTCGAAATGCGCGTCGCCACCTATCCCGGCCAGAAGCTGGAGGATGCCAGGGCCGAGATCGAAGCCTGCATTGCCGATGCGGCGCGCGCCGATCCATTCCTGGCCAACCGCCCGCCAAGCCTGACCTACAACGGCTTCATGGCCGAGGGCTATGTGCTGGAAGGCGCCGACGACATGGAAGCCGTGCTGCGGCGCAGTCATACCGCGGTGTGGGGCGAACCGTTGCAGGAGCATGTCACGTCCGCGACGACCGATGCGCGCTTCTTCGGCCTCTATGCCGACACGCCAGCGATCGTCTATGGCCCGATCTGCCGCATGCCGCACGGCTATGACGAGGCCGTCGATCTCGAGTCCGTGCGCAAGGTGACCCAGACCATTGCGCTGTTCATCGCCGACTGGTGCGGCCTTGAGCCTGTCGGGTCAGATCTGCCATGAGCGATGTTATGAACGACACGTTCGGTGAGGTGATGGCCGAGGATGCGCCTGATGTGTCGACGGCCGATGCGCTCGCCATCCTGCGCCAGCATTACGGCCTTGGCGGCAGTGCCCAATCATTGCCCGGGGAACGCGACCACAATTTCCATGTCCGCACCGAGAGCGACGGCGAGTTTGTCCTGAAGATCTCGCATCCGGCGGAAGAAGCCGGCTTCACCGACTTCCAGAACAAGGCGCTCGAACACATCGCCCTGGTCGATCCAACCTTGCCGGTTCCCGCTTTGCACAAAAGCCTGCGGGGAGAGGCGCAGTTCGCTGTGCCGGTCGACGGATCGGCGCCTCGCATCATCCGGCTGGTGACCTATCTCCCTGGCCAACTGCTTTCGCGCGCGCCGGCATCCGAGGCGCAGGATCGCAATCTCGGCATATTTCAAGCCCGCTTGACCCGGGCGCTGCGCGGCTTCTTCCATCCAGGTGCGGGCAGCGACCTGCTGTGGGACATCCGCAAGGTCGCCAAGACACGCCCGATGATGGTGCACATCGCCGACCCCCGGCGGCGGGCCATGGTCGAGCGCGCGATTGACGCGTTCGAGCAGCATGCCGCGCCTGTCATTCCCGGCCTGCGCGCCCAGATCGTCCACAACGACATGAACTCCTACAATGTGGTGATGGATGCCTCGCAGCCGGAGCTGGTCAGTGGCGTCCTCGATTTCGGCGACATGATCCATTCGCCGCTGATCTGCGACCTCGCCATCGGCGCCGTCTACCGCTGGCCGGCTGAGGGCCATCCGCTTGC
Organism: Mesorhizobium sp. INR15; assembly: GCF_015500075.1. Taxonomy (NCBI): domain Bacteria; kingdom Pseudomonadati; phylum Pseudomonadota; class Alphaproteobacteria; order Hyphomicrobiales; family Phyllobacteriaceae; genus Mesorhizobium; species Mesorhizobium sp. INR15. The sequence goes on along the minus strand of NZ_CP045496.1, from coordinate 5,934,052 downwards.
GGCCGCCGCGCGCTTTGTCGCCGGCTATCAATCGGTACAGCCGCTTGAGGCGGAAGAAATAGGCATCCTCCTCGATCTGATCCGCGCTCGTCTCGCGCTGATCGTCAACATCGCCACCTGGCAGGCGGAGCGCTTCCCCGCCAAACGCGACTATGTGCTGCGCCTCGGTGCCGAAGTCTGGGCGTCGCTCGAAAGGCTGGACGGACTGTCGTCCGCTGAGGCCCGCCAATATTTTCTCGACCATTCAAATTCGGAGTAGCTGCCCGTGTCACAGTCCTCGCCGTATCCTGCAAACGCCTTCGCTGACCCCAGTGCCTCGGCATCCGAGCGTGCCTTGCTCGAGCGCCGCGCCAGGCTGCTTGGGCCGACCTATCGCGCCTTCTACCGCAACCCGATCCATCTGGTGCGTGGCAGCGGTGTCTGGCTCTACGACGCCAATGGCCGGAAATTTCTCGATGCCTACAACAACGTCGCCTCGGTCGGGCACTGCCACCCACGCGTCGTCGAGGCTCTGGCGGGACAGGCCGCGACGCTCAACACCCACACACGCTATCTGAGCGAGATCATCCTCGACTACGCGGAAAGGCTTCTCGGCACCTGTCCGGCCCATCTCGGCCACGCCATGTTCACCTGCACCGGAAGCGAGGCCAATGACCTGGCCATCCGCATCGCCCAGAATGCAACCGGCGGAACCGGGGTGATCATCACCGAATTCGCCTATCACGGCGCAACGATCGCCACCGCGCAACTGTCGCCGGCAGCCGTAGGGCTGAAGGCAGTGCCGGCACAGCATCGCACAGTCGCAGCGCCGGACACATATCGCGACCACGGCAGTGCCGCGCACGATTTTGCAAAAAATGTCGCCGCCGCCATCGACAGCATGCGTGCGGAAAATATCCGGCCGGCGGCGCTGCTTGTCGACTCGGCCTTCTCCAGCGACGGCATCTTCTTTCCCGCCGCATCGGTCATGCGCGAGGCGGCGGACCTCGTCAAAAAGGCTGGCGGCATCATCATTGCCGATGAGGTTCAGTCCGGCTTCGGCCGGCTTGGCCAGGGCATGTGGGGCTTCGCCAATTATGGCCTCAAGCCGGACATCATCACGATGGGCAAGCCGATCGGCGACGGACATCCGATGGGCGCTGTTATGGTGCGGCCGGAACTCGTGGCGTCTTTCGGTTCGAACACCGGCTATTTCAACACGTTCGGCGGCAATCCGGTGGCGGCGGCTGTGGGCCTCGCGGTTCTCGATGTGATCGAGGGCGAGGGGCTGATCGAAAACGCGCGCGTGGTCGGCGCCTACACCGGCGAATTGCTCGGTGCTGTCCAGGGCCGTCACTCCATGGTCGGCGATGTCAGGCAAAACGGCCTCTATTTCGGCGTCGAATTGACGGTGGACGGCGACGAGGCGTTGGCCGCCACCAAGACGTCAGCCGTCGTCGAGGCCATGCGCGAGGACGGCGTTCTGATCTCCTCCTGTGGTCCGCGCGGCAATGTTCTGAAGATCAGGCCGCCGCTGCCATTTGCCCGGGACAATGCCGAGCAACTGGCCGAGACGCTGGACCGCGCGCTTTCGAACTGGTGAACCGGACAACCGCTTGGGGCAGGCGAAGCACATGTTGAAGCTCGAACATCAAACTCTCAATGACCGCGCCTATGGCGCGCTTAAGCAGGAGCTGATTTCCGGCGGCTTCAGTCCGGGCCAGACACTGGTCATCCGCAAGCTCGCCGAAACGTTCGGCATATCGACGACGCCGATCCGCGAGGCGCTGCAGAGGCTGGTCGCCGAGCGGCTGCTCGAAATGCAGAACAACCGCTCGATCATCGTGCCGTTGCTGTCCGCGCCCGCCTTCGCGGAACTGACGCGCATCCGCGTCGCCGTCGAGGGGCTGGCAAGCGAGTTGGCGGCGTCGCGGATGACGGAGAGCGGTTTGGTTGACATTCAGGCGATGCTCGCCGGCATGCAGCATGCCATCGAGGCCGGCGATGCCAGGGCCTATCTCACCCTGAACGAGGCATTCCACTTCGCCATCTATCAGCATGCCGGCGCACCGATACTGCTCAACATGATCCGCGATCTCTGGGGCAGGGTGGGCCCTTATCTCAAGCTCCTGATGCAGGCCGATCACTACATACCGCGGTCGAATGATGCGCATCGCAGGATCGTCGCCGCCTTGGAGCAGCGCAACGGTCCATCCGCGCGAGCTTACGTCGAACAGGACATCGCGGTGGCGGCTGCGGTTCTGTCGGATAACCTTGGCGCGCCCAACTGACTGTCGTCTATCTGGCCTCGTCCAGCCGGTCGCGCAACATGCTCCAGCCGAGCAGCATGTTGGGAGCGTGCCGCATCAGGCCGTGAAACGGGATCGGCGCTGGCGGCGCGAAGGGCAGCGGCAGATCGCGGGGATCGGCTCCGCTTGCCCAGTCAGCCAACAACTTGCCCATCGCCGTGGTCATGGCGATGCCACGGCCGTTGCAGGCAAAGCCGGCGATCATGTTTGGTCCAAGATCGACAAGGCGTGGCAGGAAATCCGGCTCGACGGCCGCCATCCCCGACCAGGCATAGGCAAGCGGCGGCAGGTCGGGCAGATCGAGATGTTTCGCCAACCGCCGCCAGGTCGCCTGCGGCACCCGCGTGTCGGCGCCGGGGCCCAGAATATGCATGCCGCCGCTGATCAGCCTGTTGTCGGCATCGAAGCGGAAGGTGAAGAGGTTACGCCTTGTGTCGCCGACGCCTTGTCCGCCGGGCAAAAGGCGGCTGCGTATCTCGCGCGGCAACGGCGCGGTCGCAATCTGGAAGACCTTCAGCGGAAAGTAGGTTCGCCGCAGCGCCTCAAAGAGCGGCCCGCCATAGGCATTGGTGGCGATCAGCACCTTGCCGGCCTGCACCGAGCCTGCAGCTGTTTTCAGCGCCCAGCCATGGGCTGTGCGATCAATCGACGTGACAGGTGTGTGTTCGAAGATTCGGGCGCCCGCGCTCTCCGCTGCCTCGGCCAGGCCATTAGCGTACTCGACCGGATTGAGCACGCCGCCCGAGCCGTCCATCCAGCCGCCAACATAGCCGCGCGCGCCGGTCAGCGCTTCGATTTCCTGGCGATCCAGTGTCACGGCTGGCCGGTCGCGCTCCGCCCACTGCTCAGCCCGCGATTTGATCTTTTCGAAAGCGGCAGCGGAGTGGGCCGGCTGGATCCAGCCGCTCTGCAAGGCGTCGCAATTTATGCCATGCCGCCTGATCAGGTCGAAGACGAGATCGGCACTGCCGGCGGCGAAATCGATCAGCTTGTCGCCACGCTCAGGCCCCAGATGGGCAAAGATATCAACCGGGTCCATCTTGGCGAAATTCGGCACGACGAAGCCGGCATTTCGGCCGGTCGCGCCCCAGGCGATAAACTCAGCCTCGAGGACAACGACCGACAGTCCCTTTTCAACGGCGTGCAGTGCGGTCGAGAGGCCGGAAAAGCCGCCGCCGACAATGGCTAGGTCTACATCGATTGCGCCTTGCAGCACAGGCCGGTCGCGGCGAGTGCGGCTGACGGCGTGCCACAGCGACGGGCCATCACCCTGCTGTCGGGCAATGGCATTCATGATGCGGCTTTGCTCTTGGCTGCCCGCTTGCCAAACCAAGGCCGTCTTGGCCTGTCGCCGAACAGGCCGTTCGGCCGCAGCAGCAGGATGACACAGAGCATGACGCCGATGGCGACGATCTGCAGCGAGGCCGCGCGCGCCTGTTGCTCGGGCGGAAACAGGATGCTGGTCATGGTGCCTGACCCCGCCCAGATCGCCCAGACAAGAACGCTGCCAACAACAGCGCCGAGATTGCTGCCGGAGCCGCCGACGATCAGCATCACCCAGACCTGGAAGGTCAGGATCGGCAGATAATTGTCGGGCGCGATGAAGCCGGTGAAATGCGCCTGCAGGGCGCCGGCAAGCGCCATGATGGCGCCGCCGACGGCAAAGGCCTGGACACGGTAGAAGCGGGCGCTTTTGCCGAGTGAAATCGCTGCCCGCTCATCTTCGCGCAGCGCCTTCAAGACCCGTCCCCATGGGCTGCGCGACAGGTGTTCGAGGGCGAGATAGACGATCAGCGTCACCGCCGAGACCACCGCGAGATTGGACAGGTTGAACAGCAGCGGCGTCTCCGCAAGGCTGCCGAAGGGCCGAGGAATGAAGCCGATGCCGAAGGGGCCACCGGTCAGTTTCTGCGCGTTGAGCGCCACCAGTTGCACGACGACAGCGACACCGAACGTGGTGATCGCCAGATAGTCCGACCTGAGGCGCAGCGTTGCCATGCCGGTGAGCGCCGCCGCGAGGCCGCCGACGATCATCGCGCCAAGCCAGCCGACAAGGATCGGCAAGCCAAAGCCGCCCAGCCGGGCCGCGTCATCCGGCGTGGTCAGCAGCGCCGATGTGTAGGCGCCGATGGCGACGAAGCCGGCCAGCCCGACATTGAACAACCCGGTCAGCCCCCACTGCAGGTTGAGCCCCAGCGTCACAAGCGAGAAGATCAGCGCGGTGGTCAGGAAGAATGCGCCGTAGCCGAGCAGGTCCATCAGCGTTCCCTCACACCAAACAGGCCGATCGGCCGCACGAACAGCACCGCCATCAGGATGATAAAGGAGACGGCGGCGCGCCACTCGGCGCCGATCAATTGCACCGCGCCGGCCTCGGCCAGCCCGATGATCAGGCCGCCGAGCACGGCGCCGGGAATGCTGCCGATGCCGCCGAGAATGGCGGCTGCGAACATCGGCAACAACATGTCGAAACCCATGAACGGACGGATCTGCACCAGAATGCCGATCATCACGCCGGCCACGCAGGCCAGCGCGCCGCCGATGATCCAGGTGACGCGCACCACGCTGGCGACGTCGATGCCGACGATGCGGGCGAGGGCCGCGTTCTGGCTCAAGGCCTGCATGGAGCGCCCGGTCTGCGTGCGCGTCATCAGCAGATGGACGCCAAGCACAAGTATTGCGGTTAGGCAGAGCAGCGCGATCTGGTCGGGAGTGATGCGGATGCCGAAGCCAACCGGCATGGCGATCTGGATCGCCCGGCTGAAATAGGTTGGCCGCGAGCTGAAGCTGAATTCGAGCAGGCTTCTGAGCGCCATCGAAGCGCCGAAGCTTGCCATCACCACGATGATTGCCTGTCCTTGTGAGCGCAGCCGCGAAAACAGCACCTTGTCGAGCAGCAGTGCCAGCAGGGCGGTGAACACCATGCCGGCGATGAGCGCGACGATCAGCGGCCAGCCGAAGGAGAGCGGACCGATCGGTGCGACCTTGCCGACCATCGCACCGATGGCGCTGACGACGGCCAGCGTTGCATAAGTGCCCCAGGCCATGAAGTCGCCATGGGCGAAATTGGAGAAGCGCAGGATCGAATAGGTGAGCGTCACGCCGATCGCACCGAGGCCGATCATCGAGCCGGTCAGCAGTCCGTCGACGACAAATTGCAGGTTCATGCCGCGCTCCCTTTGCCATGCAGAGGGCGCTGACCCAGATAGAGCTCGGCGACGACCGGGTCGTTCCAGAGCTCGGAAGCAACGCCCTCGTGCCGGTCCTTGCCTTCGACCAGCACATAGGCGCGGTCGCCGATGGCAAGCGCGGCTTTGGCGTTCTGTTCGACCAGAAGGATGGTCACGCCGGACTTGCGGATGCCGGCCAGCATCTCGAACACCATCGACACGAATTTGGGCGACAGGCCGGCGGAAGGTTCGTCGAGCACCAGCACCTTGGGATGGACGATCAGCGCCCGCGCGACGGCCAGCATCTGGCGCTGGCCGCCTGAAAGGTTGCCTGCGGCGGTTCTGCGTTGACGCACAAGGTCGGGGAATGCGGCATACATTTCCTCGATACGGCCGGGGATGTCGCGCCGCTCGAGGATGCCGCAGGCAACCCTGAGATTGTCCTCGACCGACATCAGCGGGAAGATGTTCTCTGTTTGCGGGACGAAAGCGAGGCCGAGCCGGACCATGGTGTGAGCGGGAGCGGCGGTGATGTCCTTGCCATCCAGCAGCACCGTGCCGCCGGTGATCGGCACAAGGCCGGCTATGGCCTTGATGAAACTTGATTTGCCGGCGCCATTGGGCCCGAGCACGACGACGATCTCACCTTTCCTCACGACGATCGAGGCGCCGCGCACGATCGGCACGCCCGGCTCATAGCCGGCCTCGAGATCGCGAACATCCAGGACGGTCTCGCTCATGCGGCACCGCCAAGATAGGCCTCGATGACGCGTGGATCACGGGCGACCTCTTCCGCCGTGCCTTCGCTGAGCAGCTGCCCGCTCGCCATGACCAGGACGCGATGGCAGAGCCGCGTCACCATGTCGATATTGTGCTCGATCAGCAGGAAGGTGATGCCGCGCGCGTTGATGTCGCGGATGCGGTCGATGATGACCTCGAGCAGCGTTGCGTTGACGCCGGCGGCGGGCTCATCGAGCAGGATGATCGCCGGATCGGCCATCATGACGCGGGCAAGTTCGAGCAATTTGCGCTGGCCGCCGGAGAGCACGCGTGCCGGCTCATGCGCGAGGCGGGTGAGCGACACCAGTTCGAGCAATTCCAGCGCCTTCTTCTTGCCGATCCTCTCTTCGGCGGCGACCCGTCCGGGTGTCAGGAAGTTGGCGAGAAGCCTTTCGCCGGACTGACCTTGCGCGGCCAGCATGATGTTTTCGACCAGCGTCAGGTTCGGCAACGGCCGAGGAATCTGGAACGTGCGGCCAAGGCCACGTCCGATGCGGCGATGCGCGGCTTCACCGGAGACCAACGCGCCGTTGAGCAGGATTTCACCGCTGGTTGGCAGGATGCTGCCGGCGAGAAGATCGAACATCGTCGTCTTGCCGGCGCCGTTCGGCCCGATCAGGCCAAGGATTTCCCCGGACCGCACATCGAACGAAACATCGTTGACCGCGACAAGACCGCCGAACCGCCTGACGACGTTCCTCGCCGTCAGAACCGGCGCGCGGCTTCCCGCTCCCTGCCGTTCGGTTGCCTCGCTCATCACACCCTCTGGCCGAAGGCGATCATTGCCGCCTTCTGATTTTTGATTTGTGATCACACTTGCTTTGATCACGCTAATCAGCTTTAATTTTCTTCGCAAGCCAAAAACGGGCCAGAACCGGGAGCGCCATGCAAAAGGCCGCTATCGAAAAGAACAATGAGGCGATCGCTGCCCAGCTTGCGCCGGTTGGCCGCGAAACCGTGCAGGACCGCGTCTATTCGGAACTGCGCCGCGCCCTGATCGGCGGCCTGTTCGAGCCGAGCCAAGTGCTGACCATCCGTGGCCTCGCCGATGCGCTGGTCACATCGACCATGCCGGTGCGCGAGGCGCTCGGACGGCTGATTACCGAAAAGGCCCTGGAGGCGCTGCCCAACCGTTCGGTGCGCGTGCCGCCGATCACGCTCGATCGCCTTGATGACCTGTTACGCGCCCGGATCCTGATCGAGGGCGAGGCGATCGCGCTGGCCGCCGCGCGCATGGGACCACGCCAGATCGCCACCATCGAGACCATCCTTGGCGAATGGGACGAGATGCGGGCGCTGAAGCACAAGAAGGATGTCGATCGCGAAGTGACGCTCAACCAGAGTTTTCACTTCGAGATTTATCGTTCCTGCGGTTCGGCCGTGCTGATCCCGATGATCGAGAGCCTATGGCTGCAATCCGGGCCCTGTATCCGTGTCGCCATCTACGCCTTTTCGGAAGCCGGCGAGGTCGACACCGCCCAACATCACCGCAGCATCGTCACGGCGCTCGCCACGCAGGATGCGCAGTCGGCACGCGAGTCCCTGGTCGCCGACATCAGCCGGCCCTTCACCTTCCTGCGCAGCAAGCTGCAAACCTCCGCCTTGAAAGATCTTACATGACCAAGCCAGCGATCCTGATCACCGAGCCGCGCTCCAAACTTTCCGTCACGGCGCTGTTGCTGCCGGAGAAGGCGCCGGAAAACGCTGCCTTCCTCTCGGCATATCTCAGCATGCCACGCGTTGTTGCCGGCATTCATGCGATGTGGACCGGGCCGGAAATTTCATGCCCGGTTCCATCCGCCGACCTCGAAGGCCAAGCCTATGCCCGGCCCTTGCCGGCAGAGAACGCGACGCTCAACCCGCAGCCGGGCGACATCGTGCTGGCCTATGTGCCGCCACGCATGTGGGGCGGCAATCCCAACGCGATTTTCGACATCGGCCTCTACTACGGGCAGGGTGCGCGCCTTCTGTTCCCGATCGGCTGGCTGGCCGGCAGCGTGGTGGCGCAAGTGCTTGCCGAGGAGCGTGAACAGTTCGCCGCCGCATGCGGCATCATCCGCCGCAACGGCGCCTGCGACGTCACCTTTAGCCTGGTGGAGGTCTGAATGGCCGACGACGGTTTCGAACTCTTCGATCTTCGCGTCGAAGCGGTGATCCCCAAGGGCAAGCCGATTTATTGCGGCGCCAGGGAGGGCGACTATTTCGAGCTGAAGGGCGAGATGCTGTCGCTGCCGGCAGGGCAGGGCTTTTCGATCTATTCGCTTGCCGCCGTGTTGCCCTTGCTGGCGGCCAAGCAGCGCCCGACCGACAGGAACGACTGGATGACCTCGGATGCCGAGATCGCCTGTCCTGATCCCAATTGCGCCAGCCGGCTGCGGATCGTGAGGTTGGCCAAGCGCAGCTTCAGCCATGCCGAAACGACAGCTGTGCCACTGCCGAAGGAGAATGATTAGACATGGGCGGAAAATCCTTCGAACTCGGGCCCGGCTATACGATTTCACGCGTCATTCGCGGCGGCTGGCAGCTCGCCGGCGGCCACGGCGCCATCGATCGCCAGCAGGCCGTGACCGACCTGATTGCCACTTTCGACGCCGGCATCCGAACCTATGACTGCGCCGATATCTATACCGGGGTCGAAGAGCTGATTGGCGCGGCGCGACTACGGCTGGCCGCCGAACGCGGGCTCGACGTCGCTGCCAAAATGAAGGTCCACACCAAGATGGTGCCCGACCTCGAACGGCTTGCCGGCATCAGCCGCGACTACATCAGGGGCATCGTCGATCAGTCGCTGCGGCGGCTGAAGACCGAGCGGATTGACCTCGTGCAGTTCCATTGGTGGGATTACGCACAGCCGCGCTATGTCGATGCGATGGGCTGGCTCAACGAGCTTCGTGTCGAAGGCAAGTTGCGCAATCTCGGCACCACCAATTTCGACACGCCGCGGCTGGCCGAAATCCTCGCCGCCGGCATCCCGTTGGTCAGCCAGCAATTGCAATATTCCGTACTCGATCAGCGGCCGGCCAACAGCCTTGCCGAGCTTGCGAGGCGGAACGGCGTCAGCTTCCTTTGCTATGGCTCCGTGGCGGGCGGCTTCCTCAGCGACAAATGGCTTGATGTCGAAGAGCCTGCCATGCCCCTCGAGAACCGCTCACTGGTCAAATACAAGCTGATCATCGACGATTTCGGCGGCTGGGACCTGTTCCAGCTGTTGCTGAGGACATTGAAAGCGGTAGGCGATCGACACGGTGTCGACATCGCAACCATTGCCAGCGCCTGGGTGCTCGAACAGCCGCAAGTGGCGGCCGTCATCGTCGGCGCCCGCAATCAGGCGCATGCGCTGGCCAATGCCAGGATCATGGACATCACGCTCGACGCCGAGGACATGGCGCTGATCGCCGCCGTCATCGCGCAAAGCCATGGTCTTCAGGGTGATGTATACACACTGGAGCGCGACCGCCACGGCCGCCACGGCTCGATCATGCACTACAATTTGAACGCAGGCCGGACATGAGCGTCATCGACGAGACCCTGTTTTCCAAGGCCAGCGCCGAGGTGGTCGACCTGCATCGCCTGTTCGTCGACTGGTTTGTCGCGGCACGGGCCGACACAGTCGACTTCAGCCGCTTCGAGCGCGTCATGGGCGAAGGCTTCGGCATGGTGACGCCGGACGGCCAGGTTCTCGATCGCGGCGCGGTTGTTGACCATGTCCGCTCGAGCCGTGCTGCCTGCGACGACGGCTTTGCCATTGCCATCGAGGACATCCGGCCCGGCTGGCAAGACGGCGACACGATCGTCGTCTTCTATGTCGAGGCGCAACTGCGCGACGGCAAGGCGAACCGTCGCCAATCCAGTGCCGTTTTCACCACCAGTTCATCGGCGCCCAACGGCGTCCAATGGCGACATCTGCATGAAACCTGGCTGCAGGTGCCGGAACGCTGAGATCTTCCAGACGTAAAATCAGTTCGTGTAGCTCAAAGGGGAACAAAAATGAGAAAGACGATACTCCAACTCACCACCGCGCTCGCTCTCGTGACGATGGCCAGCGTCGCCCACGCGGCGGACTGCAAGATCACCGTCGGCCTTGTCATGGAACTGACAGGACCGGCCGGCGAATACGGCCAGGCCGGCGCAAAGTCGGTCGAAATGGCTTTCCGTGACATCAATGATGCCGGCGGCGTGCGCGGCTGCGATCTTGTCACCGACACCCGCGACAGCCAGAGCCAGGGCAACATCGCCGTCGACGCCGCCACCCAGCTGGTGCAGGTCAAGAAGGTGCCTGTCATCATCGGCGGCATCATCTCTTCGGTGTCGATCCCAATCCTGACCTCGGTGACCGCGCCGGCCAAGATCGTCCAGGTGTCGCCGGCTTCGTCCTCGCCGACGCTGACTGCGCTCGGCCGTGACGGCAAGACCAACGGCATCTTCTTCCGCACCATCACGTCGGATGCGCTGCAAGGTGTTGCCGCAGCCAAATACGCCGTCGACAAGGGCTTCAAGAAGCTGTCAATCATCCATGTCAACAACGACTTCGGCGTCAACATGGTGGCCGAATTCTCACGCGCCTACAAAGCGCTCGGCGGCACCATCGTGTCCGACACGCCCTACAATGAAAAGCAGTCGAGCTATGCTTCGGAAGTCACGGCGGCGATGGGCGGCGAGCCGGACGGGCTCTACCTCGTCAGCACGCCTGTCGACGGCGCGACGGTTGCCCGCACTTGGATCTCGCAAGGCGGCGTGCAGAAATTCCTGCTCAATGACGGCATGAACAGCCCCGATTTCATCGAGTCCGTTGGCGCCGATTATCTGAAGGAAGCCTATGGCACGTCGTCCGGCACCAGCCCGACGGCCTCCACCGATTACTTCATGAAGAACTACAAGACCTTCTCCGGCATCGAGCCGTCCAATCCGGCGGCGGATCGTTCCTATGATGCCGGCGCCATCGTGGGCTTGGCCATCGCCATTGCCGGCTCCGAAGACCCCGCCAAGATCAAGGATGCCATGTACAAGGCGGTCGACCCGGCCGGCACGCCGATCTTTGCCGGCAAGGAAGAATTCGCCAAGGCGCTCGGCCTGATCAAGGACGGCAAGCCGATCCGCTACGAAGGCGTCATCGGCCCGGTTGCCTTCGACAAGTATGGCGACATCACCGGTCCGTTCCGCCTCTGGAAGATCGTCGACGGCAAGGTTACCACCGACGGCGAAATGACCACCGACGACGTCAACGCCTTGCAGGCGAAGCTGCAGTAGTCCGCTGCCGTCCGGCGCCTCCCCAGGGATTGGCGCCGGACACATGCTTCCGCTGTTGACCGCCAGGCGATCGCGAATATGGTCGGCCGGCAACGGTACTGAGGATGGCAAGCATGGTGGGCGATGGTCAGGGCAAAGGCATGAACCCGATGTCGTCTGAAACGCAAAGGCTTCTCTCTGAACTCGGCAGCCAACTTGGCGCGGGCGCCATACTCGCCGGCTCTGACGTTGATCAGCGCTATCGCGACGATCCCGACGGCAAGCTCGGCGTGCTTCCTGAAGTGGTGCTGCGCCCGCGTGATACGGCTGGCGTCGCCACGGCGCTTGCCGCATGCAACCGTCTTGGCCAGCCTGTCGTCGTTCAGGGTGGGCGCACCGGGCTGACCGGCTCTGCCCGCGTGCAGCCCAGCGAAGTGGTGTTGTCGCTTGAGCGTATGACCAGCCTTGCCGCACCCGACCAGCAGGCGGCAAGTATCGTCGCGGAAGCAGGCGCAACCCTGCAGGCTGTGCAGGAAACGGCTGACGGTGCCGGGCTGATGTTCGGCGTCGACATCGGCGCGCGCGGCTCGGCCACGGTCGGCGGCAATATCGCCACCAATGCCGGTGGCATCCGCGTGCTGCGCTACGGCATGTACCGCGCGCAGGTGCTGGGGCTGGAAGCCGTGCTTGCCGATGGCAGCGTGCTAACCTCGCTCAAAGGCCTGCCCAAGGACAATTCCGGCTATGACCTCAGCCAGCTGTTCATTGGCACCGAAGGCACGCTTGGCGTGGTCACGCGCGCGGCACTGAGGCTGCACCCGAAGCCGGCTTCGGAAGTGAATGCTTTCTGCGCGCTTCCATCGCTTGATGCGGCCATCGCGCTGCTCGGCCTGCTGCGGCAAAAACTCGGCCCGCTGCTGTCGGCCTACGAAGTCAATTTCGCCCCGCTCTATGACGCGATGGTTGCCACCATGGCCATGCCGGCACCACTGCCGGCCGGGTCGCCCGTCTATGTGCTGGCCGAGATCCAGGGCAGCGAACCGGAGCGCGATGCCGAGCGTTTCGCCGAGGTGCTGATGCAGGCGGTCGAGGATGGCGTGATCGATGATGTCGTCGTCTCGCAGTCACCGCGTGAATTCCGCGCGCTGTGGGATGTGCGCGAGGACGCCAACCGTCTGCTGTTTTCGATGAAGGATCTGATCGGCGTCGATATCAGCATTCCGCTGGCGCGCATGGGAGCTTTCCTGCGGGAAACGGAAGCCGCCATCCGCGCCGTCGATCCCGGCGCCGACATCTATGTCTTCGGCCATCTCGGCGACGGCAATCTGCACTATCAGGTTCGCACCGGGGATCTGGCCGCGGCATATGACATCGTCTACCGCAGCGTGGCCGCGGCCGGTGGCGGCGTCTCGGCCGAACATGGCATCGGCCTCGACAAGAAGAAGTGGCTGCACCTGGTGCGCAGCGATGCTGAAATCGCCACGATGCGCCGGCTGAAGGCGGCGCTTGACCCCAACACCATCCTCAATCCCGGTCGCGTCTTTGATCTTGCGCCGTCTGCGCTACGGTGACGCTCCAGAGTACTATCGACAGCGCCTTGACCTGACCGGTACGATCAGACCTGTCCTCGGCGTTCCGAGACGGACTTCGCAATCACGCACAGCAGTTCGAACATCATTGTCGCGCCGGCGAGCGCCGTCATACCGCCGAGATCGAACGGCGGAGCGACTTCCACCACATCGGCGCCGACAATGTTCAGCCCTTCGAGGAGGCGCACCATCTCCTGCGCCTCTCTGGTGGTGAAGCCGCCCAGTTCGGGCGTGCCCGTGCCCGGCGCCATCGACGGGTCGATGCAGTCGATGTCGAAGGTCACATAGGTCGGCCCGCTTCCGGCGATGGCGCGCGCCTCTTCCATGACACTGGCTGCGCCGCGCCGAACGAACTCTTCCATGTAGATGATGCGAATACCCTGGGCGACCGCCCAGTCATGCTCGCCTGGCTCGTAGATGGAGCCGCGAATGCCGATCTGCACGACGCGCTTCGGGTCGAGCAGTCCCTCCTCGATGGCGCGGCGGAAGGGCGTGCCGTGCGTGTAAGGGTTGTCGCCGAAATAGCTGTCATTGGTGTCGGAATGCGCGTCGAAATGGATCATGCCGACGGGCTTGTCCTTGGCGACGGCGCGCAGCACCGGCAGCGTGGTCAGATGATCACCGCCGGCGGCAAGCGGAATGGCGCCTGCGCCGACGATCTGCGCGATACCGTCCTCGATGCGCTTCAATCCGTCCAGCAGGTTGATGGGATTGACGGAGACATCTCCGACATCGGCAACGTTGGCGATGCTGAACGGCTCCGTCCCCGAGACATGATGGGCGCGCCGCATCAGGCTCGACTGATTACGGATTTCGCGCGGGCCGTGGCGTGCGCCGGCGCGGTTGGTCGTGCCGCCGTCCCACGGTATGCCGACAAGGGCGATATCGAGCCCCTCGGCGCTCGGCACCGCCGGCAGCCGCATGAAGGTCGAAAGCCCGGCGAAGCGAGGAACAGCCGACGCGTCGACCGGCTGGAAGAAATTGCTGCTCATGATGTCGGCACCTCAGAAGAATTCATGTTTGACGATGTCGGCGATCCGCGTCTCGCAGTCGTCGAGCAGCCAGCGGCCCTTCTCGGCCGACGAGCCCTCGGTCAGCGACAGGACGCCGGAGGGCGGCACTTCCTCGGCGGGTCGGGGATAGCGATCATAGGGTTTGAATTGTGCGGGCCCGTCATGCAGCGCCTTGCCGAGATCGACGAGCTCCGGGCGCAGCGCCAGCATCATCGAGGTCTCAATGACGCTTGCGTGCTCGAGCTCGATGCCGGGGTAGCCATCAGGAAACACTTTCGCCAGCGTCTCGGCGCGCACCATTTCCCAATGGTCGATGCGCAGGATCGTAAGATCCGCCGCACGCTCGCGGCCGATGGCGTCAAGCGCCAGTTCGATGCCTTCGATCGACGGGCCGATGTTCTCGTAGTGGCCGTTGAGCACGACGATGCGCCGAACCTTCTGCCGGTAGAGGTCGCAGATCACATCCTTGACCAGCAGCGAGAACGTATGCGCGGTGACGTTGATCGTCCCGGGGAAGGCGGGACCGCCACCCGTCCTCGGCTGCGAGCGGTTGCCGTAGGCGATGGTCGGCGCGACGAGACCGCCGACCTGTTTCGCCACTGCTTCGGCAATAGCGGTCGGCAGGACGACATCGACATTCATCGCCATGTGGTGGCCATGCTGTTCGGTTGCACCAAGCGGCAGGAAGACGGGCGCGCCGGCTGCGATCCGCTTCTCGGCTTCGGGCCACGGCAGCTCGGCAAGGAAAACTCTGTCTGTCATGATCATCTCATTTCAAAGCATTGCCGCGCCGCCATTGGCGCCCAGGCATTGTCCGGTGAAAAAAGTGGAGCCCGGGCCGGCCAGGAAAACCACCGCGGACGCGATTTCATCCGGCCGCCCGATCCGCCCCAACGGATGGGTGGTTTCCTGCGCGCGCTGGCTCTCGGTGAGTGCTTCAAAGCCGAGAAGCGGCGTGTCGGTTGGCCCGGGCGCCACGGCGTTGACAAGGATGCGAGGGGCAAGCTCGCGTGCCCAGGAACGGGTCAGGCCGAGCAGGGCGGCCTTTGTCGCGCAATAGACCGAGGCGTTCGCCCGGCCGAGATAGGCAAGCTCCGAAGCGACGTTGATGATACGGCCGCCATTGGGGAGATAGGGCAGGACTTCCCGTGCCACCAGGATCACGCCGCGCACGTTGACCGCGAACATGCGGTCGACATGCCCGATAGATATCGCGTCCAGTGGCGCTTCCTGTAGGATGCCGGCATTGTTGACGAGAATGTCATAGCCGCCAATCCGCTCCGCGCCTTGCCTGACTGCTGCAATGATGTCGGCTTCGATGGCGAGGTCGCAGGCAAGGATCGGGATATCGCCTTCGGACGCCTTCAGGTCGAGCCCGAGAACGGTGGCGCCCGCTTCCCGCAAGGCGAGTGCGGTCGCGCGGCCGATGCCGCTGGCCGCGCCGGTGACCAGAGCGCGCTTTTCGTGAAGCGGGCTTACCAAGGCACTTCTCCCCTGTCGACGCCGAGCGACTGTCCAGTGATATTGGCGGCGAGGTCCGACGCCAGGAACAGATAGGTGCCGGCCATGTCGGCCGGCTCCATCAGCCCCGGCAGGGCCTGCGCGCCGACAATGCTTTCGAGCAGCGTCTCCTCGCTGACATCGCCCTGCTGCGCCATGCGGCCGAGCGAGCGCATCGACGCCTCCGTGCGGACCCAGCCGGGACAGACCGCATTGACGCGGATACCCTTCGATCCAAGCTCCTTGGCCCAGGTCTTGGTCAGGCCGATAATGGCATGCTTGGAGGCGACATAGGCGCCGAACCGCGCCTCGGCGACGCGGCCCCAGATCGACGCGGTGTTGATGATCGAGCCGCCGTCCTGCATGCGCGGCAAGGCACGGGCCGTGACCAGCGCCGTGCCGATGATGTTGATCTCGATGATGCGCCTGAAAGCGGCTTCGTTGTCGTCGTCACTGTCGGTGATCGGCGTCATCAATTCGAGGCCGGCATTGTTGATGAGCACGTCGATGCGGGCGACCGGTTCGAGTGCGGCCGCGACAGCCGCGCGATCGGCAATGTCGGCCTCGGCACTGGTGGCGCCCAGCTCATGTGCCCGTTCGTGAACGGCTGGGTCGTTCGCGATCAGATGCAGGCTGGCGCCGGCCTGGGCGAAGCCCCTGGCGATGCCGAGACCGATACCCCGGCTCGCGCCGGTGATGACGACCGTCTTTCCGGAGAGGGAGAGGTTCATACGACCACTCCGGTTTCGTTGCGGATCAGGTGCAGGACCTTGTTTCGCAATTCGAAGAATTTCTGGGTTTCCCGGATCTCCAACGGCCGATCCGGACCGAGCTCGGCCGCCACATCTATGTCGGCCACCACCGAGGCCGGCCTGCGCGAGAACAGGATGATCCGGTCGGCAAGGAACACCGCTTCCTCGACATCATGGGTGACGAAGATGACCGTCTTTTCCTCGCGGATCTGGATCTGCCGCAACTCGACCTGAAGGCGTTCGCGGGTCAACGCATCGAGCGCGCCGAAGGGTTCGTCCATCAGCAGCACATCCGACCCCGCTGCCAGGGTTCGCGCAATGGCGACGCGCTGGCGCATGCCGCCAGAGATACGGTTCGGATAGGAGCCGGCGAAGTCGGCGAGACCAAACAGATCGAGATAGTGGCCGATGCGTTCAGCCTTTTGGCCGGCGTCAAGGTCCTTCCTGTAGCGCATGCCGAAGGCGATATTCTTCTCGACGGTCAGCCAGGGAAAGGATGAATAGGACTGGAACACCATGCCGCGCCGGCGGTCAGGCTTCACCACCTTCTCGCCGCCAAGCAGGATCGAGCCCGAACTCGGCTCGTCAAGGCCGCCGACCATGCGCATCAGCGTGGTCTTGCCGCAGCCCGACGGCCCGAGGAATACGACCAGTGAATTGCGGTCGAGCCCAAGGCTGGTCTTGCGAACGACATTGACCGGGCCGAAGGACTTCGCCGTGTCAACGAACTGAACATATCCGCTCATTGTCATATCCCTCACAGATACCGGAACAGCCGGCGGTGAAGCAGGCGAAGGAATTGGTCGGTGATGAGGCCGATCAGGCCGATGACGACGACACCCGCCATGACCTCGGGCGTCTTGACGAAACGCCGCGCCGTCCAGATCACATAGCCGATGCCGGAATCGGCGGCGACGATCTCGGCGATGATCAGGTAGGTCCAGCACCAGCCGAGCGTGATCCTGAGATTGTCGAGCAGCGTCGGCCCCATCCAGCGCAGGGCGACATCGGTCATCACCTGCCGCGAATTGGCGCCCACGGTGCGGGCGACCTCGACGAACTCCTGCGGCACCCGCCGCATGTCGTCGGCGACGAGCAGCACGAGCTGGAAGAATGTACCCAGCCAGAGCAGGAAGATCTTGGTCTCCTCGCCGACGCCGAACCAGATGATGGACAGCGGCACAAGTGCTGGCACCGGCAAGTAGCGGATGAAGTCGATCATTGGCTCCAGCGCCGCGCCGACGATCCGGTAGCTGCTCATCATGATGCCGATCGGGATCGCCATGACAGCGGCAAGCAGGAAGGCGATCCAGACGCGGAGGGTCGAAACCCCGACATGCCAGAGCAGGTTCTGCTCGGTCAGCATCGTCCACAGGGCGACGACGACGCGGCTCGGCGATGGCAGGAACTGCGGCGCGATAAAGCCGGCACGTGCCGCCAGTTCCCAAAGCGCAACGACGAACACTGCAGCCGCGACACTGACGGCAAACTCCACCACCGGCGACGCACGGCCGCGAAAAACAAACAGGCTGCTGAACAAATCACTATCCCCGGGTGATCGAAAGCGCGCTCTCTTTGGGAGCGGCTGATGAAGAGACCACCGGCAGGCGCCAGGTGGCACCCGCCGGACCCTGGTCGGTAGTGCTATTTCACCGGCACCTTGTTGATCGCGGAATTGTCGATCTGGTCGGCCGCCACAAGTTTGGTGTCGGCGGCGCCGTTCTCCAGGTTGAGCTCCATCACGGTGTCGAATATGCCGTGCAGCGTGCCCTTTTCTCCGGCCTTGCCCATGTAGGCGAGCGATTCCGCGAGCGTCGTGTAGGACAGGCTGGAGTTGACGATATCGGACACTTCAGCCGGTGTCAGGCCGAAATGCTTGGAGGCCATGTCGGCGAATTTCGCGGGCTCCGCCTTGATGAAATCAACGGCGTCATAGATGCAGCCGAGGAACCTGGCGTATTTGTCCGGGCTCGCCTTGAAGTCGTCATTGCGGACGATGATCGCGTCGATGATGATGCCGCGGTGATCCTTGGACGAGACCAGCATGCGGGCACCCGGGCGAGTGGAGGCCTTGATTGCCTGGGACATGAACGGCTCGTAGGTCGCGACCGCGGCAATCGACGGGTCGACGAAAACCGCGCCCGTATCAGCCGTGGCGATGTCCTTGATCTGGAGATCCTTCAACGACAGGCCGGCTTGTTTGAGCTCCATCTGAAGCAGCAGGCGTGAAGGAATATTAGGCTCTGCCGCGACCACCTTGCCCTTGAGATCGGCGACCGACTTGATCGCGTCGTCCGTGATGACGCCGTCGCCGCCGACGGATTCATCGATGGTGCCGATGATGATGCCTGGCGTCGATGCGTCACGCGGACGGCCCTGATACTCGCCGACGGAGCGCATCTGCATCTCGATATCGCCGCGCGCCATCGCCGCCATGACATTGGTCAGATCGTCCTCGAACTTGATGCTGACATCGAGGTCCTTGGCGGCGAAGCAGCCGAGATCGCTGGCGATGTGGACAGGTGCAAACCCCAGCCAGGTTGGAGCCAGGATGCGGATTTGGTCGGCACTCAAGGCGAATTGCGAACTGGCGAGCAGAAATGCCGCGGACAGCGCTGTGGCGAATGTTGTTTTCATGATTGTTCCCCATTTTTGTTGCGCCAAGGGTCGCGATTTTCAACATTCATGTAAATGAGTTTATTTCGAATTTTACATCGAATAATGTCGATGCATCACCGATCGGGGAGGCAGGCATGCGGCGGCTCGACAACATCGATATCCGTCTGCTCCGCGTCTTCGTGGCACTGGCGGATTCAGGGGGGTTCGCCGATGCGCAGATCACCCTCAACTTGTCGCAGCCGACGCTCAGCACGCATCTGGCGGAGTTGGAGAAGCGCATCGGTGCGCAACTCTGTCATCGCGGGCGCAAGCAGTTCCGTCTCACCGAGGTCGGACAGGCGACCTATGATGCGGCACTCAAGCTGTTCCGCGATCTCGACGATTTCGGCCATCGCATCAGCGCGGCCAGCGGCAGCCTGTCGGGTCGGCTGCGCATCGGGACTTCGGATGGCGTGTTCACAAGCGATGAACTGGGCATCCAGCACGCTCTGAAGCGCTTCATGGGACCTGATTCCGACGTCTTTATCGATTTGACCCTGGGCACACCGTCCGAACTTGAACAGCAGGTCGCCGATGGCGAGCGCGACGTCGTCATCGGGCCGCTGTCGCAGAAGGCGCCGGGCGTTGTCTATCGGGACTATTGCGGCGAACCGCATTTCCTCTATTGCGGCCGGCGGCATCCGCTCTTCGCCCTGCACGATTCCCGCATCGACCAGGGCGCGATCGACGCGGCCCGATTTTCAGTGCGCAGCTATCGCTATTTCGACGATCTCTATTTGGTCGGGCACCCGAGAGCCAGCGCATCGGTCATCCACATGGAAGCGCAGTTGATGCTGATCCTGTCGGGCAATTTCATCGGCTTCCTGCCGATGCATTTCGCGTCGTCATGGGTCGAGAGCGGTGACTTGCGGGCGATCAAGCCGGGATCCTACACCTTCTCCTCTAGGCACCTGATTGCCTACCGCAAGGCCGACGAAACACGAAGCCTCGTCCAGGCCTTCGTTCGTGAGTTGATCGACCGCAACCGAGCCTTCACTGCCGCAAGCTGAGGCCGTCAATTCCGTTGCGTCGCCATCTGCTTGGGAATGAGGAAGCGGGCGGCAAGTACGCAAAGCAGCACGGTGAACATGAGGATCAATGCGACCAGCGCATTGATGTCGGGTGAAAAGCCAAGCCGCATCATCGCCCACAGCCTGACGGGCAGCGTACTCTGGGTGCCGGTCACCAGGATGGTGATCATGGTCTCGTCGAAGGACAGGGCGAAGGCGAGGATGGCGCCGCCGACCATCGCGCTCGACAGGTTTGGCAGGATGATGCGCCAGAATGTCTGCCAGCCCGTCGCGCCAAGATCGTAGGAGGCTTCAACCAGCGTGCGGCTCATCGACTGCAGGCGCATCAGCACCGTGCGGTAGACGATCGCCAAAACGAAGACGGTATGTCCGATGACGACCGTCAGCAGCGAGCGTTCGAGGCCGATTTCGCGGAAGAAGATCAAGAGCGCCAGGCCGCTGATGATCGGCGGCATCAGGAACGGCAGGAAGATGATGAACTGCAACGTCGAGCGTCCCGCCCTGCGCCCATGATAGTAGAGCGCCAGCAGCGTGCCGCTGACCACGGACAGGATGACGGTGCAGACACCGACGATCAGCGTGGTGCGCAAGGCCGCCAGGATATCGTGGTTCTCGGCGAGCGCCACATAGGTCGCGAATGTCGGCGAAGACCAGTCGACATCGCCATGCGAAACCGTGAAGAACGACGACACGATCGGCACGAACAGCGGGCTGTAGAGCAGCACGGCAACCAGTGTCGTGATCGCCGCCAGAAAGATCGTCGACGGCCGGGGCAGGGCGCTCATATCGAAGTCCCTCGGCTGCGCCCGAAACGCTCGCCGACAAGAATGGCCGCGATGACCACAATGGCCAGCGCCACCGACAGGGCCGCGCCGAACGGCCAGTTATAGGCCGTGCCGAACTGGCTGTAGAGAATACGGCCAAAGGTGAAACCGCTGATACCGCCGACCATTTGCGGCGTCAGGAAATCGCCGATCGCCAGCACGAAGACGAAGCTTGCCGCCGAGGCGACACCGGGCAAGCTGAGCGGCAAGGTGATGCGCAGGAATGTCTGCAGGCCACTGGCGCCGAGATCATCGGAGGCGCGCAGCAGGACCTGCGGAATCCGCTCCAGCGACAGGAAGATCGGCAGGATGGCGAAGGGGATCAGCAGCAAGGTAAGCGTCAGCAGAATGGCGTTCATGTTGAAGACGAAAAGCGTCGACGGCTCCTGCAGGATGCCAACCGCCACCAGCGCCTTGTTGAGAAAGCCGTTGAGGCCAAGGATGCTGCGGATGGCATAGATTTTGATGACATAGCTCATCAGGAGCGGCACCAGCAGCAGCATCAGCAAGGCATAGCGCCAGCGCCCTTTCAGCGTTGTCAGGAAATAGGCGGCGGGATAGGCAAGCAGGATGCAGATTGCCGCCACCGAGAGACACAAAACGATGGTGTTCCAGAACACCCTGGGAAAGACCGGATCGGTGAAGAAGCGGATATAGTTGCCCAGCGACAGATCATGGACGATCGTGCCCTGGTCGACGCTGAAGAAACTGTAGCCGAGGAAGATCGCCAGTGGCACGAGAACGAAGACCACGGGCAAGGCGAAAGCCAGAACCGTGACCAGTTGCGACAGCCGGTTCTCCGCTGGCCGTACCGAACCGGCGCTGCTCATGCCAGCACCAGATGGCCTTCGTGCGGCGCAAACGACAGGGATACCGCCACGCCGGACTTCAATGCGCTGCCGTCGACGCGGCTTGGGACGCGCAGCCTCAGGCGGTTGGCTTCGCCTGCTGTGATGGTGGCGACGGTCGAGGAGCCGGCGAATGCGAGATCGGTGATCGTGCCGGAAAAGCGGTTTTCTGTGTCTTGCGCCGTGGCAACATGCAAGGCTTCGGGACGGAAGGCGGCGAACGCGCTGGCGCCATCCGCTGCTGATTTCAAATGGGGTTGGTCGCCGATCGAGCAGACCATGCGGCCGAGCGCCGTCTCGATCGAGCGTAGCTCGCCCTGCACCGGCCCGAGCTTGCCCGCCACAAGATTGTTCTCGCCGAAGAAGCGCGCCACGAATTCGCAGTTGGGCTTGTAATAGAGCTCATGCGGTGTGCCGAGCTGGCGGATATGGCCGGCCTCCATGACGCAGATACGATCGGCCATTCCAATGGCTTCCTCCTGGTCGTGCGTCACGAACAGGAAGGTGGTCTTGATTTCGCGCTGGATGGATTTCAGGAATTCCTGCATCTGCCGGCGCAGTTCAAGGTCGAGCGCCGCCAGCGGCTCGTCGAGCAGGATAAGGCGCGGCTGGCAGATCAGCGCGCGGGCCAAGGCGACGCGTTGGCGCTGGCCACCGGAAAGCTGCGCTGGAAAGCGATCGGCGAAGCGCCCGAGCTGGACCAGCTCAAGTGCTTCTGCAACGCGGCGTGCAATCTCCTTGCGCGGCACATGGCGGACGGAAAGCCCGTAGCCGACATTGCCGGAAACGGTCAGGTGCGGGAACAGCGCGTAGTCCTGGAACACTGTGTTGAACGGCCGCCGGTTGATCGGCATGCGGCCGATGTCCTGGCCGTCAAGCCGGATCTCGCCGCCGGTCAGCGGCTCAAGGCCGCCGATAAGCCGCAACACCGTGGTCTTGCCGGAGCCTGAAGGGCCGAGAACGGTCAGGAATTCGCCATCCCTGATCGACAGGTCGATGCCGTGCAGCACCGGCACATTGCCGTAGGATTTGGAGACGGACCGCAGCGTCAGCAGGTCGGTGGTCTGGTTCATGGAATACTCTCGACATGCGCTTTTCGGCGGTCCGGAATGTCCGGACCGCCGGGTCCATCAAATCATAACGCGAAGAGATCAGGGCGTCGCCTTGACCTCGTTCCACATGTCCGAACGCTTCAGCGGATCCTCGACATTATTGAGCCAGACCAGCTTGTCGTTGCCGCCGGCGCTGCTGGTTTCGGTCACGGTGTTGCCGAAGCCGGTGCGCTCGGAAAGCGCGCCGCTGACCTTCTTGGTCAGCATGAAGTCGATCCATTTCTCGGCGGCGGCATTGTCGCGGACGCCCTTGGAGATGACCCAGTTGTCGAGCCAGGCCAGAGCACCCTCGCTTGGATTGACGTAGGCGACGTGAGCGCCGATCTTCTGCAGCGCCTTGACCTGCTGCTGGCCATAGTTGGCCCAGATCAGAGCGACATCATTGTTCTGGTAGATCTGCTGCGCTTCGTCGGCGGTGGTGTAGAAGCTCAGCACATTGCGCTTGAGCTCGACCAGCTTGGCCTTGACCGCCGCCATCTGCTCTTCGCTGAGATTGAACGGATCCTTGTAGCCGAGCGTCAGCGCCGTGAACGAGAAATTGTGCTCGCCATTGTCGTAGGCCAGCACTTTGCCCTTGTATGCCGGGTCCCAGAGAACCGACATCGATGTCGGCGCCGGCTTGACCTTGTCGGTGTCGTAGATCAGCCCGATGGAATCGAAGCAGAACGGAATGCCGTAGACCTTGCCGTCCTTGGTGACGCCGCTGACCGCCGTCAGATCGCGGAAGCGCGGCAGCACTTCCTTCTGGTTGGCGAGCTTGCTGACGTCGATCGGTGACACCAGGTCGGCCTTGATGTAGCGCTGCAGCTGGGCGGTGTTGACGGCGAAGACGTCGAAGTCTTGGCCTTCGCTGCCCTTGATCTTGGCCCAGATCTCGTCATCGCTGCCGATGAAGACGACATCGACGCCGATGCCGGTCGCGGCGGTGAAATCCTTGACCCAGTCCGGGTCGGCATAGCCGTCCCAGGCCAGAACCCTGAGGTTCGCCGCCAGTGCCGCCGATGTCATCAGGCCGATACCGAGCCCGATGGTCGCCATTTTCAGAAACAGTTTCTTCAGTCCCATTTTTAATCTCCCATTGTCGTTCTGGTGGACCGTGGTTTGGACCTTCGCCGTCACAGCTGGGTGACAGCGACCAGTCCCTCGTCCGGCACCTGTTCCATCCGGTTGCGCAGTGGCTTGCCGAATGTCTGTGCCTGGATTTCATACTCGTCGCCGGGCGCCGTCTGGACGCCGGAGGCGTAGCTCATCACCGCCGCGCCGAAGAAATAGGCATGCAGGTCGCCCGGCCTGCGGTGCATCGGATAGCGGAAATGGAAATGCTCGAGATTGCCGATCGAGTGCGACATGTGCGCTTCACCAGACAGGAAGTCCTGTTCCCAGATGACGGCGCCGTTGCGCAGGATGCGGGAGTGACCGCGCACTTCATCCGGCAGGTCACCGATCAGCAGTTCCGGTCCGATCGAGCAGGAGCGCAGCTTGGAATGGGCGAGATAGAGATAGTTCTCGGCCTCGGTCACGTGGTCGGAATACTCGTTCCCAAGTGCGTAGCCGATACGGTAGGGATGGCCATCGGGGCCGTTGAGATAGAGCCCGACAATCTCGGCTTCCTCGGCGCCGGCTTTCGCGAATGCCGGCATCGGCAGCGCCGCACCTGGCGGCACGACACAGGTGCCGACGCCCTTGAAGAACCATTCCGGCTGGATGCCGATCTGGCCGGCGGCGGGCTTGCCGCCTTCAAGGCCCATGCGGAAGATCTTGAGCGAATCGGATTCCTCGGCGTCCTTGCCGTGAGTGAGCACATGCATCTTGTCGCGTGCGGCAGCGCTGCCCGTATGGGTCAGGCCCGTGCCTGTAACGAGGAAGCGCGCCGGCTCCGGATGGTCGACCGGGACAAGCACGCGGTCCTCGCGCAGCAACTGGTCATAATCGATTGTCTCGGTGCTGGTCCGCTTTTCGACAAGAGCCGCGATGGTAACGCCCTCGGCAATCGCTGCTGCGGCCAGTTCCAGGACGGTGCTCGTCTTGTCGAGCGGGTGGAGGTGGTTGCCATCCTCGGAGACCCGACCAACCCGCCTGGTCCCATCGGACATTCTGAACTGAACAAGACGCATGAAACTACCTTCTTCCCTTGAGGCTTGGGATCACACCCAGCCCGCATCGACGATGAACTGTTGGCTTGTGCACATGCGGCTGTCGTCGGCGGCGAGAAACAACGCCATGCGCGCGATATCGGAGGGCTGCAGCCGGTCGGGCAGGCACTGCCGTTCCGCGATCTGACGCTCTCCGTCCGGGTTCAGCCACAAGCGCACCTGGCGCTCGGTCATCACCCAGCCCGGCACCATGCAGTTGACGCGGATGCGCTCCGGGCCGAGCTCGCGGGCCAGTGCCCGCGTCATGCCGTAAACCGCTGCCTTGGCCGTCACATAGGCAGGGCAGTCGGGATCACCCACCATCCAGGTGATCGAGCCGAAGTTGATGATCGAACCACCGCCCTGCGAGCCCATTTGCGGGCGAACCGCCTGGGCCGCGAAGAACTGGTGGCGCAGGTTGACCGCCATGCGGTCATCCCAATAGGCGACGGTCACGTCCTTGGTCTGGTGGCGGTCATCATTGCCGGCATTGTTGCACAGGACCTGGATCGGGCCGTTTTGCAGCATTGCCTGCACGGTTGCCGCCTGCAATTGCTCGATGTCGCGCAAATCGCAAGGAATGAAAAGCGGCGCTGGATTGCCTTCGGCGGCAATCGTCTCGACCAGCTGCCGGGAAGGTTCCTCGGCCAGGTCGACGAAGGCGACAAGGCTGCCTTGCGCGCAGAAATGTCGGACCAGGCTCTCGCCAATGCCGCTGCCGCCACCGGTTATGAAGACGCTGCGGCCCTTGAGGCTGGGGTAGATGGCGTAGTTGTCGAGTTCATACGTCATCGCGCGTCTCTCTAATGGGAATGCCGAGGGATGCCGGCATCGCGGCGACCAACGAGAAAGTCGAAATCGCAGCCTTTGTCCGCTTGCAGCACGCGCTCGACATAAAGGCTCTGGTAGCCGCCTTGAGGCGGTGTCGGCGGCTTCCAGTCACGCCGGCGGATCGCCAGCTCCTCATCCGAAACCAGAAGTTCGAGACGCCGGCCGGCGACATCGAGTTCGATCAGGTCGCCATCGCGCACCAGGGCGAGCACGCCGCCGGCAGCAGCCTCTGGCGCCACATGCAGAACAACGGTGCCGTAAGCGGTGCCGCTCATGCGTGCATCCGAAATGCGCACCATGTCGGACACGCCTTGCTTGAGCAGCTTCGCCGGCAGCGGCATGTTGCCGACCTCTGCCATCCCGGGATAGCCGCGCGGCCCGCAATTCTTGAGCACCATCACCGAGGATGCGTCGATATCCAGGTCCGGATCGTCGATGCGGGCGTAGTAGTGCTCGATGTTCTCGAAGACGACCGCCTTGCCGCGATGCTGCATCAGTTCGGGCGTTGCTGCTGAAGGTTTGATCACCGCGCCATTGGGCGCCAGATTGCCGCGCAGGATCGAGATGCCGCCTTCCTTGGTCAGCGGCTGGCTCAGCGGCCGGATGACCTCGCTGTTGTAGTTGGGCGCGCCGTCGACCAGTTCACCTATGGTCTTGTCGCTGACAGTCATGACGTCGCGATGAAGAAGCCCCACTTCATCAAGCGACGCCATGACCGCAGCTAGCCCCCCGGCGTAGTAGAAATCTTCCATCAGGAACCGGCCCGATGGCATCAGGTCGACGATGGTTGGAATGTCGCGGCCAAGCCGATCCCAGTCGTCCAGGCTGAGATCGACGCCGACCCGATTGGCGATGGCGATCAGATGCAGCACCGCATTGGTCGAGCCGCCGATCGCGCCGTTGACGCGGATGGCGTTTTCGAAGGCCTCCCTGGTGAGGATCTGTGCGATCGTCACGTCCCTGCGGACCAGGTCGACGATCTGGCGTCCGGCCATCTGGGCGAGAACGCCTCGGCGCGAGTCCACTGCCGGGATCGCTGCATTGTCCGGCATGCCGATGCCGAGCGCTTCCACCATGCTGGCCATGGTCGAGGCCGTGCCCATCGTCATGCAGCTGCCCGCCGACCGGCTCTGGCCCTGCTCGGCGGCGAGGAAATCGGCGACCGGCATGCGGCCAGCCTTCACTTCTTCGGCGAATTTCCAGACATGGGTGCCCGAACCGATATCCTTGCCACGGAACTTGCCATTCAGCATCGGCCCGCCGGAAACGGCGATGGTCGGCAGATTGCACGATGCCGCGCCCATCAGCAGCGCCGGCGTGGTCTTGTCGCAGCCGACCAGCAGGATGACGCCGTCGATCGGGTTGGCACGGATGGATTCCTCGACATCCATGCTCACCAGATTGCGGAACAGCATGGCGGTGGGGCGCATGTTGCTTTCGCCGAGCGACATGACAGGGAATTCGAGCGGCAGGCCGCCGGCCTCATAGACGCCGCGCTTGACGTGGTCGGCCAGTGCCCGCAGGTGCGCATTGCACGGCGTCAATTCGGACCAGGTGTTGCAGATGCCGATCACCGGGCGGCCGTCGAAAGCGTCGGCGGGGATGCCCTGGTTCTTCATCCAGCTGCGGTGCATGAAGGCATTCTTGCCTTCACCGCCGAACCAGGCTTCTGAACGCAGTTTGCGTTTTGTATCCGTCACGATGTCTGTTCCCGATCCTGGCGGCGCCGGTTGCGGTTTTCAACGCTGCGGCGCACGTCCTCCTCGGCATTGTCGATAAGCACGAGCAGCGCCTTTTGTGCGCCATCCGCATCGCCGGCCGCGATCTTTTCGGCCACTTCCCGATGCAGCGGCACAGAGTGGCGCTGCCCGTCCGGATTGTCGTTGGAGAGCCGAAAGCTCATCACCAAGGCGGTTTCGACCAGTGCCGCAAGCGAACCGATCAGCTCATTGCCGGTCATGCGCAGGATGGTCTGGTGGAACACTAGGTCGGGCTTGGCGAAGCGGTCACCATCATCGCTGAGCGCTTCCATTTCAGCCAGAGCGGCATTGATTTCGGCAATCTGAGCTGGCGTGGCACGCCGCGCCGCGAGTGCCGCCGACATGGGCTCGATGGCCCGGCGAAGTTCAAACAGCGCCCTGACATCCTCGGCATTGACGCCGCCGGCGTAGCGCCACGACAGGACGTCCGGGTCGAGGAAGTTCCAGTCGGAGCGGGGACGCACCCGGGTGCCGGTCTTGGGCCGCGACTCGACGAGCCCCTTGCCCGCCAGGACTTTTATCGCTTCGCGCAGCACCGTACGGCTCACTCCCAGCATCTCGCTGGAATCGTCGGCATTGGGCAGTGCCTCGCCGGGCAGGAAGTCGCCTTGCACGATACGCAACCCAATCTGTTCAACGACTGTCGCATGCAGCGCCGTGGAGCCGCTGAACACCGCAACCGGTGTCCTTGAGGTGCGCGCCGTGCTGAATGATTTTTTATTCTTCATACTATTCATATGATATGTCTTAATGGCATAGTGGATGAAGTCAAGGGGATGGCGGGGCGGATGATGGGGAATTCCACTGCTGGGGCAAAACACCTCGATGAAGACCTGATTTCGATCGGCGACGGCATTGCCACGGTCGAGATAGCGCCTGCTGCCGGCGGGGCGGTGGCGTCCTATCGCTGGCACGGCAACGGGCAAACCGTGGACTGGCTAAGACCAGCGGATAGCGGTGCGATCGCCAGCCGCGACGCCGGCGCCATGGGCTGCTTCCCGCTGGTTCCTTATTCCAATCGCATCAGGGGTGGGCGCTTCGAATTCGGAGACCGCGGCATCCGGCTGCCGACACGGCCCGACGATCCGCATCACGAACACGGCCACGGATGGCGCAAACCGTGGACAGTCGCGCGGCACGACGCCGGCACGGCGATCCTGCACTATCGCCATGCCGCCGATTCCTGGCCGTGGAGTTATGAGGCCGAACAAGCAATCTCGGTTGAGGACGGCAGGCTGAGCATTCGCCTGTCGCTGCGCAATCTCTCTGATACGCCGATGCCGGCGGGGTTTGGCCTTCATCCCTATTTCCCGTCGACACCGTGGACGCATATCCAGGCGAGCGTCACCGGCATGTGGGAAACCGATGCACAGGTCTTGCCGACCCGGCATGTCGTGCCACCGGCGGGCGCCAACCCGACCACCGGCTTTGATATTTCAGAGGCCGATTTCGATACGGCCTTCACCGGCTGGGCGCGCAACGCGCGGATTACCTGGCCGGAACACGGGCGGCAGCTTGATATGGAAGCTGAAGCGCCGCTCGATTTCCTCGTGCTCTACACGCCGCCCGGCGAGCCGTTCTTCTGCGCCGAGCCGGTCAGCAACATGACCGACGCGTTCAACCGCGTCGGCAACGGATACAACACCGGCTCCATCGTGCTCGCGCCAGGCGAGACCCGATCCGCCAGCGTCCGCTTCGTGCCCTCACTGATAACGGCGTAAGCGTCATTTCCCGGGTTGCTTTGACAGCCATTCGCGACGGGCCTCATGCTGTTCGGCAAGTTCTGCCTCGTCCCAATAGCCGATCAGCACGCCAGGGCCGATCAGCGGATCGAAATGCAGCATCTTGTCGTCGCTCTCCGTCAGCCATTCGTCCGGAACGGTGATGCGGTTGTTGGGTGCCGCAAGCCAGCGGAACAGCGCTTGCCGCAACCGCTCTATGTCGGCCGTTGCCGCTGCGTCCGTCCCGAGATCGCACAGCTCGTCCGGGTCATTGCGCAGGTCGAAGAAGATCGGCGCCAGCCCTTCGCCATGGATCAGTTTGAAGCTGCCGTCGGTGATCATGTAGAGCTTGCAGTCCGACACCGGCATGGCCAGCTTGAGCCGCGCGGCATCGCCGCCGTAGTCATATTCGCTCACCGCATGGCTGCGCCAGTTCTTGCGCTCTCCAGCCAGTAGGGGCGAGAGCGAGCGGCCTTCAAGAATGTGCGGCTTTGCCTTGCCGCCGAAGAAGTCGAGAAAGGTCGGCGCGAGATCGATCATTTCCACCAGCGCGTCGGATGTCGTTCCGCGCGTCACGTCGGCCTGCGGGCGCGGATCGTAGACGATCATCGGCACCTTGGCGGCGACGTCATGGAACATGTATTTTTCACCCAGCCAATGATCGCCGAGGTAATCGCCATGGTCCGAGGTGAACACGATCATCGTGCTGTTGAACAGGCCGCGCTCTTCCAGGAAGTCGAACAGGGTGCCGAGATGGTCGTCGATCTGCTTGATCAGCCCCATGTAGCAGGGGATGACGGTGTCGCGGACCGCGTCGCGGGAGAAGTTTCTGGAGTAGCGCTCCTGCTGGAAAGCTTCGAAGATCGGATTGGGTGAGAGGCGTTCGGCCTCGCTGCGCACCGGCGGCTGGACGTCCGCCTTGCCGTACATGTCGTGATAGGGCGCCGGCACGATGTAGGGCCAGTGCGGTTTGATATAGGAAAGATGCGCGCACCAGGCTTCGCCCTTGGCCTCGGCCTCTTCGATGAAGCGCATGGCGCGGCGCGTCATGTAGGGTGTTTCGGAATGCTCGTCGGGAATGCGTGCCGGCTTGTCCGAGTGAACGAGCAGCCAGCCGTTGAAATTCTCGCCGTTCTCGCCTTCGCCTGAATTGGCCCAGTGCTCCCATGGGTTGTCGGCGTCGAAGCCATGCTGGCGCAGGTAGGTATCGTAGGCCGGGTCAGGGTCGTAGCCGGACGAGGGGTGAAGCCCGTCATCGCGCTCGAAAGGCTCGAAACCGCATTCGGCGACACGCACACCGATGATCGACGTCTTGTCGATGCCGAGGCGTTCCATGCCTTTCTCATCGGCCGCCATATGGGTCTTGCCGATCAGTGCGGATCGCACACCGACCTCCCGCAGATGGTCGCCAAGCGTCGGTTCGCCGACCCGCAGCGGCACGCCGTTTTGCGTCGATCCGTGTGACCGGACATAGCGGCCTGTATAGGCGCTCATCCGCGAGGGCCCGCACACGGTTGACTGCACATAGGCGTTGGTGAAGCGCACGCCTCGGCTGGCCAGCCGGTCGATGTTCGGCGTCTTTAGGCTCTTGTGTCCGGCGCAACTCAGATAGTCGAAGCGCAGTTGGTCGCACATGATGAAAAGGACATTGCGGCGGTCTGTCATCGTCTACCCGTCATTGTGGCTCTCGGACGACCGGTAATGCCAGAACAGCCAGCGCTTCTCCAACTGGAAGACAAGGCTGTTGATGATCAGGCCGATGACCGAGATGAAGGCGATCGCGGCGAGACCGCCAGCGATCTGGAAATTTTCCTGCTGGCGCTGGATGACAACGCCGATGCCATTGGTGGCAAGCAGCATTTCAGAGGTGACGCTGACCAGCAGCGCCGATGCGATGGCAAGCCGCATACCGGTGGCAATCATCGGCAGCGAGGCCGGCAGATCGATATGCAGCATGGTCTCGAAGCGGCTCAAGCGCAGCGACCGCGCCACCTGGTTCGCCATCAGATGCAGGGTCTTCGAGGCCTCATAGGTGTTCATGATCAGCGGCACAGCGGCAGCGTAGGCGATGATGACGATCTTGGCGATGTCGCCGGTGCCGGCAAAGAGCATGACGATCGGTACCACCGCTGGCGGCGGCAACGTCGCCAGCATGTCCATCATCGGCTCGACCAGCCGCCCGACGGTCTTCAGGCGGCCGAGCAGGATGCCGAGCGGTATCATCAGCACCGCCGCGACCACGAAGCCGGCAAGGGCGCGCATCAGCGTGTAGCCGATCTGACCGACGATCATCGGGTACAGCTTCCAGATCGACAGGGCGACTTGCCATGGGCCGGGAAAAAGCGGTGTCGCGGCGCGCCAGGCCAGGGCCTGCCACGCAAGCAGGATTGCCAAGGGGACAATCAGTCCCGAGGCCGTCTCGTTGAGGCGGCTGCTCTTCATGCCGGCTGCTCGATCATGCGCATATGCCAGCCGGTGAATTGCCAGCGCAACAGCTTGATCAGCCCGTTCATGACCAGCCCGTTTGCCGCGCAGACGAACATCAGCGCGTAGACCTCCGGAATGCGGATCGCGAAGGCCTTGCGGATCAAGAGGAAACCGAGCCCGTCATGACCGGCCAGCATTTCCGCGACAACCACGGCGATGAGGCTGATGGTCGAGGCATAGCGGATGCCGGCGAAAATCTCCGGCAGCGCGGCAGGCAGTTTGATCCGCCACAGGATCTGCCATCGGCTCAGTGCCATCATCTGGCCGCTGCGGATCTGCTCCTGCGAGACGCTCGCCAGTGCCGCCACGCCATTGAAGTAGGGTGGCCAGACCGTCACCAGGATGATGATGAAGGCATAGAGCTTGGGGCCAAGACCCAGCATGAAAACGGCCATCGGCACCAGGGCCGCGGGCGGGATGGGCTGGATGAGCGCGGCGACAGGAGCAAAGCCTCGGCGGAATACGGGCAACAGGTCACTGAGGACAGCCAGCGCTATGCCGAGGATCGATGCGCCCGCCAACCCGGTCAAAGCCCGCGACAGGGTTTTCAACTCGGCGCCAGGCAATTCACTTGATGTCAGCATGCTCCAGAAGCCGCCAGCGATGGCCGGGATGCCTGGGAAATATTTCGGCGGCACCAAGCCGGAACTCGCGACAAGCTGCCAGACGGCGGCGATCACCAGAAAGGAAATGACCGCGCCCATGCGAAGCAAGGCATCATAGGATTTGACGCCGTCGATCGTCATGCGGCGGCGTCTGCCGGCGCGGCCGCACGAAAATTGCGGATGCTGGTCATCACGTCGTGACGGGCTTTCAAGAAGACGGGGTTTTCGCGGGTCGCGATCTGGTCGCGTTTCTTGCCGAGGTCGACCGTGATTTCGTGATCGACCGTTGTCGGGCGCCGCGTCAGCACCACGACGCGGTCAGCCATGTAGACGGCCTCGTCGACATCATGGGTGACAAGCAGGCAGGTCTGTTGAAAGCGGATGGCGATATCGAGCAGCAGGTCCTGCATGTCGGCCCGGGTCTGCGCGTCGACAGCGGCCAAAGGCTCGTCCAGCAACAAGAGCTCGCTTTGCGAGGCCAGCGCCCGCGCGATGGCGACACGCTGCTGCATGCCGCCGGAAAGCTGCCACGGATATTTGTCGCCAAAGCCGGTGAGGCCGACGGCCTCGAGAATCTCCTGTGCCTTGCCGCGCTTGTCGGCGGCGGACAGGCCGTTGATGCGCGCCGTGCCGAACGCGACATTGTCGCGGTTGTTCTTCCAAGGAAACAGCGAGCGCGAATAGTCCTGGAAGACCACCGCTACGCCCTTGGGCGGTGCGGTGACCAACTGGCCTTTCAGGCTGACGCTTCCCGACGTGACGGAATGCAGGCCGGCAATCGCGAACAGCAAGGTGGTCTTGCCGCAGCCGGATGGTCCGACCACCGAGACGAATTCGCCTCGGCGGACCTCGAAGGAAATGCCGCCGAGAACCTGAACCGCGTCAGCGCCGCGACCGTAGGACTTTGTCAGCCCGTCGACTTTCAACACAACGTCCATCGGTCCTCCCGCCGGCCGTACTTACCCGCATGCGACGATAGCCTCACGGCGCCATGTTGGCGACGAAGTCTTTGGCGGCGATGTCCTGCGTCTGCATGCCGGCCCGCTTCATGGCGTCGAGCAGTATCTGGACATCGGCTTCAGTGACGGTGAGTTCCGGTTTGACGATCGGCAGGTTGAAGTCCTTGGCCGCTTCCGGCGTCAGCTGGAGAAACTCCACCGCCGCCGCTTCGAGTTCCGCACGGTTGGCCAAAAGCGCGTTGCGGGTTTCGAAAATCACCTTGCCGAAGGCCTTGATGCTGCTGGCATTGGCGGCGATGTAGTCGTCGCCGGCGAAGATCACATCGTTGAGCGTCGGCTTGCTCTCGTCCGCCAGCACGCCCGACGCCACGATCTGGGCCCCGATGGCCGTGTTCTTCGACATCGAAGCAAAGAACGGATTGACGGTGCAGGTCGCATCGATGGCGCCTTGCTCCAATGCAGCTTCCTGTTGCGGGAAGGGCAAGATGACAACCTGAACATCGTCCATGCTCAAGCCGGCCTTGGCCATGTGGTCGCGCCATGCCAGTTCGCAAAGCGAGCCGTTGGCGTTGAAGGCAATCTTCTTGCCCTTGAGGCCCGCAAGGTCCTTGGCGCCGGAAGCCTTGGATGCCACGAGCCATAGAAATTTCTTGTCGGGATCGACCTCATGGCCGAGCGCCAGGACCATCTTGACCATGACGCCGTTGAGGCGGGCATTGATCGGCGGCACGGGCGCCGCGTAGCCGACATCCGCCGAGCCAGAAGCAATGGCCGCGACGACCGCAGGGCCGCCTTGCACTTCGGTGAGTTCGACATCAAGGCCCGCGGCCTGGAAAGCGCCGTTCTTCTGGGCGACGAAGATTGGCAGGTCGGAATCGGCGAGAAGATAGGCAAATCGCAGTTTGGTGTTTTCCGCCGCCGCGCCATCAGCCCAGGCCAGCAGCGCGAGGCTGGAGAGGAGGGCGGCAACGCCGAGGCCCAGACGACGTTTCAAAACCTTTAGCATCTCAGTCTCCTCCAACCTGTGGCTTGCCCGGATGCTCTTTTCGTGGCACCCCATTGTTTGACACTATCAAGGAATTGCCTGACAATGTCAACCAATATGACGTCACCCTACCGCGATGCTCTGAACCCGACACCACCGCCCTGGGAGAGCCCACACGACATTCGCGATCTGTTTTCGTATCGCCTCGCCTTGCTGACGCGGGTGAACGACCGGCAGGCACAGAATGTCCTGGTCAGCACCTATGGCATCACGCTTGGCGAATGGCGGACGCTGGCTGTGGTGAAATATCTCGGGCAGCCCTCGGTTCGCGCCGTGGCCCGCGCCACGCAGCAGGACGAGGGGCAGCTCAGCCGCTATGTCAGCGGGCTGATCGAGCGTGGCCTTCTGGTCAAGGCGGTCAGCAGCGAGGATCGCCGCGTCAACGATCTGGCGCTGACGGGGGAGGGCGAAAAGCTCTACGCCGAGGTGATGGAATTCGCCTGGAACCTCAATCGGGAGATGTTCGTCGACCTGTCGCGTGACGAGCAGCAACAATTGGTCGGGCTGCTCGACAAGCTGTTCAGGGCGTTGACAAAGGAGTGACGCTCCCGGTGCTGGCCGTCAGAACGGATAATGCTGGTTCGGGTCCTCGATCGTCACCCAGCGCAGGTCGGTGAACTCGGCGATCGATGCCTTGCCGCCGAAGCGGCCATAGCCCGAACCCTTGACGCCGCCGAACGGCATCTGTGCCTCGTCGCCAACCGTCGGGCCGTTGATGTGACAGATGCCGGCCTCGATGCGGGCGGCAACCGCCATGGCGCGCTTGATATCGCGGCTGAAGACAGCCGAGGACAAACCATACTCGGTGTCATTAGCGACCCGCACCGCCTCATCCTCGCCTTTCACCCGGATCACCGGCTTGACCGGCCCGAAGGACTCTTCCGCGTAGACGCGCATTGCCGGCGTGACGTGGTCTAGCAATGTCGCTTCCACCACGGTGCCGGTGCGCTTGCCGCCGGCCACCAGCTTGGCACCCTTGGCGACGGCATCGGCGATGAGTTCCTCCATCTTGTCAGCGGCCTGGCTGCTGATCAGCGAGCCCAGCACGACATCGCCGCGCGGGTCGCCCGCCGGCAGTTGCGAGGCGCGGGCAGCGAGCTTGGCAACGAATGCGTCGGCGACCGTCTCATCGACGATCAGCCGCTCGGTCGACATGCAGATCTGACCCTGATGCATGAAAGCGCCGAACGTCGCGGCGTTCACTGCCGCATCGATATCCGCATCGTCCAGCACCAAAAGCGGCGCCTTGCCGCCAAGCTCGAGCAAGGCCGGCTTCAGATGCCGGCCGGCGAGTTCGGCGATGATCCGGCCAACCTTGGTGGAGCCGGTGAAGTTGACGCGCTTGACCGCCGGATGCGCAACCAGCGCCTCGACAATATCGGCGGCGTCCCTAGGATCATTGGTGACGACATTGATGACGCCCTTGGGCAGGCCGGCCTCGACCAGCACCTGGCCAATCAGCCGGTGCGTGCCGGGGCACAGTTCGGAGGCCTTCAGCACCACCGTGTTGCCGCAAGCGATCGCCATGGCCACGGCGCGGGTGCCGAGAATGACCGGAGCATTCCACGGCGCGATGCCGAGGCACACGCCTGCCGGCTGGCGGATCGCCATGGCGATCGTGCCCGGCTTGTCCGACGGAATGATTTCGCCCGAGATCTGCGTCGTCATCGCGCCGGCCTCGCGCAGCATGTTGGCCGCCAGCATGACGTTGAAGCCGGCCCACGGGCCGGTCGCCCCGGTCTCCTCCATCA
Source organism: Mesorhizobium sp. INR15 (assembly GCF_015500075.1). Taxonomy (NCBI): domain Bacteria; kingdom Pseudomonadati; phylum Pseudomonadota; class Alphaproteobacteria; order Hyphomicrobiales; family Phyllobacteriaceae; genus Mesorhizobium; species Mesorhizobium sp. INR15. The sequence continues at coordinate 5,897,970 of NZ_CP045496.1, read as the reverse complement.
TCAGCTTGGTGAATTCGCCGACCTTCGAAGCCATGACGTCCGCGGCTTTCAGCAGCAAGGCTCGGCGTTCGCCCGGACCTGTCTTGGACCAGGCCTGAAACGCCGCCGCCGCCGCTTCCACGGCGGCATTGGCATCGGCGACGCTGGCCGCGGCGGCGCGTGTTGCCAGCTTGCCGGTGAACGGATCCATGCGTTCGAAGGCAGCAGCGCCCGATGCGTCCCTTTTGTCGCCGTCGATCAAAAGCCCAATGTCCATGACTGTCTCCCTCGCTCCCCACGGAGCGCCTTCAAATACGTTAGAAGCCGAGCACTTCGGCGTTGATCGATGCCTCAAGGCCACCGTCGACCGGCACATTGGCGCCATTGACCCAGCGTGCGCCATCCGAGCACAGGAACAGCACAACCGGCGCGATGTCACCCGATGTGCCGGCGCGGCCGACACGGGCAATATCGCTGTCGACGCGGGCGTCGCCCAGCACGGTGCGGAACTGTTTGAGGATCGGTGTTTCGACCGGGCCTGGGCTCACCGCATTGACGCGGATGCCACGGCTCTTGAACAGCTCCTGGTGAGCGGCACGCAAGGTCCACAGCAACAGCAATTCCTTCGAGACCGGGTAGCCTTCCTCATTCTTCACCTCGTGGTCGGCGACCACCTTGGCGACATCGGGAAAGCCTTCGATACCGGCCATCGAGGCGGCACGGTTGAGATTGGCGCGCCAGCCATAGCCGGCGATCGAGGCGACATTGACGATGGCGCCGCCCTCGCGAAGTTTTGGCGCGACCGCCTCGGACAACGCGCGCAGGCCGAAGAAGTTGACGGCAAGCGTCGACACGGCACCCGTGTTGCCCGACAGCCCGGCGACGTTGCAAAGCGCGTCGATGCGTGGCGGCAAGCGCGCCACGAGATCGTCGACGCCGGCCTTGGACGAGATGTCGGCCTTGATGAAATTGCCTTGGTGTCCAACCGGTTCGCGGACATCGGCGCCGATCACGTCGGCACCGAGCTGGCCCGCCAGTTCCGCCGTGCGGGCGCCGATGCCGGAGGCGACACCGGTGATGAGGATCGTCTTGCCAAACAGCATGGTCATGCCTTCTCGCGGTGGGGTGTCGTTTGCTCTGGTTGTGCGTCTTCGCCTGATGGAGCCGACACGTTCGGAGCAAGCCGCACGCGATAGCCGACGGGCAGCAGGCGCAGGCCGAAACGCTCCTCGACCGTCCCCCACAGGCCACGCGGCAGGAACAGCGAGAACAGCACGGCGGTGGCGCCGAGCCCGATCAGGTACCAGACGCCGGTGCCGCCAAACCATGTCTCGATAAGAAAGAACAGCAGCGCGCCAAGAATGGCGCCCTCGAAAGTGCCGATGCCGCCGACCAGTACCATGAAGATCATGTAGGCGGTCCACTGCACGTTGAAATAGGTTTTCGGCTGGAAGGTGATGGAGGTTGCCAGCCACAGCGCGCCGGCAATGCCGATGCCGAAGGCAGCCAGCACAAACAGCAGCCGCTTGGTGCCGGTGACGCGCACGCCGACCGAGGCTGCCGCATCCTCATTGTCGCGGATGGCGCGGATCGCCGCACCCGTGCTGCCGCGCAGCAGGCCGAACAGGATGGCGAGCAGGGCGGTCATCGAGGCCAGTGCCAGCCAGTAGATCGTCGCCCGTCTTGCACCTGCATCATAGACGTTGAGGGAGATCAGCGAGGTGCCGGTTTCGCCTTGCACCAGGCGGTCGAGATTGACCAAGAGATGCGTCAGCGCCGCGATCACCCACATGCCGATGGCGAACTCGCCATTCCTGAGCCGCAGCATGAAAAAGGAAAGCGGCACCGACACGACGCCGACGACTATGCCGGAGGCGAACAGCGCCGCGAACGGATTGAGACCAGCATCGGCGAGGCGGATGGTGAAATAGGCGCCGAGCCCGAAGAACACCTGCTGGCCGACCGAGACCAGTCCGCCGAAGCCGGCGAGCGCATTCCACATCGCGGCCAGGATCACATAGATGAACAACGCCGTCATCCGGTCGACCGCGCCGGCCGAGAGGAATTGCGGCGCGATAGCGAGCAGCGCGATGATGACCGCGACGGCGAGAGCGGCAATGCGAGAGGTTGCGGTGCCGCGTTCGATGACTGGCGACGTCGAGACAATGCTCATGGCGCGCTCCTGGGAGCCAGGCGCAGCAGGCCACGCAGGCCAAGGCCGGATGTCGAGAGCCGCACGAAAAGCACCAGCAGGAACACCACATGGCCGCCGATGAGAAAGCCTTGCGGATGCACTTGCGCGCCGAGCGTCTGGGCGAGCGCCAGCACGATGCCGCCGAGCAGCGTTCCCCACAGCGACCCGGCGCCGCCGATGACGGCTGCTTCGAACGCGAACAGCAGTTGCGGCGCGCCGGCATAGGGATCGAAGGTCGCGCGCATGCCGAGAAACGCACCGGCGATACCGACGGTCACCATGGCAATGGCGGCGGCAATGGCATTGGCGCGGCGTGCATCGACGCCGACCAGCCCAGCGGTATCAGGGTCCTCCGAGGTGGCGCGGATCGAGCGGCCAAGCTGAGTGCGGGTCAGGAACAGCTGCAGTCCGCCCAGCAGGATGACGGCGGTGGCAAACATGATCACCGCCAGCTTGCCGACATAGATGCTGCCCGGCCATTCCCAGGAATCATAGGAAAGGCTGCCGATGAAGGGCGCTAGCGAGCGGGTGTTGGCGCCGAACTGCTGGAAGAGCAGATTGTCGATGACAATGGCCAGGCCGAATGTGGTCAGGATCGGCAGCAATGCGCCGCCGCGCGCGCTGCGCTCGAGCAGGAAGCGCTGCAATGCCCAGCCGATCGCCGCCATCAGCGGCAGCACGATGAGCAGGCCGAGGAACGGCGAGATGTGGAAGCGCGAGGCCAGCAGCCACAGCGCGAAGGCAGCGAACACGGCCAGGCTGCCATGCGCGAGATTGATGATGCGCATCACTGAAAACATGAACGACAGGCCGCAGGCAATCAGCGCGTAGTAGCCGCCGAGCAGCACGCCCTGGATGATCTGGTTGCTCATGCGGGAACGCTCGCCGCGCTTTTCTTGTGCAGGCCGAAATATGCCTTGGTCACGTCGTCGCGCGAAACATCTCGCGATGACCCCTCAAGCGCCACACTGCCTTCCAGCATGCAGATGACCTTGTTGGAGACCGACAGCGCACGGTTGAGGTCCTGCTCGACCAGGATGATGGTCGTGCCGGAAGCGATCAGTCCTTGCAGCGAGGCATAGACGCGGTCGACGATGAGAGGCGACAGGCCAAGCGAGACCTCGTCCAGCAACAGCACCTCAGGATTGCTCATCAGCGCCCGGCCGATCGCCGTCGCCTGCTGTTCGCCGCCGGAGAGATGCCCGGTCCTTGAGCGGCGGCGGGCCTTCAGGTTCGGGAACATCTCCAGCACCTTGTCGACGCTCCAGTCGCCGGGACGGCCGGCGGTCTTGCCGAGCAGAAGGTTCTCCTCGACCGTCATCTGCACGAACAGCTTTCGCCCTTCAGGCACCAGCGCGACACCCATGCCGACGCGTTTGTGAGACGGCACGCCGGTGATATCGGTGCCGCCCAGAAGAACACGGCCAGCTGACGGCTGGTGCGCGCCGGCGATTGCCCGCAGCAGTGTCGTCTTGCCGGCGCCATTGGCGCCGACCAGCGCCAGCGTTTCGCCGCGTTCGATGCTGAAGCTGACGCCGCGCACCGCCTGCAACAGGCCGTGCCGGACAACGAGGTTCTCGACCGCCAGGATGCTCATTTGGGGCCTCCGCCGAGATAGGCGCTGATCACTTGCGGATCGGCCATCACCGCCTGTGGCTCGCCATCGGCGATGATCTTGCCGGCATCCATGCAGATCAGGCGCTCGGCCACCTGCAGCAGAATATGGACGATGTGCTCGATCCAGACGATACCGATCTTGCGGCGGCGCAATTCCTTGATCGTGTCGACGAGTTCGCCGGCTTCGCCATCGGTCAGTCCACCGCCGATTTCGTCCAGCAGCAGCAGCGTCGGCCGTGCCGCCAGCGCCCGCGCCAGTTCCAGCCGCTTGCGGTCGAGCAGCCCCAGCGTTTCGGCGCGCCGGTTGGCGACGCCCAGCATGCCGCATAGTTTGAGCGAGGCAAGCGCTTCCTCATAGGCTTCGTCGCGGCCGAGGCCCGCGCCGTGCGATGCCGCGACGAAGACATTCTCGAAGGTGGTCATGCCGCTGAAGGGTTTCGGCACCTGATGCGTGCGCACCAGTCCGAGCCGGCAGCGTTGCGTCGCCGGCAAGGGTGTCACGTCACTGCCCTTGAAGCTGACCGTGCCGGTGCTTGGCGGAAACGCGCCGGCAAGCACGCTGAGCAGCGTCGTCTTGCCGGCCCCGTTCGGGCCGACGATGCCGACAGCCTCGTCCTGCGCCATGGCGAAATCGATATTGTCCAGCACCACAAGCGCGCCGAAGCGCTTGTGGATGCCGGCGGCAGTGAGGATCGCCTGTTGTTGCGGATGGGTCACGAAGCGATCCTCGTCAGCGGTCCATCAGCCGTTGTAAGGCAGAAGCTTGGCTTCGACAGGCACTTTCGGGTCGGTGGCGTTTTCGGTCACGACATAGTCGAGCGGGAACTTGCTGCCTTCCTTGGCGGCCACCCACTGCGTGCCGATGATCGGGCCCGGCGATACATTGGGCACCGGGCCGTTGGTGAAATCGACCTTGCCGATCATGGTCTCGGTCTTGAGCGTGCTCAGTGCCTTGGCCACCGCCGCCTTGTCCTTGGCGTCTGTGCTCGCCTTCAGCGCTTCGAAGCCGGCGTCGAGCAGCGACATCGACGCGCCAAGCTGCTGCGTCCACTGCTTGCCGCTCGCCGCTTCGTAGCCATCGGCCAGTTCGGTTCCCGAAACACCGGTCAACGGCGACTTGTAAGGGAAGGCCTTGTGCCAGTAGGCGGCGCTTGAAATCTTCGCGCCGAGTTCGCCCAACGCCTCGATGTCGGATGGGAACAGGCCGGTCTTGGCAACCTGGCAGATCTTGATCTGCTTGATCAGGCCCTGCTGCGCCGCCTGCCGCCAGAAGGCCGCGAAATCCGGCGGGATCGGGAAGGAGTTGAAGATCTCGACGCCTTCCTGCTTGAACAGCGCGATCTGCGAGGAATAGTCGGTGGTCCCGGTCTCATAGGCGCCGGGATCGACAATGGTGAAACCTTGCTTGGCCAGCAGCGGCGCGAGATGCGCGCGGATGGCGTTCCCGTCGGCGTCGTTGGGATACATGACGCCGACCTTCTTGTTGGTCTCGATCAGGTTCCATTGCGAGATATAGGCCTTGAAGAATTCCTCGACGCCGAAGCCGAAATGATAGGTCCACTTGAACGGCGAGGGTGCGCCGGGCTTGGCGCCACGGCCGAAATACCAGGCTTCCCAGGGCATGACGGTGGAGAGACAAGGCACGCCGGCCGCCTCGCAGGCGTCGGCGACAGGATTGATCACCTCCGGCGTGGATACGGCCAGCATCAGGTCGACGGCCTGGTTGTTGATCAGGTCCTTGGCCAGCTGGCCGGCACGCGACGGGTCGGACTGCGTGTCCTGATCGAGGATCTCGACGCTGTATTTCTTGCCGCCAAGCTCGATGCCGCTGGCCAATGCCTTGCGGGCGAGGTCGAGCACGTAGCCGTCCGTCTCGCCGAAGCCGCCGAGCGGCCCTGTGCGCGGGCTGATGAAGCCGACCTTGAGCGTGTTGTCGGCCGCGAAGGCCTTGCGGCCGCCGAGGGCAAGTGCGGCGCCACCGGCAAGCGACGTGGCCATGAACTGACGCCGCGAGACGCCGCGAATGATGGATTTGCTTTCGATGCCGTGGGTCATGTGTTCCTCCCTCTTTGGCAGCGCCACAAGGCAACCGCCGGTTCGTTCAATGCCTGTGCCGCTGCGGCGCCGTTGGCGACGAGTGGCACGATTTTCGATCCTCCATAAGCACAGTGCACTAGGCGTTTGGTTCGGTAAAATGATATTTTGCGGTGTTTCATTAACCCATGGGTTAGGAAATTCACGGTCGAGACAACTGCAAGCCAGGCGATCTCAAGTGCTCAGCCGCCTTGCCTTGCCGCTTCGCGGATCGTCTGCAAAAGGATGGAGAAGGCGGGTGAGGGCGCGGTGTCGGTGCGCATCGTCAGGCCGACCGGCCCCTTGGTTTCCTCGGTGTTCACCGGCAACGCGACGAAGGCGCCGCTGCTGAGCTCATTGGCCACAACGCCCGCCGAAATGATCCAGACCGCATTGCTCTGGCGCAGGAAGGCGCGGCCGAAGGAATCCGAGACCGTCTCGATCTCGGTTGCCGGCGCGGTCATGCCATTGGTGATGAACAGGCGGTCGACAAAGGGGCGGATGACCGATTCCCGCGTCGGCATCAGCATCGGAAATTCGTCGAGCCGCGCGAACACGTCCTGATCCCGGTCAAGCAGCGGATGTCCCGATCGCACCACGAACAGCACCTGTTCGGAATAGAGATGCTCGAAGAAGAAGCCGGTCATGTTTTCCGGCGCCGCCAGCCTGCCGACAACGAGGTCCAGCGCGCCGATGCGCAGCTGTTCGAGGAGCACGGCATTCTCGCCGGTGACGATCTTGATCGCGGCTCCCGTGTTCTCCTTCAGGAACAGGCTCATGGCCAGCGGCATGACCCGCGCCGAAACCGTCGGCAGCGCACCGATGCGCACCGGATGGCGGTTGACCGCCCCGTCTTGCCTGACGGAATCGACCCCTTGCCTGAGTGCCGTGATCGCCGTGCCGGCATGACGCAGGAAGATTTCGCCGATGCGTGTCACCCTGATCCCGCGCCCGTCGCGCTCGACCACCGCCACGCCCAACGCCTCTTCCAGTTCACGCAAGGTCTTGGTCACCGCTGGCGGGCTGACATGCAGAAAGTCAGCCGCGCGCACCACGCTTCCTTGCCGCGCGACTTCGAGGAAGGCCTGGAGGTGGCGGAACCTGATGCGGCTTTCGGACATGAATTCCATAACCCCTGAGTTAATGAAACAGCGCAAAATATCATTTTACCGAACCAAACGCCTTGTGCAATGTGGGGTTGGAGGATCGAAATCGTGCCATTCATCAACATTGGCGGCATCACGCTGCATCACCGCCATAGCGAGGCGGACGGCCATGCGCGCCCGATCGTGTTCATCAATTCGCTTGGCACCGACTTCCGCATCTGGGACCAGGTCTGGTCTGAACTGAGCGGGGAAATGCCGCTTCTTGCCTATGACAAGCGGGGGCACGGCCTCTCCGACATTGGCGGCATCCGCTCGATCGACGACCATGTCGACGACCTGTCGGGCCTCATCGATCATTTCGGGTTGAAGGATGTCGTGCTGTGCGGCCTGTCGGTCGGCGGCTTGATCGCACAAGGCTTTTATGAGCGGCGCCCCGAGGTCGTTGCCGGGCTTATCCTATGCGACACCGCGCACAAGATCGGCACCGCCGACGGCTGGAGTACACGTATCGCGACGGTCGAGAGCAAGGGCATCCAGGCGGTCGCCGACACCGTGATGAAGATGTGGTTCACGCCAGCCTTCCATGCCGCACGCATGACCGAACTTGATGGCTACTGGAACATGCTGACCAGGCAAACCGTCGCTGGCTACGCTGGAACCTGCGCCGCACTCCGCGACGCGGATTTCACCGATAGCGCGCGCCGCATCGCGGTACCCGCACTTTGTGTCGTTGGCGATCAGGACGGCTCGACACCTCCTGATCTTGTCCGTTCGCTCGCCGATCTCATTCCCGGCGCGCGCTTCGAGATCATTCGCGACGCCGGGCATATTCCGTGCGTCGAGCAGCCCGAGGCACTTGTCGCGCTGATCCGTAATTTTGTCGCATCGCTTCCCTCTGGAGCAGAAACTCATGGATGAAGTTCCCGGCAACGCAGCCAGATACCGGACAGGCCTCGCGGTCCGCAGATCCGTGCTCGGCGACCAGCATGTCGACCGGGCCGAGGTTGCCGCCACCGATTTCGACCAGCCCTTCCAGGAGCTGATTACCGAAGCTGCCTGGGGAACGGTGTGGGCGCGGCCCGGCTTGTCCAAGCGGGAGCGCTCGATCGTCACTCTGGCGCTGCTCGCCGCTCTCGGTCATGATGATGAGGTCGCCATGCATGTGCGCGCCACCGTCAACACCGGTGCCTCGCGCGACGATATCTGCGAAGCGTTCCTGCATGTCGCGATCTATGCCGGTGTGCCGGCCGCCAACCGTGCCTTCAAGATTGCCAAGGAAGTGTTTTCGGAAATGGACGGAAGCAAGAATGCCCGCTGATTCCGGCTCGAACCGGACGCCGGAGACCGGCGCCTTCTTCCAGCGCGACCGGAGATGGCATCCGCCTGTGCTGACGCCGAACTACAAGACATCGGTGCTGCGCTCGCCGCAGAAGGCGCCGCTGTCCTTCGACAACACGCTGTCGGAGATGACGGGCCCGGTCTTCGGCCACGCCATGCTGGGCGAACTCGACGCCGACCTGATCCACAATTTCGCAAAGGCCGGCGAAAGCGCCATCGGCGAGCGCATCATTGTCTATGGGCGGGTGCTCGACGAGCGCGGCGTTGGTGTTTCAGGCGCACTGCTCGAATTCTGGCAAGCCAACGCCGGTGGCCGCTACCGCCACAAGAAGGACGGCTATCTGGCGCCGCTCGACCCGAATTTCGGCGGCTGCGGCCGCACCATCACTGGCGATGACGGCGGCTATGCCTTTCGCACGATTAAGCCCGGCCCCTATCCCTGGCCAAACGGACCCAACGACTGGCGGCCCTCGCATATCCATTTCTCGGTCTTTGGCCATGGCTTTGCCCAGCGCCTGATCACGCAGATGTATTTCGAGGGCGACCCGCTGATCTGGCAGTGCCCGATCGTGCGCGGCATTCCCGACAAGGCAGCCATCGAGACGCTGATCGCCGCGCTCGATATGCAAGCGACGATCCCATTCGACGCGCGCGCCTACAAGTTCGACATCGTGCTGCGCGGGCGCCGTTCGTCGCTGTTCGAAAACCGGCTGGAGAGCAATTGATGGTGCAGTCGCTCGATCGGCTCAAGGAAAGCCCTTCACAGACCGCCGGACCCTACGTCCACATCGGCCTGACGCCCAATTTCGGCGGCATCGGCGGCGTCTATCCTGAGGATCTTGGGGCGGCCATGGTCAACGACAAGACCAAAGGCGAGCGCATCGGCTTGCGCATCCGGGTGCTCGACGGCACCGGCACGCCGCTCAAGGATGCGCTGATCGAGATCTGGCAGGCGGATGCGGACGGGCTTTACAATTCGCCCGCCGAATTGCGCGGCACCGCCGATCCGAACTTCTTCGGCTGGGGCCGCTGCCCGACCGACATGGAAACCGGCCTCTGTGCGTTTGAGACAATCAAGCCAGGCCGCGTGCCGTTTCGCGATGGCCGCCTGATGGCGCCGCACATCACGCTCTGGATCGTTGCCAGGGGCATCAATCTTGGCTTGCACACGCGGCTCTATTTTTCCGACGAGGAACAGGCCAATGCCGAGGATCCGATCCTGGCGCGCATCGAGCATCGTGTCCGCGTTCCGACATTGATCGCCGAGCGCAAGGGCGACGCTTTCGTCTTCGATGTCCACCTTCAGGGTGACAAGGAGACGGTCTTCTTCGACAGCTGACCGTGCCGGTGACATGACCGTATCGCCTTTCGATCATCCGCTGCTGTCCAGCCTTCTCGGCGACGAGGAGGCTGCCAGGCATTTTTCCGTTGAGGCGGAAATCGAAGCGATGCTGGCCTTCGAGCGCGCCTTGGCGGAAGCGGAGGCCGAAAGCGGCGTCATCGCCGGGGATGCCGCCGCGGCGATCGTCGCCGCGCTTGCCACCTTCCGGCCCGATACCGCCTTGCTGCGGGCCGGCGTCGCCAGGGATGGCGTCGTGTTGCCGGAACTGGTGCGGCAGATGCGAGCAGCGGTTGGCCAGGCCCATGGCGACAAACTGCATTTCGGCGCCACCAGCCAGGATGTCATCGACACCGGCCTGGTGCTGCGGCTGAAACAGGTCATCGACCATCTCGGTCTGCTGCTGACGGAAAACATCGTGCGCCTGGCGGGGCTCGAACAGGATTTCGGCGGCAGGGCGCTGACCGGCATGACGCGGATGCAGCCGGCCATCCCCATTCTGGTGTCGGATCGCATCAAGGCATGGCGGGCACCGCTGGAGCGCCACCGCGAAAGATTGGCGCAACAATCCGCACGCCTGCTGGTGGTGCAGTTCGGTGGCGCCGCTGGTACGCTGGATAAGCTTGGCGACAAGGGGCCGGCGGTGCGTAAGGCGCTGGCAATCGCGCTTGGCCTTGGTGATGCCCCGCAATGGCATAGCCAGCGCGATGGCCTCGCGGATTTCGCCGGCTGGTTGTCGCTGTTGACCGCCAGCCTCGGCAAGTTCGGCCAGGACATTGCGCTGATGGCGCAAGGTGGCGCCGACATCGAACTGTCGGGCGGCGGCGGTTCGTCCGCCATGCCGCACAAGCAGAACCCGGTGAAGGCGGAAGCGTTGGTGGCGCTCGCCCGCTTCAACGCCACGCAGCTTTCGGGCATGCATCAGGCGATCGTCCATGAACAGGAACGGTCCGGCGCGGCATGGACGCTGGAATGGCTGCTGCTGCCGCAGATGGTCGTCGCGACAGCAGGTTCGTTGCGGCTCGCCGCCGAACTGGCCGGACAGATCGAAAGTCTCGGACACTGATGCGGACCCAGGTCGTTATCGTCGGCTCGGGGCCGTCCGGCCTGTTGCTCGGCCAGCTTCTGGCCGGCATTGGCGTCGAGACGGTTATCCTCGAGCGTTCGAGCCGCGAGCACGTGCTTGGCCGCGTCCGCGCCGGCGTGCTCGAGCAAGGCACCGTCGATTTGCTGGAGGAGGCGGGCGCGGCGGCGAGGCTGCATGCCGAAGGCCTGCCGCACGCGGGCTTCTCGCTGGCTTTCAACGATCGTCTGCACCGCATCGATCTTGCGGCACTGACAGGCGGCAAGCACGTCACCGTCTATGGCCAGACCGAAGTGACCCACGATCTGATGGACAAGCGCGAGGCGGCCGGGCTCACCACCATTTACAATGCGTCCAACGTCTCGCTGCACGATTTCGACGGCGGTATGCCTTTCGTTACCTACGACAAGGACGGTGTTAGCCACCGCATCGACTGCGATTTCATCGCCGGCTGCGACGGCTATCATGGCGTCAGCCGCAAGTCGGTGCCGGAGGTCGCGCTGAAAACCTTCGAGCGGCAATACCCGTTTGGCTGGCTGGGGGTGCTGGCTGAAGTGCCGCCGGCCGACCACGAACTGGTCTATGCCAACCATGTCCGAGGATTTGCGCTGTGCTCGATGCGCTCCACGCACCGCAGCCGCTACTATGTGCAATGCCCGCTCGACGATCAGGTCGAAACCTGGTCCGACGACCGCTTCTGGGACGAATTGCGCCGTCGCCTGCCGGAGCAGACGGCTGCCGCTGTCGTGACCGGGCCATCCTTCGAAAAGTCGATCGCGCCGCTCCGCTCCTTCGTTGCCGAGCCGCTGCGCTTCGGCCGGCTTTTCCTGGTTGGCGATGCCGCTCACATCGTGCCGCCGACAGGCGCCAAGGGCCTCAATCTCGCTGCCAGTGACGTGCGTTATCTGTTTGCTGGTTTTCGCGATTTCTATCGCGACAAATCGATGGCCGGCATCGAGGCCTATTCGCAAAAGGCGCTGGCGCGGGTGTGGAAAGCCGTGCGCTTTTCCTGGTGGATGACGACGATGCTGCACCGCTTCCCCGACACCGGCGATTTCGGCCAGCGCATCCAGGAAGCCGAACTCGACTATCTCGTGCAGTCGCAGGCCGCATCGACCGCACTCGCCGAAAACTATGTCGGTCTGCCCTACTGAAGGACGGTAAGGCTGCTTCGCGCATCACTCGCGCCTGAGCCTCGTGGCGCTTGAGGAAAGGCCAGAGGCGGTTGTGCCCCTGGCCTGATCATTCGCGGGTGGATCGCGCCATCCTACTCGGCGGGCTGAAGGCCTTCCACCGGCAGGCTATCGTCGGCAAAGCCGCCAAGCGCCCTGGCCAGTTTGGCCTCGTCGAGTTCGCCTTCCCAGCGGGCAACCACCAGCGTCGCCACCGCGTTGCCGACGAAGTTGGTCAGCGCCCGGCATTCCGACATGAAGCGGTCGACACCAAGGATCAGCGCCATGCCGGCGACCGGAACCGCCGGCACGACAGACAGCGTCGCGGCAAGGGTGATGAACCCGGCTCCGGTGATGCCGGCGGCACCCTTGGAAGACAGCATCGCGACCAGCAGCAGCAGGATCTGGTCACCGATCGACAGATGGATGTTCGTCGCCTGCGCGATGAACAACGCTGCCAGCGTCATGTAGATGTTGGTGCCATCGAGATTGAAGGAATAGCCTGTCGGAATGACCAGCCCGACCACCGAGCGCTTGGCGCCGGCCTTTTCCATCTTCTCCATCAGCGACGGCAGCGCGGCCTCGGATGACGAGGTACCCAGCACCAGCAGCAGTTCTTCCTTGATGTAGCGGATCAGCGCTAGGATCGAGAAGCCGTTGTAGCGGCAGACCGCGCCAAGCACGACAAACACGAACAGCAGCGATGTCACGTAGAAGGTGCCGACCAGCATGGCGAGATTGATGACGGCGCCAATGCCGTATTTGCCGATGGTGAAGGCCATGGCGCCGAAGGCACCGATCGGGGCGGCCTTCATTAGAACGCTGACCAGTTTGAAGATCGGCGTCGTCAGCGCCTGCAGGAAGTTCAGCACCGGGGTGCCTTTGTCGCCGACCAGCGCCAGCGCGACGCCGAACAGGACCGAGAAGAACAGCACCTGCAGGATGTCGCCATCGGCGAAGGCGCCGACAATGGTCGTCGGGATGATGTTCATCAGGAAGCCGGTGACAGACTGGTCATGCGCCTTGGCGGCATAGGTGTTGACGGTCGAAGCGTCGAGCGTCGCCGGGTCGATGTTGAAGCCGGCGCCGGGTTGCACGACATTGGCAACGATGAGGCCGATGATGAGGGCGAGCGTCGAGAAGGTGAGGAAGTAGAGCATCGCCTTGCCGGCGACACGGCCGACCTTCTGCAGGTCACTCATGCCGGCAATGCCGGTCGCGACCGTCAGGAAGATGACCGGCGCGATGATCATCTTGACCAGCTTGATGAAGGCATCGCCGAGCGGCTTCATGCTTTCGCCGACGGACGGATAGAAATGGCCAAGTGCGATGCCGACAACGATCGCGAAAAGCACCTGCACGTAGAGTTGAGCATAGAACGGCTTGCGCTGCGCGGCAGGCACGCCTGATTGATCTGCGATCTGCATCTGATGTCTCCCTGCCGGATGGGACGGAATGCACCGCCCTGCAAGACTTCTCCCATCGCGGCGCTCCGGTCGCCCGCCGCTGCAGGGAGTTTTGCAAGCGCCATGCCAGATTGGGGAAAGGCTGGAATCCCCGGATTTCGGGCCTTGTCGGGTGTCTTTCGCGGGAGGTCTGTGCGGATTTCCGCACAAGCTTTGTTTGCCTGGGCGGAATTTCGCATTACAGTGGCCGCAAGACCGCCAAGAAGAATGGAGAGGGCAGACGCCGCAAGCACGCACCGAGGGTGGGCCCACTGGATTTGGCGGCCGTGATTTGCTGCGACAAGCGGCGGCACGGCTGCGCGATGGCCATTGGCTCGTCGTCGCGATCGCTCTCGCGGTTCTAGCCGGCGCCGTGTCCATTGCCGGGCGCATCGCAACAGGTCAGGCCGCCGACAATCTGCGTGACGGCGCGCTGGCGGCCTTGCCGCTGGCGGCGGGAACCTTGACCGGCGAAATCGAAAAGCAGCGTCTGGTGCCTCTGGTGCTGGCGCGCGACGATGCGGTGCGTGCTGCACTGCGCCGGGCCGGAAAATCGGACGAACCGGCGCTCAACGACAAGCTCAGGGCCATTGCGGCTGATGCATCGGCGTCCGCAATCTATGTCATCGACATTGCGGGCATCGCGATCGCCGCCAGCAATGCCGGCGAGCCCGGCAGCTTTGTCGGCATCGACTATAATTTCCGGCACTATTTCAACGAGGCGATGGCCAAGGGCGCTGCCAGTCAATACGGCCTCGGCACGATCAGTGGCCGGCCCGGCCTCTATCTCGCCAGCCGTGTCGATGACGGCAACACGCCCCTCGGCGTCGCCGTCTTGAAGGTCGAACTGGACGGCGTCGAAGCCAATTGGCGGTCAAGCGGGTTCCTTGTCTTCGTCACCGACGAGCGCGGCGTGGTGCTGGCAACCAGCCAGCCTGAATGGCGGTTTCACGCGTTGGCGCCACTGTCGTCTCAGGATGCCGCCACCGCCCACGAGCAGCTACAGCTGGCCGATGCCGCTTTCGAACCGCTGCCGTTGCGGCGTGGCACGGGTGACGGTCTGCCGACAATTGAAAGCTCAGGAAAGTCGCGCCAGTTCGTCGAAGTGGTGCAGGACCTGCCAGGCGCGGTGCCTGGCTGGCGCCTCTGGCTGCTGACGCCCGCCGATGCGGCGCTCTCCTCCGCCGCCAACACGGCGCGGCTGACCACGCTGCTGGCGCTGCTGCTCGCCGGCCTGATGGCCTTCGTCATCCTGCGGCGGCGGCGCACGCGCCGGCTGCGGCAGGAAGCCTTGGCGCGCATGAATGCCGAGCTGGAGAGCCGGGTCAGCACGCGAACGGCCGAGCTGACGCGCTCGAATACAGCGCTTGCCGGTGAAATCGCCGAGCGTGAAAACGCCGAGGCCAAGGTCCGCCGGCTGCGCGACGATCTCGCCCAGACGAACCGGCTTTCCATCCTTGGCCAGATCGCCGCCGGCGTGGCGCATGAGATCAATCAGCCGGTGGCCGCGATCCGCACCTATGCCGAGAATGCCGGCCGCTTTCTTGATGGCGGCAAGACCGAGCCGGCGTCTGGCAACCTGACCTCGATCGTGGCGATGACCGAACGGATCGGCGCTATCACCAACACGCTGCGCGGCTTCGCGCGGCGCGCCAGCATCGCTGCGTCGCCACTGCCTGTGCATGAGGCGGTTGATGGCGCGCTGTCGTTGCTGTCAGGACGCATCCGTGATTCCGGTGTGACAATCATCAGGCCGCAAGGAGGGACCTCGCCGATGGTCATGGCCAGCCGCATCCGGCTGGAGCAGATCCTCGTCAATCTGCTGCAGAACGCCCTCGACGCGCTGAAGGACGAGCCCGATCCCCGCATCGAGATCGAGCTTGCCGAACGCGACGACCGCGTCCTGATATCGGTGCGCGACAACGGCCCCGGCCTTGGCCCGGAAGCCGCCGGCAATCTGTTCATGCCTTTCCAGACAACCAAGGAGAAGGGGCTTGGCCTTGGCCTTGTGATCTCGCAGGAGATCGCCCAGGAACTGGGCGGATCACTTGTGCTCGATCCCGGCGTTGCCCGGGGCGCATCCTTCACCCTCGATCTCGGGCGGATAGCATGACAGAGGGACTGGTCGCACTGGTCGACGACGATGCCGACCTGCTTCGCGCCACGACGCAATTGCTCGAACTTGCCGGTTTCACGGCGATCGCCCTCAATGCGGCGGAAGCCGCGCTCGGTGTCGTCGACAGGGATTTCGAGGGCGTCGTCGTCAGCGACATCCGCATGCCTGGCATGAACGGACTGCAGCTGTTCGACCGCATCAAGGCCATGGATCCGGACATCCCGGTGATCCTGGTGACCGGGCATGGCGACATCGATCTGGCGGTGGCCGCGCTCAAGGATGGCGTCTACGATTTCATCCCCAAACCCTATTCGGGCGATCGGCTGGTCGAGGCGTTGAAGCGGGCGAGCGAGAAGCGGCGGCTGGTGATGGAAAACCGCCGGCTTCGCGAAGCAGCCGCGCAAGCCGCCGACGGGCTGCCGCTGATCGGTGAGGCACCGGCGATCCGGCGGTTGCGCGAGACCTTGCGCCAGATCGCCGACATGGATGTCGACGTGCTTGTCGAGGGTGAGACCGGCACTGGCAAGGAAGTGGTCGCCGACCTCCTGCACAAATGGGGCCGGCGCCGTGCGAAGGCTTTCGTGGCGCTGAACTGCGGCGCACTTCCGGAGACCGTCATCGAAAGCGAGCTGTTTGGTCACGAGGCGGGTGCCTTCACCGGCGCGCAGAAGCGGCGGGTTGGCCGTATCGAGCATTCCGGTGGCGGCACGCTGTTCCTCGACGAGATCGAGTCGATGCCGTTGGCGCTGCAGGTCAAGCTGCTGCGCGCGCTGGAAACGCGCAGTGTCACGCCGCTTGGCTCGAACGAGACGCGGCGCATCGACCTGCGGGTTGTCGCCGCGACCAAGATCGATCTTGGTCAGCAGGCGCAGCGCGGCGAGTTTCGCGAGGATCTCTATTTCCGCCTCAACGTGGTGACGCTGCGTATCCCGCCGCTGCGCGAGCGGCGCGGTGACATTCCAATGCTATTCGGTCATTTCCTCGGCAAGGCATCCGAGCGTTTCGGCCGGCCGGCTCCGGCGATGAGTACGGCGGTGAGCAACCATCTCCAGTCGCATGCCTGGCCTGGCAATGTGCGCGAACTCGCTCACTTCGCCGACCGCGTCGCGCTCGGGTTCGGGCCGGACGAACAGGCTCCTGTCAATCCCGCGCGAGAGTCGCACGTGGACGCAGAGGCTGCGTTGCCGGAGAAGGTTGGCCGCTATGAAGCACAGCTCATTCGCGACACGCTGCGCCATCATGCCGGCGACGTGCGGAGTGCCGTCGATGCGCTTGGCGTGCCTCGCAAGACATTCTACGACAAGCTCAAGCGCTACGGTATTTCCCCCGCCGACTTTCGCAATGGCGGCGATCCGGCCTGAAGCCCGAGCATGATCCCGAAAAGTGGAAACCGGTTTTCGGACAAAGATCATGCTCAAACGTTGAGATGGAGCCCGTCCCGATTTTATCGGGATGGGCTTTAGTATAGCGGCTTGGTCATGTGCCGGGGCGTTGGCCATTTCACCGTATTGTGGGGTTGTACCGGCCGCTCGAGATAGGTCGAGAGCACGACATAGCTTCGTGTCGAGGTGACGCCGGGTGTTTCGTACAGACGCGACAGCAGGCCTTCGAGCGCCCGCGTGTCCTCGGTTCGGACCTTCAACAGCATGCAGGTGTCGCCGGCCACCGAGTGGATCTCCTCGACTTCCGGATGCTCGGAAATCGCCATCAGTTCCGGCGTCTTGCCCCAACCCTTGGTGTCGACATGCACGAAGGCGAGCAGCGGCTTTCGCACCGCCTTGGGATCGACGAGCGCGACCGTGCCCCGGATGGCGCCGCTGCGCCGCAGCCGCTTGACGCGTTCGTGCGCCGCCGGCGGCGAAAGCCCGACGCGATCGCCGAGTTCGGCGTAGCTGACCGTGGCATCGTCGACGAGAACGCCTAATATCTTTCGGTCGATCGCGTCGAGCTCACGGTTGGCTACCCTGTTCTGCTGAATGCCATCTGTTTCTTCATCCATAGGAATATTTCCAATTGAAACGGAACCAAATACGGCGACTATGGCAACATGCCGAACATCGATCAAGCAGCAATGGCGACGTCCGCACCGCCCATTCCTTCACTCGCTTATCTCCTTACGGGATGCATCGCGGTGATCGGGTCGAACTCGCTGGTGCTTGGCCCAATCGCGCCGGCGGTGGCCAGCGCTTTCGCAACAAGCGTGCCGAGGGTGATGATCGCCTCGGCGGCCTTCGGCCTCGGCACCTCCGCCAGCGCCTTGTTCCTTGCCCGCTACATCGATCGCGTCGGCGCCCGCCGCATGCTGCAGGGCGCACTGCTTCTGCTGGCATTGGCGCTTGCCGCCAGCGCCCTTGCACCAACGGTGACGGCGCTGGTCGTGGCGCAGCTTGTCGCCGGCATTGCCGCCGGCGTCGCCATGCCGGCGATCTACGCCAGTGCTGCCGCGATTGCGCCGCCTGGCCGCGAAAGCGGCACGATCGGCGTCGTGCTGACTGGCTGGACGCTGAGCATGGTGGCTGGTGTCTCGCTGTCAGCTGTGTTGGCCGATCTGGTGCATTGGCGCGCGGTTTTCGCGGCGGTCGCCCTGCTCGCACTTCTGGCGTTGGGCGGATTGGCCATGACCTCCCTTAGCGACGCCAGGAAAAGCGGCCCGGCGCCGACACCGCTGGACGCGCTGCGCGTCCCCGGCATCGTGCCGCTGCTGATCGCCTGCGGCGCCTTCATGACCGCTTTCTATGGCGTCTACGCCTATCTTGGCGATCATCTTCATACCGGCTTGGGGCGGCCTGTCAGCGCCAACGGTCTGGCCGCACTTGCCTATGGCATCGGCTTTGGCACGGCGGCACTCCTCGATGGTGTCATCGATCGCCTCGGCGCGCGCCGCGTCATGCCATTCGCCTATCTGCTGGTTGCGGTCGTCTACCTGGCGATCGCCGCCACCAGCGACAGTTTCGGCCTGACCATGGCGCTTGTCGCTGCCTGGGGCCTCGCCAACCACTTTGGGTTGAACGTGTTGGTGACATGCCTGACGGCGCTCGATCCCGCGCGGCGCGGCACTGTCATGGGCCTTAACAGCGCTGTGACTTATCTGGCGGTGTTTGTCGGCACCACCGGCTTCGGACCGCTCTATTCCAGCTTTGGCTTTGCCGCCTCGGCTGTCGTGGCCGCACTGCTGATGCTGATCGCGGCTGCGGCTGCCGCATGGCCCTCAATACGACCTCAGCGGGTATAGGCGACGCTGCAAGGCTTGCGTCCTCTGGCTGTCCTTCGCTACACGATTTGCGGGACATTTGCCTGGACGACGCCATGAACACGACGCTTGAAACGACCGCCGAGCCATTGCCGGATGATCTGGCCTTTCTGGGCGAGCGGCTGGCGGCGTTCAATGATGGCGATGTCGGCGCCTCGGGCAGAAAGGCGCTTGCCGTGTTCGTCCGCGATGAACATGGCGCGGTCGTCGCCGGCATCTCCGGCTACACCGCATGGGGCTGGCTTTACGTGCAATGGCTCTGGGTCGATGAAAGGCTACGCGGCCAGCACACGGCCGGCAAGATGCTCGATGCCGCCGAGCAGGAAGCGGTCGTGCGCGGCTGCCATGGCGCGCTGATCGACACGTTCAATCCCAAGGCAGCCAAAGTCTATGAGCGTCAGGGCTACCGGCCCTTCGGGACGCTTGCGGATTTTCCTGTCGGCCGCAGCCGCATCTTCCTGCAGAAGAAACTATAGGGCGAATCTTCAGCCCGCCAGCCGCCCGCCGCGCATCGGTTGGGGTGCGCCGGTCGTGCTTGGAAAACTGATCGGCAAGCCTCGCAGCACCCGAACCGCGAGGAAGGCAAAACACTCGGCCTCCACCGCATCGCCGCTCCAGCCGAGGCTTTCGGCCTGTACCACTTCGACGCCGGCGCGGCTGGCCAGCATCGCCATCATGGTCGGGTTGTGGCGGCCGCCGCCGCTGACCACCAGCCTCTTCGGCCGGTGCGGCAGAAGGTCGAGCGCCTTGCTGACCGCGGCGGCGGTAAAGGCAGTCAGCAGGGCCGCACCATCCTCAGCGCTCAAACCATCGGCCATCGCCGCGCCGAAGTCGAAGCGGTCCAGAGATTTCGGATAGGCCTTGGTCAGGTAGGGGTGCTGCAGCAATTTGGCCAACCGGGCCTCGTCCACTGTTCCCGCGCGGCCAAGCGCGCCATCGCGATCCATTTCGCCAAGATCTTTTGACTTGATGAAATCGTTCAAGGGCGCGTTGGCAGGGCCTGTATCGAAGGCAACGAAATTGTCGGCGCCGTCCCACCAGGTGATGTTGGCGACGCCGCCGAGGTTGAGCACGGCCATGTCGCCGCTGGCGCCGGCATTGCGCATCAGCGCGGCGTGGTACGCCGCCGACAAGGGCGCGCCTTGCCCGCCGGCGCGCATGTCGGCTGAGCGGAAGTCATAGGCGACCTTGGTGCCCAGGATCGAATGCATCAGCTCGCCGTCGCCGAGTTGGCGGGTCTGGCCAAGCCGGCCCACTTGCGGCGCGCGATGCAGCACGGTCTGGCCGTGGAAGCCGACGACGCCGATATCGGCCATCGTCATTCCGTAGCCTTCGACCAGTTCCTTCACCGCGGCGGATTGGGCGCGGGTCAGGGCTTCTTCCGCCTCGCGGAAGATCACCGGTTCCGGCCCGGCAAAATTCCAGGCCCTGGCTGCCTTCAGCGTGTCTTCCAGCAGGGAGCGGATCGATTGCGGGTAAGGCATCAGCCGATAGGTGCCGAAATCCTCGATGCGCTCGCCATCGGTCTTGATCAAGGCGACGTCGATATTGCCGTCCAGCACAGTTCCGGTCATCAGGCCGACGGCCCAGATTGGTTCCATCATCTAGTCACTGCCTTTGTCCCAGCATGATCCTATCCGAAAACCGGTTACAACTTTTCGGGATCATGCTCCATCGCTGAGATCGCCGGCCACTGGCGAAAAAAGGCGCTCCCCGTGTCCGACCGGCGATAGACCTAGGGCATGATCCCGGCTCTTGGAAAAGATCATGCTCTAGCGCGGCGGGAGGGCCCCATCGCGGTTCTGCCGGGATGGAACAGGCTCTAGACGCTCTCGAGATAGGTCTCGAGCTCGAAGTCGCTGACATTGAGCGCGAATGTGTTCAGTTCCTGGCGTTTGCAGGCGACGAAGGAGCCGCGCAAGACAGCCGGGAAGATCTCCGCCACATGCTGGCCGCTCTCGAAGCTGGCGATCGCCGAGGCCCAGTCCGGCGGCAGCTTCGCCGGCGGCAGACCTTGTCCGTCACTGCCGGCCGGATCGCCAGGCGACATCTGTCGTTCGATGCCCATCAGTGCCGCGCCGAGGATGGCGGCAAGCACCAGATAGGGGTTGGCATCCGCGCCAGAAACCCGATGCTCGATTCGTCGAGCGCTGGTCGGGCCGCCCGGAATGCGGATCGCCACCATGCGGTTCTCGTAACCCCAGGCAACAGCGGTCGGCGCGTGGGATTTCGGCCGCAGCCGGCGGAAGGAATTGAAGTGCGGGGCAAACACCAGCGTGCTCTCGGCCATCGCCGCGAGCAGGCCGCCGACCGCATGACGCATTGTTTCCGAACCCTGATCGGTGCCGTCGTCGAAGACATTGCGCCCTTCAGCATCCGCGAGACTGAAATGCACATGAAAACCATTGCCGGCCCGATCACCATAGGGCTTGGCCATGAAGCAGGCCGCGAAGCCGTGCTTGCGCGCGATGCCCTTGACAGTGCGCTTGAACAGAACGGCATCATCAGCCGCGCGCAAGGCGTCGGCGACATGGTTCAGATTGATCTCGAACTGGCCGACACCATTCTCCGCGATCGCCGTGTCGACCGGAATGCCTTGCGTGCGGCAGGCCTCGTAGACGTCATATATGAAGGACTCGAAGTCGTCGATTTCGTCGATCGACAGTGCCGCGTCGGAATCGAGACGACGCCCGGTTACCGGCGAGACGGGTCCGATCGGCCGCTGCGATTGTGGGTCGACCAGATAGAATTCGAGTTCCGTTGCGGCGACAGGGGTCAATCCCAGCGCGTGGTATCGATCGAGGATACGGGCCAGTGCACGGCGCGGGTCGCCAAGATACGGCGCGCCGCTTTCGTCGGCAAGCCAAAGCGGGACAAGCGCCGTGGGATGTGCGGTCCAGCTGACGGGCAAGATGCCGCGTCCGGTCCATTGGCACAGCCCATCGGCGTCACCGGTATTGTATACCAGCGCGTTGCCCTCGATATCCTCGCCCCAGACGTCGAGGCCGATCAGCGAAAATGGCATGCGCAACTTGCCCTCAAGCGCCTTGCGGGCCTGCTCGACGGGAATGCGCTTGCCACGCATGATGCCGTTGAGATCGCACACAGCGGCCCTCAGGCTTTGGATGTCGTTGCGGCTCTCAAGCCAGTTCAAAACGTCCGTAATTGCATCGCTCAATTTATAACCCCTGTTTTCCGACGGGGGCCGCAGCCCCAGGCCGGTTACGATATCTCATTTAGCACAGATGATGAGTTTTGGAAAAACGGACTGGTCAAAACCAGGCGTATTTTCCTTCACATTTTCAATGCACTAGGAGGGATATCGGGAGGCATTTTCAGAACCAATTTCGCGATTTGCGATCGCAATATAGTGGGAAGAAGATGGAAAGCCAAGCGGCTTTCGATCTGCCATGGCGTGGGCCGAAGGCGCGGATAATGCATGCGACGCCTACAGGTTCGTCTTTTTGGGATGCCGGTCTTTCGCCTGCGAGGACGTATCGGCAAGCGCCGGCGGCTTGGTCTTCAGCCGCGCGTTTCAGGAAATTTGACGTGCTGCAGAAGATGCGCCGCGCCGACATTGATGTCCCGCACGATGGCGGCGCGAGCCCGGCGTCCGTCCCGCTTCTCGATCGCGGCAAGGGCTTCCTCATGGTAGTCGATGTCCAGGATGGAAGCGAGATTGTCCTCGAAACCCATGGTCAGGTTCCTCAAGAACGGGCCGACCTGCATCCAGACGGTCTCGATCAGAAAGATCATCTGCTCGTTGCCGCAATGGCTGTAGATCGAGAATTTGAAGTTGTAGTTCTTCCTCAGATAGTCGTCGATGACGCCGGTCTGCGCTGCAAGCGTCAGCTCGTTGCAATGGCGACGGATCGCGCGCAGGTTGTTGCCGTTGATGCGCGTCGCGGCAAGCTCTGTCGCGCTGCCTTCGAGAATAGTCCGCACGGCGGTCAATTGCTCGAAACGCTCGGCCGAGATGACCGGCACCTCCATGCTGCCGTTCGGCATCGGGCTCAGCGCGCGCAGGGCTTGCAGCCGCATGAAGGCGCTGCGCACCGGCATATCGCTGGTGCCAAGTTCCTTGGCGAGTTTTCGCGAGGTCAGCTTCTGTCCTGGGGCGAACTGACCGGACATCAGTGCTCGAACGAGTTCCAGATAGACCTTCTCATGCAAAGGAACTGTGTCGACAGCAGTCAACCCGAAGCGTGTTTTGTCGGCCATTGGCGGTGGGCTACTTCATTCGTTCTGAAATCTAAGCAGTTGGCTAGCTTTGCCGGTAGCAATCCCTGGCCGGCCGAGAACGACGGAAGGCCGAAGTCCGCGACTTTTCAAGCACATGATAGACGCTTCATTCGTGGCGTCGCAAGCGAACTCATTGTGCCGGCGCCGGTTGCGCGAAGCCAACGTTGCCGGGCGAGCGGCTCCAACAGTCCCCGCGAGCATCCCGCTTCGTAAGGCCTCGGAATTCGCGTCGCCGCCGCGTTCTTGAGGCATCTCGGTCGCGTCATCACAAATCTTGACCGTTCCCGCCCTTGCACCCGTGGCCGCTCTCTGGCTTTTGGAGACACCCGCCTGAACGGACTGATTCGCGTCATGCCGCTCGATTGCAATGTTCCCAGGGCAATCTGACTGGTGGGTCGTGAAGCGCGCGCAACCGGCGAAGGAGAAGCGGCATGGTCGAGTTCAAGAAGCCCGAAATCTCCGAGATGCGGCCGAAGATCACCGTCATCGGCGTCGGCGGTGGTGGCGGCAATGCGGTCAACAACATGATCGCGGAGCAGCTTCAAGGCACGGAATTCATCGCCGCCAACACCGACGCGCAGGCGCTGACCATGTCGAAGGCGACAAGGTTGATCCAGCTTGGCGCGCATGTCACGGAAGGGCTGGGCGCGGGATCGCTGCCCGAGATCGGCCGTGCGGCGGCCGAGGAATCGCTCGACGAGATCATGGATCATCTGGCCGGCACGCATATGTGCTTCGTCACCGCCGGAATGGGCGGCGGCACCGGAACCGGTGCTGCCCCAATCATCGCACAGGCGGCTCGCAAGGCCGGCATCCTGACGGTTGGCGTCGTCACCAAGCCTTTCACCTTCGAGGGCCGTCGTCGCATGCAGATGGCCGAAGAGGGCATCGAGCGCCTGCGCGAGAGCGCCGACACGGTGATCGTCATTCCGAACCAGAACCTGTTCCGGATCGCCGACGCCAAGACCACCTTCGCCGATGCCTTCGTCATCGCCGACCGGGTGCTCTATGCCGGCGTCAGCTGCATCACCGACCTCATCGTCAAGGAAGGCCTGATCAACCTCGATTTCGCCGACGTGAAATCGGTAATGCGCGACATGGGCCGCGCCATGATGGGCACCGGCGAAGCGTCGGGCGAGGGCCGGGCTATGAAAGCCGCGGAAGCCGCCATCGCCAACCCGCTGCTGGACGAAGTGTCCATGAAAGGCGCCAAGGGCGTCCTTGTCTCGATCTCAGGCGGCAGGGACATGACCCTGTTCGAGGTCGACGAGGCCGCGACCCGCATCCGCGAGGAAGTCTATGAAGATGCCGACATCATCGTCGGCGCCATCTTCGACAAGGGTATGGAAGGCCGGTTCAGGGTTTCTGTCGTGGCGACGGGGCTCGACCGCGGGTTTGGCGAAGGGGACGCTCGCGCCGAAGCCGCGCGGGACCATTCGGGTCACGCGCCTTCACGAATTCTCCAGTAAAAAGATCAGTTTCAGGTCAGGTGCCTGAGCAAAAAGGGCAGGAAACCGTCGCGGTTTCCTGCCCTTTTTAGTCTGCTTCGTTCAGGTCAGCCGAACTTCGGGTCGAGGCTTCCCGACTTGTAGCGCTTGGCCATTTCCGCGACCGGCAGCGGCTTGATCTTCTGTGCGTTGCCGGCGGTGCCGAACTGCTCGAAGCGCTCCTTGCACAGCTTGCGCATGGCGGCCATCGCCGGTGTCAGGTATTTGCGCGGATCGAATTCGCTCGGGTTCTCGGTCAGCACCTTGCGGATCGCACCGGTCAGCGCCATGCGGTTGTCGGTGTCGATGTTGATCTTGCGCACGCCGTGCTTGATGCCGCGCTGGATTTCCTCGACCGGCACGCCCCAGGTCGGCTTCATCTGGCCGCCGTACTTGTTGATGATCTCCTGCAGGTCTTCCGGCACCGAGGACGAGCCGTGCATGACCAGATGCATGTTCGGCAGGCGGCGATGGATTTCCTCGATGACGTTCATGGCCAGAACCGCGCCGTCCGGCTTGCGCGAGAACTTGTAGGCGCCGTGGCTGGTGCCCATGGCCACCGCCAGTGCGTCGACGTGGGTATCCTTGACGAATTCCACAGCCTGGACCGGATCGGTCAGGAGCTGGTCGTGGCTGATCGCGCCCTCGACGCCATGGCCGTCTTCCTGCTCGCCACCGCCCGATTCGAGCGATCCGAGAACGCCGATCTCGCCTTCCACCGACACGCCGCCCCAATGCGCCATGTCGACGACGCGCCGGGTGATGCCGGAATTGTAGGCGTAGTCGGCGGGTGTCTTGCCATCTTCTTTCAGCGATCCGTCCATCATGACAGAAGTGAAGCCGTACTGGATGGCGGTGACGCAAGTGGCTTCGTTGTTGCCATGGTCCAGATGCATGCAGACCGGAATGTCGGGATGGATTTCAACCAGCGCGTCGATCAGCTTGGCCAGCACGACGTCGTTGGCATAGGCGCGGGCGCCACGGCTCGCCTGCAGGATGACCGGTGATTTGGTCTCTTCGGCGGCCTCCATGATGGCGAGGCCCTGTTCCATGTTGTTCATGTTGAAAGCGGGAACGCCGTAGCCGTATTCGGCGGCGTGATCCAGCAATTGTCTCAGAGTTATGCGAGCCACCCAATAGTCTCCCGTATCTGGTTTCAACCGCAACGTCGCGGGCCAGCCGGTCGCCGGTCGGCCCTTCGAATGCTTCTGGCCGGATTTCAGCCGAACCGCAACCGCCAGACGTCCTATCGGCCGCAATTCTTGTTACAGGACGGCAATCGAGAATTCTCCTGAGGGAACTGATGCTGGCCGAGGGGTCGAGTCCGCGGGAAATGCCGGTTCTACTTCTGCCTGCCAAGCCTTGCCGCGAGAGAAAGCCGCACGTCCTCCTCCGCAGCGTCGAGCAGGGCGATCAGGGCCTTGCTGGTGGCGGCCGGATTGCGCTTTTCGATGCTCTCGACGATCCGCTGGTGCAGTTCGAGGGATTGACGTTGCCCCGCCGGGCTGTCGTCCGAAAGCCGGAAGCTGATCACCAGTGCGGTTTCGATCAAGGCCGCGAGCGAGCCGATCAACTCGTTCCCCGACATATGCAGGATTGCCTGATGGAAGGCGAGGTCGGGTATGGCGAAGCGTTCGCCGTCATCGCCGGCCTGTTCCATCTCGCGCAGAATGAGCCGCAATTCGGCGATCTGCTCCTGGGTGGCGCGCTCGGCCGCCAGCGCACCGGCCATCGGTTCGATCGCGCGGCGCAGCTCGAACAGGGAACGTGCTTCCTCGCCGGTTGTCCTCGAGCCGAAACGCCACTGCAGCACGTCTGGGTCGAGAAAATTCCAATGTTTGCGCGGGCGCACGCGCGTCCCGGTCCGGGGCCGCATCTCCACCATGCCCTTGCCCGCCAGGACCTTGACGACTTCGCGCAGGCCGGTGCGGCTCGCGCCATAGGAAGCGCTCCAATCATCGCCGTTCGGCAACTGGTCGCCAGGGACGAATTCGCCGCGCACGATGCTTTGACCGATTTCGTTGAGCAGCCTAGCGTGAAGCCCAGTGTGGGACGAGCCCGCCAGGCGCGACGTCATTTGTGATGACCTGGAACGGGCGATTTCAATCTTCATATTATTCCCATTATTCACATGATTGTCACGCGGCCGCTCTAGTGAGCACACCGTAAACAAGCGGCCGGATTGGCCGCCAGAATCCAGCCTAGATAGCCCGAAGAGCCAAAAAAATCTCGGACCAAGTCATCGCCGACGGCGCACCGCCGTCGTTGGCCGATGCCGTGCGCGCCGAACAATCGATCACAGTCCGCCAACAGGAACGCAACAGAATGTCTTCAATTATTGATCGCGCGAGCAAAGCCGCTCGAAAGGGAACGGCCTTGGCTGGCCTCCCGAAAATCATAACATCCTGCATCCTCATGTCTGGCGCCGTCGTCATGACGTCGATGCCGGCACTTGCCGTCGAACCATGGATCATGGTCGAGAAGACGGTCTTTACCGGCGATGCAACGACATCGAAGAAGCAGGGCGTGACGACGGACGGCACGAACTGGTATTTTTCCGGCACCAACATTATCGAGCGCACCGACGACAAGTACAATCGCAACCTGGTCTCGGCGCCCGGCATTCCGCATGTCCTGGAGATTCCGTCGCAATTCTCCGACGCGGGCCTCAACCATATCGGCGACATCGATTATGCCGACGGGCTTCTGTACATTTCGCTGGATTCAAGCGTCGCGGACCCCGTCACCGGACTCAGATACAACAATCCGGTTTTCGCGATCTACAATGCGAGCGACTTGAGCTTTACCGGCAAGGCCTATGCACTCAATCCGCCTCACGGCACCATCGACATTGCCAGCTGGGTTGCCGTCGATGCCAAGAATGGCCTTGGCTACGGCATGGCCTACAACAACGCCACGGAGCTGGCGGTCTACAATCTCTCGGACTGGAGCTTCAAGGAATACATCCCCCT
Source organism: Mesorhizobium sp. INR15 (assembly GCF_015500075.1). NCBI lineage: Bacteria > Pseudomonadati > Pseudomonadota > Alphaproteobacteria > Hyphomicrobiales > Phyllobacteriaceae > Mesorhizobium > Mesorhizobium sp. INR15. Next base: position 5,870,556 of record NZ_CP045496.1, on the reverse strand, counting down.
GTCGCAGACCGTCGACGCGGCGCAGGGCGGCAAGCTGCTCGACGGCTGGATGTATTTCGCGGCGAATGACGAAACCAACGGCATATACCGGGCAAACCTGAAGACCGGCGAAGTCGAGAAGCTGGGCAATCTTCAGTCTCCGGACGGGCAGGAAACCGAAGGCCTTGCCTTCAAGATGACCAAGGACGGCTGGAAGCTGCACGTCCTCAACCGGGAACATCTGGACGGGCCGAACGACGGCAAGACCGTCGCTTTCTACCAATATCTGCGCCCCTTCGGAAACGCGCTTTCCGGCGAGATTCACGCGGATATCAATGGGGCGCTGATCGAGGACAGCCGTTTCGTGCGTGATGCCGCAAACCGCAGGATCCGGTCAGCCTTCGATGCGGTCGCCACGTCTTCCGACATGACCGCCTCCATCGACGCCACAGGCCTTCATCCCGCACCTGCTAACGCCGACGGCATCGTGATCTGGAGCGAAGCGCTTGCGATGACGGGTGATGTGAACGGCTCCGGTTTTGCCGCTGACTTCGGCCGCAAGACCGTCGGCTTTGTCGGTGGTGCCGACGCACCTGTCGGAAGCTGGCGGCTCGGCGTGCTTGGCGGCTATAGCCATTCGAGCGTCGATGTCGCTGACCGCGCCTCGTCCGGTTCCAGCGACAACTATGACCTCGGCATCTATGCCGGTACGCAATGGGGCGCACTAGGCTTTCGTACCGGCGCGTTCTACGGCTGGCATGACATTGACACCAGGCGCTATGTTGTCTTCCCGGCCTTCAGCGAATCGCTCTCCGCGAACTACAAGGCCGCGACGGCTCAGGCTTTCGGCGAGTTGGCCTACCGGCTGGACATCGGCCGCAATGCCTTCGAACCCTTTGCCAACCTTGCCTACGTCCACTTTAGCACCGATGGCTTTGCCGAAACCGGCGGCACCACGTCGGCATTGACCGGTCAGAAGATGACGACCGAAAATGCTTTCTCGACATTCGGCGTTCGTGCCTCGAGCCAACTCGATACGGGCACCACCAGAACCTCGGTGCACGGCATGCTGGGCTGGCAGCACGCCTACAATGACGTCACTCCGGTCTCCAACCTGGCTTTCAACAACACCGGTTCGTCGTTTACGATCTCGGGCGTCCCGATCGCCAGGGATGCGCTGGCTATCGAAGCCGGCTTCGATGTTTCCCTGTCATCCAATGCAACGCTCGGTGCCTCCTATTCCGGCCAGATCGCCAAGGATACCCAGGGACACGCCTTCAAGCTCAGCTTCGATTTGAAGCTGTAGGCCCAACGCTGCGCCGGGTGGTTCCCCACCCGGCGCATCCGGCTCAGGCCGCGATTTTTTGGCGCGCGGCGAGGATCTGGATGCAGGCGTTGGCCGCTTCCTTGCCCTTGACGGTGAAGTGCTCGAAGAAGAACCGGTGGTGCTCCGCGCTGTCGTGGTAGTTGAGCGGGGTTAGCACCGCCGACAACACCGGCACGCCGGTCGACAGCTGCACGTTCATCATGCCGTCGATGACGGCGCTAGCCACGAATTCGTGGCGATAGATACCGCCGTTGACCACGAACGCCGTGCCGAGGATTGCGGCATAGCGGCCGGTTTCGGCCAACATCTTGGCGTGCAGCGGGATTTCATAGGCGCCAGGCACGTCGAAAATATCGACAGCAAAGCGGTTGCCCCCAAGTGCGGCGAGTTCCGCCTCGAAGGCTTGCACGCACTGGTCGACGATATCGGCGTGCCAACGCGCGCGGATAACGGCGATACGGGTCGTTTCATAGTCTTTCTGGGAATGCTGATTCATGGGTCCATCCTTCCGTTTCGAACCAGAATCAGGACGCACGATACGAAATACGGCCCGCAAGAGCGGTCCGTCTTCGTTCGTTCTCTTTCATCCGGACTCTAACCGTCGGCTCCGGAATCACACCGGATCTGCTGACCTTTCCGACAACCGGAAAGCGCTCGCGGGCTTGGGCCGAAACCCTTACCGCCGGTGGGGACTTTCACCCCGCCCTGAGAACTTTAACGGTGGAGATATGGAGGGGCGAGGGTGGGGTTGTCAATTGGTTGGAGCGCTAATCTCCCCCCCTTGGGGGGGAGATGGCCGGCAGGCCAGAGGGGGTCGTTTCGCGTGAAGTGCTAACCTGTCCTGTCGCAATAAGGCCGAGTCCGGTCGCACCGACCCCCTCTGTCGCCTTCGGCGACATCTCCCCCTCGAGGGGGGAGATTACCCACGCTCGGGAAACATCGCCTTCAGGCCCTCACGCGAAGCCTTGGCGATGCCGCGCTCGGTGATCAGCCCGGTGACCAGCCGTGCCGGCGTCACGTCGAAGGCCGGATTGGCCGCTGGCGTTGCCTCGGGTGAAATGCGGACCTGGGCAATCTCGCCCGTTTTGGTTTTGCCCCAGACCAGCGATACCTCGTCGGCCGAACGCTGCTCGATCGGAATCTCGGCCAGCCCATCATGGACCGTCCAGTCGATGGTCGGCGAGGGCAGCGCGACATAGAACGGCACGTCATTGTCGGCGGCGGCCAGCGCCTTGAGATAGGTGCCAATCTTGTTGCAGACATCGCCGTCGGCGGTGGTGCGGTCGGTGCCGACGATGACCATGTCGACCGCGCCGCGCTGCATCAGATGGCCGCCGGCATTGTCGACGATCAGCGTGTGCGGCACGCCATGGCCAGCCATTTCCCAGGCGGTCAGTTGAGCGCCCTGGTTGCGTGGCCGCGTTTCGTCGACATAGACATGGACGGCAATGCCGGCCTCGACAGCGAGATAGATCGGCGCGGTCGCGGTGCCGTAGTCGACGGTCGCCAGCCAGCCGGCATTGCAATGGGTCAGGATGTTGACCGGCTCGCCAGGCTGCTTGCGCGCGGCGATCGCCTTGATGATCTCCAGCCCGTTGGCTCCGATCGAGCGGTTGAGGCCGACATCCTCGTCGGCGATTTCGGCGGCACGGCGATAGGCGGCCTCGGCACGCTGCTCGGGCGGCAATGGCCTTAGGAACTTCCGCATTTCGTCCAGCGCCCAACGCAGGTTGATCGCGGTTGGGCGCGTCTCGTGCAAAACGTCCCAGACGCTGTCGAGCGCTGCGTCCGAGGGATCGTCAACCATCCGCATGGCGACACCATAGGCAGCGGTGACGCCGATCAGCGGTGCGCCGCGCACCCACATGTCGCGGATCGCCGTGGCGATGCCGTCAACCGTGCCGATCCGTTCGATGCGGAAATCATGCGGCAGCCAGCGCTGGTCGATGATCTCGACCGAGCGTCCGTCGTCGCTCAGCCAGATGGTGCGATAGTGGCGGTCGCCGACGTTCAAAGGCTGTTCTCCTTTTCAATCAACATGGCCAGATTGTTGACCTCGTCGATACTGTGGATTTGCCGCCGGTTGACGGCGAGGTGGCGGCCGAATTTCAGTGCCTTCGCCTCGCAGGACGCGCGCAGATCTTCGTCGGCGATGGTCTCGAAATCGGCATTGTGGGCGAGGCCGAGGATGCGCCTGTGCACCTCGATGCCGGCAAAGCCCAGAAGATCCGTCCAGATCGAATGCAAGACATGGTCGAGCGCCTGCTCGGCGCCGAGCCTGTCGCCCTGATCCTCAAACAGGCTCTTCTGGTAAAGCATGCCGGTGCGCTCGGTCCGCCACAGATGCGAGAACTCCGCGCGAAAACACGCTCCAGGTCTCGACGGTCACCCCAAGCAGGTACGCGCGCATGGCATCGCGCTTGCCATCCTGCTCATGACCGCGCTGCGAGAAGAAGGACATCCAGAAATTGGCCAGCAGCATACCGACGTCGAAGGCCATCGGGCCATAGAAGGCGAATTCCGGGTCGATCATCCGCGTTTCGACGTCGGTGACCATGATCGAGCCAGAATGCAGGTCGCCATGCAGAAGTGTCTCGGCATTGGCGGCGAACAGATGCTTCAAGCGCTGCGCCTCGACCTTGAGGTCGCGGTCGGCGCGCAATTCGGCAACAACGCCATCGAGCTGCGGGCTGGTATGGCGGTTCATCTTGGCATCGAAATAGGGGTCGGAGAACACCAGGCTTTCGGTGATGTCGCAGAGTTCGACATTGTCGGCGAACAGCGCCAGGTCCGCCTTGCGGTCCTTGGCTGCCATGTGCAGGTCCGAACCGCGAAACAGCGTGCGCGCCATGAACAGGCCGATATCCCGGGCGATATCAGGCAACTGCCGCCCGTCGATCAGCGCGCGCCGCAAGATGACATGCGGCGACAGAAATTCCATGATGATCAGCGCTTGACCCTCGTCGAAGTGATAGATGGCCGGAACCGAGCCAGGTGCTCTCGCCTCCTGGCGGGTCAGCGCGTGATATTCGAAGAAAGAGCGCTTCAGGGGCAGCGGCCAGCTGTCGCCGACCAGGCGGACATAGGGCAGGGCCTGCTTGACGATAGCGGCACCCTTGGCGCCTTCGACGATAAACACCAGGTTCAGATTGCCGTCGCCGACTTCGCGCACCTTCCAGTGGGCCGTATCAGCGCCGATGCGCGCACTGAGCGCCTCGTTGTCGCCCAGGCGGGCGGCAAGCGTCTCCACCGACAATGCTTCGAACGAATTGGCCCGCGTCATTTCCATCCTCCCGCATGCATGCTCCGACCATAACGGAGCCATGGCGGCCGGGCCAAGCTAGGAAGCGATCTGGCAATTGTCAATCGTGTTGACAATTGCCGATGCAGCCCATAGCGTCGCGGTCAGGGAGGAACGCATGGTCGGGAATGCCGTGTTCCGCGTGGACGGGCTGAGGAAGTCCTTTGGCCAAAACGAGGTGCTTGGCGGCGTCTCGCTGGGGCTGCATGCCTGTGAAGTAACCGTGCTGATGGGCGCCAATGGCGCTGGCAAATCCACCCTGGTCAAGATCATCTCGGGCGTCTACGAGCGCGGCGGTGGCACGATGGCCCTCGCGGACCGCGAATTCGCCCCGAAAACACCGGCGGAGGCGATCCGTGCCGGCGTTGTCACCGTGCATCAGAACATCAATGACGGCGTTGTCGCCGATCTCGATGTCGCCACCAACCTGACGCTGGACCGGTTGTGCGGTGGCGGCGCGCCGCTGTTTTTCAATCCAGGCCGCGTGCGCCGCGAGGCCAAGGCCGTTGCTGACCGCATGGGGCTGGCCATAGACCTGAAGGCGCGGATCACCGACCTGTCGCTCGCCGACCGCCAGATGGTGGCGATCGCGCGGGCCATGGCGCATCAGCCGAAAGTGCTTATTCTCGACGAGCCGACCTCCTCGCTGTCCAGTGCCGAGGCCGATCGGCTTTTCGCCCTGCTCGACCGGCTGCGCGAACAGGGTGTGGCGATCCTCTACATCTCGCACCGGATGTCTGACATCAGGCGGCTCGCCGACCGCATCGTCTCGATGCGCGACGGGGTTATTTCAGGCGCTTTCGACACGAAGCCGCTCGACTATGAAGGCGCGGTCAACGCCATGCTCGGCCGCAAGATCCATCTCGACCAGATTGTCGTCAGGGACTCGGCCAACGCTGTCCTCAAGGTGGACGGGTTGCGTATCGCCCACGGCGCCAGGCCGATTTCGCTGACACTCGGCGATGGCGAAGTGGTTGCCATCACCGGCCTAGTCGGCGTCGGCAAGACGGCGCTGGCCGAAACGCTGTTCGGCGTGCGCAAGCCGCTGTCCGGCACCATGACCATGAATGGCGAGCCCTACGCGCCAAAATCGGCCGGCGATGCGATTGCCGCCGGCGTGTTTCTCGTCGCCAAGGACCGCGCCACCAGCGGCATCGTTGGCGGCTTCAACATCCAGGAAAATGTCAGCCTGCCGTTCCTCAAGCGGATGTCGAATTTGACGGTCCTCAAGCGCCGCGTCGAACGTGCCACGGCGCGCCGGCAGATCGAGGAGCTTGGCATCGTCTGCCGTTCCGAGAAGGACGAGATGTCGGCACTTTCAGGCGGCAACCAGCAGAAGGTGATGGTCGCCCGTTGGATGGCGCAGAACGCAAGACTGTTCATTCTGGACGAGCCGTTTCAGGGCGTTGATATCTCGGCCAGGCGCGACATCGCAGCCAAGCTTCGGGCGAGCGCCAATGGACGTGCGACGCTGCTGTTCGTCACCGAACTCGACGAGGCGCTCGAGACGGCCGATCGCATCCTGGTCATGTCCGAGCAGACCATCGTCGGCGAACACCGCAATGCCGACATCGATCTGGATCGCCTGCTGGCCGAAGTGGCGGGCGGCCCGCTGCACAGTGCGGCGTGAGTGATGAAATTGAAATGGAGAGAGTATGGGTTCGAGTTGGGTAAAGACGGCAGCGCCGCGCGGGAGCGCTGAATGACGGTGCGTGACCACGCCATCCGCTACGGTTTCATCGTCCTGTTGTTCGGGCTGATCGCCTATTTCGCGATCGCCGCCGATGGTTTCGTCTCGCCGCAAAGTGCCGTCTTCATCTTCCAGTCGGTCGCCATCACCGGCGTGCTGGCGCTTGGCGTCACCGCCACGCTGGTTGTCGGCGGCTTTGACCTGTCGATCGGCTCGGTCGCCACCAGTGCCATGATGGCTGCCGCCTATGTCATGGTGGTGCTGGAACAGAACGCCCTTGTCGCGGTCGTCGTCTGCCTGCTCATCGGCGCCATTGTCGGCCTGATCAATGGCTGGCTGATCGTCTATATGCGCGTGCCTGATCTCCTGGCGACGCTTGGCATGATGTTCCTGCTGGTCGGCCTGCAGCGCATTCCGACGGAGGGCAGGTCGATCGCCACCGGCATGACCATGCCGGATGGTTCGGTTGCAAACGGCAAGTTCAGCGATGCCTTCCTGGCGCTTGGCCGCCACCGTTTCGATTTCTTCATCCCGAACCTCATTCCGGTCTCGGTCGTGGTCCTGCTGGTGCTGGCGATCGTGATCTGGTTCTTCCTCGAATACACCCGCTTCGGCCGCATGATGTATGCCGTCGGCAGCAACGAACGGGCCGCCGAACTCGCCGGTGCGCCTGTCAAGGCATACAAAATCTGGGCCTATGTCATTTCAGGAGTTTTTGCCTCGATCGGCGGCATTTTGCTGGCGGCCCGGCTTGGACGCGGCGACATCGCCTCGGGTAATAATCTGCTGCTCGACGCGGTTGCCGCGGCGCTTATCGGTTACGCGGTTCTCGGGGCTGCCAAACCGAACGCCTTCGGCACGGCAGTCGGTGCGCTGTTCGTCGGGATCCTGCTGCAGGGTCTCACCATGATGAACGCGCCTTACTACACGCAGGATTTCGTCAAGGGCGTGGTTCTGGTGGTCGCCCTTGTCTTCACCTTCGCCCTTTCCGGCAGGGGCAGGAGATAGTTTTTCGACAAGTCATATTCGAGTTCAACAGTGGAGGAAAAAACATGAACATCACAAGACGGGTTTTGGGGAAGATCGCGCTCGGATTGGCCGGCGCGACAATGCTGATGCAGTTTCCGGCGCTCGCCGCCGACAAGCCGGCGCCGTTCGACAAGCCCGGCGTCAAGATCGCTCTGGTCCGCTATCTCTCGACCGGCGACTTCTTCCAGGCCTACCTCTCCGGCGTCGAGGCTCAGTCGAAGGCGCTCGGCATCGATCTGCGCGTGCTCGACAGCCGCCAGGATGCAGCCCTTCAGTCGGACATGGTTGATCAGGCCATTGCACTTGGCGTGCAGGGCATCATCATCCAGCACGGCCTGACGGAATCGATGAAGGACGCGGCCCAGCGCGCGGTCGACGCCGGCATCAAGGTCGTCGCCTTCGACGTCAATGTCGAGAACCCCAAGATCCCGCAGGTCGAACAGTCTGACAAGGATCTCGCCCGCCTCGCGCTTGAGCAGGCGGTCAAGGACAACGGCGAAAGCTGGAATGCCGGCTATGTCTATGTCGCCGGCATCGCGCCGCTCGATCGCCGCAACGAGACCTGGGTGGACGTGAAGAAGAAGTATGCCGGCATCAAGGAAGTCGCGATGTTCGGCACGCTCGACAATCCAATTGCCAACTCCGTTGCCAACCAGGCACGTTCGGTGCTGTCGGCACATCCCGACATCAAGGTCATGTTCGCGCCTTACGACGAGTTCGCCAAGGGCGTGAAGATCGCCGTCGACGAAGCCGGCTTGAACAAGGGCATCAAGATCTATTCGGCCGATATCTCGACGTCGGATATTGCCGCGATGCGTGAGCCTGACAGCGCCTGGGCAGCAACCGCGGCGACCAACCCTGCCGTCGTCGGCCAGGTCTCGGTACGTGCGCTGGCGCAGCTGCTGGCGGGCGAAGATCCCGGCCACAACGTCGTCGTGCCGCCGACGCTGATCACCCAGAAGGACCTCATCGACAAGGACATCAAGAATATGGAAGACCTGTCGGCCAAGCTGCCGCAGTTCGCCCACGCTGATGTCGCGATGCCGGCCTGGATGCCGAACCCCAACGCCAAGTAAGCGCTAGTCTGACAAAAAGCGAAAGGGCGGCCACGAGCCGCCCTTTTCATATCCATGTCCAGCCTTTCGGCTACAACCAGTGTTCCGGATCACGCATCCCGTGGACAATTGCTACGACTAGAATGCCATCCGGTATTGCTTCGTAGATGACGATATAACGACCTTCGATAAGTACGCGAGCCGTCGCGCTCAATTCCGGCCGGGCCGTGCCCATCCTGGGGTGCTGAGTCGCCAACTCAAGCTTATCAAAAATGCGCATTAGCAGCTTGTCCGCTGCCCTTTCATTGTCGATTGCTATTGTGTGCCAGATATCTCGCAAATCCTGCGAGGCACGCGGTGTGAGCCGGTATCTAGCCACGGGCGCGGCGTTCTGCCTTTAGACCGCGCAGGAACTCGGCAGGTTCGATTTCCACCGGCTTGCCACTGGCCATGCCGTCAGCATAGGCCCGCTTCAGGTGTTCGAGCTCCAGCGCGCGCAACTCTTCGCGTTGCTCCCAGAGCCGCAAGGCGTCGCGGACAATCTCGCTGTTGGAGGCATATCCACCACCTTCGACCGCGCTTCGCAGGCGAGCAGCCTGCTGCGGTGTCAGGGAGATGGTGAGGGTGCGCATTGGTTCGGCTTTCATGCCGGCAATATATCATGCCTCATAAGAACTAACAATATTTGTTAGGATTCACGTGTTGACGTGCTGCGAGAACGAGACTTTTTTGCGAGAGGGATAATATCAGGGTCTAACCGGCAAGCGCCTGACCTGAAAGCCGGTCTTGTTCTGCTCGAAGCCCGCGCCTCGATAGAACGCCAGTGTTGCCGGGTCTGTGGAGCTGGTCAAAAGCATCACCTTGTAGCTGCCCTGCTCCCAGGCAATCGAAACCGCCCGCTCAAGCAGTGCGCGGCCGAAGCCATTTTTGCGGCGGGACGCTGCGGTCACGACATTCTCGATCAGCGCGTAGGGCATGCCGCCCCGGGTGAGGTTGGGAATGACGACAAGCGTGCAGGACGCCACGAGTTCGCCGTCATGCCAGCCGCCCAGCACGACGCTGCCAGGATAGGCGGCGAAGCGCTCAAGAATGGCTTCAGCGTCTTCCGGCGACACGGAGGCGTCGCCGGGATTGAGGTGCTGGTAGAGAGCGACAAGTGCCGGCAGGTGGGTCGGCGTGACCACCCTGATGTCAAGACTGTCAGGCGCTTTCCTGTCGGAGCCTTCCGCAGGCATGACTAGCGCAGAGCCGCCGCGATGTTGCCGCCATCGACGGTCGTCACATCGGCGGTGGTGCGATCGGCCAGTGCGTGATGCAGGAAGGCCTGCGCCACGTCCTGCGCCGTCACTTCCTGACCAAGCAGGTTGCCGGACATGTAGTCCTTCTCCGAGAGGCCGCGCGCGCCTGAGCGGCTGGCGATCATGGCGTCGGTCAATAGGCCCGAGCGGATGCGGTCGGCGTTGACGGCGTTGGAGCGGATGCCATGCGCGCCGTAGTCGAGCGCATATTGCCTGGACAGGAATAGCGTCGCCGCCTTCGGCACGCCATAGGCGCCGAACTTCGGACCAGGATTGACCGCCTGCTTGGAGGTGTTGAACAGGAGCACGCCGCCGGTGCCCTGTTCGAGCATGACGCGCACGGCGTTCTGCGCCACCGACTGGTGCGCGAAGAAGTTGAGCTCGAAGCTCTTGCGCAGCAGCGCGTCGTCGATCTCGCCGATCCGGCCTTCCCAGGCAGCACCTGCGTTGGAAACCAGGATATCGACACCGCCGAACACAGCGACCGCCTTGTCGAAGGCGAAACGCACCTGGTCCGGATCGGTGATATCAGCGCCAATGCCGATCGAATTGTTGCCGGCCTTCTTCGCGGCCTCCACGGCCTTTTCGGCATCGAGATCGACAACGACAGCATGGGCGCCGTTGTCGGCGAATAGTTTTGCCGTCGCCGCGCCGATCGCACCGGCGCCGCCGGTGATCAGCACCACCTGGCCGGTCAGCGGCTTGGGCTTGTTGGAGGCGAGCTTGGCCTGTTCCAGCGACCAGTATTCGAGCGGGAACAGGTCGGCCTTGGACAGCGGATGGAAATGGCCGACCGCTTCGGCGCCACGCACCGCCTCGATCCACATTTCGCCGACGTCCGACGCGATCCTGGCATCTTTCAACGTTCGGCCATGGCCGAACATGCCGAGGCCCGGCACCAGCGTCAGGCGAGGCATCTGGTCGAGCATCGTGCGCTTGACGTCGTCGAGCGCGTCATTGGTCTCGAAATAGGCGCGGTAGTCCTGGGCGAATGTATCGACATGGCTCTGGATGACGGCTTTGTAGCCGCCGATCGTGTCGGCATCGGGTGCCGGCAATGCCATGGGGCCGGTCTTGATGCGGATCGACAGGTCGGGTGTCGACACGCCACGTCCGGCATAGTCGGCAATCCTGGAGGAATTGATGAAATCGACAATCGCATCGGAGGTGCGGAAATCGCTGATCATGCGGTCGAAGCGGCCTTCGCCGCGCGAAACCGCCACCGCGCCACGCAGCATCGGCGCAATGGCCGCCGGCGCCGCGAGCTTAGCCGGCAAGGCAGCCTTCGGCGCCTGTGGCTTGCCGTGCTTGGCGACGTAATCCTCGGCGACGTTCACATAGTGGATCATCCGGTCATAGGCCTGCCTGGCATCGTTGCCGAAGGTGAAGATGCCATGCTTGTCGAGGATCAGGCCCTCGACATCGGGATCGGTGTCGAAGATGTCAGCAGCCGCCTTGGCGAGGTCGAAGCCGGGCATGATGTAGGGCACGTAGCCCATCTTGGAGCCGAACACCGTCTTGATCAGAGCCTCGCTGTCCTTCTGATCGACGATGGCAAGAATGGCGGTCGAATGGGTGTGGTCGACGAATTTGTGCGGCAGGAATGCATGCAGCAGCGTTTCAACCGAAGGGTTCGGTGACGACGGGTCGATGAGGTTCACCCGCTGCAGGGCGACCATGTCTTCATCGGCGAGCTTGTGCAGCGCGCGCGCTTTCAGCAGCGGGGCGAGTTTGACCGCCGGCAGGCCTTGCGGCTCGATGACACCCATGTCCCAGCCGCTGCCCTTGACGCAGAGCACGTCCCATTGGTCGCCGACGAGATCGGTCGCGGTTGTCTTGCAAGACGTGTTGCCGCCGCCATGCAGCACCAGCCGTGGCTCGCCGCCCAGCAGCCGCGTTGTGTAGACGCGCAGCGCCAGGTCGCGGCCGACACCCTTTTTCGCATAGTCGGCAACGAGTTTCTCGGCTGCGTCGTCGTTCCACAGGTTCTTCATGTTCGCTTCGTCCGTTTGTTGTCTTTGATGGTGAAACAGGAATGCCGCGACGCTTTGATGACAATGCGCCGGCGGCGAAGGTTTGTGTTTTCTAGGAGACCTTTTCTGGCGATGCCGAGGCGTGATCCAGCAGCCGCTGCGCCATGCGCGCGCCAACCACCAGATGCGTGCAAAGTCCGCCTGCCACGGCTGCCAGCAGCGGCTCGAACTTGCTGTCCTCCTGCACCACCATCAGCCGCTTGGCGATGGCGCGCAGCGACGCCAGTTCAGCCGAGATAACCCGGCGGTTGTAGCTGCAGTCGAGCGCCTTGCCGTCAGCGTCGATGATCTGCCCGGCGATGACACCGGCAGCACCTGTCTTGCGCAATTCGGCCATTTCGTCCGGAGTGAGTGCGCCGCACTTGACCAGATGGCTGTCGGCATCGACCGCGCCGACCGAGTAGAGCGCCAGGTCGCATTCGCCGATCCCCGACAATTGTTCACGGATCACCGGCTCGTCGCGCAGGGCGCGGGCGAGATCTTCCGTCGACAGCACCAGCGGCGCGTAGAAGTTCAGGCCCTTGGCATTGAGCCGCCGGGCGATTTCCATCGTGCATTGGTCGGGCCGGTAGGAGTAGGGCGCTCCCAGGTTGCCGCAGAGCTGCACCACGGTGACATCCTGCAGGTCGGCATAGGACATGATGTCGGCGATCGTGTAGACGGTCCGCCCCCAGGCAACGCCGATGCGGTCGCCCTTCTTGACCAGCTCGAGAAAGACGCTGGCCGCCAGCACGGCGATTTCCGTCGAGGGGTCGGCGATATGATCATTTTCCGGCGCGATCCAGACCGCGTCGAGCTTCAAGGCATCCTCAAGCTTGCGCGCCAGGATGTCGTCGGTGAAGAGCTGGGTTGAGGTCGAGATGTTGACGATGCCGGTCTCACGCGCCTTGCGCAGATACATGGCGACGGAGGCACGGGAAATGTTAAGCTGGCTTGCAACCTGGTCCTGCCGCAGGCCATGGGCATAGTAGAGCCAGGCGGCCTTGTGAATCAGCTGTTCTGCCGGTCGAATTGCCATGCCATCTCCTCGGCTGACATTATTCACGGCCTTCGACAAAAGTCAAACTAACTGAAGGCAACCAATCTCGCGGTTCACGGGCGCGTTGGCCGTTCAAGGGGGATGACGCCGCCGCGAGCCTGTGGTTAGAACGTCTCGACAGGGATTGGGGAGAACGCGATGAGCAATGCCTATGAGCAGGATCTCGGCAAGAACGCCGCCAACCATCAGCCGCTGACGCCGCTCACATATCTCGAGCGCGCGGCAAAGACCTATCCTGACCATATCGCCATCATCCATGGCCGCCAGCGCATCAGCTACCGCGATTTCTGGCGGCGCTCGCTGAAACTGGCCTCGGCCCTGCACAAGCAAGGCATCGGCAAGGGCGATACCGTCACCGCCATGCTGTCCAACACGCCGCCGATGCTGGAGGCGCATTTCGGCGTGCCGATGACCAAGGCCGTGCTGCATTCGCTCAACACCCGCCTCGACGCGGCGGTCATTGCCTTCCAGCTCGACCATGCCGAAACCAAGGTGCTCATCGTCGATCGGGAATTCTCCAGCGTCGTCAGCCAGGCGCTGGCGCTGGCCAAGGTGAAGCCGCTCGTCATCGACTATGACGATCCGGACTATGCCGCCGACGCGCCCTATCCCAAGGGCGAGCGCATCGGCACGTCGGACTATGAAGCGTTTGTCGCTGAAGGCGACGAAGACTTCGCCTGGGCAATGCCCGACGACGAGTGGGACGCGATTTCGCTCAACTACACATCCGGCACGACAGGCAATCCGAAGGGCGTTGTCTACCACCATCGTGGCGCGGCGCTGATGGCTTACACCAACACCATCCACGCGGGGATGGCCAAGCACGCGGTCTATCTCTGGACGCTGCCGATGTTCCACTGCAATGGCTGGTGCTTTCCTTGGACGCTGGCTGTGCAGGCCGGCACCCATGTCTGCCTGCGCTGGGTGCGGCCGAAGCCGATCTATGACGCCATCGCTGATCTTGGCGTCACCCATCTCTGCGGCGCGCCGGTCGTGATGTCTGTGCTGATCAACGCCAAGGACGAAGACAAGCGGGAGTTCCCGCAGACCGTCACTTTCAACACTGCCGCGGCCCCGCCGCCGGAAGCCGTATTGTCGGGCATGGCCGATGCCGGCTTTGCCGTCACCCATCTCTACGGCCTGACCGAAACTTACGGCCCGGCGGTGGTCAACGAATGGCACAATGATTGGGACAGGCTGGAGAAGGGACCGAGATCGGCGAAGAAGGCCAGGCAAGGTGTCCGCTATGCCGCGCTCGAAGGCCTGACGGTGATGGACCCCGAGACCATGCAGGCGACGCCTGCCGACGGCGAAACCATTGGCGAGGTCATGTTCCGCGGCAACATCGTCATGAAGGGCTATCTCAAGAACCGGAAGGCCAGCGATGAGGCCTTCGCCGGCGGCTGGTTCCACTCGGGCGATCTCGGCGTCATGCACCCCGACGGCTACATCCAGCTCAAGGACCGCTCCAAGGACATCATCATGTCGGGCGGCGAGAACATCTCTTCGATCGAAGTCGAGGATGCGCTCTACAAACACTCCGCCGTTGCGTCTTGCGGTGTTGTCGCCAGACCTGACGACAAATGGGGAGAGGTGCCGGTCGCCTATGTCGAACTGAAGCCCGGCAAGGCGGCGACCGAAGCCGAGATCATCGAGCATTGCCGCGCGCTGCTTGCCCGCTTCAAGGTGCCAAAGGCCGTGATCTTCGCCGAGATTCCGAAAACCTCGACGGGAAAGATCCAGAAATTCCGGCTGCGGGAAATGGCCAAAGCCGCTTGAAGGCGCCCGTCCGTCTCCCCACCTGTCCATAGAGCCGGCGGATCGATCGGTCGCGTCCTGCAGTGTCACCATCTGTCACCAAGCGTACGCGTACATCGAATTCGCGTTGACATACCTCATCTTTCGATTTACGACTGACGAAAATAGAAATTCGTCATTCGTAAATCGAAAGAGATCATGTCTGAAGCCGCCAACATCGTGGCAGACCCCGCCAAGCAGGAGAATGTGACGCGCATTCTCGACTGCGCCGAGCGCCTGTTCCGGCACTACGGCTATGGCAAGACCAATGTTGCCGACATCGCCCGCGAACTCGGCATGTCTCCAGCCAACATCTATCGTTTCTTCGCCTCCAAGGTTGAAATCCACCAGGCTGTCTGTGGCCGGATGCTCGGCGCCAGCTACAAGATGGCCTACGAGATTTCCCGCCTGCCGATCAGCGCCGAGGAGCGGCTGCGGAAATATGTGCATGCGCAGTACAAGATGACGATGGAGGTTATGCTCGACGAGCAGAAGGTCCACGAAATGGTCATCGTCGCCCTCGAGCGCGACTGGAGCGTCATCGACAAGCATGTCGACAGCATCCATGACCTGTTCGCGGATGTGATCCGTGACGGCATCGCTGCGGGTGAGTTTGTTGACCAGGATCCGGTCACCGCGTCGCGCTGTTTCGGCGCTGCCACCGTGATCCTGTGCCATCCGCAGATGGTGGCGCAGTGCCTTGCCAAGACCAATCGGGCGATGCCCGACGACCTTATCGACTATGCGATCAAGGCCCTGAAGAAATAGCTGCCGCCCGCAGGGCGCCAGTATCGACAGTTCGTCTCCATTTCGGGAGTGCCAAGGTGTCTTTGTCCAGTTCAATCATTCGCAGGCTGCCGGTTGCCGGCCTGATCGTTGGCGTCGCCGTGCTCGCCGGCTGCTCGCAGGAGAAAGCCGAGGTCAAGGACATCATCCGTCCGGTCAAGGTCGTCGAGATCGCGCAGTCGCATGATACCCGCACGCTCTCCTATTCTGGCTCGGTGCGGGCCCGCACCGAGAGCAGCCTCGGCTTCCGCATCAGCGGCAAGATCACCGAAAGGCTTGTCGACATTGGCCAGCATGTGGCGCCGGGCGATGTACTCGCCCGTGTCGATCCCGCCGACTACGATCTCTCCGTCAAGAGCGCCCAGGCGAGCCTCGACGCCGCCGAACGCCAGGTCGAGACCGTTGAGCTTTCGCGTCGCCGCGCCGAACAGCTGTTCGCCAAGAATTTCGCGCCGAAGTCGCAGCTCGAACAGGCGACGCTGACCTACGATCAGGCTGTTGCCAGCCGCGACGCCGCCCGCTCGACCCTCGCTCAGGCCAGGAACCAGGTTCTCTATACCGATCTCAAGGCCGACCGGAACGGCATCGTCACCGCTGTCAGCGCTGATGTCGGTCAGGTCGTCGGCTCCGGCACGCCGGTTGTTACCGTTGCCGTCGACGGCGAAAAGGAAGTGCTGATCGCCGTCCCCGAAATGGAGATTGCTGAATTCAAGCCGGGCAAGGACGTCAAGGCTGGCTTCTGGTCGGATGCCGGATTGGCGCTCGACGGCAAGGTCCGCGAAGTCGCCGGTAGCGCCGATCCGCAGTCGCGCACCTTTGCGGTTCGCGTCAGCCTGCCAAACGACCCGCGCGTGCTTCTCGGCATGACCGCCAACATTGAAGCCTCGGCCGCCAATGAGCGGCAGCTGGTGTCGATCCCGCTGAGCGCGCTGGCGCAGAAAGACAGCCAGTCGATCGTCTGGACGGTAGACCGTGGCGCCGACACCGTACATGCCCGATCGGTCAAGGTCGCCGCGTTCGCCGCGGATGGCGTTCGTGTCGCCGAAGGGCTGAAGCCCGGCGACGTTGTCGTCGCAGCGGGCACGCAGTTCATGACAGAGAATCTGAAAGTGAAGCTCGCCGGCGACACGGTGCAGCAATCCGCCTCCGCGGCGGATGAGGGCAGCGACGCCAAACAGGTGCGCTGACAACAGACAACGGCTGCGCGTTCCCGCAGCCGCTGGTTTCCGGGCGGCAGGCGCCCGATCAGAGACGCTCGATTGATGTGACCCCCTACATCGATTTTCGCGTCCCACCGCGATGAGGGTTTCTCTGCTTGGAGAGCCTTGCCGCCCGGAAGCCACTACCGGACCTGAAGCATGATCCGCGCCTGGACTGGCTCCGGCGCGCCGACGATCAACAAATGGACCAGCATCGATGACCAATTCCACGGACGAGAAGCGGCCCTTCAATCTTTCGCGCTGGGCCATCGGCCACCCGAGCATCGCCCGGTTCCTGTTTGGCCTGATCATCATTTCAGGCGCACTCGGCCTGATGCGCATGGGCCAGAAGGAAGACCCCGATTTCACCTTCCGGGTCATGGTTGTCCAGGCGATCTGGCCGGGCTCCTCGATCAAGGAGATGGAAGATCAGGTCGTCAACAAGATCGAGCGCAAGCTGCAGGAAACGCCACATCTCGACTTTGTGCGCTCCTTCACCCGCGCTGGCAGCGCCATCATCACCGTCCAGATCAAGGGCGACACCAACGCCGCCGAGGTCGCGGACGCTTTCTACCAGGTGCGCAAGAAGGTCGGTGATATATCCGGCGATCTGCCCAAAGGCCTGCTTGGCCCCTATTTCAACGACGAGTTCGGCGACACGTTCATCACCTTGCACTCGATCAGCGGCGATGGCTTCAGCTATCCCGAGCTGAAGAAATTCGCCACCCAGGCGCGTGACATGCTGCTGACGACGCCCGGCGTCGAAAAGGCCGTGATCATCGGCGATCAACCGGAAAAGCTCTATATCGACGTCTCGTCCAAGGCGCTGGCCGAACGCGGCCTGACGCTTCCCGATCTGCAGAATGCGATCAAGGGCCAGAACAATGTCGATCCGGCGGGCTCCGTCGATACCGGCACCAACTCGGTGCGCATCTCGGTCGAAGGCGATGTCAGCAAGGTCGAGGATATCAGGAACCTGCGCCTGCGCGCCGGAGGCCAGGTCACCCGGCTCGGCGATATCGCCACGGTGACGTCGGGCCTGGAAGATCCCTTCCAGCGCAAATACCGCTTCAACGGTCATGACAGCGTGCAACTCGGCGTCGTCATGGCCAAGGGCTTCAAGGTGACCGATGTCGGCAAGGACGTCGAGGCAACCTACAAGCGCTTCGAGGAGGCGCTGCCCTATGGTGTTTCGGTCGACCAGATTTCCGACCAGCCGGGCGTTGTCACGGATGCGGTCTCCGAATTCATGCATGCGCTCGGCGAGGCCTTGCTGATCGTGCTTGTCGTTTCGTTCCTGTCGATCGGCTGGCGTTCGGGCCTGGTCATCGCCATCGCCATTCCGCTGGTCCTGGCCGCCACCTTCGCCATCATGTACGAGCTCGGCATCGACCTCCAGCGCATCTCGCTCGGCGCGCTGATTATCGCCCTCGGCCTGCTCGTCGACGATGCGATGATCGTCGTCGAAATGATGGAGCGCAAGCTGGAGGAGGGTCTGGTCAAGATCGAGGCGGCGAGCTTCGCCTATTCCTCGACCGCCTTCCCGATGCTGACCGGAACGCTCATCACCACGGCCGGCTTCATCCCGGTCGGCTTCGCCGCTTCGACCGCCGGTGAATATGTGCGCACCCTGTTCTATGTCGTCGGCATCGCGCTCATCGTGTCCTGGTTCGTGGCGGTCTATTTCACGCCATGGCTGGGCAACATGATCCTCAAGCAGCGCAACCATGCCGGCAGCCATCACGATGTTTTCGACACCGGTTTCTACCGTCGCCTCCGCGCCACGGTCAGCTGGGCCGTGCGCCATCGCATCATCGTCCTGGCGATGACGCTGGGCACCTTCGCCACCAGCCTGTGGGCGTTCCAGTTCATCCCGCAGAATTTCTTCCCGCAATCGTCGCGGCCGGAAATCCTGGTCGACCTCTGGTTGCCGGAAGGCACCAGCATCAAGGAAGTCGAGGCCCAGGCCAAGGCGCTTGAAGCCAAGATGATGGACGACAAGGACAAGCGCTTCATCGCCACCTACATCGGCGAAGGCGCGCCGCGCTTCTTCCTGCCGCTCGACCAGCAACTGCGCAATCCGAATTTCGCCCAGTTGCTTGTCATGGCCAATGACGAGCCGGCCCGCGAGCGATTAATCATCAAGCTCCGCGCGGTTCTGGCCGAGGATTTCCCGTCGATCCGCGGCAAGGTCGACCGCCTCTTCCTGGGGCCGCCGACCGGCTGGCCAGTGCAGATGCGCGTCATGGGTCCGGATCGCCAGGAGGTGCGCCGCATCGCCGACCAGGTGAAGGCGGAATTCCGCGAAGACCCGCTGCTTGGCGCGGTGCATGACGACTGGCTGGAGCCGGTGCCGGCGATGAAGCTGGTCATCGACCAGGATCGTGCCCGTGCGCTCGGTGTCACCTCGCAGCGCATCCGTCAGATGCTGCAAGCGACCATGTCCGGCGCGCCGCTCGACGACTTCCGCGATGGCGAGGAAACGGTTTCCATCGTTGCCCGCGAGCCGGATGCAAACCGCAAGCTGCTGTCCTCGGTCGACTCCGTCTATATCCCGACGGATTTCGGCGGCTTCGTGCCGTTGTCACAGATCGCCAAGGTCGTGCCGGTGCTGGAGCAAGGCATCGAATGGCGGCGCGACCGTCTGCCGACCATCAGCGTGCGGGCAACGCTGCCCGACGGCGTGCAGTCGAACGATGTCGTCACCAAGATGTACAAGGATATGCAGGGCCTGCGTGACGGCCTGGCGCCCGGCTACAAGATCGAGATCCAGGGCGGCGCCGAGGATTCGGCCGAAAGCCAGGCTTCGATCGCCGCCAAGGCGCCGATCATGCTGGCCATCATCGTCGTGCTTTTGATGATCCAGCTGCAGAATTTCGGCAAGGCGATGCTGGTTCTGGCGACCGGGCCGCTGGGCATCATCGGTGCGGCGGCGGCCCTTTTGATCAGCGGCGCCCCGTTCGGCTTTGTCGCCATCCTCGGCGTCATCGCGCTGCTCGGCATCATCATGCGCAACTCGATCATCCTGGTCGATCAGATCGATCAGGATATCGCGGCCGGCATGGATCGCTACGAAGCCATCATCGGCTCGGCTGTGCGCCGTTTCCGGCCGATCACGCTGACGGCGCTGACGGCGGTGCTCGCGCTGATCCCGATCTCGCGCGCCGTTTTCTGGGGCCCGCTCGCCTACGCCATGATGGGCGGCATTCTCGTCGCCACTGTGCTGACCATCCTGGTGTTGCCGGCGGGCTATGCCTTGTTCTTCGGCCGCGAGCCGAAGAAACGCGGCGCGGCGGAGCAAACGTCCGAGTTGGAGCAGCCCGACAGCAACAAGCGGCCTCAACTGGCTCTGGCAGCCGAGTGATCCTTGCTGGCGCATGGAACGCGCTGGTCAAAAAATGTTAGAACGCCGCGTGTCTCAGACGCGCGGCGTTTTTGCCGCCTCCAAACACGGCTCACCTGCCAAAGGAGGACAATCATGACCTTGGCTCAACCCGGTATCGCGCTTCGCCTGCCGATTGATGGGCGTCATCGCCGGATGTTCATCGACGGCGCCTGGGTTGATGCACGTTCTGGCCGGACCATGGAGACGCGCAATCCGGCGACCGGCGCGGTCCTCGCCACCGTGCCGTGCGGCGACAAGCAGGACATCGACTTGGCGGTCGCTGCAGCGCGGAAAGCCTTCGATGGCCCCTGGAGCCGCTTCAAGCCTTATGAGCGGCAAGTGCTGCTGTTGCAGATCGCCGATCTTTTCGAGAAGCACTGGGAAGAGATCAGCCGTTCGGACACCACCGACATGGGCATGCCGATCATGCGCACCCGCGCCAATCGCAACCGTGTCATCGGCATGCTGCGCTACTACGCCGGCATGGCGACCGCACTGCATGGCGAGACGATCGAGAACTCGCTGCCGGGCGAGGTCGTCTCCTTCACCCGCAAGGAGCCGGTCGGCGTCGTCGGCGCCATCATCCCCTGGAATGCCCCGACAGCGGCCTCGATCTGGAAGATCGGCCCGGCGCTGGCCACCGGCTGCACCATTGTGCTGAAGCCGTCGGAAGAGGCGCCACTGACGCCGCTTCTGATCGCCGACATCATGAACGAGGCGGGCGTGCCGGCAGGCGTCGTCAACATCGTTACCGGCACTGGCTCCGAGGCAGGGGCAGCGCTCGCCGAGCATCTTGATGTCGACAAGATCGTCTTCACCGGCTCCACGGCGACCGGCCAGTCGATCATCCGGGCCTCCGCCGGCAACCTCAAACGTGTGTCGCTGGAACTCGGCGGCAAGTCGCCGGTCATCGTCTGTGCCGACGCCGATCTCGACAAGGCGGTGCCGGTGGCGGCGATGTCTGTCTTCGCCAATTCCGGTCAGATCTGCATTGCCGGTTCGCGCCTGTTCGTCGAGCGCTCCATCCATGACGAATTCGTCGAGCGGCTCGCCGTCTATGCAAGCGGCCTCAGGATCGGCGACGGCATCGATCCGGCAACGGAGATCGGCCCGCTCATTTCGGAGAAGCAACTGCAGCGCGTTGCGTCCTACCTCGAAGCCGGCACGTCCGAAGGCGCGACGCTGGTCACCGGTGGCGCGCGCCTTACCGAGGGTGCGTTGGCCGCCGGCAATTTCGTCGCGCCGACCGTCTTTTCCGGCGTCTCGGATAATATGAAGATTGCCCGTGAGGAAATCTTCGGGCCGGTTATCTCGGCACTGCCGTTCGACACGCTGGACGAGGCGGTCGAGCGCGCCAACAACACGCCCTATGGTCTCGCCGCCGGGGTCTTCACCCGCGATGTGACCAAGGCGCACCAACTGTCGCGAAAGATCCGCGCCGGCTCGGTCTGGGTCAACACTTATCATGCCATCGATCCGGCGGTGCCTTTTGGCGGCTACAAGATGAGCGGCTATGGCCGCGAGGGCGGCGCCGAGCATCTCGACGAGTATCTCAACACCAAGGGCGTGTTCATCAAGATCGATTGATGGATCGCCCGGCAAAAGAAAATCCATCCCGACACGGTCGGGATGGATCAGAACTGCTTGGGAGGGAAGCTGGACAGGCGCTTCAACCCGTCCGGCTTTCAATCAGATAACGAACAGCCAGTTGGCGAGCAGCATTACAGCCACGCCGGCGACCAGCGTCAGATAGGGCAGCATGCCCGCTTTCCTGGTCTTCAGATCGGCCGAAGTCATGCCGAGGTCGGCCAGCATGTGCTCAGGGAACTTGCCGCCGTCCTGGATGTAGTGGCGGTAGCAGAACACCGGGATGATCAGCGCGGCGGTGATCAATCCGGCCCACAGCGCCATCGGGTTCCACACCTTGGCTCCGGCGCCCATGAAGATGGCATTGACATAGGCGAAGATGGCGCCAACGCCGAGCAGCCAGCTCGGCGCCTTCCAGGGCCGCGCGATGTGGCCATTGTCGATTCGATGGATCCAGCCGGCATTGAGGTTGAGGAAGTTGAAGATGATGTAGCCGCAGTTCGAGACGGCGAGGATGAAGAAGAAGCTCGTCGCATCGGCCGAGGCGATGGCCAGCACGATCAGGTTGAAGCAAAGGTCGGTCCACATGGCGCGGGTCGGGGCGCCATGCTCGTTGACGTGGCTGAGATAGCGCGGCAGCCAGCCGTCGACGGAGCCCTGGTAGAGCGTGCGCGACGACCCGGCCATCGCCGTCATGATGCACAGCACCAATGCCAGGATCATCAGCATGATCAAAAGGCTATGGATGAGCGCGCCGCCGCCGACCATGCCGGCCAGCGCGTCGGCGACACCGGAGCCGTCGACGATCGGCGTCGCCAGCATGCCGTTGAGGCCAAGCACGCCCTGAAAGGTGAAGGGCACCAGGATGAACAGCAGCATGCAGAGCAGGCCGGAATAGAAGATGGCCTTGAATGTGTCCGTGCCCGGGTTCTTGAACTCGGATGTGTAGCAGACGGCGGTTTCGAAGCCGTAGGTCGACCACGCCGCGATGAACATGCCGCCGAGCACCAGCGTCCAGCCGGCGATGTTCCAGGCACCGGGCTCAGGCGCGTAAGCCGCCGCCAGCGGGACCAGCGGCGAAAAATTCGCCCAATTGATCTGGCCGGTGACGATCGGCACGACACCGACGATCAGCATCGGAATGATGACCAGCAGGCCGATATATTTCTGCACATTGGCGGTGCCCAGAATGCCGCGATGCTGGATCGAGAAGATGATCAGCATCAGCACGGCGCCGATGAAGAAAGTGGCGTTGAGCGTGAAGGACACCGGGCCCAGCGTGTGGCTGAACAGCGTCCAGTTGCGGATTGCCGGCGTGGCAGCGGCCGTCACGGCGGTGATCGCGTCGGCGGCGCTGGTGCCGGCATGAGCCGCGATATAGGCGACGACATCGGGTGAGGCGTCGGTGAACAGTGGCACCGGCGCCAGCGCGTTGAGAATATAGGCAGCGGCGATAGAGCAGCCGAGCGACAGCACCGGCGACCAGGCGAACCAGTTGCACCAGACCGACAGCGGCGCGATGAATTTGGAATAGCGCAGCCACGCGGTGGCGCCGTAGATCGAGGCGCCGCCCGACTTGTTCGGGAACAGGCCGGCGATCTCGGCATAGGTGAAGGATTGCAGGAAGCCCATGATCATGGAGGCGATCCAGATCCCGAAGGCCAGGGTTCCGGTCGTGCCGGCAATGCCGCCGATCGAAAACAGGACGAGAGCCGGAACGCCGCTCGCCACCCAGAAGGCGCCGCGCCAGTCGATATTGCGATGCAGTTTGCTTTCCGCAGGCTGCTCGAGGGCCGTGGTTATCGTACTCATATGTGTTTGTTCCCCATTTTGATGTTCCCCGTTCGGCGATGCCTCGACTGCGCGCGGTTCATCACTGGACGTTCATTGAGCGACTTCGGGTGTTTCCACTCAGTCGTATTTTTTTCTTAACAGTGAAGATTGATCCGGCGCGCTTTCACGTCAAGCGTTTTGTGAAGGCGTGCACATCACGCTTGCGCGCGCACCGGTTCGCGTGCCCAGCGACGACATCGCTGGTCTGGACGGCAGGGGTCAAACGTGGCTGTCAGGAGCGTGGCTTGGTCTTTTGCGGATCGTAGTGGGCAAAGGCGACAACCCGCGCCGGCAGCCGTTTCTGCTGGCCGTCAAGCTTGCCGATCTCGACTTCGGTGCCGATGGCCGAATGCGTGACATCGAGCCTCGCCAGCGCGATGTTCTTGTTCAGCACCGGCGATCGCATGCTTGAGGTGACCACCCCGATCTGGGCGCGGCCGACATGGACGCAATCGCCATGGCCGACAGCGACATTGGCGTCGATGTCGAGGCCAACCAGCTTCTTCTGCGGATTGTCCTTGCGACGGATCAGCGCCTCGCGGCCGATGAAGTCGTCGGTCTTGCTCTTCAGCGG
Organism: Mesorhizobium sp. INR15; assembly: GCF_015500075.1. NCBI lineage: Bacteria > Pseudomonadati > Pseudomonadota > Alphaproteobacteria > Hyphomicrobiales > Phyllobacteriaceae > Mesorhizobium > Mesorhizobium sp. INR15. The sequence goes on along the minus strand of NZ_CP045496.1, from coordinate 5,846,644 downwards.
CACGGTGAAGCCGATGCCGGCTTCGAACGGGTCGGTCTGGTCGGAGAACTCGTAGCCGGCGAAGATCAGCCCGGCCTCGATGCGCACCATGTCGAGCGCCTGCAGCCCCATCGGCTTCAACCCATGCGGCTGCCCGGCTTCCCAGATCGCATCGAACACCTTCTCGGCGTCGCGCGGATGGCACCAGACTTCGTAGCCAAGTTCGCCGGTATAGCCGGTGCGCGAAACGACAACCGGAATGCCGTTGCCGCCGCCGATCCGGGCAACCGCGAAACGGAACCACTCGAGCTCCGAAATCGACGGCTGTGTCGGCGAGGTCCAGACCACGTCCTTCAGGATGTCGCGGCTCTTCGGCCCTTGCACCGCGACGTTGTGCATCTGGTCGGTGGAAGAGCGTACCAGGACATTGAGCCCCAGTTTCTGCGCCGTATGGCGCAGCCATTCGCCAGAGAAGTCATCGCCGCCGACCCAGCGGAAATTGTCCTTGCCGAGCCGCAGAAGCGTGCCATCGTCGATCATGCCGCCATGCTCGTAGCACATGGCGGAATAGACGACCTGGCCGACGCCGAGCTTCGTGACGTCGCGGGTCAGCGTATATTGCAGCAGCGCTTCCGAATCCGGGCCGGTGACTTCGAACTTGCGCAGCGGCGACAGGTCCATGATCACCGCGTCCTGCCTGCAGGCCCAATATTCGTCGATCGCACCTTCCTTGGCGAAGGCATTGGCGAGCCAATAACCCTTGTACTCGACGAAGTTGCGGGTGTGCTTGGCAAAGCTCGAATGAAAGGCTGTCTCGCGGGTCATTTTCGGTTCCGAATCGGGCGTCATGCGTCTGGCGATTGCTCGCGAGAATTTGTGCTGGCCGGAATAGGTGCGCACATGGATGTCGGTCAGGTTCCAGCCATTGGCTGGTGTCGTGTCGTCGGGGCAGGCTGAGGAAACGCAGACAATGTCGGTCAGCGCCCTGAGCAACACGTAGTCGCCCGGCCTCGACCATGGCTCGTCGGACACCATCACGCCATGCGCGTCGATCGCCGTGTTGAAGAAGAAGTTGATCGCCATCCAGCCGGCGCGGGCGTTCACACCCTTGCCAGCCAGCGCGCCGTTGAAATTCTCCGAGCAGTTGGTGTGCCCGGGGTAGCCGATGTCGTCGTAGTACTTGGCGGCGCAAGCGAGCGCGAAAGCGTCGTGCCGGCCGCAGGTATCCTGGATAACCTCGACCAGCGGCTCCATGTCCTGGTCATAATATTTCGAATGCAAGCCGGGCATCGGGTAGCTCGATCCCATCAGCGTGCGGGTCGTCGTCACATCGAGCGGGTGATCGAGGCCCTTGTCCAGCTTGCGTGCGGAAAAGCACTGGAAGTCGGTGCACTGGCGCCCGTCGACATCGATGATCTGCAGGTAGTCGCCCGCCTTGACGAAATAGGATTCCGCCGTCGCCGAACGGACGCGCAGGTCGAGGACCGGATCGGCGAGCGGATCACCAAGCTGTGACTTCGCTGCCGAGCGAATTCGGGCACGGCGGACGATGATGCTGAGCGGCGTCGCCGTGTCGTGGCCATCAACCAGCATCGGCCCGCCGGGTGCGGCAATGAGCAGCGCGCCATCGCGTTGGACGGCAAAAGCCTGCTCGGTGCCAGCGGGTGTCGCGCCGCCGAACACGCGCACGGCTTTTGGCTGATCGAGCTGTACCTGCCTGCGCTCAAGCCCTCGGCGCAGCGTGGCAAGGCTGTCATCACCCTCAATCAGAAGCGCCTTGATGCCGGCGGCGTTGCTGTTTGAGGTCTCGCCGAGAATGCCGGGATCGGTCGCGCCGCTGTGGTCCCATGCCAGGAGTTCGCAAGCCTGCCCGCCCTCGACGTTGCGCACGGTAAAGCTGTCGCCGGCCTCGACGTCGATGAGCACCGCGCCATTGCCTTGCACGGTATAGCGTTCCATGCCTGCCGGCAGCGCGATCTGGCCGGGCCGCAGGATGATGCTTGGCCGGGGCGGTCCGGCTGTCACAGCGGGGTAGGGCGACTGGCTCATTTCAGCCTTGCGGTTAGAGCAACAAGTTTGCCTGTGTGTAAAATTATTTTAGCAGCAAGAATAGCAGTGCGATCGGGTTTGGCAAGGTAAGGGTGGTGCTTCTTCCTTCTCCCCCTGTGGGAGAAGGTGGATCGGCGCGCAGCGCCGAGACGGTTGAGGGGTGTTGGACTGAGTGCCGGCATCGCCAAGCTGGAGCACCCCTCATCCGACCTCGCTTCGCGAGGCCACCTTCTCCCACAAGGGGAGAAGGGAAGGCGCGCGCAATGCTACGCAAAATCCTCCGAATGGCTGATATCGATTCCATATTCCGCACCCGCGTCAAGCATCATGTGCCACAGGCTCTCGCCGAAGGTCGCAAACACCAGAAGGTTGAACACGGCTTGCCCATCCACCCCATCATTGCCGCGCCAGAGCGTGACGCTGGTGTGATCCATCGATGTCGTGGCGGCAGCGCCGATCGCGAACGCCGCTGCGTGCAGGTCGATCGACGACAGTTTGGCCAGCATGGCCCGCGATTTCGTGCCTGAGATGCTGATCAGCACCCGCGCATGCGATTGGTCGGACAGCGAGGCCGAGAGCGAAAACATCTGGCCGAGCGCATCTATCCCATGTCTGCCGCCCTTCGACAGGACAAAGAACTGGTCCGGTCCCGACCAGATCAGCGTGGCATCCGCCACGTTGATTGCCTTTGGTGTCTCCGGTGCCGCCACACCGAAGCGTCCTTGCGCGGCCTTGACCATCTCGGCCGACTTGCCGCGTCGTGCCATCGCCTGAACCAGGTCGAAATTCCTAATTTCGGTTAGCGACACCCCGGCCTCGCCCGACGCGCCATGGAGGCCGGAAACCAGCACGCGTTCGAGCGGACTGCGGACGTCCCAGGAAAATTCAGCCACGCTGGCGCCCTCCTTCCGGATCATAGAAGACGGGATTGCAAAGCTCGACATCATAGTCTTCGCCACGCAGAGGGTCATGCGCATGGACGATCTCGCCAATGCGTTCTCGACCGCGCTCGACAAGCCCGAGCCCGATCCATTGGTCGAGCATCGGCGAGAAGCAGACCGAGGTGACATAGCCCTGGTCGTTACCAGGACCAGGTGTCTGCCCTTTTGGAATGATATGCGCGCCGGAGCGCAGGCGGCGCGCCTTGTCCACGGGTTTGATGCCGACCACGACCTGGCGATCCGGCGCGACCAGCGCCTCTCGTCCGGACATGACGCGGCCGATGAAATCCTTCTTGGTCGACATCATCTTGCCGAGGCCGAGATCGGCTGATGTCGTCGTGCCGCTGAGCTCCGGTCCGGCGATGTGGCCCTTTTCGACGCGCATGACGCCGAGCGCCTCGGTGCCGTAGGGCGTCACCCCAAAGGGCTTGCCTGCCTGCATCAGGTTGCGCGCCATCGCTTCGCCGAAGCGCGCCGGCACGGAAATCTCGAAGGCCATTTCGCCGGAGAACGAGATGCGGAACAGCCTTGCCTTGATCCCGCCGCGCAACGCCACCTCGCGCACGCCCATGAATGGGAAGCCTTCGTTCGACAGGTCCTCGCTCGGATCGACAATTTCCCTGAGCAGGTCGCGCGTCTTGGGCCCCGCGATCGAGAATTGCGCCCACTGGTCGGAGACCGAGGTCAGCTGCACATCGAGTTCGGCAAACAGCACCTGCCGGCAGAATTCGAGATGCTGCATCACCAGCCCGGCCTTCGCGGTGGTTGTGGTCAGGAAATAATGATCCTCGGCCAGTCGTGAGGTGGTGCCGTCATCGTAGACGAGGCCATCTTCGCGCAGCATCAGCCCGTAGCGTGCCTTGCCGACGGCGAGGTTGGAGAAAGTGTTGATATAGACGCGATCAAGGAAAGCGCCGGCATCAGGGCCGTGCACGTCGATCTTGCCCAGGGTCGAGACATCGCAGAAGCCGACGCCCGAGCGCACCGCCCTGACCTCGCGGGTCACGGATTCCAGCCAGTCCTTCTCGCCCGCACGCGGATACCATTGGGCACGCTTCCACAGGCCGGTATCAACGAAGATCGCACCTTGTTCCGCCGCCCAGTGGTGCGACGGCGTTAGCCTTGTCGCGTGAAAAGTCTCGTCGCGGTGATGGCCGGCGAAGGCACCGATGGCGACTGGCACATAAGGCGGACGGTAGATCGTCGTGCCGGTGTCCGGGATCGATCGGCCGCTCACCGCCGCCATGATGGCAAGGCCGGCGACATTCGAGGTCTTGCCCTGGTCGGTGGCCATGCCAAGCGTCGTATAGCGCTTGAGATGCTCGACTGATTCAAAGCCCTCGCGCTGCGCCAGTTCGATGTCGGAAGCAGTCACGTCATGCTGGTAGTCGACGAAGGCCTTGCCCTTGCCAGCGACATGCCAAAGCGGTGTCAGCGAGAAGGTCTCGTCATCGGCGATTGGCGCCGAGCCAGTCTTATCGCTGTGTCCGGCGTCACGCGCCGCCGCCGCGCCGGCGGCAAACCCTTGGGCAAGGCAAGCGCCGAGCCCGAACGATCCATTGGCGGCACCTGCGGCGACCATGCCGGGCGGTGCGCCATCCGGCACGAAGGCAGCGATGTCGTCCTGCCATTTCGGCCGGCCGCGATGAAAGGAGGTCAGGCCCACGGCGGGGTTCCAGCCGCCGGAAACGGCAAGCCCATCAGCCTCCACTTCGGCCCGCGCACCACCGGTCAGCGACACCGCGATCTTCTTGACGCCATCCTTGCCGCCGTCGATGCCGCTGACGGCACCATGCAGCACGGTAAAGCCGTTCTTAGAGGCCAGCGAGCGATGCGCCGACGACACGTCCGGCCGTGCATCGATGACCGCCGCGATCTGCAGCCCGGCACCAAGTGCTGCTTCGACCGTGCGCCAGCCATCCTCATTGTTGGTGAACAGGGCGATCCGCTTTGCCGGGGTCGCGGCATAGCGACCGACATAAGTGCGCATGGCCGATGCCATCATGACGCCCGGCGTGTCGTTGCCGGCGAAGACGATAGGCCGTTCGAGCGCGCCGGCGGCGACGATGCAGCGCTTGGCTACGATCCGCCACAGCCGCTGGCGCACCTGATGCTCACGTGGCACGGGCAGATGGTCATTGACCCGCTCCAACGCGCCATAGGTGCCGCCGTCATAGACACCGAACAGCGTCGTGCGGGTCATGATGCGCACGTCGGGCATCGCGGCAAGTTCGGCTAGCGTGCGCGAAATCCATTCGGCTGCCGGCAGTCCACCGATGATGCCGCTGTCAGACAGCAGGCGGCCGCCGAGCGCGAAATCCTCTTCGCACAAGATGACGCGCGCACCGGTACGGCCAGCGGCCAATGCCGCCGCCAGGCCAGTTGGGCCGGATCCGGCGATCAGCACATCGCAATGCGCCCAGGCCTTGTCATAGTGGTCGGGATCGGCGACGCCGGCGGCGCGGCCAAGGCCGGCGGCACGGCGGATCGCCGGTTCGTAGATGGCTTCCCAGAATTTCGCCGGCCACATGAAGGTCTTGTAGTAGAAGCCGGCAACGAAGATCGGCGCGAACAGCTGGTTCACCGACATCACGTCGTGGCGCAGCGACGGCCAGCGGTTCTGGCTCGCCGCCTCCAGTCCCTCGTAGAGTTCCGCGGTTGTCGCCTTGGTGTTGGGCTCGCGCCGCGCGCCGCTTCGCAGCTCGACTAGCGCGTTGGGCTCTTCCGAGCCTGCGGTCAGTATGCCGCGCGGCCGATGGTATTTGAACGAGCGGCCGACCAGCTTGACGCCGTTGGCAATCAGCGCCGAGGCCAGTGTATCGCCCTGGAAGCCGGCAAAACTCTTGCTGTCGAAGCGGAAATTGAGCGGCTTCGAGCGGTCTACGAGGCCGCCAGATGTGAGACGATGAGTTTGGCTGGACGTCACGGTTGCCGGCCTTCCGTCAATTCGATGTATTGCGGGAGGTTTGCGCTGCCCCTCATCGCCCTGCCGGGCACTTCTCCCCGTATAGTGACGGGGAGAAGGAGGCTGGTCGCAACGCCGGCTCCGTTCTTACAACGCTGGTGATTAGCGAAACCGTTGATGAGGGCGCCCCTCTCCCCGTCCCTATACGGGGAGAGGATGCCGGCAGGCAGGTGAGGGGCGGCGCTGACGTGGAAACTCATTTCGCCACCTGCTTCGCGCCTGCGCCCGCTGCCGGTTCGACCGAAGAAATCTCATGCGTCAGCGTGTTTCGGCTGATCTTCAGCCACGCCCGGCAGCCGCCGCCATGGTACCAGTTCTCGCTCGTCACGCCGGCGATATTGTCGCGCAGATAGACATAGTCGTAGACCTCGTCTTGCGAGGCGCCAGCCACTGGCCGCACCGACTTGGCGTCGCCGAGATAGCTGAACTCGCCGAGTTCGCGTTCGCCGCAGAAGGGACAGACAATACGCATTTGTTTTAAACCGCCTTCAATGCAGGTTCGGTTGGGCGCCCTGGCCCTTTTCGTCGATCATCGCGCCGCGCTGGAACCGGTCGAGGCGGAACTTCTCGGCCTCCTTATGCGGTTCGTCACGGGCAAGCAGGTGGGCAAAGACAAGGCCTGAACCCGGCGTCGCCTTGAAGCCGCCATAACACCAGCCGGCGTTGAGATAGAGCCCATCCACCGGCGTCTTGTCGATGATCGGCGAGCCGTCCATCGACATGTCCATGATGCCGCCCCACTGGCGCAGCAGGCGCACGCGGCCGATCATCGGCATCAGCGCCATGCCACCTTCGCAGACGTCTTCCATCACCGGCATGTTGCCGCGCTGGGCATAGGAATTGTAGCCGTCTATATCGCCGCCGAAGACCAGCCCACCCTTGTCGGACTGGCTGACATAGAAATGTCCGGCGCCGAAGGTGATGACATTGGGGATGACAGGCTTGATCGCCTCGGAGACGAAGGCCTGCAACACATGGCTTTCGATCGGCAGGCGAAGGCCCGCCATATCTGCGACGCGCGACGAAGAGCCGGCAACGGCCATCCCGACCTTGCCGGCGCCGATCCTGCCGCGCGACGTTTCGACGCCCGTCACCTTGCCATTGGCGTCGCGTGTGAAGCCGGTGACCTCGCAATTCTGGATGATGTCGACGCCGAGCGCGCTTGCCGCGTGGGCATAGCCCCAGACCACGGCATCATGACGCGCCGTACCGCCGCGCCGCTGCAGCAGGCCGCCTTGCACGGGAAAGCGCGCATTGCTGAAGTTCAGGAACGGCATCATCTTCTTGACTGCCGCGAGGTCGAGCAGTTCGGCATCGATGCCGTTGATGCGCATCGTGTTGCCGCGCCTGGCATAAGCGTCGCGCTGCGCGTCGGAGTGGTAGAGGTTGACGACGCCGCGCTGGCTGACCATCGTGTTGTAGTTGAGATCCTGCTCCATCCGCTCCCACAGCTTCATCGACAATTCGTAGAAGCCGGTGTTGCCGGGCAGGCCGTAGTTGGAGCGGATGATGGTGGTGTTGCGGCCGGCATTGCCGGAGCCGATCCAGCCCTTTTCCAGCACCGCGACATTCCTGATGCCGTACTCGCTGGCCAAGAACCAGGCGGTGGCCAGGCCATGGCCGCCACCGCCGATGATCACCACATCGTAGTGATCTTTCGGGGTGGCGTCGCGCCATGTGCGCTGCCAGTTCTTGTGGCCGGAGAGGGCGGCGCGAGCGAGCGAGAAGATCGAGTATTTCATCAGGTCATTCCAAGGCCGCTCGCCATAGACTGGACGTCAGATGTCCAGCGTGTGGTCGCGCTCCCACTGGGTGAAGTGAGAAGCATAGGAATTCCATTCCTGGTGCTTCAGCTTTAGATAAGCCGACGAGAATTCCTCACCCAGCGCCGCCTTGAGCGATTTATCCTTGTCGAATTCGCGCAGTGCATCGAGCAGGTTGAGCGGCAGCTTCGGCGCTCCCTTCACGGTATGACCCTGCTGATACATGTCGATGTCGTAGCGCTTGCCCGGATCGGCCTTTGAGCGGATGCCGTCGAGACCGGCGGCGATGATCACCGCCTGCAGGAGATAGGGGTTGACCGCGCCGTCCGGCAGGCGGAGTTCGAAGCGCCCGGGGCCTGGTACGCGCACCATGTGGGTGCGGTTATTGCCGGTCCAGGTCACGGTGTTCGGTGCCCAGGTTGCGCCCGAGATCGTGCGCGGCGCGTTGATGCGCTTGTAGGAATTGACCGTCGGATTGGTGATCGCGGCAAGCGCCGAGGCATGTTTCATGATGCCGCCGAGGAAGTGCTTGCCTTGCGCCGACAGGCCGAGTTCCATCGACTTGTCAGCGAAGACATTGGTCCTGCCGGCCTTGTCCCATACCGAGATATGGGCGTGGCAGCCATTGCCGGTCAGGCCCTGGAACGGCTTCGGCATGAAAGTCGCGCGCAGGCCATGCTTTTCCGCGATGGACTTGACCATGAACTTGAAGAATGAGTGCTTGTCGGCGGTTGCCAGCGCATCATCGAAGGCCCAGTTCATCTCGAACTGGCCGTTGGCGTCCTCGTGATCGTTCTGGTAGGCGCCCCAGCCGAGCGCCAGCATGTGGTCGCAGATTTCTGCGATGACATCGTAGCGGCGCATCACCGCCTGCTGGTCGTAGCAGGGCTTTGAGGCCGTGTCGTATTCATCGGAGATCGTCTTGCCGTCAGGCGAAATCAGGAAGAACTCGGCTTCGACGCCGGTCTTTACATGCATGCCTTCGCTGGCCGCCTCGGCGATCAGCCGGTTCAATGTGTTGCGCGGTGCTTGGTCGACGCCCTTGTCATCCATGATGCAATTGGCGGCAACCCAGGCAACCTCACGTTTCCATGGCAGCTGGATCACCGAGTCCGGATCCGGCACCGCCAGCATGTCCGGATGCGCCGGTGTCAGGTCGAGCCATGTGGCGAAACCGGCAAAGCCGGCCCCATCCTTCTGCATATCGGCGATGGCTTGCGCCGGAACCAGCTTGGCGCGCTGGCCACCGAACAGATCGGTGTAGGAAATCATGAAATATTTGACGCCGTTCTGTTTGGCGAATGCGGCGAGATCGTTCCCCATTATAGTTCCTCGCTTATGGTATTTTTGATGATGCTCTTCGTTTGAGAATGATCTTTTCCGAAAACCGGATGCCGCTTTTCGGGGTCATGCTCTAGAAGCCGTTCTTCCCCGGTATCCAGTTGGTGCCGGCCAGCGGGACGCCGGCCATGGCGGCTGCCTCGATTGTCAGCGCGACGAGGTCCTCGGGTTCGAGATTGTGCAGGCTGTTCTTGCCGCAGGCGCGGGCAATCGTCTGCGCCTCAAGCGTCATCACCTTGAGGTAATTCGCCAGCCGTCGCCCGGCGGCGATCGGGTCGACCCGCTTCATCAGTTCAGGATCCTGCGTGGTGATGCCCGCCGGGTCGCGCCCCTCATGCCAGTCGTCATAGGCGCCGGCGGTGGTGCCGAGCTCGTTATACTCCGCCTCCCAGCGGGGATCATTGTCACCGAGCGCGACAAGGGCCGCGGTGCCGATCGATACGGCATCGACGCCGAGCGCCAGGGCCTTGGCGACGTCGGCGCCATTGCGAATGCCGCCGGAGATGATCAGCTGCACCTTGCGGTGCATGCCAAGGTCCTGCAGCGCCTGCACCGCCGGCCTGATGCAGGCGAGCGTCGGCTGGCCGACATTCTCGATGAACACTTCCTGAGTTGCCGCCGTGCCGCCCTGCATGCCGTCGACCACCACCACATCGGCTCCGGCCTTCACCGCGAGTGCCGTGTCGTAATAGGGCCGCGCGCCGCCGACCTTGACGTAGATGGGCTTTTCCCAGTCGGTGATTTCGCGTAGTTCGAGGATCTTGATTTCAAGATCGTCCGGCCCGGTCCAGTCGGGATGGCGCGACGCCGAGCGCTGGTCGATGCCTTTCGGCAATGTGCGCATCTCGGCGACGCGATCGGAAATCTTCTGGCCAAGCAGCATGCCGCCGCCGCCGGGCTTGGCACCTTGGCCGATGACGATTTCGATGGCATCGGCCCGGCGCAGGTCGCGCAGGTTCATGCCGTAGCGCGAGGGCAGATACTGGTAGACGAGTTGCTTGGAATGGCCGCGTTCTTCCTCGGTCATGCCGCCATCGCCGGTCGTGGTCGATGTGCCGGATAGCGTCGCACCTCGGCCAAGCGCTTCCTTGGCCGGACCGGACAATGAGCCAAAACTCATGCCGGCGACGGTGATCGGGATTTTCAGCTCGATCGGCTTCTTGGCATGGCGCGAACCCAGCACAACTGATGTGTCGCAGCGTTCGCGATAGCCTTCGAGCGGATAGCGCGAGATCGAGGCGCCGAGAAACAGAAGGTCATCGAAATGCGGCAGCTTGCGCTTGGCGCCGGCGCCACGGATGTCGTAGATGCCGGTCGCCGCCGCACGGCGAATTTCAGACAGTGTGTAATCGTCGAAGGTCGCGGATTTGCGTGGCGTCGTCGGCGGGTTGCGATAGGTCATGCTGCCTCAATACGCGTCGGCGTTGTCGATATTGAAATTGTAGAGCGTGCGCGCCGAGCCATAGCGCTTGAACTCAGCCGGCTTGACTCCTGTGACACCGGCGCGGTCGAGCAGGCCTTTCAGGAGTTCCAGATGCTCGGGCCGCATCTCCTTGGCGATGCAGTCGGCCCCCAGGCTCTCGACCTTGCCGCGCACGAAAAGCCGCGCTTCATAGATGGAGTCGCCCAGCGCATCGCCGGCATCGCCCAGAACGACCAGATTGCCTGATTGCGCCATGAAGGCGGACATGTGGCCGATATTGCCATGCACGACGATATCGATGCCCTTCATCGAAATGCCGCAGCGCGACGAGGCATTGCCCTCGATGACGAGCAGCCCACCCTTGCCGGTGGCGCCGGCATACTGGCTGGCGTCGCCCTTGATGGTGATCGAACCCGACATCATGTTTTCGCCGACGCCGGGGCCGGCCGAGCCATGCACGGTGATCGTGCTGCCGCTGTTCATGCCGCCGCAATAATAGCCGACGCTGCCGCGCACATCGATGCTGACGGGCTGGTCGACACCGACGGCAACCGAATGATTGCCCTTGGGGTTGAGCACTTCCCAGGCTGTTTCATTCGAGCCGGGGGTCAGGTTGTGGAGCGCCTGGTTGAGTTCGCGCAGCGACGACTGGTCCAGGTCGAAAACCCTCGACGCGTGGTCGCTCGCCGCCGCCTTTGAAAGCTTGCTTGCAGGCATGGACTCAATGCTCCCAGAAATAGACAGTCGCCGGCTCCGGTTCCCAGACCCGTGCATTGTCTATGCCGGGCAGTTTGGTCAGCGCGCGGTATTCCGAGCCGAAGGCGACATACTGGTCGGTCTCGGCCATGACGGCAGGCTTGCAGGCGATCGGGTCACGCACGACGCCGAAGCCATTCTTTGTGCCAACGACGAAGGTGAAGAAGCCGTCGAGGTCGCTCAGCGTGCCTTCCAGCGCTTCGCCGAGGTTCTTGCCATGCGCCATCTGCGAGGAGAGATAGGCGGCCGCGACCTCGGTGTCGTTCTCGGTCTCGAATTTCATGCCTTCGCGGATCAGCTCACGGCGGACATTGTTGTGGTTGGACAGTGAGCCATTGTGCACCAGACACTGGTCGGCGCCGGTCGAGAACGGATGCGCGCCCATCGTCGTCACCGCCGATTCCGTCGCCATGCGGGTATGGCCGATGCCATGCGTGCCGGTCATCTTGCGGACGTTGAAACGATCGACGACCGCTTCCGGCAGGCCGACCTCCTTGTAGATTTCGACAACGTCGCCGGCGCCCATGATGCGGATGTCGGGGCGCAGCGTCTGGATCACGTCGCGCGCCTCATCGATCTTGCCGGGGCTGGTTCTCACCACGGCATGGGTCGATGCCACGGCGATCGTCACTGGTGTTCCCAGGGCTTTCGCCAGTTCAGCCTCAAGGCCGCGAAAGTCGCGCTCAGGCTTTGCCGACTGAATGGTGATCTTGGCCTCATTGGCGGAAGGCGCGCCATAGATGGCGATGCCGGCACTGTCCGGGCCGCGATCGCTGAGCGAGATCAGCATCTCCGAAAGCATCGAGCCAAGTTGGGGCTCGAGCGACTTGTCCTTCAAAAACAGTCCGACGATTCCGCACATGTCAGCCTCCCGACGTTTGTTTTCCGAGATGTACCGGATGGGCCTCTGGAATTCAATTGGTATGAAAAAAATTTTCCTGTAGTTACGTGTGGCGCTCAGTCTCGGATCCGGCACTATCGCTTTGCCGGCGCATGGTGTGAACCCAGGTCGCGGTGCGGATGCGCGCGATCTTGTAGGCATCCAGGATCGACAAGGCATAGATCAGGAAACCGCCGGCATGGCGGCCGACGAAGCTGGCGTCCGGCGGCGCTATCTTTGCCGTCACCCATGCCAGGATCACCATGAAGAAAAGGAACTGCAGCCCGCGCACCGGCACGCCGAGGATGACGTGGCCGCTGGCCGGGAGCACGATCGCGGCGGCCAGAACCGCATACGGGTTTGATGGAGCAGGCGAGGTGGCTGTCATGCAAGCTGCCGTTCATGCCGGTTGATGGAGTCACGAAGCGTTGATGCCGCGGTCAGCAACCTGTCGAGCAAGGCGGGATCAAGCCCGGCGCTGTCGAACGCGGCCTGGCGAAACACGCCGTAGCGTGCCCGGTCGGCTTCAGCCAGTAGCCAGACGATGCGCACGCCTTGCGGCGTGATCAAAAGTTCCTTGGCGCGCCCCTCGGAAAAGAGACCGAGGTGTCCGGCAATGATTTCCTGCGGAAAGCGCGCGCCCTTGCGGTCCGTCCGCACCACCGCCTCGGCGGGAAAGTTGCCAGGCTTCGGCAGCGTATGGCCGAGATGATCGAAATTGGAGAATGTCGTCGGTGATCCCGGCCGCATCATCATGTCGAAAATGCCCGGCACCGCGACCTGTTCGGTGATCGAGACGGATAGCCAGCGCGCCGGCAACTTTCGTGTCGCCAGGGTGTCGACAATCGTGCGCACCTGAACGCGCTGGCCATTCCAGGAGCCCGCCCAGGTCAGCACGCCCACCCTGCCATCAGAGACATTGGCAGCATCGGCAATGACGGTGCGGACGCTTGCTTCATTGGCCGCCAGTGCGGCGAGAGCCTTGTTGCGGCTGGCGCGCGTCATGGAGACAAGATGAAGGATGAGAGCCAGGGCGATCGCCCCGGCGAGCCATGCTGATGTCACGTCATCCACCTCATCACGGCCCGCCCACGCATCGGGCGGGTCTCTTCAACCCCATTCAATAGCCCTGCGGTTTTGGCCACGGCATGGTGAACTGGTCGCCCCGGCGTACGAACTTGTAGCGGTAGAAATGGAACCACAGCGAGATCAGGAAGTAGAAGGCGACCATGGCAATCAACTGCGAGCCGAAGCCGAGGAAGATCGCGAAGAACGTCACCACGCACAGGCAGAAAAGCACGATGGCCGGGATCGGGTGGAAGGGATGCGTGTAGCCACGGCGGATCGAGCCGAGCGGCCACTTCTTGCGGAACATGATGATGTTGATGCTCATGAAGGTGTATTGCAGCACGCCCGACAGGATCGAGAAAGTGATCGCCTGGTTGAGGTCGGCGATGAAGGCGAAGGCCAGCGCGATCGGCAGCAGGAACAGGATCGAGCGGTAGGGCGTGCGGTATCGCGGATGCACGGCCGAGAACCAGCTCGGCAGATAGCGGTCGCGGCCGAGCGAGAACCAGGCACGGGCGGCGTCGTTGATGCAGCCATTGGCCGATGCAAGGGCCGCCAGCAGTGTGGCGACGAACAACAGATTTTCGAGCAGCGCGCTGCCGGTCAGCTTTCCGGCGTCCCAGAGCGGATAATAGGTGATGCCGAGATATTCCCAGGGCATCAGCGAAGCGCAGACATACCAGGTCATGGCGGCGGCGATCAGAAGCGTGATCATGCCGGCCATGGTGCCGTAAGGCAGCGAACGGGCCGGCGAGCGCACTTCCTCGGCGGCCTGCGTGGTGCCTTCGATGCCGAGATAATACCAGATGCCGAACTGGAACGCGGCGATGACGCCGATCCAGCCATAGGGCAGGGCGTTGCCGGGAGTAACCAGTTCATTGAGCTTCAGCACCGCACCTTGCGTCCACGGGCTGACCGAGAAGAACAGGATGACGATCGAGATATAGGCGATCGCGGTGATGACGAAGTTGACATTGAGCGTCATCAGCACGCCACGATAGTTCAGCCACGCCAGCACAACGATGGTCGCGGCGATGAAGGCGTTGTGGTTGAGCCCTTCCACGCCCGCCTTGGCGACGATGGTGTCGCCCAGCAGGATGGCGTCCGACACTTCCAGCATCGTGTAGGCAAAGACGAGGAACAGCGCGACGTTGAAGGCCATCAGCGGACCGACAATGTGCTTGGCCTGCGCATATTGGCCGCCGGCGGCGGCGACCGTCGACGTGACTTCGGAATCGATCATCGCGACCGATGTGTAGAGCAGCCCGACGACCCAGCAGACGATCAGCGCCGCCAGGGCACCGCCCTTGTCGGCGGCAAAGTTCCAGCCGGTGAATTCGCCGACCAGCACGATGCCGACGCCGAGCGCCCAGACATGGGCCGGGCCGAGCACACGGAGCAGCGAGACCCTGTCGCCTTGCCCCGCTGGTTCAATCGCCATCGTCATCGGTCAATCCCCACTCAGATCCGGTGTTTTTCGGAAGCGGCTTCAAGCTCGCCTTCACGTGACGAGGTCAGGACATCCTCGGCATAGGTCGTGTCGACCTTGAACCAGTCGTAGAGCATCCACAGTGCGAGCACGATCGAGATGCCCCAGCACGCGTAAGAGAGTGCCATCCACATGATCTTGTCCCCAGACTTGTCGTCGAAATTTCTATTTGTCGTCGAATTTTTCGTTGATGACGTCGCGATATTCACGGTCGGAGGCACGAAACAGAAAGACGAAATAGCCGATCAGCACCGCTGCCATGATGATCAGCGTCGGCCAGTCTATGACGTAGTGAAACCGGTTCTGGATGATGTCGTGCGCTGTCTCCGGCGTGTAGCCGAGCTTCTCCCAGATCGCGGCCATGGTCGGGTTCTGGCCAAGCGCTTCCCAGGTCTTGGCATCGAGTGCGTCGATCGACTTCGCGGCGCCTGCAAGGCCCAGCTTCAGCGGCAGCCACAAGGCGACGAAGATGGCGACCACGACGACGACAATATCGAAGACCTGACCGGCCTTGCTTTGCTCCGGTGGCGTGTAGCGGGACATGTTCTCTACCCCTCAGGACTTGCGGTTGCGGAACGCGTCGGCGTTCTTGATGTCGAGCCCGTAGATGAAATCCTTGTCTTCCTTGTAGTGGTTGACCATCGCCAGGATCGCCGCGGTATTGAAGATCAGCACGGCGGCGGCCGCGGCGGCGACAACCACCTTGATCCCCATGTTGGGGATGTATGGCCATGTCATCACGAGGACGAAGAGGATCGTCGCCCAGAGGCAAACGATCAGAAGTACCGATCCGCGCACGTCGGAACGGTACAGCGCTTCAATGCGCTGCTGCATGTCGGACATCGGTTTTCCCCTTTTTCCAACGCCCGGCCCCGAATTGGCCGCGCGCTGCCCTCTTTCAAGAGAGTGAAATTTTTTTCATAAATTCAGGCCGAATTCTGGAATTGTCAAGCCAATTTTACGCTGCGTTAACTGTTTGTTCCATGCACCGGATTTTGCCTGACAATGAAATTAATTGCTTATGGGTATTGCAGGCCTTGGCCGTTTGCGTTCAATATTCAGCCAAGGCTCCCGCCGTTGAGCAGGGAGCAGGGAACAGCAGAGATTTTTCGAAACGGAGGACGAACGGATGACGGCATCCTGGAGATTTTCGACCCTGGCGGACCGCCATCGCGCGCTTGGCTCGAAGCTCGAAGACTGGAGCGGCATGGGAACCGCCTGGACCTACGACAAGGACGCCGACGAGGAGTATCTGGCCATCCGCACCAAGGCGGGGCTGATGGACGTGTCCGGCTTGAAGAAGGTCCACATATCAGGGCCGCATGCCTCCCATCTGATTGATTTGGCGACGACGCGTGACGTCGAGAAGATCTATCCCGGCAAGTCGGCCTATGCCTGCATGCTGAATGAGGCCGGAAAATTCACCGACGATTGCATCCTCTATCGCACCGGCCCAAATGCCTGGATGGTCGTGCATGGGTCCGGCACGGGCCATGAGGAACTGCAGCGCGCCGCCACGGGCCGCGATGTCTCGCTGCGCTTCGACGACAATCTGCATGACCTTTCGCTGCAGGGGCCGAAAGCGGTCGACTACCTCGCCAAGCATGTGCCTGGCATCCGCGACCTCAACTATTTCCACCACATGCAGACGCAGCTGTTCGGCTTGCCTGTGATGATCTCGCGCACCGGCTACACTGGTGAGCGCGGCTACGAGATATTCTGCCGTGGCCAGGACGCCGGCACGATCTGGGACAGGATCCTCGACGAGGGCAAGAGCCTCGGCATCATTCCGTGCCGCTTCACCACGCTCGATATGCTGCGCGTCGAAAGCTACCTGCTGTTTTACCCCTACGACAATTCGCAGAAATATCCGTTCGAGAACGAAGGCCCCGGCGACACGCTGTGGGAACTCGGCCTCGACTTCACCGTCAGCCCAGGCAAGACGGGGTTCCGTGGCGCTGAGGAACACTATCGTCTGAAGGGCAAGGAACGCTTCAAGATCTATGGAGTGCTGCTCGACGGCAAGGAGCCCGCCGACGAGGGCGCGCCGGTCTATCGCGACGGCAAGAAGGTCGGCGTGGTGACCTGCGCCATGTATTCGCCGCTGGTCAAGAAATCGATGGGTATTGCCCGGCTCGATGTCGATTGCGCCGTGCAAGGCACCAAGCTTGAGATCCGCAACAAGAGCGGCGCGATCAAGGCGACCGCGCAGCCGCTTCCCTTCGATGATCCAAAGAAGGCCAAGCGGACGGCGAAAGGCTGAGGCATACTTTGCCGATGGCAGCGAAGAGCATCATCAGCCGGCCGGTCTACGGAACCCTGTCTCCGCAGCTTGGCAGGCATCATCTTTTCGTCGCGGACGCCGAAGGCGCGCGCGCGATATCCGACATGGCGGCGAAGGCACCGGCCGGATTTTTCACGGATGCCCACATCATCTATATCGCCGGCTCTGGCAGCGAAGCCAATGTAGTGGCGCTGGAGGCCCTGGGCCCGGCGCAGTTCTATCAGGGTCCTTCCTTCGCCAGCGCCTTGCCTAGGCTGAAGCAGACGCTGACTAATGCGCATATGGGCCTGCGCGTCTATCTCGCCGGCACGGAAGGGCTCATCGGCCAGGCCATGCAGGCCGCACTGGAAGCCGGCATCGATCATACCTCGATGCTAACAGAGCATCGCGGCTCGCTGGCGCGGCGCATGCAATGCGTCCACTGCAAGGGCATCACCGAAAACGTGACAACGCAGCCGGCGGCCTGTTCGCATTGCGGCCTGCTGCTTTTGGTGCGCGACCACTATTCCAGGCGCATCGCGGCGTTTCAGGGCGTCTGCATCAATGCCGAGGACCGCAGCGAAATTCCTCCCATCGAGGAGGCCTTCCCATGAGCACCGGCACCACCAAGCTCGATGTTGTCGTGAGCGACGTCGTCCCGGTCAACGATCTGGTCACCCGCTTCCATTTCCGCCGGCGCGACGGGCAGTTGCTGCCGACTTTCTCCGGTGGCGCGCATGTCGTCGTCGAGATGCGCGATGGCGAACGGACCCGGCTCAATCCCTATTCCTTGATGGGATCGCCGCTCGACACACGCGAATACACGATCTCAGTGCGCCGCGACGATGTCGGCCGCGGCGGTTCGCTGTTCATGCACAACCAGGTCCGGCCGGGCCTGGAAATGGTTGTCAGCTATCCCGTCAACCTGTTCTCGCTCGATCTGAGGGCCAAGAAGCACCTGATGCTGGCCGGCGGCATCGGCATCACGCCGTTCATGGCGCAGACCACGCAGCTGGCGGCCGAAGGCGGTAATTTCGAACTGCACTACACCTGCCGCACCGCCTCGCTCGGCACCTACGCCGATGTGCTGCGGGAACGCTACGACCGCCGCGTCAGGCTCTATCACGATGACCTGGGCGAGCGCATCGAACTCGACCGCCTGCTGTCGTCGCAGCCACTCGGCACGCATCTCTATGTCTGCGGCCCGGCCGGCATGATCGGCTGGGTGAGGGACCGCGCGGCCGCCTTGGGCTGGCCTTCGGAAACGGTGCATTTCGAGCATTTTGCCGCGCCGCAGCCCGGAGCGCCTTTCGATGTGACGTTGGCGATCAGCGGCAAGACCATCCGCGTTGGAGAGCAACAAAGCCTGCTTGAGGCGATCGAGGCAGCCGGTGTCGATCCCCCCTATCTTTGCCGTGGCGGCGTCTGCGGCCAGTGCGAGACCAACGTCATTTCCGCCGATGGCAAGTTCATTCACAACGACCACTGGCTGACCGAGGAAGAGCACCGTTCGGGCAAGAAGATCATGCCATGCGTGTCGCGCTTCGAGGGCCGGTCGCTGGTTTTGGAAAGATAGGAGGCGAGCTTGGGAATTACCTTTCGCAAGGAAACGTTCCGCGATGACTTCACCTTCAAGAACAGCCCGGAGCACATCCGCCGGTTTCCGTTCCCGTTCCACGAAGACGCCTACATGTACGCCGTCAATATCGAGCCGCATGTCGTCGGCCCGAAAGGCAGCGTGCTGGAAAACCTGATCGACGTTGACGAGCACTATGTCGCCGAGATGCAGGACCGCGCCTTGGTGCTGGCCGAGGATCCGCTGCGCTGCCAGTCGTTGCCGCACATGACGCTGGCCGGCTGGGATCTGCTCGAACTCCTGATGGAGCAGCAGGCGCTTGGCTACCCCGAGCATTTCACCCTGACCCGTGATGGCGACCGCTGGCGCTGGATCAACCGGCCGCTCGGCATCGACGACACCTTCACCTTCGGCGACACCTCGACACTGCCTTACGGCCCGATGGAATACATCACCCGGCAGAGCCAGGGCGATTTCTGCATTCTCGACCAGCGCGACGGCAATCTTTGGATGGACGCCGGCATGGTCACCACCCAGGCCGACTGGTCGCTCGATTTCGACATCGGCATGAATTTCTTCGAGTGGCACGCCCCGGTGCCGCTGGCGCACGAGAAGGGCATTTTCACGCGCGCTTTGAAATTCCTCACCAACATCCAGCAAGGCAAGCCGGCAAGGCGCCTGAACTGGACGATGACCATCAATCCGCGTCTCGATACCAGCCCGGAAAACTACCACAAATGGGGCCCGGATCGCGCGACGGTGACGCCCGAAAATGTCGGCGACAAGGTGCATCTGCGCGTAGAATTGCAGAGCTTCTGGCGGCTGCCTCGCTCGAACGGCATCGTCTTCCCGATCCGCTGCTACCTGATCAAGATGGATGAACTGGTGACGCAGCCGAAATGGGCCAGGCGGCTGCATCGCGTGATCCGCGATCTGCCCGACGAATTGGCCAACTACAAGGGCCTGACCCGTTTTCGCCCCACGCTGGTCGAATGGCTGTCGAAACTGGATGACGGGAGTGCAACGAGTCCGGGGTTTGGGCCGGATTGACACTCCCTGAAAGGTGGGTGCTGCCCCTCACCCTTACCCTCTCCCCGTGAAGAACGGGGAGAGGGGTCGCCAGCGATGAAGCCTGTCCCTTCTCCCCGTCACTAAACGGGGAGAAGGTGCCGGCAGGCGGATGAGGGGCAGCGCAAACAATCCAGACGAAGTCTTACCCAGCGCTGTTCTGCGGATAGCAGATAATCGACAAATAACGCATTGGCAGCTTCGTCAGCTGCTCCGGTCCATGCGGGGCATCGGCGTCGAAGAACAGGCTGTCGCCGGGCTTCATCGGGTAGAGGTTGCTGCCGTGCCGGTAAACGACTTCGCCCTCGAGCATGTAGAGAAACTCCATGCCCTCGTGCTGGAAGGTCGGGAACACATCCGAATCCTCCGTCAGCGTGATCAGGTAAGGCTCGACCACGACGCCGCTGGTGTTCGAGCCGATATGGCCGAGCAGGTTGTACTGGTGGCCGGCGCGTGTGCCGCGGCGCTCAACGTCAAGGCCTTGGCCGGCCTTGACGAAGACGGCGCTGCGCTCTTCCTCGAAGCGGCGGAAGAAGGCGGTAACCGGAACGCCGAGCGCCCGCGACAGCGCCTGCAAGGTGGTCAGCGACGGCGAAGTGATGCCGTTCTCGATCTTCGACAGCATGCCAAGCGAAATGTCGGTGGCAACCGCGAGATCGGCAACGGTAATGCCGAGCTTCTTGCGGAATGCCCGCACCTCGCGGCCGATCGCGACCTCCAGCACCTTTTCACGCGTATCGCGAATGGCATGAGGGTTCTGGGTCAGTGGCGTCCGTATGGTTCGGCCATCGGCCCCGGCACTTTTGGGTGCCGCTTTGGTCTTTGCGGGAGCGGCCACAGGTTTGGGATCAGTCGATTTCTTTGCCACGTTGCCCCCGAGCAATCCGCCGATTTATTTCACCCTAGGTGAACATGTCAGGCGCCGATACAACAGCGCAACCGCGACAGCAAGCCGCTTGAGAGCGCAAGCGCATGATCCAGCTGTCGGCCGTAACGGAGTTTTGCGTGAAATCTCGCCTAGCGAAACACGGTTTCCGCGCAACGGCTGTTGACAGCATCGAAGGGGCAATTACTGTCCTGTCAGTGAAATTTGTTTCGTAGGAGCAATTCCAGGAAACGTGTGGAACGGTTTTCCGTCCGGAATTGCGTCAAGACAAAAGTCGAAATCAGATCGGGAGGCCCGGAATGAAAAGTCGTGTTGCCGTCATCGGAGCCGGGCCATCCGGCATGGCACAACTCAGGGCCTTCAAGTCCGCTGCCGACAAGGGCGCCGACATTCCCGAAATTGTCTGCTTCGAAAAGCAGTCCGACTGGGGTGGCCTGTGGAACTACACCTGGCGCACGGGTCTCGATGAGCATGGCGACCCGGTGCACGGCTCCATGTACCGCTACCTCTGGTCGAACGGGCCGAAGGAATGCCTTGAATTCGCCGACTACACGTTCGAAGAGCATTTTGGCCGGCCGATCGGCTCCTATCCTCCGCGCGCCGTGCTGTGGGATTACATCAAGGGCCGTGTCGAAAAATCGGGTGTGCGCCAATGGGTGCGCTTCAACAGTCCGGTGCGCATGGTCACCTTTTCCGACACGACGAAGAAGTTTACCGTCACCGCGCATGACCGCACCAACGATGTCACCTACTCGGAAGAGTTCGACAATGTTGTCGTCGCTTCAGGCCACTTCTCCGTGCCGAACGTGCCCTATTTCGAGGGCTTTTCGACCTTCAATGGCCGTATCCTGCATAGCCATGATTTCCGCGACGCCATGGAATTCAAGGGTAAGGATATCCTGATCATCGGTCGCTCCTATTCGGCCGAGGACATCGGTTCGCAATGCTACAAATACGGCGCCAAATCGATCACCTCAAGCTACCGTTCCAAGCCGATGGGTTTCAAATGGCCGGAGAATTGGAAGGAAGTGCCGCTGCTGCAGAAGGTCGTCGGCAAGACGGCGCATTTCAAGGATGGCACGACGAAGGATGTCGATGCCATCATCCTGTGCACCGGCTACCTCCATTCCTTCCCGTTCCTCACCGAAGACCTGAAGTTGAAAACCGCCAACCGCATGTGGCCGGACGGGCTCTATGAAGGCGTTGTCTGGGAGAAGAACCCGAAGATCTCCTTCATCGGCATGCAGGACCAGTTCTACACTTTCAACATGTTCGATGCGCAGGCCTGGTTTGCCCGCGACGTCATCATGGGACGCATCAAACTGCCCTCACTCGAGGCGATGGCGGCGCATGGCGCGAAATGGCGTGCGCGTGAGGAGACGCTTGAAGATGCCGAGCAGATGATCTGGTTTCAGGGCGATTACACCAAGGAATTGATGGACCAGACCGATTATCCCGGCTTCGATGTCGAGGCGGTCAACCAGACCTTCATGGAGTGGGAGCACCACAAGGTCGACGACATCATGAGCTTCCGCGACCACGCCTACCGCTCGCTGATGACGGGCACAATGGCGCCGCTGCATCACACCCCGTGGCTGCAGGCGCTGGACGATTCCATGGAAAGCTATCTCGAGGTGAAAGGCGTCGCGGCGGAGTAGGTCATGATCCCGAAAAGTGGGAACCGGTTTTCGGAAAAGATCATGTCCCAGCTAAAGGCTGCTGCTTTTCAATCCAGCGGATACTCGGGCGCGGCGTCGGTCTCCGTCACCTTGACCGAGAGGACATCGCAGTCGTTGGCCCAGTCCGGGCCATCGCCGCGCATCGCCATCATATCGGCCATCAAAAGGAACTGCATGGTTCTGAGCGCCCAGTCGACTGGCTCATCGGGCCACGCGAAAACGCCGCTCGCATCGCCGCCGAACTTCACGTCGTGGCAGACGAAACCAACCTCCACCTTCCAGGATCGCAGCGTCACGCCTGGCGGCGGGTAGGGCGGATCGGGAAGCTCGAAGTAGCCTGAGACGAGCATTTTTGTCGCCACGGCCGGCGTGATGCCCTTGCTGACAAAGATGGCGGTGGCGTCGGTACCGAAGCGGTCGAGCAGGCCTTGCCTTGACAGTTTGTAGGTCGCGCGGAAGAAGCCGCCGCACCAGACGGATTCGTCATTGTCGTTGGACAGGAGCAGGCCGGCGCGGAAGCGGCGCAATCTGGGGGCCAGCGCCTGCCAGTTGCGTTCGGCAGGTGCTGCCGGCGTCGCGACGAACAGGTCGAGCAGATCGCTGCCGCGCACCGGGCTGTTCAGCACGGTGCAGTCCTCGCCATGGATCGACCAGAATTGCCTTAGCTCCGCCGCCGTGATGCCCGGCTTGCGCAACTCTTCCACCGAGCCGCGAACCCGGGCGATGGCATAGGCAGTTGCGTCTTCGAGCGTGCCAAAACCGGAAATCTGATGCTCGCCATCCGGCTTGCCGGTTCTGGCCATATCGAAAACCAGCACCGTGAATGGCGGCTCACCCGGATCAGACATTTGCCCCCAGCACTATCCAAGCTTCGCCCGGGCCTTCGCCGTCCAGGCATTGAACAACCGGTCCGCCACGATGCCGATGAAGGCGATGGCCAGGCCGGCGACGATGCCCCGGCCGGAATCGGCTTTCGACAACGCGATGAACACTTCCTGGCCGAGATCGCGGGTGCCGACCATGGCGCAGATGATGATCATTGCCAAGGCCATCAGGATGGTCTGGTTGACGCCCAGCATGATCTCCGGCAGCGCCAGCGGCAGTTGCACTCGGAAAAACGTCTGGCGCGGCGTGCAGCCTGAGACCTTTGCCGCCTCGATCAGCGCTGGCGGCACCTGCCTTATGCCGTGATTGGTGTAGCGGATGGCTGGCACCACGGCGAAGGCGACAGTCGCGATCATGGCGGTGACGTCGCCGACGCGAAACAGCATCACCACCGGAATGATGAAGCAGAACGAGGGCAATACCTGCAGCGTGTCGATAACAGGCGTGACGATCTTCTCGAAACGGTCGCTGCGTGACGCCATCAACCCGATCGGAATGCCGATAAGGCATGCGAGGAAGGCCGAGATGCCGCAGAGATAGACCGTCGCCATGGTCTTTTCCCAGAGGCCGGTGACCGCGCAGAAGGCGGTCAGCACCGCCACCAAGGCGGCGAGACGCAACCCGGAGAGCTGATAGCCGGCGAGCCCGAGCAGAAACACGGCGCCAAGCCACGGGAAGCCCTCGCAGAAAGCCCGCACCGGGTTCAGCACGTTGAGAATGAGCGCGACGCGGAACGCTTCGATCGTGTCGAAGAAGTTGATCGTTACCCAGTTCACCGCCGCCTTCCACAATGGCGCGGTGGTGAAGGTAATCGCCGTTGGCACAGCCGCGAAAGCCGGGATGAAAAGGCCGAGCAAGGTGGTGACGATGAGGATCGCGATGGCGAGCGTCAGGTACGGGTAGCGCCGCCAGAGATTCGCAGGGATTTCGCCATGGACCTGGCCTTTCGCGTGGTTGCGCGCCATCGCCTGGCTCAGCCGGTCGAGCGCGATGGCCAGCGCCACGATGGCGAGCCCTGCCTCCATGGCTTCTCCAACCTTCAGCGCCCGCAACGCCAGCAGCACGTCATAGCCTAGCCCGCCGGCACCGATCATCGAGGCGATGATCACCATGTTGAGCGCCAGCATGATCACCTGGTTGACGCCGACCATCAGCGTCGGCCGTGCCGATGGCAAAAGCACGCGCCACAGTTTCTGCCGCGCCGTGCAGCCCGCCATTTCGCTGAAATCGTCGATCTCGGAGGGCACCCGCGACAGGCCCAGCATCGTTGCCCGCACCATGGGCGGCGTGGCAAAGATGGCGGTGGCGATCATCGCGGAAACCGGACTGTTGCCGAACAGAAGCAGCATCGGGATGAGGTAGGCAAATGTCGGGATCGTCTGCATGAGATCAAGCGCGGGAGAGACGATCAGCCTTTCGGCCCACGGCTTGCGCCACGCCCAGATGCCGGCGAAGAGCCCGGTGATGATGCAGAACGGCACGGCGATCGAAATCAGCCCGAGCGTCAGCATGGCGCTCGTCCACTGCCCGAACAATGCGATGTAGAGGAAGCAGCCGCCGACCAGCGCGCTGAGCTTGCGGCCGCCGGCCGCGTGTCCGGCCAGGAAAGCCGCCGCGCAGACACCAACCCAGGACAGGCGTGGCAAGACATAAGCCTCGGCGCCATGGCCGATCTTGAAATTCTTGGCCAGCAGGTTGAGCGCGAAGTCGAGCGGCACGCCGAGCACTGCGGTGATCGAGCGGGTCAACCAGGACAGGTTCACCTTGATCCAGGTCATCAGTGCGCTGACCCAGTCAGCGACGGGTACGGTCGCCTCGGCAGGGTAGTTCACGGCCCATGGCATTCTGTCCTGCAGCAGGAACACCGCCAGCACGGCGGCCAGCGCCAGCGCCCAGACCAGCAACCAGGCCTGAGCCGGGCGCGATCTTGCCCCCCCGATACTGGCCGTCACCGTCATGTGCGGGCTCCGGTGCGCTCGATGCCGGCGAGAAGATCGATCACTGCTTGGGGCGTCACTTCGCCAATTGGCTTGCCGGTGCCGTTGACCACGGCGAAGGGTTTGCCGGCGGCAACGATACTGGCCGAGAAGCTCGATATTTTGGCCTCCGGAGTAACCGTGCCGCCATGCTCCGAACCGTCGCAGGCGCGCATCAGGCTGCGGGCCGAGATCACCTTGGCGCGGTCGACATCGCGGGTGAATTCGGCGACATAGTCGGTCGCTGGATTGACCACCAGCTGTTCCGGCGAGCCGATCTGGATGACCTCGCCATCCTTCATGATGGCGATGCGGTCGGCCAGCCGGATCGCCTCGTCGAAATCATGGGTGATGAAGACGATGGTCTTGTGCAGCATGGTCTGCAGCCGCATCAACTCATCCTGCATCTCGCGGCGGATCAGCGGGTCGAGTGCCGAAAACGGTTCATCGAGGAACCAGATCTCCGGCTTGGTGGCGAGGCTGCGCGCGATGCCGACACGCTGCTGCTGGCCGCCCGACAGTTCGCGCGGATAGAAATGTTCGCGGCCACGCAGGCCCACAAGTTCGATCACCTCCCGCGCCCGCTTCTCACGCGTCGGGCGGTCCTGTCCCTGAATGCTGAGCGGAAACGCAATGTTCTCCAGCACGTTGAGATGCGGCAGCAAGGCAAAGTTCTGGAACACCATGCCCATGCGGTGCCGCCTGAGCTCGATCAGCGCCGCATCCGAAATTTTCAGGAGATCCTTGCCCTCGAACTCGACCTTGCCATGCGTCGGCTCGACCAGCCGCGACATGCAGCGCACCAGCGTCGACTTGCCCGACCCCGAAAGCCCCATGATGATGAAGATCTCGCCCTGGCGGATTTCGAGGTCGACAGAGCGCACCGCGCCAACCAGGCCGGCGGCGGCGATATCGGCGGTACTGGCTTTGCCGTCGCGCTCGCGGATGAAAGCTGCCGCGTTCGATCCGAACAGCTTCCAGACATTGCGGCAGGCGAGTTTTATCGGGCGCGCATCCATTGCCATGCCCGCCACGCTTGGCGCTTGTTCAGTCGTATCCGTCATTCAATCGTCCTTCTGGAACGTCAGAACCAGAGACCCGGCTCTTGATGGCCGGGTCTCGCGATTTCCAGTCGGAGCGATTACTGCGCCCAGGCTTTCCAGTCGGCCTCATGCGCGGCGATCCAGGCGGCGGCGACGTCTTCCGGCTTCTTGCCGTCGAGGTCGACCTCGCCGCTCATCTTGTTAAGCTCGTCGGTGTCGATCGTGAAGTTCTTCGCCACCTTGTAGGCGACCGGCCATTTGTCCTTCATGCCGTTCCAGGAGTATTTCCAGATCTCGCCATGCGGCTTGCCGCAGTCATATTTGGCGTCCGGGTTCACGCCCCATTTCGGGTCGTTGTAGCACTCGGGCGTATATTCGGGGAATTGCACCCACTCGCCCTTGTACTTGGCCGGCGCCCAATGCGGCGAGTAAATCCACAGCATGATCGGCGCCTTGCGCTGATAGGCCGAATCCAGTTCGGCGAACATCGCCGCGTCGGTGCCGGCATGGATGACGGTGAAGGGCAGTTTCAGCGCCGCGACGCGCTCGTCGTCGAAGCCTTCCCAGGTTACCGGCCCGCCGAGATAGCGGCCCTTCGGCGCGGTCTCCGCTGTCGAGAAGGCCTCGGCGCATTTCGGGTCCTTCAGTGCTTCCCAATTGGGCAGGCCGGGGCATTTCTCTTTCATGTATTCTGGAAACCACCACTCTTCCTTGGCCTTGGGGCCTAGCTTGCCGAGACGCTCGGTCTGGCCGGTGGCGTCTGAGGCCTTCATGGCTTCGCCGGCGGTGGTGTCCCAGAACTCCATGCCGACATCGAGGTCGCCGTTGGTCAGGCCGGTGGTCAGGCTGGAGAGGTAGTCGGCGGTCGGATATTCGACGGTATAGCCAAGCTTCTCCAGGATGCCGCCGAGGATCTTGGCGTTGAGATTGACGCTGGTCCAGTCGAACAGCGCGATCTTGATCGGGTCGTTGGATTCAGGTGCCGCGGCATGGGCGGATGGCGAGAGCAGGCTTACCGTCGCGAGCGCGAGTGCGCCCGCCGAAAGTCTCGAGATGCGACTGCGAAATGACATGCTTGTTCTCCTTCAAGCTGTGGTGAAATTAGCGTTGGTTCCCTTCTTGCGGCTTTTCTTGATTGTGTTGGAAAGGTTCATCGTTGCGCAAGGCCGTTCTCGCCAGCAGCGCGGCTGGGGCCGGCGCAGGCGAAATAATGCTCAGGTCGAAGAAAATGATGTTGTGCCGAAGGGGCCGCGTCATGGCTGCCGGGAGATTGCTGCCGAAGCAGTCATCCACGGATCGGTTGCCAGCGCTGCGGCGCTCTGAAACTTGCGAGCCATCAAGGTCCCACGATTTCGGCCAACGACCCGGGCAAGCATCTCGCCTGAGCCATTTTCATGAGATGAAATTATATATACCAAGGTTCATCTCGCGCAACGCCTAACGCCACGCTTGCCGCCGAATTTCAGACTGCAGGCGAAGTCCGGCTGACCCTACCAGCAGACGTAGCCACCATCGACGATCAGGTCGAGGCCGGTGACGAAGCTCGATGCGCGGCTGGCAAGGAACACCGTCGGCCCAACCATCTCCTCCGGGGCCGCCATGCGGCCCATGGGCGTGTCGCGTTTGAAGATCTTCACCTCTTCGGCCACCTCCGGCCGCTTGTTCATCGGCGTCAGCGTGTAGCCTGGGCTGACGACATTGACGCGCAGGCCACGGTCGGCCCACTCCATGGCCAGGCTTTTCGACATGTGGATCACGGCGGCTTTCGACGAGTTGTAGTGCGCTTGCGTCAGCCCGCGATTGACGATCGTGCCGGACATCGAGGCGATGTTTATGATCGAACCCTTGCCGCGCGCCAGCATCTTGCGTGCCTCGGCCTGACAGGACAGGAACACGCCGGCAACATTGACCTCGTGCACCCTTTGCCATGTCTCCAGCGACAGCGTCTCGGCGGGCTCCGACCCGGCTATGCCCGCATTGTTGACGGCAATCGTCAGCGCACCGAGTTCGCTCTCGACCCGATCGATCGCGGCTGCAAGATCTGTCTCCGATGTCACCGTGCCGGTCAGCACCAGCGCCTTGCGGCCGAGCGCCGTGATCCGCTGAGCGGTTTCGTCCAGCCCACCCTTTGAGGCGTGGCCGAAACAGGCGACATCGGCGCCTGCCTCGGCCAGTCCGATCGCGACGGCCTGGCCGATGCCACTGCCGGCGCCAGTGACCAGCGCGACATCGCCGTTCAGTTTGAAAAGATCCATGGAATGCCCTCCTTGGCTTAAGAGGGTATCCGCTGCGGTACCCCGACGGCAAGCGTTCCGTGCCCCGGGCGAGGGCGCTCAGAAATAGCCGTCGGATGCGGCCGTGGCTTCCTTGGGGATTTCGACGCCGTCGATCAGGATCTTGTCGACCAGTTCATGGTGGAAGCACACCAAGCCCTTGATGCGCTCAGCTTCGTGGACCGGCTCGGGATAGTACCAGACCATGTTCTCGTGGCGCTTGGTGCCGGTGGTGACATGATAGTAACTGGAGATGCCCTTGTAAGGGCAGCGCGAGATGTAGCGGCTGGGTGAAAACATATCGAGCCGCGTATCCGAGATCGGGAGATAGTGGCGCACCGGATGGCCAGTCTCGAACAGGAACACGCCACGGCGTGAATCCGCCACTTGCTCGCCGTCAAGAATGACCTGCACACGGCGTTGCGATGGCAGGCAGTCGACACGGCGGAATGGGTCACGGGCATGGACGAAAATCTCCTCGTCCTCCTCGTACCAATGGCCCATCTTGCTCCAGAAGAACGACATGTAGTCGCCGATCGGCGGGCAGCCCTTGACCGGATTGGCGTAGCGCCAGGCGGCGTCCTCGACCAGCGTCACGCCGGTGTTGAGCGAATAGTGCGTGGCCACGCCCTTGAACGGGCTCTCCGTCGTCGTCGTGCTCGGCAACAGAAACTCTTCGCGCACATCGCTCATCGGGAAATAATAGACCGGCAGATGGTCGGACTCGTAGAGCACCAGCGCGTTGACCGTGTCGGCGACCGTCATCGAGCCCACCTGCACCCGCAGCCGCTTCAGCGTCGGCATGGTGAAGGCGACATAACCCGGTTCGAAATCATATTGGGTGATGTTGTCGAGCAGCGGAAAATGTGGTCCGCGGCCGCGCAGATGGCGCTTGCGAATGGTGGCCTCCCGTTTCCTGGCCTTGGTGATCTGGTTCACGATCAGCCTATCGATACGCGATCGAGCAGCAGCCCGGCGGCGATTGGCGGCAAGCCGCTCACATTCCTGCGCACCGGCACCAGCAAATCGGGGAAGTAGCTGAAGATCACCGGCGTCTCGTCGAGCAGCAGTTTCTGGATGTCGGACGCGGCCGTACGCTGGGCGCCGATATCGAGCGCCTTCTGATAGCTGGCGACCATGCCGTCATAGGCGGAACTCTTGAAATGCGCGGCGTTCCAAGGGCCGTCGCTGACCAGCGGGCTTTTGAGGAAGACATTCGGCACACTGCGGTGCGCGTAGTCGGTGATGCCGAGCGGGCTGTCTAGCCAGTCCGATTGGCCGAACACCGCCTTGCCGTAATATTTGTCCTGGTCCTCGATGTTGAGCGAGATGCGGGCGCCGATTTCCTTGGCGAAATTCTGAAACAACTGTGCATAGCCGGGAATGTCCGAATAGCGCAGCGTGGTCAGGGTGATGTCGAAGCCGCTGGCAAGGCCGGCAGCCTCCAGCAACTGCTTGGCCTTGGCGATGCCCTGAACGCGCTGCGGCACCGTCTTGTCGGTTGAGGGGAAGGCCGGCGCGAAGGGGCTGTCATTGCCGGCTGCCGCCATGCCGTGGCAAAGACCATCGACCAGCTTGCCGCGATCGATACACAGCGCCAAAGCCTGGCGCACGCGCTTGTCGGTGAACGGGCCGGTGTCGCAACGCATATGCAGCTGGCGGTGCGCGGTCGAGGCGACGCGCAGCACCGTGATGTCGGGGTTGTTGAGCATGACCTGGCTGACATCGAGCGGAATGGCGTCGAGAAGGTCCACTTCGCCCGCCTGCAGCGCGAGGATGCGCGGCTGCACATCGGCGTAGAACTTGAATTCGAGACGGTCGGGCAGGGCCTTCTCGCCCCAATAGTCCGGATTGCGGATGAAGGTTGCGCCGACCTTGGGCGTGTAGCTCTCCAGGCGGAAGGGTCCGGTGCCTTCAAAGGTTTTTTCGTAGTCGCCCTTGTAGCTCGCCGGCAGGATGACGGCGTTGTAATTGTCGATCGACACCGAATAGGGAAAGTTGCCGTTCGGCGCATCGAGATGAAAGGCAACGGTATGGTCGTCGACCTTCCGCGTGCCGCCTTTCGACAGGAGCCCCTTGAATACCGACAATGCATTCGACGCGCCGTTCGTGTCGGCCAGCCGATCGAATGTAGCGACCACATCGTCGGCCTTGAAGTCCTCGCCATTGTGGAATTTGACGCCCTTGCGCAGCTTGAAGGTCCAGACGCTGCCGTCCTCATTGGGCGCCCAACTCTCCGCCAGCACCGGCCGCAGGGTGAGATCCGGCTGGGTGACGCAGAGAAACTCGGCGGTCTGGAAAACCAGCTGATAGCTGCCGCTGTCATAGTAGGTGACGGGATCGATGGCGCCGCCCGGCGTGGCGATGCCGGCGCGAACGGTTCCGCCCGGCGTGCCCTCGGCGCGCGCCTCCTGAACACCAAGGCCGGCTGCCGCGACAAGGCTGCCGAGGAACGGCAGTGACAGGCCGAGCATGCTGCCGTGGCGCAGGAAACCGCGCCGATCGAGCCGGCCTGCCAGCAATTCGTCGACAGCGGAATTTTCGATTTCAGTGAGTTTTCCGCGGACTGTATCGATCATCTTGAAATGCTCTGGCACGGCTGCATTCCTCGCTTGTCTTGGGGTTGCGCATCTAGTTCATTGTTGACCGCAGCCGGAAAGCGATATTTTTTGATAGGAGCCATCGAGAATTTCGATGCAGGAGCCAAGACATGGACACTGAAAACCTGCGCAGTTTTCTGGAGGTCGCCGAGCATGGCAGCTTCACGGTCGCGGCTGGCCGGCTCAACCTGGCTCAGTCCACGATCAGTGCCCGGATCAGGGGGCTCGAGGAGCAGTTGGGCCGCCGCCTTTTCGTGCGCGACCGGGATGGAGTCAGCCTGACGCCTGCTGGCCGGCAGTTCCTGCCACACGCCTCCTCGATCACCCGCACCTGGGAACAATCGCGTCAGGATATCGCTGTTCCCGATGGCTATGAGACGCTGCTGCGGCTCACCGCGCCCGCCTATCTCTGGGACCGCATCACCTCGCCCTGGATCGCCTGGATGCGCGCCGAGCGGCCGAATGTGGCGTTGCGGCTGGAGGGCAGTTTCCCCGACCTGGCGATCGATCAGCTGGCGGAAGGCTTGCTCGACATCTGCATTCTCTATCTGCCGCGACCGCATCCCGGCATCGTCTTTGAGACACTGGCGATCGACCAGGTCATCCTGGTCCAGCACGCGGAGCAAACGCGGCCGTGGAGCGAAAACTACATCCTCATGGATTGGGGACTGGAGTTCCGCATCGAACACGACCGGGCCTTTGCGGCGATGGCGAAGCCGGCGATATCGGCGGGCTTGGTTTTCATCGGCCTGCAGCATGTGCTGTCACAAAAGGCGGCGGCCTATCTGCCGCTCAGCGCGGTGAGTGGCCATATCGCGCGCGGTGAAATGCGCCGCGTCGAGGATGCGCCGGTTTTCCAGCGCCCGATCTATCTTGCCTATCCGAGCAATCCTGCCTCGTCGGACACGTTGGACGTTGCGCTGAAAGGGCTGCGGACCCTGGCAGGGGAGTGGTCCGCGGAGCAGGGCTTCGCGAAAGGCGGCCGCGCCTTCGTGATGGCGGGCGAGATGTAACCGCTATGCTCTCACTATGCCGGTTCGATCTCGACCGCTTTCTGCAGCCTCGCCAGTTCCGCATAAGGAATATGGCAGCGGATTGCGTGACCGGGTTGGGCCTCGGCCAGTGGCGGCTCCTGCTGTTCGCAGATCGCGCCGAGCTTTCGCGGGCAGCGGGTGTTGAACACGCAGCCGCTTGGCGGGTTGACGGCACTGGGAATCTCACCATCCAGGCGAATGCGTGATGTCTCCGTCTGGTCGAGTTTCGGCACGGCCGACAGCAGCGCTTCCGTATAGGGGTGATGCGGGCCGGAAAACACGTCTTCCGATGGCCCCAGTTCCATGATGCGGCCGAGATACAGAACTGCGATCTTGTCCGAGAGATAACGCACGACGGCGAGATCGTGCGAGATGAAGATGTAGCTGACGTCTTCCTTCGACTGCAGGTCCGCGAGCAGGTTGAGGATGGCCGCCTGCACCGACACGTCGAGCGCCGAAGTCGGCTCGTCGCAGACGACAATGCGCGGGTCGCCGGCGAAGGCGCGGGCAATGGCGACGCGCTGCTTCAGCCCGCCGGAGAGCTGGCGTGGCTTGACGGCAAGATGCCGGTCCGTGAGCCGGACCGAACGAACCAGGTCGTTGAGCCGTGCTTCCAGCGCCTTGCCGCTGAGCCCCGCCAGCCGCTTCAGGGCGCGGCCGATCAGATGCCGGATCGAGTGCGAACGGTTGAGTGCCGAGTCCGGGTTCTGAAAGACGATCTGCATCGCCTTGATCTGGTCGGCGGTTCTGTTTTCAAGCCGTGGCGCCAGCGCCTTACCTTCGAGTTCGATGGTGCCGCCCTCATCAGGTGGCACCAGGCCAAGCAGCAGCCGGGCGAAGGTCGTCTTGCCGCTGCCGGACTCTCCGACCAGCCCCAGCGTTTCCCCGGGCCGCAGATCGAGCGTCACATCTTTCACGGCGCGCAATGCATGGCCGTGGCTTGCATAGGTCTTGTTCAGCCCGGCAACGCGCAGCACCGGCTCAGCCGTGGCTTTCGGCGCGGGAGCCGCTGCATCGCTTGGCGTGGCGCGCGGCAGGGACTGCGCCTGTTCGTGGTAGTGACAGCGCGACAGCCGGCTGCCCCCGTGGCGATCGCCAAGCTCGTAGAGCGGCGGCAATTCCGTGCGGCAGCGGTCGTCGGCGAGCGCGCAGCGGTCGGCGAAGGCACAGCCTTTGATCACAGCGCCGATGCCAGGCAGGAAGCCCGGAATGGTGTCGAGGCGGCCCTGGTCCTTGCGTTGTCCGCCGCGCGGCAGGCAGCGCAGCAGCGCGACGGTGTAAGGATGGCGCGGATCGTTGAACACGACATCGGTTGGTCCTTCCTCCACAAGCATGCCGGCATAGAGAACACCGACCCGATCGCACATGTTGGAGACGACGGCCAGGTTGTGGCTGATGAACAGGATCGAGGCCGACAATTCCTGCCGCAGCTGTGCGATCAGGTCGAGCACCTCGGCTTCAACCGTCGCGTCGAGGCCGGTCGTCGGCTCGTCGAGGATCAGCATCGTTGGGTCGTTGGCAAGCGCCATGGCGATGGCGACACGTTGCTGCATGCCGCCCGACAGCTGGTGCGGATAGCGCTGCATGACGCTTGCCGGATCGGAAATGCGCACGCGGTTCAGCATGGCGATGGCGCGGTCGGTGGCTACCTGTCCGGTGATGCCGCCAAGTTCGAATATCTCGGTCAACTGGCGGCCGATGCGGATCGACGGGTTCAGCGCCTTGCCCGGATCCTGGTAGACCATCGAGACGCTTTTTGCCCGCGCCTGCCGCAACGCTTCGGCGTCCAGCTTCATCACATCCCGGCCATCGAGCGAGATCGCCCCGCCTGTGATCGAGCCATTGCGCGGCAGATAGCGGACGACGGAGAGCGCGACGGTGGACTTGCCGCAACCGGACTCGCCGACCAGCCCGTAAGCTTCGCCTTGGCCGATGTTGAGACTGAGATTGCGCAGCACCGCCCGGTTGCGGCCGGCAACGCGGTAGGCCACCGAAAGGTCATGCAGTTCGAGCGCGTTTTCAGCCTTCTCAGTCAGTGCTTGGGCGGGCTCAGTCATTCAACGCCCCCTGGACACCGTCGGCCACCAGATTGACGCCGATCACCAGCGACGCGATGGCGAGTGCATCAAACAGCACCGTCCACCAGAAACCGCCGCCGATCATGCCGTAGTTGCTGGAGATCGAAAGCCCCCAGTCAGGCGAGGGCGGCTGGATGCCGAAGCCCATGAAAGACAGCGTGGCGACGGCGAAGATCGCATAGCCGAGCCGAACCGTCGTCTCCACCAGGATCGGCGGGATGACGTTCGGCAGGATTTCGACGAACATCGTATGCAGCGCACTTTCATGCCGGAGTTGCGCGGCGGCGACATAGTCGAGCTCGCGTTCGGCGAGTACGGCGGCGCGCACGGTGCGCGCAATGATCGGCGCGAAGCTGAAGCCGATGACGATGATGACCGTGGTCTTGGATGTGCCGAGCGCCACGATCGCCAGCAGTGCGACGATGACCACCGGGACCGCCATGAAAGCTTCGAGGATGCGGCTGACGACGTCGTCGACCAGGCCGCGAAAATAACCGGTGAACAGGCCGAGCGTCGTGCCCATCACTGTGGCCAGCAAGGTCGCCAGCGGCGCCACGGTCAGGATGTCGCGTGAACCGACGATGACGCGCGAGAAGACATCGCGGCCGATCTGGTCGGTGCCAAACCAATGTTCGGCGGAAGGCGGCGCCAGCCCGTTGATGATGTCGTCGGCCAGCGGGTCGTAGGGTGCGAAATGTTCACCGAACAGGGCGCAGGCCACCCAGAACAGGACGATCGCAAGACCGGTGAGGAAGGTGCCGGACCGCATCAGGGAGAAGAAAACCTCGGCGGCGGGGCTGCGCCGGCGGGTATCGTCGGCCGGAGGCGGGCTGATCTGTGCTTGAGTTGTGCTCATTGATCTGTCCCCAGCCGGATCCGCGGATTGAGCACGGAATAGAGAAAATCGGCCACCAGCGTCGCCACGGCATAGACGATGCCGATGGTGAGAATTCCGGACTCCAGCATGGGGAAGTCCTTGCCGCGTGCCGCGGTGAAGATCAGCGAACCGATGCCCTGGTAGCGAAACAGGGTCTCGATCACCACGAGGCCGCCAATGAGGTAGCCGGTCTGCGTCGCGATGACGGTGATGGTCGGCAGCAGCGCGTTGCGCAGCACATGCCGCCAGATAACCGTGCGCCACGGCAGGCCCTTGAGCACGGCGGTGCGGGTATAGTCGGAATCCAGTGCCTCGATCATGCCCGAGCGCGCCATGCGCGCGATATAGCCGAACAGCACCAGGAACAGCGGCAGCGAAGGCAGGATCAGGTAATAGATCTGGGTGAAGAAGCCGGCATCCTTCGGCCATGCGGCGGAGATGGGCAGCCAGCGCAGCCAGACGCCAAAGATCAGGATCAGGATGATGCCGGTGACGAATTCCGGCAGCACCGTCACCGAGAGGCCGCCGAGGCTGATGATGCGGTCAAGCGGCCGGTTGAGATTGAGCGCGGCGATAACGCCGCCGAGGATGCCGATCGGCACCACCAGCACGAAGGCGACCAGCGCTAGCTTCATCGAGTTGCCGAGCGCATCCATCACGAAGGGCGCCACCGGCGAGCGGAAGATATAGGACGTACCCATGTCGCCCTGGACGAAATTCGAGATCCAGCTCCAGTACTGGGTCAGCAGCGGGCGATCGACACCGAGCGTGTGGTTGAGCGCATCGACAGCGCGCTGGTCGGCGAACGGTCCCAATATGGCGCGCCCGACATTTCCGGGCAGCACCTGGCCACCCAGAAACACCATGATGCTCAGCAGGAACAGTGTGATCAGCGACAGCGACACGCGCCGGGCAAAGAAGGAGAGAATGGCTAAGACTCCCTATGGAGCCAGCCCCCGTGCGGGAGCTGGCTGTTAGAGGATTGGCTTTCCCTTGAGCATGATCCCAAAAAGTGGGTACCGGTTTTCGGAAAAGATCATGCTCCAACTAATGAGTCAGCTCAGGCCTTCGACGCCTTGTCGAGGAACAGCTGCGACATGGCGGTCGGCTGCACGCCGGCGACACCTTTCACCGTCGCCGTCAGATAGTCGTAGAAATAGCCGAAGATGACCGGCGTTTCTTCAAGCAGCAGGCTCTGGATCTTGCCTGCGGTGGCCTTCTGCGCCTCAAGGTCAAGCGCCGCGATATAGCTGGTCGCGAGCGTGTCGTAGTCCTTGTTCTTGAAATGCGCTGCGTTCCACGTGCCGTCGCTCTTCAGCGGCGCCGCGAGGTAGACGTTCGGCACCCCGCGATGGCCATAGTCGGTGATGCCCATCACCGAATCCAACCAGTTCGATTTGCCGAACACCGCATCGCCGTAATAGGCGCCCTGGTCGAGGATGTTGAGCTCGAGCTCGATGCCGATCGCCTTGACCCAGCTCTGGATGAGCTGTGCGTATTCGGGGATTTCCAGGTAGCGCTCGGTGGTCAGCGTGATCTTGAAGCCGCTGCCGACGCCGGCGGCTTCCATGAGCTGCTTGGCTTGCGCGATATCCTGCTTGCGCTGCGGTATGCTTGTGTCGGTCGAGGGATAGACCGCGGCGAACGGACTGTCATTGCCAAGTGCCGAGCGTCCCTTCATCAGGCCGGCGGCGAGCTTGTCGCGATCAAGGCAGAGCGCGATGGCGCGGCGTACCCGCGCATCCTTCAAAGGGCCGTCGTCGCAGCGCATGTGCAGTTGCTGGTGCGCTGACGACTTCAGGCTGATGATATCGACGCTGGGATCGTTAAGCAGGGCGACTCCGGCCAGCACCGGCATCTGGTTGATGATGTCCACCTGACCGCCCTGCAGCGCCAGGATCATTGGCTGCACATCGGTAAAGAAGGTGAATTCCGTGCGATCCGGCAACGCCTTCGGCCCCCAGTAATCCTCGTTGCGGACAAAGGATGCGCCGACCTTGGCGGTGTATTTTTCGATCTTGAACGGCCCGGTGCCGTCGAAGCTCTTTTCGTAATCGCCCTTGTAGCTCGCCGGGACAATGACGGCGTTGTAGTTGTCGGACGACACCATGTAGGGGAAGTTGCCGTTCGGCGCGTCGAGGTGGAATTCCACCGTATAGTCGTCGACTTTCTTGGTGGCGCCCTTCTGCAGGATGCCGGTGAACACCGACAGTGCGTTGGACGAATTGGCCGGGTCGGCAAGCCGATCGATGCTGGCCACCACGTCATCGGCCTTCATCTCGCCGCCTGAGTGGAATTTCACGCCCTTGCGCAGCTTGAAGGTCCAGATGGTGCCGTTGTCGTTCGGCTTCCAGCTTTCAGCAAGCGCCGGCTGCAGCACCAGGTCCGGTCCGTCGACGCAGAGGAATTCCGCCACCTGTTGCATGACCAGAAGACCGCCGGCATCGGCAATGGTCACCGGATCGATCGTCGCCGCCGGCACGCTGCTGGCGACGCGGATAGTGGCGCCAGGCGCACCCTGGGCGCGGGCTAGTGACGGCATCATGCCGAAGCCCGCGGCGGTGCTGATGCCGCCCAGCAGGGGTAGCGACAGGCCAAGCAGGCTGCCGTGGCGGATGAAGTCGCGGCGGCTGACCCTGCCATCGACAAGTCCGTCGATGAGGTGGTTTTCGAGCGGCGAACGGCCGCGCCGGATGAGGTCGAGGATGCGATAATTCTTGATCATGGGTTCTACCCTTTTCCCTATGTTTTCGTGGTTCTCGGCACGTGTTTTTGTCGTTGACAATGCTTCAGGATCTCCCAATCCCGACCGTCAGCGTGATCTGTCGATACCGACTGTAGCACGCGTTTTTTCCTGGTCCATGCACTGCTTGGTGAGGTGTTCCGGAATCCTGGCGGGCACTCCTTTCATCCCTGTTCTGTCCGACTTGTCCGATAAGCAACCACCTGGCTGGCCGCAGCTAGTTCAGCGGCAAGCGGCGATAGGTCCCGGGCTTTGCCGGGTCATGGTATTTGTTGCACGGCCCGTTCTCGACGAAGTCGCGGTGACAGGCTTCAAGGTTTTCCCGCGACAACGTGACACCAAGGCCGTGCCCTTCCGGCACGCGCACGACATTATTCCTCGGCGCGAACGGCCCTTCCTGGGTGACGTCCATGGGCAGCATGCGAAACAGCGACTGGTTCGGTTCCCTGATCCAGCCCAGCGCGGCGCACAGATGCAGGTAGGCGGCGCTGCCGATGCCGCTGTCGCCACTGTAGCACCAGAAATCGATGCCGGCGTGCTCGCAGGCGCCAACGAAGCGCACCATGCGGCCGATGCCGCCATGCGTTGTCGGGTTGCCGACGAAGGCGTCGGGTACCTTGGTCTCCATGGCCCGCGCAATGTCGATATTATGGGTCGAGAACGGGATCGAACAGTGCCGGCGCAATTCCCGCATCTCTTCGATGGTCGCCACCGGGTCTTCCCAGTTGCGCACGCCGAGCTCTTCCAGCGGCCGCGCCAGGCGCCGCGCTGTCGCCAGCGAATAGGCCTGGTTGGAATCGATGCGGATCATCGCATCGTCGCCGAGTCTTTGGCGGATCAACTCGACCATCTTCAGCGATATCTTCGGATCTTCGGTCGAGAATTTGCCTTCAAAGAAGGTTGTCCCATGCGTCTCGTGCAGTTCGACACAATAGTCCGCGACTTCTTCCGGCGTCGTCTCGCCCTTCACCTTCGGCCCGTCGCCGCGCAGCGAGAAATAGTCGGTGAACGGGATGTCCTTGCGCACCGCGCCGCCGAGCAACTGGTAGAGCGGTTGCTTCCACGCCTTGCCGCGCAGGTCCCAGAACGCCATCTCGATGGCGCCGAAGGCCATGATGCGGGTGCGGTCGTTGATCGACTGCACACCGGCCCAGTAGGGCAGGCAGACATGCTCGGCGCCGGCAATGTCGAAAGCATCGCGGCCGATCAGCCGTGGCGCCAGAATGTCATTGATGACAGCCGCCGCCGCCGGCGTCGGCGCTTCGCCGAGGCCGATCAACCCATCCTCGGTCTCGACCTCGACGATGGTTGGTGAAAATCCGTCGAGTTCGCCGAACACCCAGGCATAGGGCGCCTCGAGCCGCAGGTTGATCGGTGTCGCCTTGATGCCGCGAATTCTCACCGGCTGACCTCCAGGAATGGCGCGCCGAGCAGGTCGGGGACGACGTCGATGCCGAGACCTGGCCCATCCGGAATGCCCATCCGGCTGCCGGTCACCGGTGGCATGTTCGATGCGGTGCGCACCGTCACCCATTCATGGAAGGCGATGGCGTGCAGCCGGCGCTCTTCAGGCGTCGACAGCGACAGATGCGCCATGGCCGCGGTGTCGATCTCGGCGCCACCTGTGTCCTCGACGGTGATCATGAAGCCGAGGTCGACGGCAACGTCGCGGATCAGCCGGGTCTTGGTCACGCCGCCGAGCCGCGAGATCTTCAGCGTCAGGCCATCGGCCGCGCCCTTGCGGTGAATATCCAGCATGTCGTCGAGCGACTGTACGGATTCGTCGAGCACCATCGGCTTGTCGAGCGAACGCCGCACCGACATGTTCTCATCGATCGTCGTACAGGGCTGCTCGAACGTGTAGTCGATCGAACGCGTGGCGTCGGCGAACTGGCGCGCTTGGTAGGCCGTCCAGCCGGCATTGGCGTCGCAGAAGATCACCGTGCCCTTCGGCACCGAGGCGGCGACCGCCGTGACGCGCTCGATGTCGTCACGGACATTGCCGCCGACCTTGACCTGCAGCCGGTGGAAGCCATCCTTGACGATGCGCTTGGCAAGGGCCGCCATGGCGTCGACCGAGCCATGCGTGACCACCTTGTAGAGTTCCGCCGTTTCGCTCTCGCGGCCGCCCAGCATTGTCACCAAGGGAACATCGGCAGCGCGGGCGGCGAGGTCCCAGCAGGCCATGTCCAGTGCCGACTTGATGTAGGGATGGCCCTTGAACACCGTGTCCATCAGCCGGCCGATGCCGGCAAGGCCGCGCGGATCATGGCCGATGAGGTGCGGCGCGATCTCGACCACGCCGGCGCGAACGCCGGCTGCGAAGGCCGCCGAGTAGAAATTGCCGAGCGGCGCCATCTCGCCCCAACCGGTGATCCCGCTGTCGGAGGTGATGGAGACGATGACGGCGTCGAACGCGTCGGCGACGCGGCCCTTGGACATGCGGTAGGGGCCGTCCACGAAGGGCTGCACGACTTGGTAGGCTTTGATGGTTTCGATCTGCACTTTGCTTGTCCGTGTCTGCGAGGTTCCGGGATTGTTCAGGCGCCCTTGGACGGGCGCTGTTCAAGGCCGCGCGCGTAGGCAAGAAGCTCTTCGAAATCGAGGTCGATATGCTCGCGGGCATGGCGCTGGGCGGCCCGCATATCAGTGCCCTTGAGCAGGGCCACATAGGTCTCGTGGACATCCTCGGCCGGTACCGCTTCCTTGCGTGCCTGCTGGTGTAGCGCGAAATACATCTGCAGCCGGCTGGTCAGCCGCTGCCAGGTCTCCAGCAGCACCGAATTGTCGGCCCATTCATGGATCAGGCCGTGCAGCCGCAGGGCGGTCTCGATCTGGCGCGTGGTGTCGATATCGCGCGTTGCCTGCTTCACGGCTTCGTGGCGCCGCTCAAGCTCGCTGAGAAAGCGCTGATCGCGCAGCGGCCAGGTCCGCTCGATGGCGAACTCGTCGAGCACCTTGTTGAGCGAATAGGCATCGTCGATGTCCTTTGCGGTGACATTGATGACGAAGGTGCCTGCATAGGGAATGCTGGTCAGGATGCCTTCCTGCACCAGTTCGCGCATCGCCTCGCGCAGCGGCGCGCGGCTGACCCGCATCTGTTCGGAAATCCTGAGCTCGTTGAGCTTCTGGCCGGGCTCCATCTGCCCGGTCAGGATCGCGCGCCGCAACAGCGCGACGATCTCGGCGCGGCGCGTGGTGTCCGCGATCGGGCTGAAATCCACTTTGCTCATTCGGTCACTCCCAACGTACCGAAAGCAAGACAATCAGATTGTCGACAATCTAACAAGGGGCCATGCGCCGATTCCCGCTGAAACCCGCGCTTGTCAGGCGGCGCGGCCATAGAAGCCGAGACGCTCCTCGTTGCTGAACATCACTCCAGGCTTCTCGTAGTAGGAGAACACCGCGATCATGCGTTCACGGTTGCCTTCGACGGGGGTGACGCGATGCGCGGTGTTCTTGCCGCGAAAAACGTTCAGCGTACCCGGCTTGGTGCGCAGGATCTTGGCCTCGGGGTCGCGTCCTTCGAGGAGCCTGGCGACGCCGTCATAGTTGGGATTGTCGTCTGATCTGAGATCGGTGCGGTATTCGAGATCACCGCCACGCTCGGCTGCCTGCAACAGCAGAGTCGTCGTGAATTCCGAACGGTCAAAGTGCCAGTTCAGCGCTTCGCCGGTGCGATAGGCCATGACATTGGTTCGGGCCAGCGGATCCTGCATGACATGCAGCCGGGGCTTTCCCATCGCCGCCGACAGGAAGCGCAGCAGCGGCTCGTATTCATAGATGGCAAGCACGAGACTGCCAGGAAGCTGGTCGGCACAGACGGTGTGGCTGATAGTCTCCACTTTGCGTAAGGCAGGGTGGCCGGCGTCCAGTTCCGGGATATCAGGCTTGAAGTAGATGTTGTGCATCCGCTTGTGCACATGGGACCGCGTGTCCATCACCGGCTGTATTTCCTGTACGGCTTTTTCAGCGATGCCGGGGCGCAGGAACCCGTCGAGATTGAACATGCCCTCGGCAGCGAGCGCGGCGGCGGACTGCTCCACGAGGCGCGTCCATTCCGGGCTGCCTTCGCGATCGAGCGGGTAGCGGTCGAGATCGAGAATGTCTTTCATCGTCATGTCCTCCAAGGCTTGAATGGAGAAGACGACAAAAAATTCTTTCTCTCAACGCGGAAAATTATTAGGATTGGCCAAGAAAAACTTCTGGAGCGGATCTTGGAACGGCTGCCGCCGCTGAACGCGATCAAGGCATTTGAAGTCGCCGCCCGTGCCGGCAGCTTCACCCTGGCCGCTGCCGAGCTCGGCGTGTCATCAGCGGCGGTCAGCCAGCAGATACGCAATCTCGAAACATGGTTCGGCAAGCAACTGTTCGTGCGCAGCGGCAACCGCATCGCGCTGACCGATGCCGGCCACGCCATCTATCCGCAGACCGCGCGCGCCCTGGGCGACATAGCGGCGATCGGACAGCGTATGCTGGAAGGGGGCTTGAGAACACGCCTTGTCGTCAGCGTGCCGTTTTCGCTGGCCGAACTTTGGTTGGCGCCAAGACTGGCCACGCTCCTCGACGCTTTCCCGCACATGGCGATCGATATTCGTGTCGAAGATGATCCGGTCGATCTGATGCGCCAGAACATCGATCTGCGCATCAGCTATGGCGATTACCACTATCCCGGCTTGCGGATGATCCGTCTGGTCCACGATGACGTGCTGCCGGTCTGCGCGCCACAGTTCTGGCACAGGCATGGCCATGGCGACCCGGGCCTTGCCGCCCTGCATGAGAGCCTGTTCATCCATACCAACTGGGGGCCGAACTATGCCTCGCACCCGACCTGGACCGACTGGTTCGCCGCCGCTGGAGGCAATCGTGCGCTCGATCCCTCGCATGGGCGGCGCGTTGGCCTGTCCAGCTTGGCGATTGCCTCGGCAAGGCTTGGCCTGGGCATTGCGCTCGGCCAGCGGGTCATGGCGCAAGCCGATCTGGAAGCCGGGCGGCTGGTCGCATTGTCGTCCGTCTCGGTGCGCCTTGGTCATCCCTATTGCGCCTTCATGCCGCCGGCCAAGGCCGACCGTGCCGACGTGGCTGGTCTGGTCGACTTGCTCGCAAAAACGGCGCCCCCCGGCCTGAGCCGGGAGCGCCGCGTCGAAGCCGGGCCTGAGGGGGTCTTCAGGTGGCCGGCTTTTCCGGTAGTGGTGAAACAGGCGCCCCGGGTCCAATCTTCTGCAGATTGCCCGTGATCACCCGGTCGCCTTCGGCGACGCCGCTGAGAATGGCCACAAGATCGCCGCTGGTCGGCCCAAGCGAGACCAGCCGCTGATCGACAGTGTTGTCCTTGCTGACGACATAGACGTACTTGCCAAGCTGGCTCGACCCAAGTGCCGTCTGCGGCACCATCAGCGCATCAGGTTGTTGCTTGATGTGCAGGCGGACGCGGACATACTGGCCGGGAAGCAGCGCGAATTTGCCGTTGCCGATCGTGGCGCGCGCCGTGATGGTTCCGGTCGAATGGTCGATCGTGTTGTCGATGAAGGTGAGCTCACCTTTCTGGCTCGGCTGCGTCTCGCCGGGCAGCAGGAGCTCGACCTCGATCGGCCCGGTAGCGCGGGCCTCCTCGATCTGGGTGAGATCCGTCTCGCTCGGATTGAAGGTCACGTAGATCGGGTCGAGCTGCACCAAGGTGTTGAGCACGGTGCCGGCCACACTGACCAGCGTGCCGACAGAAGCCTGGTTGCGGCCGATGCGCCCGGCGAACGGGGCGCGGATCTCGGCATAGCTCAAATTGAGCTCCGCGGTGCGCACGGCGGCCTCATTGAGCGCCAGCGACGCTTGCGCCTCGCGCAACGTGCTGGTGCGCTGGTCGAAGGCATCCTTGGCGATGTATCCGCTCTTGGCGAGCTCGGTGCCGCGGCCAAGATTGGAGCGCGCATAGTCGAGCGTCGCCGTATCCCGCTGTACCTGCGCCTTGGCTTGGTCTAGCGCTGCCTGGAAGTCCTCAGGCGCTATCTTGTAAAGCAGGTCACCCTGCCGGACATCGACGCCATCGGCTGCACTCTGCTCCTGAAGATATCCAGGTACCCTGGCCTGCAGCGTGATGTTGCGGATCGGTTCCGTGCGGGCGGCATAATCGAGATAGATCGGGATCGTCTTCTTGACGACGTTGACGACCGGCACCGGCATGACGAAGGCCGCTGGGCTGGGCGTTGCTGCCCCTGCCGTGCCGGCGTTGAGGCTGAGATTGCCCATGTCGAGCAGGTGCACGCTGGCGACCGAGACCGCGCCCAGTGCGACGGCTGCTCCCAAAGCTATTTTCCATTTACGCATAATCAAATTCTCCAATCTTATTCGGCCGCTTCCGCCAGGCGAGGGAAGGCGGGTTCGGCGGTTGGTTCAGGATGCTGTGAGACCGGCTCGTCCTTGACGCGGCGTTCGCGCAGCTGTTCGATGACCGCGTAGAAGACCGGAACGAAGACCAGCGACAGGATGGTCGCTGCCACCATGCCGCCAAAGACGGTGGTGCCGATCGACTGACGGCTGGCGGCACCGGCGCCGGTGGC
This sequence comes from Mesorhizobium sp. INR15, assembly GCF_015500075.1. NCBI lineage: Bacteria > Pseudomonadati > Pseudomonadota > Alphaproteobacteria > Hyphomicrobiales > Phyllobacteriaceae > Mesorhizobium > Mesorhizobium sp. INR15. Next base: position 5,802,455 of record NZ_CP045496.1, on the reverse strand, counting down.
AAACATCAGCGGCAGCACGCCGAGGATGAAGGCGAAGGCCGTCATCAGGATCGGGCGCAGCCGCAGCCGTGCCGCTTCCATTGCCGCTTCGACGATGCTGAGGCCTTCTTCGCGCCGTCGCCGGGCGAATTCGACGATCAGAATGGCGTTCTTCGCCGCCAGACCAATCAGCATGACGAAGCCGATCTGCGAGTAGACGTCGATCTGCATGCCACGCAGCCACAGCACCGCGAACGCGCCGAACAAGGCAAGCGGCACCGCCAGCAGCACCATGAACGGCATCGCCCAGCTTTCATACTGCGCGGCGAGGATCAGGAAGACGAAGACGATGGCGAGGCCGAAGACGACGGATGCGATCGAACCGGCCTTCAACTCCTGGAAGGTGATGCCGGTCCATTCGAAACCGAAATCCCTTGGCAGGGCCGTCGCGGCTGCCCGCTCCATTGCCGCCACCGCCTGGCCCGAGGAGAAGCCGGGTGCGGCGCCGCCATTGATCGTGGCCGACGCGTTGTTGTTATAATGCGGCACGGTTTCAGGGCCGACGAACGGCACCAGTTTGCCGAGTGTGCTGAGTGGCACCATGCCGCCGGAGGCATTGCGCACATAGAGCCGTGAAATGTCGGCGGCACCCGCACGGGCATCTTTGTCGGCCTGGATGGTCACTCGGAATGTGCGGCCAAACAGGTTGAAATCGTTCACATAAAGCGAGCCCAGATAAATCTGCAGCGTGTTGAACACGTCCGGCAGGTTGAGGCCGAGCAGTTTCGCCTTGCTGCGGTCGAGGTCGTAGTTGAACTGCGGCGTCGACGTCGAGAATGGCGAGAACAGTTGCTGCGGATTGATTTCCGGCTGCTTGCGCGCTTCGGCGATGACGGCCTGTGTCGCGTCATTGAGTGCGGAACTGCCACGGCCGGTAAGATCCTCGACGACGAATTCAAAGCCGCCGGTGGTGCCGATGCCCGGGATCGAGGGCGGATCGAAACTCAGCGCGAAGGCTTCGGGAATCTGCATCAGCTTGCCGCGTACGTCGGAGACGAGCTTCGAGGCGCTCTGGTCCGGCCCGCGCTCTTCCCATGGCTTCAGGATGGCGAACTCGACAGCCGAGTTCGACTGCGCTGCGCTGGTCAGGAAGTTCAGGCCGCTGATCGAACCAACGATGTCGACGCCTGGTGTTGCCTGCAAGATGTCGCGAGCCTTCTGCGCCACTGCATCGGTGCGTTCCAGCGATGCGCCGTCAGGCAGCTGGATGACGACGAAGAAGTAGCCCTGGTCTTCGACGGGAAGGAATGTCGAGGGCAGTTTCTGCCAGACGAAATAGGTGGCGACCAGTCCGGCCGCGAACAGGCCGAGCATGATCCAGCGCAACCGGATGAGGAAACGCACGCCATGGGCATAGGCATGCGACAGCCGGTCGAAGCCGGTGTTGAACCAACGGAACGGAGCGAACTGCGTCTCGCCGCGATGGCGCAGGAAAGCGGCGCTGAGCGCGGGGCTGAGCGTCAGCGAATTGAAGGCCGAGATGCCGACCGAAATCGCCACCGTCAGTGCGAACTGATTGTAGAGTTTGCCCGACACGCCTGGAATGAAGGCGACTGGCACGAACACCGCCATCAGCACCGCAGTGGTCGCGATGATCGGCCCGGTGACCTCGGCCATGGCGGCCTTGGTCGCAGCCACCGGTTTGAGCCCGGCCTCGAGCTGCCGCTCGACATTCTCGACCACGACAATCGCGTCGTCGACGACAAGGCCGATCGCCAGCACCATGCCGAGCAGGGAGAGCATGTTGAGCGAAAAGCCCAGCATCTCCATGACCACAAGGGTCGCAACAAGCGACACCGGGATGGCGATGGTCGGGATGATGGTCGTGCGCCAGCTCTGCAGGAACAGGAACACCACGGCGACGACAAGCACCAGCGCTTCGCCGAGCGTGATCAGCACATCATGCATCGAGGCCGAGACGAAGCGCGTCGTGTCGTAATGCATCGCGTAGGCGACGCCCTTGGGGAAACGCCCGGACAGTTCCTGCATCTTGTCCTTGACGCGCTGCTGCAGATCGAGCGCGTTGGAGCCTGGCATCTGGTAGACCGCGAGCACCACGGTCGGGTCCTTGCCGAAGAAGGCCGACGACGAATATTGCAGCGCGCCGAGTTCGATGCGGGCAACGTCGCGCAACCGCACCAGCGAGCCGGTGGTCGCATTGGCGCGCACGACGATGTCACCGAACTCCTTGGGATCGCTCAGCCGGCCGACGGCATTGACCTGCATTTCGAAGGCGGTGCCGGCAGGCGCCGGCGACTGGCCGATCTTGCCGGCCGCCACCTGCACGTTCTGCTCGGCAATGGCGTTCTGCACGTCAACGGCGGTGATGCCAAGATTGGCGAGCTTGTCCGGATCGAGCCAGACACGCATCGAATAGCGCCGCTCGCCGAAAATCTGCACATCGCCGACGCCGGGCAGGCGCTTCAAGGGATCGACGACCTGAAGATAGGCAAGGTTGCTCAGCGCCACCGGATCGACCGAACTGTCGGGCGAGGTCAGGTTGACGATGAGGACGAAGTTGGGGTTCTGTTTCTTGATCGTCACGCCGCCCTGGTTGACGATGGCCGGCAGCGACGAAGCCGCCTGCGAAACACGGTTCTGCACATCGACCGCGGCGGTGCTCAGGGAATAGCCGACATCAAAGGTGATGGTGATGGTCGACGAGCCGTCATTGGAGCTCGACGACGACATATAGGTCATGCCCTGGACGCCGTTGATCTGCTGTTCCAGCGGCGTCGTCACCGTATCGGCCACCACTTGCGCGCTGGCGCCCGGATAGTGGGCGCTGACGACGACCTGCGGCGGTGTAATGTCGGGGAACTGCGAGACGGGCAGCAGGAAATAACAAATCGTGCCGGCGAGCACCATGATGATGGCGATCGCCGACGCGAAGATGGGACGGTGAATGAAGAAATTTACCACGACACACACGCCTCGCCGACTGCTCTTGCCTTGCCGAAGGCACTGGCAACTCTGGACAATCTCTCGCCGCGCCCTTCGATGGGTTCTTCATGCGAACGCAGCAACGGCACCTCGCGATGTGTATTGGCGAGTGAACGAAGCATTTTCTCGAAGGCGCGGGGGTCGACCCCATCTGCTTTCATGACCAGCCGGATCATCGGATCCCGGACGGCCTCATCTATGGTAAGATCGCGGCGCTGTGGCATTGGCCGGCTCCTTGTCTGTCAATTCGCAGCCCATGCTCGCGAACCGTTTTTCATCTCGTCACCGGCCGAAGCCGCATGAACTGCAATTTTTCGCCCATCCCGATCTGGCAGGACCAGTTCACGGCCTTGTTATTGACGGAGGGCGACATAGGTGTTACCAGTAAGTAACATTCTGGAAGTTACAGACCGGTAACACCCTAGTCAAGAGGTCGCCGGATTTTTTTGGAAACGAAAGGAGATCATGATGACTGACGGCGTCGTGGAGCGCGCTCGTCCCCGGGACCGGATCCTGGAGACGGCACGTGACATGTTCCATAAGCACGGCATCAAGGGCGTCGGCGTCGACGCCATCACTGAAGCTGCCGGCACGAACAAGATGACGCTCTACCGTCATTTCGAGTCCAAGGATGATCTGATCATCGAATGCCTGCGCGCCACTGCATCCAAGGCCGGCGCGATGTGGGAAATGTTCGAGGCAGAGCATCCAGGCGACAAGCTCGCGCAATTGCATGCCTGGGTCCGCAAGGCGGCTGAGATGCTCAACACCGACGGCCGTGGCTGCGATATGGCCAACGCCGCGGCTGAGTTGACTGAACCCGACCACCCGGCCAGGCGCGTGATCAAGGAACTCAAGGAAGCCCAGCGGGAACGTCTGGTTGCGCTCTGCCGGGGTGCCGGTATAGGTCAGGCGGAACTTCTTGCCGATACGCTTTCGCTGCTATTCGAAGGCGCGCGCGTCAGCGTGCAGACCGTTGGCACTGAAGGCCCCAGCACGCAATTCGTGCGCATGGCGGAGGGTTTGATCCTGTCCTTCAGGGGCGGCGCCAGCGCAGGCTGACCCGCCCTACGGATCTTGTGGGGCAACGGAACTCATGGATTGGAGCGTTGCCGTTTGCGGCCGCCGCTCTTGCGGGGAACTGCCGCAACCTTGGCGGTATGACCGGGCAATAAAAAAGCCCGCTGCCGGGAGGAGGTGGCAGCGGGCTCGATTTCGAATGTGGCGCGGGAGGAGGTGCACCCCATTCAGCGTCGGCATCGCATCTGGGAGGAGTAGATGGCCGACAACCAATATCTACGGTGTGCCCAACGATTCGGCAATTAAGGATCGTGCATGGCTGCTGTGCAGATTTGCCGTAACGCCCGCGAAAGTTGTGCCCTGTTGCAGAACGAGATCTGCGTCACTGCACTGGCACGTTCTCTCGCAAGATCAGCCTTGGTTCAATGAATTTCCGCGTCAGATAGGGCGCGGAAGAGGCAATCGAGCCGAGCAGCCGGATGACCGATTGCTCCGCAATCAGCCTGGCATTCTGGTCAATGACGACATCAAGCAGGTCGTCGACGAGGTAACCACGCGTTTCGCGGGTCAGGTCATGGCAGATGAATATCGGCTTCTTCACCGGCTTGATCTCCCTGAGCGCTTTCGCCACGCCCGAGCGCCCGGCTCCGACACAATAGATACCCAGCAATTCCGGTTCGTTGTGAAGCGCCTTCATGGTCGCGGTATAGCTCACTTCCGGCTCGTCGTTGATTTCGACCGCGCTCGAGATGGTGAGATTGGGGAACTCTTCGCTGAGCACCGAGCGGAAGCCCATTTCGCGCTCTTCATGGCCGCGATAGGAGCGTGACCCCACGACCATTGCCAGATGACCGGTGCGGCCACCGAGGAACCGTCCCATCAACAGCGCCGCGGTTCGTCCGGCCACCCGGTTGTCAATGCCGACATAGGCCGAGCGGGGTGCAGCCGGAACGTCGGACACCAGCGTGACCAGGCGCATGCCTGCTTCGACGATATCACGCAGGATATTGCGGGTTCGCGGATGATCGACCGCTATCACCCCGACCCCGTTGGTCCGCAGTGACAGGTTTTCGACCGACGACTGCAGCGCGTTTGGCGAAATGCCGGTGAGGTTGTGGATCCGGCACGACGCGACCAGTGGCAAGCGCGCCGCATAATCCTCGATATGTCCGGCAAGGTCCCGCATGAAAGCATTGGTGCCGATCGGCAGCAGGAATTCCAGATGGGCCGGTTTCGAGGGCAGTGTCACCTGGTCGGCGACCGGCAGATAGCCGAGCTGCTTGGCCGCCTCCATGACTCGCTGGCGATTGGCCGCGCTGGCGCCTGCCCGGTTGTTGAGCACGCGGTCGACCGTGGCGGTCGACAGCCCGCAACTCCTGGCGATGTCGGAGACAGTGGCTTTCATGGTGGTAGTCATAGGGGCTGATGGGATCCTGTGCCAGACAGGCGATGTGATCTGATGCTGGCCATGATGGCGGCCTCGTCGTCGAAAGCTCGACAGAATGGCTCAATGCCGCGGCGATGAGCCTTCTACGACGGCGTCGCGGATTTCCTTTTCCGACATGCCGGTGATGATCCGTTCGACTTCCGCGACAGTGGTTTTCTTCGGGTCGATATCATCCGCCACCACCTTGCCCCGGCGCATGACGACGATGCGGTCCACCACCTGGAAGACGTGATGGATATTGTGAGCGATAAAGATGCAGGAATGGCCGGAATCGCGGGCGTTGCGCACGAAGCTCAGCACGCCTTGCGTCTCGGCGACACCGAGATTGTTGGTCGGCTCGTCAAGGATAATGAGGTCGCTGTCGAAATGCATGGCGCGGGCTATCGCCACCGCCTGGCGTTCACCGCCTGACAGCGAACCGATCGGCGTCGTTGGCGGGATGTTCTTGGAAATGCCGACCTGCTTCAGCAGATCGCGGGCCACGACGTTCATGGCGTCCTGGTCCATGCGGTTGAGAAAGCGCGGCGGCTTGATTGGCTCGCGGCCGAGGAACAGGTTGCGGGCGATCGACAATTGCGTCACCAGCGCCGAGTCCTGGTAGATCGTTTCGATGCCATGCGCGATGGCGTCGCTGGTGCTGCGGAAATTCACCTTCTTGCCACGGATGAAAATGTCGCCGCTGGTCAGTGGCACGGCACCCGACAGCACCTTGATGAGCGTCGATTTGCCGGCGCCATTGTCGCCGAGCAGCCCGACGATCTCCTTCACGTTGACATGGAAATTCGCATCCTCCAGCGCCTGCACGCGTCCGTAGGACTTGCGAATGTTCTGCATGCGGATCAGTGGCTCGGCCATGGTTCAAGTCCCTGCCTGGTGCCGGCGTTCCAGCCATGAGTGAAGCGCCATCATGCCAAGGATGATCGCGCCGATGAAGATGTTGTAGGCAAGACCGGGCACGCCGATCAGCACGATGCCATTGCGCATGACGCGCAGGATGAGGATGCCGAGCACCGTGCCGATGATGGTGCCGCGCCCGCCGGTCAGCGCCGTACCGCCGATCACCACCATGGCAATGACTTCGAGCTCGTAGCCGGTGCCGCTGTTGGGATTGGCGGCCGATGTTCGCAGCGAACTGATGACACCGGCGAGCGATGCCATCACCGACGACAGAACGAAAAGGCCGATCTTGACGCCGCTGACATTGACGCCGCGCGCCCGTGCGGCACCTGGGTTGCCGCCGGCGGCCTGGATCCAGTTGCCGGTGCGGCTTTGCGTCAGCACGTAGCCGAGCGCGATTGCCGCCGCGATGAACCAGAACAGCGACATGTATATGCGGAATGGCCCGATGAAGAAGTCGCCGACCAGCACCTCGGCCAGCCAGCTGCCTTCCGCGCTCCAGGTCCGCTGCGGAAAACCGTCGGTGACGAACAAGGCGGTGCCGCGCACCACCAGCAGCATGCCGAGTGTCACCAGGAAGGAGGGGATCTTGAGCTGCGTCACGAACCAGCCGTTGACCAGCCCGATCAGGGCGGCGACCAGGAGCGCGGCGACAAAGCCGACTTCCAGCGAAGTGAGGCCGCTGTTGAACAGCGTCCACATCAACACCGGTGAAAATCCGAACAGCGAGCCGACCGAAAGGTCGAATTCGCCAGAGGTCATCAACAGGGTCATGGCCAGCGCGATGAGGCCGAGTTCGACCGTGAAGGCCAGTGTGTTGGAGATGTTCTGGGGGGACAGGAAGTCGTGATTGAAGCTCCAGAAAACAGCAATCTCGACGATGAGCAGTACGAAGGGCCCGAATTCAGGCCGCGCGATCAGGCGTTGGATGAGCGAATGATTTTCCACTGATAACCCGCGACTTGGTTGGAGAGGGGCGACACCATATGCCGCGCATCCTGACGGATGCGCGGCACATGGGAGCTGCGGGTTACTTGCCGGACAGAATGTTGTCGTAGATCTGCGCGGTGTCCTTTTCGTAGAGCGCGCCGGTGATGACATTGAAGCCGGGAGGAATGCCGCCGGCAGCCATGTTTGCCAGCGAAAGCGCTACATAGCTGGTCGCCTGCGGGTCCTGCCACTGGCCGGCATTGACATAGCCGTTCAGCACTTCCTGGGTGGTGTCGAGCGAGTTGCCCCAGCCGACGACCGGGATTTCGCCTGGCTTGACGCCAACCTGGTCGAACACCCGCTTGATCGAGCCGGTGACCAGATCGCCGAGACCGATGATTGCCTTGACCTTGGCTTTGTTGGCGGTGAGGTAATCGACCATACGGTTGATCACTTCGGCCTGGTCAAGCGTCGCCTCCGTGATTTCGTAGGTTATGCCGAGCGGACCGAAGACGCTCTTGATGCCTTCCTCTTCCTGAACGCCATAGGTGGCGCCGGGAATCTCGACCGGCATCCAGACGAAGTCGCCCTTCTTCACCAAGCCCTTGTCGACCAAGTATTGCGCCCAATGCTTGCCGAAGGTGACGTTGTCGCCGCCGACATAGGCATTGAAGTCCGCCTTCGGGTCGGGCGTGTTGAAGTTGATGATCGGCACTTTCGCCGCGCGTGCTTCCTTGACGATTTCGACAAGGCTGCCGGGATCTGGGCTGGTGGTGACGATGCCGTCGGCCTTGGCCGAGAGGGCGGCGCGAACCGCTTCCTGCTGCGAGGCGACATCGCCATTGTGAAACGAGGTGTTGACGGTGTTGCCGGTGTCCTTCGCCCATTGCTTGGCGCCGGCGAGGAAGTAGGTCCAGACCGGATCAGCCGGGCCGCCATGCGAAATCCAGTAGAAAGTCTTGGCCTGCGCCGCTGCCGGAATGGCCAGCGCGACGATCAGGCTCAAGACAAGTAACCGTAGCCTTGTCAGCATTTGCTTTCCTCCCATTTTGAAACTGACGTACATTCCGTTCGACCTGGATCAAGGCAAAGCCCTGACCCTATCTTTCTTGCCAGCGCCGGCCCGAATGCCTTAACGCATTCCCTTTTCCGGCGGATGGCAAGCCTCCATCTGCAAGTCGTAGTTGGCGATGGGCGAGGCGCCATCAATGGCACCATCAGATTGCATCAGTTTGGGCGTAATTTTTGCCGGCGCTCCGCACGCCATGCGCGCTGCCATCTCATCAGCCTGTCCAGCAACAGAGCCAGCAGCACCAGGGCACCGGTCACAAATGTGGCCCAGCTTGCGTCAACGCCTGACAAAACCAGGCCGCTCAAGATCACCTGGACGATCATCATGCCGATCGCCGCGCCGATGACGGAGCCATGTCCGCCGGAAATGGATGTGCCGCCGACAATTGCGGCCACGATGGCCAGCAAGCCGAAATCGCTGCCTTCACCCGCGTCGATGCCGCCGCGAAAACCCACATAGATGACGCCGGATAGGCCCGAGATGGCGCCCATCAGCACCAATGTCTGCAGTCGCGTCCACGTTACGGGGATGCCGGCATGGATCGCCGCCTCCGGATTGCTGCCGACAGCCTGAACGCGGTAGCCGAAGCGGGTGCGATGAAGCGCGACATGCATCGCCAATATCATCGCGGTCAATACCAGCAGGACAATCGGCACGACGCCAAAGACCTTGCCCTGGATGATCGAGAAGAAGCCGCCGCTCTGATCGACGGCTGTGAGCGCGTGACCTTTACCGATCACGGCCGCCAGCCCATCGAACATCAGATAGGTGCCAAGTGTGACAATGATGGCGGGCAGGCGCAGCGTGGTGACGAGCAGCCCGTTGAGCAGGCCGAGGCCCGCACCCAGGCCCACACCGGCAAGAGCGGCAAGCCAGGGGTTGATGCCATCAACCATCAGCAGGACGGCGAACATCGCTGCCAGATGGAACATCCAACCGGCGGAAAGGTCGATCTCGCGGATGGCGAGTACGAACACCATGCCGAGCGCCAGCATGCCGGCGAAGCTGGCGGTGACCAACAAGGAAAGCAGATTGGTCGGGTCGGCAAACCCCGGCCTGAGGAAATCGACAGCAGCCACCAACACGACCAGCGCGACGATGGCCGTGATTTCCCGAGGCAGGTGAAAGCGGCGTCTTGCAGTGCGGGCCGCCGAGCCGGCAAGCGACACGGCGGGATCAGTTCTCATCATGCCGTTCCCTCTTGACGCGTCTTCCACGGCTGTTCGGCGCGTGGTGCCTTGCCGATGGTGATCAGCCGCGAAATGTTCTCGCTGTCCATGTCGGTTCCTGAGATATCGCCTGCGAGCTCGCCCTTGGAGAAGGCGAGCACTCGGTCGCTCAGTCCCGCCAATTCGGAGAGTTCGCTGGAGTTGAACAACACAATGCAGCCGCTGGCCGCGATCTGCCTGATCAGAGCGTAAATCTCCTGCTTGCCGCCAACATCGATGCCGCGCACCGGATCGTCGAGCAGGACGACCTGTGGTCCGATTTCCAGCCATTTGCCGAGGATCAGCTTCTGCTGTTCGCCAGCGCTCAGCGAGGCCGCCGGCATATCCGGCATGACCTTGATGCGCAGCGCATCGATTTGCCGCCCAGCCCTGCCAAGCGCGGCCTTGGGCGAATACCAGAACGAACCCCAGTTGCGGGCGCCGACAACGATGCCGGACATGTTGAAGGCGAGGGATTTGTCCAGCATCAGGCCGTTGCGCCGGCGGTCTCCCGAAATCAGCGCGATGTTGCGCCGGGCGGCCTCCGTGGGGCTGCGAGGCAAGCCTGATCCATCGGGAAAGTTCGCCTTTCCCTCACGCGGCCGCCGCAGTCCGAACAGCAAGGCAAGCAGGTCTGAAATCCCTGATCCTTCAAGCCCGGCAAGCCCGACAATCTCGCCGCCACGGGCCGAGAAGCTGGCGCCAGACAATATGCCGGCGCCAAGGCCGGAGATCGTCAGCCGAGGGCGCACCGCGCCGGCGGTGGCTGGCGAGGCGGGCAGGGCCGGCAGCAGGGACGCGTGCCGCAATTGCCCGATCATGCGCTCCTCGGAAGCCGTCAGTTCCGATCGTTCTTTCGTCAGCACGTCACGCCCGTTGCGCAGGATCGTTATCTGGTCGGCGATGGCAAACACTTCTTCCAGCCGGTTCGAGACGTAGAGCATGGTCATGCCTCTCGCCTGGAGACTGCGCAGCACCGCAAGCAGCCGTTCGGCCTCGCCTTGGTCGAGTGCCGAATTCGGTTCGTCGAGGATCAACAGCCTTGGGCTCTCCAGCAATGCGCGGGCAATGCCGACGAGTTGCCGTTCGCCGGCACTGAGATCGAGGAGGGGCCGGCGGACATCAAGATCCAGACCAAGCTGCCGCAACAGTGTGTGACTGCGGCCTTTCATTTCGCTGAGCGAGATCAAGCCACTGCGCAAGGGCTGGCGGTTGACGAACAGATTGGCCAGCACCGACCGCTCGGGAAACAGTCCTGTTTCCTGGAAGGCTGTGCTTATGCCGTGTTTTCGCGCTGAGTTGGGACTGTCGATGGTCACGTTGCGGCCATCGATCGTGATGGTGCCGCTGTCCGGTTTGACGATGCCAGCGAGTATTTTCATCAGCGTTGACTTGCCAGCGCCGCTCTCGCCGACGACAGCATGGATCGCCCCGCGCGCGACCGCGAGGTTCATCTCTTCGAGCACCACAGCCCTGCCATAACGCTTGGCAAGGCCGCGCACGGAAATCAGCGGCGCATCGGACATGCAAAAGGCCCCCCACGGACCCTTCGGCGATCTTGGAGTGATTTGCGCTTGCAGTCACCCGGAATTCGCGCAAATCGCTTGCGTGGCGAGTTGCCGCTCGGGACCTTGGCTAGATAAGGTCGGCCTTGGCCAGATCGCGCATCAGATGGCTGGCGCCGTAGGTCCAGTGCGGGCAGTCGGGCGACAGCTTCACCCGGTTGACCAGCGCGCCGAATTTCTCCGAGGAAATCGTCACGACATCACCGACCTTGTGGGTAAAGCCCTTGCCCTTCTCGCCGCGATCCTTAGACGGTACGAACATGGTGCCGAGATAGAGGGCTAGCCCGTCCGGGTATTGATGATGCGGCCCCATCGCGGCGGCAACCAGTTCTTCTGGCGAGCGGCTGATCTCGGCCATCGAACTGGCGCCTTCCAGCGAAAATCCATCCTCGCCCTCAACCTTCAAGCGCACCACCGCGCTCTTCACGTCGTCGATGGAGAAGGTGTCGTCAAACAGGCGGATGAAAGGGCCAAGCGCCGCCGAGGCATTGTTGTCCTTGGCCTTGCCCAAGAGCAGCGCCGAGCGCCCTTCGACGTCGCGCAGATTGACATCATTGCCGATGGTGGCGCCGACGATCCTGCCGCTGCTGGCGGCGATCATGGCGATCTCCGGCTCAGGATTGTTCCAGGTCGACACCGGGTGCAGGCCGACATCGGCGCCAAAGCCGACGGAGGCCATCGGCTGGCACTTGGTGAAAATCTCGGCATCGGGGCCGATACCGACTTCCAGATATTGCGACCAGGCGCCTCGTGCGATCAGCTTGGCCTTGATCTCCATCGCTTCCGGCGAACCGGGCTTCAGCTTCGACAGGTCATGGCCGATCAGCCCGGCGATGTCGGCGCGGATGGCGTCGGCCTTCTCCGCCGAGCCGCGCGCCTGTTCCTCGATGACACGTTCGAGCAGGCTGACGACGAAGGTGACCCCCGAGGCCTTCACCGCCTGCAGGTCGACAGGGGAGAGCAGATAAGGCTTTGCCGGGTCACGCGCGGCCTGAAAGCTGTTGGCGGCGATGTCATCGAGCGATCCAACCGGTTTGCCTTTTGCCAGCCGCACATGACCGGCAGGGTCGGACATCTCGCAGGTATCACGCACTGTCGGCGCCACGCTCGACGTGATGTCGAAGACGGTACCATCGCGCACTGTCACCATCAGCGGATGCGTGGCGGCGGGGGATCGGGCGCGGCCGATGAACAGGCCGTCGGTCGGCAGATGCGTTGGGTTGGTCATATCTGTTGTTCTCCCCTTTGCCTCGTCCGGGCGGCCCGGCACTTTCGTCGGATTCCCGGCAAAGGTCTATCCCGTCGATGGCGGCTGCGGAGGGCCCGCGCCGTTGCGGACCGAAACCCCTGTGGTGCGGTCGCAGATCGGATATCCACAGCACTGAAACCATGCCCTTTCAAATAAATGAAATCGTCGGTAGGATTTTCATTTTGAAGCGCATGTCAGGTGATCCCTTGCCCACCACGTTCTCCAATTCGGTCTGGCGCAAGCCGCAGACTGCAACCGCATTCCAATCGCTCGTTGCGGGCGGAGAGAGGGTCGATGTCATCGTCATCGGTGGCGGCATCCTTGGCCTGTCGACGGCCCTGCATGCCGCTCGCCTCGGTCTGACCGTACAAGTACTCGACGGAGGAGAAATCGGGCAGGGCGCGTCGGGGCTTAACGGCGGGCAGGTCATTCCCGGCCTGAAATATGATCCTGAATGGCTGCTGCAGCATTTCGGTCCCGAGCGTGGTGAGGCGCTGGTCAATTTTGCCGCCTCCACCGCCAATGCGGTGTTCGAATTGATCCGCGACGAGAAGCTCGCGGTGCCTTCGTTCGCAATGGCTGGATCCAGGCCGCGCATACCGAGCTTGCACTGAAGGCGGCGGCGAACCGCGATCGCCAATGGCGCGCCAGGGGTGCCGACGTACGCCTTTTGAGTGCCGCCGAGATTGCCGCGATGACTGGCGCGCGCGGCTATCTCGGCGGCTGGCTCGATCGCCGCGCCGGCGTCATCGATCCGCTCGCCTATACGCTGGAACTGGCGCGGGTCGCAGCGGTAGCAGGCGTGAAGATCGCCGAGCGCCAAAAGGTTGTGCGATTGGCCAAGAGCGCCGGTATCTGGCGCGTTTCGGCCGAAAATGGTGGGGAATTTCAGGCGAAGGCGGTCTTTCTGGCCACCAATGCCTATACCGACGGCTTGATCCCCGGCCTCGCCGAGACGATCGTCCCACTGCATTCCTTCCAGATCGCGACAGCGCCGCTGCCGGCCGATCTGGCGGCGAGCATCCTGCCCGAAGAGCAGGCGGTGTCGGATTCACGCCGCATCCTTGTCTACTACAGAAAAAGCGCCGATGGCCGGCTCGTGCTTGGCGGGCGCGGCCGCATGGCCTTGCCGAAAAGTGCCGGCGATTGGGCCCATCTCGAACGCGCGCTGCTGCGGCTTTATCCCAAGCTGTCGGGTGTCGCCATCGAGAAGCGCTGGTTCGGCCGGGTGGCGATGACACCGGACCATCTGCCGCATATCCATGAGCCGGAGCCGGGCCTCGTGGCCGCGGTCGGTTGCCAGGGACGCGGTGTCGGGCTGATGACGGCGCTTGGCGAGCGCATCGCCGGCTACATCAGCACAGGGGACGCCAGGCAATTGCCATTCCCCGTCTCGCCGATCCGGCCAATCCCGTTCCATGCCTTCAGGCAGGTCGGTGTCGCGGCGACGATCACCTGGTATCGCATGCTTGATGCGCTGGAGCGCTGACCGAGGCGGTCCGGCAAATGGATTCTGCTTGACAGTTTCATGAATATGAAAAACTTTTAAGAAATTTCAAATTCGCGACGGGCAGATCGATGCCGACCATCGTTGTAGCGCATGCGGAACAATCCCGATCGCCATCGGGCTTCCGGCTTGCCATGCTGCTGCCGGGCGCGCTGGTCACCTTCCTGCTGATCCTGTTCGCTCTCGGCCTAGTGCTTTTTCTTGCCTTCCGCGAAAATGACGGATCGCTGCTCGGCGCCGGTTTCAGCCTGGCGAACTTCGCCACCGTGGTCTCCGATCCTCTGTACTGGACGGTGACGCTGCGCTCGCTGGTCATTGCCGCTCTCGTCACCCTGGCAACGGTCGTCACCGCCTATCCCGTCGCCTATTACCTCGCCTTCCACGCCGGCCGGCGGCGCGGGCTGCTGCTCTTCCTCGTGACGCTGCCGTTCTGGACCAGCTACCTCCTGCGCGTCTTCGCCTGGAAGATCGTGCTCGCTTACAACGGCGTGCTGAACTCGGCGCTGATCGAGAGCGGCATCTGGTCCGAGCCGACGCTGGCCTTCCTCAACACGCCGGCCGCTGTTGTCGTGACACTCGCCCACGCCTATGCGCCTTTCGCCATCCTGCCCATCTACGTGGCGCTGGAGACGATCCCGAAATCGCTGCTGGAGGCTGCGTCCGATCTTGGCGCAAGACCCTTCACCAGCTTCCGCCGCGTCGTGCTGCCGAACTCGATGCCAGGCGTCCTGGCGGCAGCCCTTGTCGTCTTCGTGCCGACGGTCGGCGACTATGTCACGCCGGCACTGGTTGGTGGGCCGGCCAGCACCATGATCGGCACGCTGATCCAGGCGCAGTTCGGCAAGGCCAATGATTGGCCGTTCGGCGCCGCTCTCTCGGTCGCCGTCATGCTCGTCATCCTCGCTGTCGTGCTGGTCGTGCGCTTCGCCGACCGTAGATTTGGCAGCCGGGCATGAGTGCCGTGCGCACGCAGGCAGGCCGCCGCTGGCTTGGCGTCTACGTGCTTGGCTATCTGGTCTTCCTCTATCTGCCGGTGCTTTTGATCCCGCTGTTTTCCTTCAACAATTCCATCCAGGCGGCGTTCCCGCTGCAAGGTTTCACCTTGCAATGGTATGGCACGCTGCTCGGCAATTCGGCGCTGTCTGGCGCGCTGCTCAACAGCCTCGTCATCGGCGTCATTGCCGCCTCCGGCGCGACGCTGTGCGGCATCACCGTGTCCTACATGGATCTCTATGGTCGCTCACCCTTGGCAGCCACGATCAGCGCCATCGCCCGGCTGCCGATCCTGATCCCCGGCGTCATCGTCGGCATCGCATTGCTGATCCTTGTCAATCTCGTGGGCTTCGGCCCGTCGCGCATCGCCATCATCCTCGGCCACATCCTGGTGGCGCTGCCGACGACGGTGGTCATCATGCGCAGCCGTTTTGCATCTATCCCCAAGACCATCCGCGAGGCGGCACTCGATCTCGGCGCCTCCGACTGGACAACCTTCCGGCGGGTCATGCTGCCGCTCAGCCTGCCCGCCATCGGCTCGGCCTTCATGCTGGCATTCCTGATCTCCTTCGACGAGTTCATCGTCGTCTTCTTCCTCGCTGGCACCGAACCCACGCTGCCGCTCTACATCTGGAGCCAGCTGCGTTTTCCCAAGTCACTGCCGACCGTCATGGCGCTGGGCACATCGATCCTGGCCGTGTCCTTCGTCATTGCCGGTCTGGCCGAAATCCTGCGCCATCGCGGGCTCACCGCCACGTCGCCGCGACCAGCCGATCCATCACAACCAAAACAACAAACCGAGAGAGGAGAACTGCAATGGCATTCGACTTGAAATCGATCTCCGCGAAGACAGTCTGCGCTGGACTGACGGCGTTTGCCCTGGCCCTGTCGTCCACCGTCGCCTTTGCCGGCGACAAGCTGCAGTATTTCACCTGGTCTGGCTATGAACTGCCTGACTTCAACAAGAGCTTCCTGGCCGCCCATCCAGATGGCGTCGAGGCCTCGATCTTTGGCGACGACGACGATGCCTTCACCAAGGTCAAGGCCGGCTTCCGTCCTGACATCGCGCATCCCTGCTACGACAAGGTGGCGCGCTGGAACAAGGAAGGCCTGCTGCAGCCGATCGACACCAAGCGCATCAAGAACTGGGATTCGATCTTCCCGGTGTTCAAGAACCTGCCCGACCTGCAGGCCGGCGACGGCAAGGTCTGGATGGTGCCGTGGGACTGGGGCAACACCTCGATCCTCTATCGCACCGATCTGGTGAAGAACCCGGAAGCAAGCTGGAACCTGCTCTGGGACAAGCAATATGCCGGGCGCATGGCGACGATCGATGCGGTGCATGACACGCCTTTCGTTGCCGCCCTCCTTGCCGGCGTCAGCCCATTCGACATGACACCCGCCGAGATGGACAAGGTGGCGGCCAAGCTGCGTGAACAGCGTCCGCTGCTCTCCAACTACACCACCGACATGACCTCGGTGGAACAGGCTCTGGCCAGCGGCCAACTCGTCGCCGCCATGACCTGGAATGCTTCGGCCACGTCGCTGAAGAAGCAAGGCGTGCCGGTTGAGTTCATGAAGCCGAAGGAGGGCATGCTGACCTGGGCCTGCGGCTTCGTCATGCTCAAGGATGCCAAGAACGTCGATCTTGCCTATGACTTCATCAACAGCCGGCTGGAAACGGATTCGGGTAAATACCTGATCGAGTCCTATGGCTACGGCAGTTCGACAAGTTCGGCCTTCGCCGCTGTCCCGAAGGAGGACCTGGACAAGTTGCAACTGCCGTCCGATCCGGAAGTGATGCTGAAGACCACGGTGTTCACTGGACCGATGAAACAGAATGACGATCTCGCCAAGATGTTCGAGAAGGTCAAGGCGGGCGGGTGATGTTGGTTTTTCCTTCTCCCCTTGTGGGAGAAGGTGGATCGGCGCGAAGCGCCGAGACGGATGAGGGGTGTTGGACGGAGTGAGATGTTGGTGTTCACTGGAACACCCCTCATCCGTCGCCTTCGGCTCCCCCTTCTCCCACAGGGGGAGAAGGGGGAGCCCATCGCCGCCGCGCCACCACCGAGAACGCAATGAGGTCGGGAAACGCATGGACATACTGGACGAAACGGCTTCGAAGCCGAAGGACGATGCCGATGTGCGGGTTGGCCGGCGCGTGCGGGCGCTGCGGCTTGAGCGCAACCTGTCGCTGGCCGATCTTGCCGCCAAGGCCGGCGTATCTATCGGCGCGTTGAGCCAGATCGAACGCGGCATGTCCTCGCTGCGTGTCAAGGTGATCTGGCCGCTCGCCGCCGCCCTCGACATCGAGCCTTCGCAGTTGATCACCGATGGCGATGACGCCGTCAGCGATCTCTATTGCGTGCGTGCCAACAGCCGGCGATCGATCCCGGTGAAATCCGAGGGCATCGCCAAGGCGCTGCTGTCGCCGCCGGGCGCCACGCTGACCGGCCTGCTGGTGACGGTCGAAGCTGGCGGCGGCACCGCCGAGGCCTATGCCCATGTCGGCCATGAGTTCGGTTATGTGCTGGCGGGCGAGGTCGAACTGGTGGTGGATTCGACCAAATACACACTGAAGACCGGCGACAGCTTCGCCTTCAAGAGCACGCTCTTGCACGCGTTCCGCAATCCGGGCGCGGAACGCTGCCAGATCCTCTGGGTCAACACGACCAAACCGTCCGAGGTTCGCGATGGCGCCTGATCCTCTCGTCCGGCTGCAGGCGGTCTCAAAGGTCTTTCCCGGCGGCATTGTGGGGCTTGATGCCGTTGATCTCGACATCGCCCGCGGCGAGTTCCTGACCTTGCTTGGCCCATCCGGCTGCGGCAAGACCACCAGCCTGCGCGTCATCGCCGGCTTTGAAAGCCCATCGAGCGGCAAGGTGCTGCTTGAAGGCCGTGACATCACCGCGCTTCGGCCCTTCGACCGGCCGGTCAACACCGTATTTCAGGACTACGCCCTGTTTCCGCATATGGATGTCGCCGAAAATGTCGGCTTCGGCCTATCGTTGCGCAAGCTTGGTGGCGCGGAACAGGCCAGGCGCGTTGCTGCGGCGCTCGACATGGTCGGCCTTGCCGACAAGATTGGCGCCCGGGTGTCCGAATTGTCGGGCGGCCAGCGTCAGCGCGTCGCACTCGCCCGCGCCATCGTCTGCGAGCCGCGCGTGCTGTTGCTTGACGAGCCGCTGTCGGCGCTGGATGCCCATTTGCGTGAGCAGATGCAGGTTGAGCTGAAGCGGCTGCAATCGCGGCTCGGCACCACCTTCGTCATGGTCACGCATGACCAGACCGAGGCGCTGTCGATTTCCGACCGCATCGTCGTCATGAACAAGGGCCGCATCGAGCAGATCGCGCCACCGGCCACGCTCTATGACCGGCCCGCCACCACATTCGTCGCCAGCTTCATCGGCACCATGAACCTGCTGCAATCGCGCTTTGTCGGGCGCGACGGCGATCGGTTTCGTTTCGCTGCTGGCGCCTTGCCGCTGGAGGCCGTCTCGGACACTGGCGAAGTCCTAAACGAGGGCGCGCTGCGCACCATCGGCGTGCGGCCCGAGGATTTACTGGCGGCGAACGAAGCCTCAACCGGTACGGCACCGGTACGGGTCAACAGCGTCGTCTTTCATGGCCGCACCTTGCGCTTGCATGCCGAACTGGGGCAGGGAATACCTGTGGTGATCGACGCGCCGCGCCAGGCGCAGGGTTTTCAATTCAGCGCCGGCGACGTGGCGCATATCAGCCTGCGCCGTGGCGCTAACTGCCCTATGCTGTCCGCATAAACTGACCGTCCATTTCCCGAAAACCGGAGTGTTTCCCTGTGAGCAATCATCTCAACTTTTTCATCGACGGCAAATGGGTGGCGCCCGTGGTGCCGGCGACGCTTGACGTCATCGATCCGTCCACCGAAGAGGCCTATACGAAAATTTCAGTTGGTTCGAAGGCCGACGTCGATAAGGCTGTTGCCGCCGCGAAGGCCGCCTTTCCATCCTTCTCGCAGACCAGCAAGGCAGAGCGCCTGAAGCTCCTGAAGCGTATCCTCGAAGTCTACAACGAACGCTACGAGGACATCGCCCAGGCCGTAAGTCAGGAAAATGGTTCGCCCATCACCTGGGCCCGCGAGGCGCAGGCCTGGGCCGGCCGAGCCCATATGGAAGCCACCATCAAGGCGCTGGAGGATTATGAATTCTCCGAGAAGCGCGGCGGCACCATGGTGGTCAAGGAGGCGATCGGCGTCTGCGCGCTGATCACGCCTTGGAACTGGCCGCTCAACCAAATCGTCTGCAAGGTCGCGCCGGCGATCGCCGCCGGCTGCACGGTTGTGCTGAAGCCTTCCGAGATCGCGCCGATCAGCGGCATCGTCTTCTCGGAAGTGATGGAAGCCGCCGGCACGCCCAAGGGCGTCTACAACATGGTCAACGGCAATGGCCCTGATGTCGGCCAGATCATGGCCGGTCATCCCGATGTCGACATGGTCTCCTTCACCGGTTCGACCCGAGCTGGCATCATCGTCGCCAAGACGGCGGCCGAGACGGTTAAGCGCGTGGCGCAGGAACTCGGCGGCAAGTCGGCCAACATCGTGCTGCCGGACGCCGATTTCGAAACGGCGGTGCGCAAGGGTGTTGAAGGTTGCTTCGGCAACAGCGGCCAGTCCTGCGATGCGCCGACCCGCATGCTGGTGCCTGCCGCTCGCCACGACGAGGCGCTGGCCATCGCCAAGAAGGCAGCCGAAGCACACAATGTCGGCGATCCGCGCAATGAAGAGACCAAGCTTGGTCCGGTCGTCAGCGAGCTCCAGTTCAACAAGATCCAGGGGTTGATCGAGGCCGGCATCAAGGAAGGCGCAACGCTGGTCACCGGCGGCCCAGGTCGTCCGGAGCACCTTAACCGTGGCTATTATGTCAGGCCGACCGTGTTCGGCCATGTCACGCCCGGCATGACCATCGAGAAGGAAGAAATCTTCGGCCCGGTGCTGTCGGTCATTTCCTACAATGACGACGACGACGCGGTGAGGATCGCCAACGACACCGTCTACGGCCTCGCCGCTTATGTGCAGTCGGAGGATATCGAGCACGCCCGCAAGGTCGCCGGACAGCTGCGCGCCGGCCAGGTCTCGATCAACTACCCGGAATGGGACACGTTCGCGCCCTTCGGCGGCTACAAGCAGTCCGGCAACGGCCGCGAATACGCCGATTGGGCGATCCACGACTTCCTCGAGGTCAAGGGCATCATCGGCTACGGGGCGTAAGATTCGGTTTCTTGCTCGGCGAGTTCTTGCCGATCGTTGGGTCTTGCAGGCGTCGATGTGGAAGCATCGGCGCCTGTTTCGTTTTCGATTGATTTGTTCACTTTTTGTTCTAGTATTCTCGATCGGTTTTGCCAGGCGAGATCAGTTATGAGTAGGCAATTTACGTTCGGGTCCGGGAAGAACGGCCAGACCTTTTTTCGTTGGGATGAGCCAGGCCCGACCCGGGAACCCCATGTGTTCTACGCCGCTCTGTTCGAAGCCCCGGTCAATGCAATGCTGACGCGCGAGGCAGAGCATTATTGTCGGGACCTGGAATTGAGTGGGCGGCTGACCCCAGCGGAGCAAATGCACATGTCGCTGATCGGGCTTGGCAATGGCAAACCCCAAGCTCTGATGAGTATCGCTCGTCACATCGGTCTGTTGGTTCAGGCCAAGCCATTCGATGTTTGCCTCGACCGTCTGTCGGCATTCGGCGGTGGGGCGCTGGTGCTTCGCAGCAGCGATCATTCACCGGCGTTTCAGGCCTTCTGGCGCCAGCTCTCCGCCGTCGTCGACGATAGTCCGCTGCAGCCCTTCGTAACGAACTCGGTAGAGCCGCATGTGACGTTGCTCCGCGACAGAGTTGGTGTGCCAAAGCTTCGGGAAAGGGCTGTTGAACCGATCTGCTTGACGGTCCGGAGCTTTGCATTGATCCGTAGCCATCAGGGTAAGTACGAGCGCCCGGCCACCTGGCAATTGAACGGTCAGGACGATGCCTTGGCCGCGATGTAGCTTTCGTCGTCATGGAGATTTGCGATGCTCATCCTGACAGGGTCATGTCAGCATCCACCGATCCCGCGATGGCGGCTCGGCAAGCCGTTCCCTATTTGCAATGTGTCTCAACAGGAGGAAAACACATGACCATCGCGGAAATTGCCAAGGATTTCACTGAACGCCTCAAGCAGGGCGATCACGAAGGTGCCGCTGCAAAATACAATTCCGATGACATTGCCAGCTACGAAGCCATGGAAGGGCCGATGGCCGTGAGCCATGGCAAGGAAGCTCTCAGGCAGAAGAGCCAATGGTGGCGCGACAACAACGAATTCCATGGCGGCTCGGTCGATGGCCCATACGTCAATGGCGACCAGTTCGCGGTGTACTTCAAGCTGGATGTGACGCCGAAAGCGACTGGTGAGCGAGCCACGATGGAAGAGGTTGGCCTGTATACCGTCAAGGATGGCAAGATCACGGAAGAGCGTTTCTATTACTAGAGATGCCGAAAACACGGCGGCTGGCAATCTCCCGGCCGCCGTGTTGCAAGCTCAAATCGTCTTCACGTACTGCGCAAGCTGATCGGCCACCGTGCCCCAGCCGTCGAAGAAGCCCATCTCTTCATGATTATCGCGGGTCGCCTGGTCGCGATGGATGGCCGTGGCGGTGTAGCGCGTGGCATTGCCTTCGCTCTGCAATGCAATGACCGCGGTCATGAACGCGTCACCTGATGGCCGGTAGCCGGGCAGCAGCGCATCCGTCCATACGAGCCGCTCGTTGGGTACGATTTCGAGATAGCAGCAATGGCGGTCGTTGACCTCCTTGCCGTCAGGCGATTGCATGCGCGTCCTGAACAGCCCGCCTGGCCGCAGATCGATCTCGCAGTCGCTGATGAGCCATGGCTTCGGCGTGAACCATTGCTTGACGTGTTCTGGCGTTGTCCAGGCCCGCCACAGCAGTTCGCGCGGCGCGTTGATGACGCGCTCCAAGGTGAGATCCAATCTGGGGTCCAGTTTGAGTGGATAGCTCATGTTTCTTTCTCCTTAAGGGTCAAGACATAGGCGTCGAACTGGTCGAGGCGGCGCTCCCACAGGGTGCGTTGTTCGGACAGCCAGTTTTCAGCGAGCTTCAGCGGCTCGGGTGCCAGTTGATAGGTCCTGATGCGGCCGGCCTTTTGCGAGCGCACCAGCCCGCAGCCTTCAAGCACCTTGAGATGCTCGATGAAGGAGGGCAGGGCCATGCCGAAAGGCTCGGCGAGTTCGCTGACCGAGGCAGGGCTGCGGTTCAACCGTTCCACCACGCGCCGGCGCGTCGGGTCGGCAAGCGCGCGAAAGATGCCGTCGATCGGTGGAGGGCTCGAATTTACGATTTGGAGGTCAATCACTGTTTCATCCCAGGTGTCGCCAAAAGCGGCGATAAAATACTTAGGAAGATTCCTTAGTACTGGCAAGTCCTAAAAACAGGCCTGGGCAGGCAAGGATGCTGGCAAAGCGGGAAGGGTGGTTTTAGGCTGCGAAGCGGATTCGACTGTCAGCCAAGGAACCACGCTTTGACAATCACGATGTACGGCATCACCACCTGCGACACGATCAAGAAGGCGCGCGTCTGGCTGGAAAGCCGCAACGTCGCCTACCGGTTTCACGATTACCGGGCGGAAGGGCTGGATGCGAAGCGGCTAGATGGCTGGGTCGGCAAGGTTGGCTGGGAGGTGCTGCTCAACAAAGCCAGCACGACATTCCGCGAATTGCCGGACGGCGACAAGCAGAGCCTCGATGTGAAAAAGGCCAAGGCGCTGATGCTGGCCAATCCGACAATGGTCAAACGCCCGGTCTTGGAGGTCGGCGACCGTATTCTGGTTGGGTTCAAGCCAGATGTTTATCAGGAGGCGGTGAAGTAGCGCGCCATGCGCGTCACTTCGTCATCCTCTGGTCATGGCCGAGGATGGCGAAGCAGGTAGCCCGCCAGAGCCACCGCGTTGTTGTGCGCCTCGTCATGGGCGCCGTAGAGCAGCGTTACCTTGCCCTCGGCGAGCAACCCGCGCAGCTGCCCGACCGCCTCCCCATTCCTGTCCAGCTCGACATGATAGCGCTGTTGAAATTCCGCCCACCGCGCCGGCTCGTGCCCGAACCATTTGCGCAACGCGTCGCTCGGCGCGATGTCCTTCAGCCATAGGGCGAGCGCGGCGCTTGTCTTGGCAACGCCGCGCGGCCAGATGCGGTCAACCAGCACGCGCTGGCCATCGGCCATATCAGGCGCTTGGTAAATACGCTTCACCTCGATGTCGAAGGCCAAGGCAACCTCCGTTGGTAGGATCTCTCAGGCCCATTCGCCCTTGCGAATCACCGGCACGCGGCTGCCATCCTTGGCGACACCGTCGATGTCGATCTTGTCGGAGCCGATCATCCAGTCGATGTGGATGAAGCTTTTGTTGCCGCCGCGTGCCGCGATCTCGGCCTGGGTGAGCGAGGCGCCGTCGACGAAGCATTTCGAATAGCATTGGCCAAGCGCGATGTGGCAAGCGGCGTTCTCGTCGAACAGCGTGTTGAAGAACAGCAGTCCGCCCGCCGAGATCGGCGAGGAATGCGGCACCAGCGCCACTTCGCCAAGACGGCGTGCGCCTTCGTCGGTGTCCAGAACCTTCTTCAGCACGTCCTCGCCCTTCGAAGCTTTTGCCTCGACAATCCTGCCCTCTTCGAAACGCACCGAGATGTCGTCGATCAACGTGCCCTGGTAGGACAGCGGCTTGGTCGAGGAGACATGACCTTCGACGCGCCGGGCATGCGGCGTGGTGAAGACCTCTTCGGTCGGAATGTTGGGATTGCAGGTGATGCCGTTCTTGGCGGTTGAGGCGCCACCCATCCACTCATGGCCGTCGGCCAGGCCAACGGTCAGGTCGGTGCCAGGCCCGGTGAAATGCAGCGCATGGAAATTGTGGCCATTCAGCCAGTCGGTGCGGCTGCGAAGCGCTGCGTTATGCGCCTTCCAGTTGCCGATCGGATCTTCGACATCCACTCGCGACGCGGCGAAGATGGCATCGGCGAGCTTGACCACCGCGACATCGTCGGCATCATCAGGAAACACCTGCTTGGCCCAGGCGAGATCGGGATAGGCGACGATATTCCAGTTGATGTCGAAGCCGGTGATCTTTTCCAGCGCAGGCTGGTAGGCCATCGAGTTGGCCTTGTTGGCGCGCGCTACTTTTGATGGGTCCTGTGCCGACAGCAGCGACGGGTCCTCGCCTCGCACGGCAAGGCGGGCCGCGTTGTTGGCGAAGGCCTTGGCCATGCCTTCGTAGAGCCAGCCGGCCGCACGGTCGAAACTGGCATCGGCGCCGAATCGATAACGCGCCAGGGTCATTTCGTCGTCGTTGAAGATCGTCGTCACCAGGCCGGCGCCGGCCTTGTAGGCGTGCTCAACGATGCGCCGGGTCAGCGGCAGCGCGGCGATCGACGAGGTCAGCACGAGATCCTGGCCGGGCTGCAACTGCAACCCGACCTTGATGGCGACTTCGGCCAGCCTGTCGAGTTTCACCGGGTCGATGGTTGCGGCAACGCCGCGCGAATGTGTGGTCATGATCCTGCCTGCCGTGATTTGAACTCTGATCTTACATAGACCGGCGCCTCTGTGGTTTCCACAGTCCCCGCACCCGCTGGTCCAGAGGCGGTAGCGCCGAACTGCGCCATTGTTGCAGCGATCTCCTCGCGGATCCAGATCTTGAAGTCCCTGATCTTGCGGCTTTCGCTCTTGGCGGCCGAGGTCACCAGCCAATAGCCGAGGCCGCTCTGGGCGCGGACGCCGAACGGAGCGACAAGGCGCCCATCAGCCAGCGCATCCGCCGTCAGCAACTGCCAGCCGAGCATCACGCCATGGCCGGCTATCGCCGATTCCAGGCAAAGCATCGGGTCGGTGAAGCGCGCGCCCTTCAAAAAGGTGACCGGCGCCACGCCGGCGGCCTTGAACCAGCTTTCCCAGGGGATCATCGCCCGTTCATCGGTGATCGCACAGGTGCTGGCGAGGTCATCGATCGATTTCAACCGGTTGGCGATCACCGGCGCACAGACCGGAAAAACCTCCTGCGCCAGCAGCAGTTCCGCACGCGCATCGGGCCATTTTCCGTCACCCAGCCTGATGGCGATGTCGATGTCGGAATGATCGAGATCGGCAATCCGTACCGAGGCATCGATGCGCAACAACACTTTCGGATGCCTGTCGAAGTGGCGCGACAGCCTTGGCAGCAGCCATTTCGAGGCAAAGGCCGGCGCAACCGACACCACCAATGTGCATTGGCTTGCCTCATCGGCCATCGCCACCGCCTGCGCAAGCTCGCGAAACCCGGCGCCGAGGCGCGCGGTGAAAGCGGTGCCGAATTCGGTGAGCACAAGTCCGCTTGCCGTGCGCTCGAACAGGGGGCGGCCAAGCTGCTTTTCCGTTCGGTTGATCTGCTGGCTGACGGCGCTGACAGAGACGTTAAGTTCGCCGGCCGCCGCCGAAAGCGAGCCGAGCCGGGCGACTGTTTCCACGGCGCGGAGCCCGTTGAGGTGAACGCGGTTGAGCATGGCCATACAGTTTTTCTAAACTGCCGGGGCCGAAATCTCAATTGAAAGAAGTATGGAAACGGCCGACCTTGGCTGAATCACACAGGCCTGCGGAGGCAGACATGCCAGGAATCTTGTCGTTTCTGAAAACCGTGTTTGCCGCCGAGGCGCGGCAGCGGCCACGGCATGAAAGCGAGACAACCGGCTGGGTTCGTGACCCGCTGTCACATCCTGTGCTGGAAACCATGTCGGAACGCGAACTTGGCGATGTGCCATTTAGGCAGACGGCGCGGCGTACGGTTCATGAAACGGCGGCCCTGGAGGCTGGTATCGGCGGAAGGTGCTGATTGCAAAAGCGACGCTTGCCTTGCGTCGCTGATCTCAGGCGGGCCAAACTGGCCCAACAAAAGGCGGATTGTTTCACCGGCCAACGCACTTATGGTGCGCTGCGATGATATCGGCCAATTCGACAGCGCTGCGTTTTGCCTTCGCCGGCATGGTTGCCATGGCCGTCGCCATGGGAATCGGCCGCTTCGTCTACACGCCGATCCTGCCTGGCATGATGGAAGAGCTTCACCTGTCGCCCGCTTCGGCGGGGTGGATCGCTTCCGCCAACTATCTTGGCTACCTCGTCGGCGCGCTGGCGGCGGCAGGCGGCTGGGCGCAGGGGCGTGAACGCATGCTGATGCTGACCGGCCTTGGCGCCAGCACTGTGCTTCTCGGTTTGATGGGGCTGACCGAGACGATGGCGGTGTTTGTCATCGTTCGTTTCCTGGCGGGCCTCGCCAGCGCTTTCGTCATGGTGTTCATGGCCAGCATCGTCTTCAGCCATTTGGCAGCGGCCAACCGCGGCGACCTGCAGGCGCTGCATTTCGGCGGTGTCGGCCTTGGCATCGCGGCGTCTTCGGCGCTCATGGCCCTCCTGGTCACCGACCATGCCGGCTGGGCGGCGGGATGGTATGGCTCGGCGGCCATTTCGGCCTGCGGCTTTGTCATCGTTGCAATTCTGGCCAACAGCGGCCCGGTCACCAATGCCGGCCCAGTCCGCGAGCCGGCGCTGCCAAAGGACCGGTCGTTGCTAAAGGTCATCATCGCCTACGGCCTGTTCGGCTTCGGCTACGTGGTGACGGCAACGTTTCTCGTCGCCATTGTCCGGCAAGGCGGCGGCGGACGCGTCTTCGAGGCCATGGTCTGGATGATCACCGGCCTTGCCGGTTTTCCCTCGACCTGGCTTTGGCAGAAGATTGCTGGCCGGATTGGGCTCTACGCGGCCTATGGGCTGGGGTGCTTCGTTGAGGTCATCGGCGTCACCGCCAGTGTCGCCGTTGGCGGGCGCATCGGCCCGCTCCTCGGTGGCCTTCTCCTTGGCGTCACTTTCATCGCTGTCACAGCACTTGGCCTTCAGGCGGCAAGGCAACTGGCGCCCCAGGCGCCGCGCCGGATCTTTGCCCTGATGACGGCTTCGTTCGGCCTCGGCCAGATCATCGGACCGGTTGTCGCCGGTGTGCTGGCGCAAATGTCGGGTAATTTCTTCCTGGCGTCGATTGTCGCGGCGGGCGTCCTCCTCGTCTCCGGCGCCATCTTATGGTCTGCCGCGCCAAAATCGCCATGATTGTGGCCTTGCTCGGTGCCGGGCATCGGCAGGCATTTTCTTTCCAACTAATGTGTGACTTTATGCCCGCTGAACGGCAACCCCGCTGATTTGCGCATCGACCGAGGAATTCGCCACAGTGTTCGTATCCTTTTTTCCAAAGCCGAAGCTCTTCTTCGCTTCGGCGGCTATCTGGGCCCTTGCCGCGATCCTGTTCTGGTTTTTCGGTGGTGAACAATTGGGTGCGGTCTTAGGATTGCCGCCCGCTGCCGCTGGTGCGCCACCCATCATCGGTATTACGGTGCTTTGGTCTAAGCCGTTTTTGTGGTTTTACATCTACTTCGCCGCCTGCGTGCTTGCTTTCTACGCATTCTGGGCTTGGTATTCGCCGCACCCTTGGCTGAATTGGTCCATCCCGGTATCGGCCTTTATCCTGTTCCTCATCTATTTCAACGTGCAGGTCAGCGTCGCGGTCAACGACTGGTACGGACCGTTCTTTGACTATGTACAGGGACTGATGTCCGGAACCGTACAATCGACCAATGCCGAATTCTACGCCGGAGTAGCCAGCTTTGCCTGGCTGGCTCTGGTCGGGATGAATGTCAGCGTGGTCAATGCCTTCATCGTCAGTCACTGGATATTTCGCTGGCGCACTGCCATGAACAACTACTTCATGGAGAACTGGAGCAAACTGCGCCACATTGAGGGTGCCTCGCAGCGTATTCAGGAAGATACGATGCGGTTCTCCCAGATCATGGAGGATCTTGGCGCCACCTTCGTCCAGTCGATCATGACCTTGATTGCATTCCTGCCAGTCATGATCCGGTTGCAGGTGCACATCACCGAACTGCCCATTGTCGGGGCGATCCCGCAGCCGTTGGTCGTTGCCGCGCTGGCGTGGTGCCTTTTCGGCACCATCTCGGTCATGCTTGCCGGCATCAAGCTGCCGGGCCTGCAGTTCCGCAACCAGCGTGTCGAGGCGGCTTACCGCAAAGAGCTGGTCTATGGCGAGGACCACGAAGATCGCGCCCAGCCTGCCACCACATCTGAACTATTCGAAAATGTTCGTAAAAACTATTTCAGACTGTATTTTCATTATATCTATTTCAATGTCGTGCGTTATACCTACCTTCAGGCCGATAATATTTTTGCAAACATTATCCTGGGGCCGTCTTTTGTGGCGCACAAGATAACGTTTGGTCCGTTTAACCAGATCTCGAATGCATTCGGCAGGGTAACGAATTCGCTGCAGTTCCTGCTCAACTCATGGTCGACAATTGTCGAACTGCAATCGGTCCACAAGCGCTTGCGTGCCTTCGAAGCAACGCTGCAAGGCGAGCCGCTACCGGAGATCGACCAGCGCTATCTCGAACGGCAAGGCGCCGACGGTCCGGCTTGATATTGGTGAGGGCGCAACAGTTGGCGGTTCAGCCGCCCACTGAAGCGCTTTCGTCGGGATGTTGCCGCGAGACATAGTCACGGAAACTGATGCACTCGACATCGGCCTTGACGCAGACCTCGCTGGCAAAGCGCTCCAGCGCGTTCCAGTAGGCGCCGTCGTTCATCAAGGTGAAATGGAAGCCCAGTTCCAGCGGAATGCGCTTGCCGGAATATTGCGCGTCGAACGCGTTGCGGAAGGCATCGTAGGTGCGGTTCTCGAACTCTTTCGCCTTGCTTGGCCGCTCGAAGCCGCCGGAATGCCTGACATAGAGATTGTAGTCCATGGCGATCACCGGTCTTGATGCCGGGCCTTCCGGGATCTGCGGCAATGAAAAGCGCGTGATGCCGTTGCTGGTCGGCGGCTGGACCGGGCCACGCGAGACGCCGCTGGCGTCGAACAAGAGACCCGCCGCCGGCAGCGCCTCGTAAAGGGCCGGGCTGGTCGACAGATAGGGCGCGCGAAACCCGACCACCATCTTGTGGGCGAGGTCGTGCCAGCCCTTGGGCTCGGGCTCGATGCCGTTGATGGCGTAGGCATTGTCGAGAATATGCTCGAACGCCCTGAACTCTCTCAGCCAGTCGGCCTTGCTCCAGTCCTTGCCGTCGAAATGGCCGCAGCCATGGCTGCCGATATCATGCCCTTCGGAGGCCGCGAGATTGATCTGCTCGAGCCGATCCGCGACTTCCTGTTTGGAACTGGCAAAGCCGATGTTGGACTTTCCAGCCGTCTTGCCGGGCGCGGTATATTCCTTGCGCGTCTCCGGCGACAGCAGGAAGACGCAAGAGAGAAAGTAGGTGAAATGCGCGCCGGTACGCTGGGCCAATGCCCGGCTGCGCTTCCATTGCGAAATGTCGCGGGCGCTGTCGAACGAGATGATGACGATCTGCTTGGGCTTGGCCGCCACGGGTGCTGCCGGCGGATCGGCAAAAGCGGCGCCGGCTGTGGCGAGTGACACGACAAGGGACGCAACAATGCGGGACGGACGAGGCATCGGCTCCGATCTGGGCTTGAACAGGATTGAGTGACCGGCTATCGCGCAAATGTGGCGTGGGTGCGATCGGCTTTTCGGTCGGATAGCCGGGGAAACGGCGATTTTCCGGCCTAACCCCTTCCATGCCGACAAAATTTCGCTAAAACGCGCTCTCAAGAATGGCCCGCTTGGGCAGGGATGGTTTTGATCGATGTCGGACGACAGCTTTATCCGCGAAGTCAATGAACAGATGCGGCGCGACCAGGCGCAGGCGCTGTGGGACCGTTTTGGTCCCTTCCTGATTGGCCTCGCCGTCCTGGTGGTGCTCGGCACCGCTGCCTTCGTCGGCTACCGCTACTGGGATGAGACCCGCGCCAATCGCTCCGGCGATGCGTTCTCGCAGGCGCTGAAGCTGGCCAATGACGGCAAGAGCGACGACGCGCTGGCCGCGCTCGATCAGTTGGAGAAGGATGGCTACGGCGCCTATCCGCTGCTCGCCCGCATGCGTGCGGCGACCGTCAAGGCGGCGAAGGGCGACGTCGATGCCGCCGTCAAGGATTTTGACGGCGTGGCGGCCGACACCGCGATCCCCTCGGGCATCCGCGACATGGCGCGGCTGAGGGCGGCACTGCTGCTGGTCGATCACGGTTCCTTCGCCGATGTCTCCAGCCGCGTCGAGGCCTTGACCTCCGACACCAACACGCTTCGCCATACGGCGCGTGAGGCGCTCGGCCTTGCGGCGTGGAAGGAAGGCAAGACCCAGGACGCTCTGAAACTGTTCGACCAGATCGCCGCGGATGATGGCGCCCCACGCAACACGCGTGAGCGGGCGACGTTGATGTCCGAGCTGATCCGCGGGTCGGGCAACGCATCGTGACGGATTGTAGGGCCGGATGACCTTCAAAGTCGCCATTATCGGCCGGCCTAACGTCGGCAAATCAACCCTTTTCAATCGGCTGGTGGGAAAGAAGCTGGCGCTTGTCGACGACACGCCAGGCGTCACCCGCGATCGCCGCGTCCACGCGGCCAAGCTCTACGATCTGCATTTCGACGTCATCGACACCGCCGGCTTCGAGGATGCAGCAGCCTCGACCTTGCCTGGCCGTATGCGTGCGCAGACCGAGATCGCCATACGCGAAGCCGATCTGATCTTTTTTACCGTCGATTCTAAAGCCGGGCTGCTGCCCGACGACAAGACCTTTGCCGAGATCGTGCGAAAGTCCGGCAAGCCGGTCGTGCTGGTCGCCAACAAGGCCGAGGCGCGCGGTGCGCAAGGCGGCATGCTGGAGGCCTGGGAACTCGGCCTCGGTGAGCCAATCCCGATCTCGGCCGAACACGGCCAAGGCATGCCCGATCTGCGCGATGCGATCATCGAGGCGCTTGGCGAGGCGCGCGCGTTTGGGGAAGAAGAGGACGATGCGGCCGAGGAGATTGCCTCCAACGAAGTGCTTATCGGCGAGGACATTGTCGATCCGGACGCCGAGGATCTGCCGGCCTATGACGACACCAAGCCGATGCGCATCGCCGTCGTCGGCCGCCCTAACGCCGGCAAGTCGACCCTGATCAATGCGCTGATCGGCGAAGAGCGGCTTTTGACCGGTCCGGAAGCCGGCATCACACGCGATTCCATTTCGGTCGACTGGGACTGGCGCGGCCGCCGGATAAAGCTGTTCGACACCGCCGGCATGCGCCGTAAGGCCAGGATCCACGAAAAGCTGGAAGTCATGTCGGTGCAGGATGGCCTGCGCGCCATCCGCTTTGCCGAGATCGTCATCATCGTGCTCGACGCCACCATTCCTTTCGAGAAGCAGGATCTGCAGATCGCCGATCTCATCATCCGCGAGGGCCGTGCGCCGGTGATCGCCTTCAACAAATGGGATCTGATCGACCATCCCCAGGAATTGCTGGCCGAACTGCGCGAGAAAACCGAGCGTCTGCTGCCCCAGGCGCGTGGCATGCAGGCGGTCACGGTTTCGGCCGAGACCGGGCGCGGCCTCGACAAGCTGATGGATGCCGTCATCAAGACACACAAGGTCTGGAACAGCCGCGTGTCGACCGGCAAGCTGAACCGCTGGCTGGAAAGCATATTGGCGCATCACCCGCCGCCCGCTGTCGCCGGCCGCCGCTTGAAGATCAAGTATCTCACCCAGGCCAAGACCCGCCCGCCGGGCTTCGTCGTCCAGTGCTCACGGCCCGAGGCGATGCCGCAATCTTACGTCCGCTACCTCACAAACAGCCTGCGCGAAGCCTTCGACATGCCCGGTGTGCCGATCCGCATGGCGTTGCGGACCTCGGAAAATCCGTTCGCCGGCAGGGCAAAGAAGCGTAATTGACGGCTTCCGCAGGCCGGCGTTACGCGACGTTGCGCAAGGCCGATGCCTTTTCGGGCAGCGCTTCCAATGCGGCCTGTTTCAGGATCGCGCCGAGACGCGCCGCCACCGGCTCGGGTTCAGCCTCCTTGCGGTGCAGGAACAATGCCATCTCGGGCAAGGTGGGCAATCCCGCGATCTCCGGTGCCATCGCCTTCACACTTGCCGGCAGCCCGATGTCGGTCCGGATCGTCAGCCCCAGCCCTGCCGCGACGGCCGCCCATATGCCGCCTAGGCTTGGGCTGGAGAAGGCCATGCGCCAGGGCAGGCCGGCCCGGTCCAGCGTTTCCGTCGCCACAGTGCGCAACAGGCACGGCGCTTCGAGTGCCACCAGCGGCAGCGCCTCGCCATCCCGCAGCCTTGTCTCGATGAGCTTCGCCGGACCGATCCAGCGCATCTGAACATCGGCGACATGCTCGCTGTAAGGCAACGTCGCGCCGCAGTGCCATGCCAGCGCGATGTCGAGATTGCCCGACACGATCCGGTCGGCAAGTTCGTGGCTGCGCGCGATCCTTGCTTCGATCTTGACCTTTGGATGCGCGCGGGCGAACCGCCCCAGCACCTCCGGCAACACGGCCTCACCGAAATCTTCCTGCAATCCAAGCCGCACCCAACCCTCCAACTCGACGTCATGGATGGCGGACACGGCCTCGTCATTCAAGTCGAGCAGCCGGCGCGAATAGGCAAGCATGGTCTCGCCGGCCTCCGTCAAGGCAAGGCCGCGTCCGGATTTGCGGAAGATCGGTGTCGCTGCCTGGTCTTCCAGCTTCTTCAATTGCGCGCTGACCGCCGAAGTCGAGCGGCCGAGCCTGTCCGCCGCCTTGGCAAAGCTGCCCAACTCCATACCGGTAACGAAACTGCGGAGAACGTCGAGGTCGAATGTTACGCGTCGCAAATCAATAGTCCCATTTTTCAGAATTATAAGTCCATAAATTCCCAATATTCAGGACGAAGATACGGCGGTAGAGACAACGCGTCAAGCCTTGCCTCGCCGTTGTCAGCTCACTGAAGGAAGTCGCTCATGTCTGTCATCACCATCGGCCGCGGAGAGGATGCACCCCAATGTGAGCCTCATGAGGCGCCTGCTTCATCCGTTGGCGCGGGGTTTGGTCCCAATCATCGGTGGAAGGTGCTGGGCATTGGCGTGGCTGCCAACGCCAGTTTCTCCGCGACGTTCTCGGGTATTCCGGCGACAGCCGTGTTCATGCGTTCAGGCTACCATCTGGGCAATGGTCAGCTTGGCCTGGTTCTCGGCCTGCTTGGGCTGGGCGTGGCATTGAGCGAACTGCCATGGGGCCTGCTGACCGACCGCTGGGGCGACCGTGGCGTGCTGCTGACCGGCCTTGGCGCGACGGCGGCATGGCTGCTGCTGATGGCAGTCCTTGTCGTGCCGTCTCCGACACAGGTCCCGGGCGTCGTGTTGCTGGCCAGTGTCTTGCTGGTCACCGGATTGCTTGGCGGTAGCGTCAACGGCTCGAGCGGCCGCGCCATCATGGCGTGGTTTCACGAAGGCGAACGCGGCTTTGCCATGAGCATCAGGCAAACGGCCGTGCCGCTTGGCGGCGGGCTTGGGGCACTTGTGCTGCCGTCGCTCGCATCGGCCCATGGTTTTGCTGCCGTCTATGGTTTGCTGGCCGCGTCCTCGGCCATCACCGCGCTGTTCGCTTGGCGCTGGTTGCATCAGCCGCCAAAGGATGAGGCGGTGACCGCCGCCGCCACATTGTCAGCCGGCCCGACGCCTTTGCACAACCCGGATGTCTGGCGCATCGCAATCGCCATCGGCTTGCTCTGCGTCCCACAGGTCGCGGTGCTCACCTTCGCTTCGGTGTTCCTGCACGATTTCGGCGGCATGGGCACCGCGGTGATCAGCGTCAGTCTGGGAGCAGTGCAAGTTGGCGCCATGGTCATGCGGGTCTGGAGCGGCCGCTTCACCGATCGGTATCGCAATCGGCGGTCGTTCCTACGCCTGTGCAGCATGCTGAGCGTATTGGGTTTCGCCGCCCTTGGCTTAGTCGTCCTTGCTTCCGCCAATCTGAGGGCGGCAGACATGGCAGATTGGCAACCGCTGCTTTCTCCGGCAATCGTTCTGGTGCTGGTTGTTGCCGGCATCTGCGTTTCAGCATGGCATGGCGTCGCCTATACAGAACTCGCCACCCTTGCCGGCGCGAGCCATGCCGGGACGGCTCTCGGCCTCGCCAACAGTTTCGTCTTCGTCGCCTTCTTCCTGGTGCCGATCACGATCCCAGGACTTCTCGTGCTCGGATCCTGGGCTGGCGTCTGGCTGTCGGCGGCGGCCTGCGCGCTGATTGCATGGCCCATCTTCCTGCGGCCGGCGTGACGAACCGGTTAGATGAGAGCACCATCAGGCGGGCGCGATAGCCGCTATCTCTCTGACCAAAGGTGCGTGTTTGGACATCGGAAAATGTCGCTTGGCCCATCGAATGGCGGGCATCTCCACGGTTTGGTGGAAAATGATCGCAAATATCAAACTGATCACCCCTGCCGAAAGCGCGGCTGCAATCGAGCCGTATTGTCCGTCGATGTCGAAATTATAATGCAGGTTACGAATAACGATCTGATGGATCATGTAGAAGGAAAAGCTGATCTCTCCACAGAGAACCAATGGGCGGAAGGACACAAGGCGTGTCACGAAGCCGGACTGGTGGGCAAAGACATAGACTATAATCGCGAACATTGGGTACATTCCGAATTCGCGATGCGCGACGGACGTCATGTCAGAAGTGTGTTCAGCGAAGAATTGCGCGACGTCGTCATATGTGCGCGCGCAAAACAACAGGCAAACGATCGCGGCAATCTGACAGAACGCCACCCACCGGTCAGGGATGCGATGATCCTTGAAAAATTGGTAGAGCACTATTCCCGCTAGGAATTCGATCATCCGAAAAGGGGGAAAGAGTTGAACAAATGACGCGTCCGTGACGTAGAAATCCCTCCACGGTTGCGGCGACTGGGGTGGGAAAATTGGTGATGGCAGAACCGCGGCAATTGCAAACAGGCTGAAGACGGCGAGCGTCCAGCCGCAAGCCAGTAGCATGGCTGAGCGTGGTCTCAAGGTCAGGATAAATGGCAGAGTAAGATAGAAAAACAGCTCAACGGATATCGACCAAGAGACGCCATTGTGCGTGTAGGCCGTGCCGTAGGTCGGGAACCAGGAGCTTTGCAACGTTGTCGTTAGATATGCGGTGAACAGGTTTACGGGAGCCTGGAGGATCACAACGGCGATGAAAAAACATATTATATGAACAGGCCAAAGCCGGAAAAATCTCTGGAAGATAAAATTTCTAGTGTCACGCCATGTCAGGAATTGACCTTCGAAACTGTAAGACAGCACAAAGCCTGACAGCACGAAGAAGAATGAAACAGCGCCGCCGAGGTTCATATTCCAAGCGGATTGGGACACATCGATACCGAGTATATTCAAGTGATGGAGAAATATCGCCAGGGCTGCAAAGGCCCGCAGACTGGTCAAATTGTGAAGCTGAGGGCGCCTGCCCGCTCCCGCCAGTTCTTCGCCATTCGCCGTTGAGGCCGCCACGACCATTCCCTTGCCGTCTCAGCTTCGCTGAGCTGCTGCCTTGAACCCGCTTCATCTGATGGCGGGGAGTGTGGATATTTGGTTAAGACATATCTCCCGCTAGATATGATTTGCGGTCCTGGGGCCGATTTCGCATTCCTCGCCGGCGCAGTTGTTGGTTGTGTCTTAAGCACCTCGCTTCAAGCCAACCAGGGAGAACCCGATCCGATCCGTTAACGTCCCATCAAGGTTAATGCATCATTGTTTCTCTCCAGTGGGGTTCAGTAGCGTTCCTGGAGAGTTCCGTGCATCGACGTGTTTTGAAGCGGCTTGTCGCCGCCGCCGGTGAGAAAAAGCGTAGCTTCCTGCCTCCTTTGGTCATTGGTCTTGGTATCTGGATTGGCTTTCCGACCATTGCCGCCTACCAGGATATGACCAGCCTTGTTTCCGGCCTTGAGGCGTCGAACAGCCGCTGGAATTCCTATGTCGAGAAATCCGTAGCCGGCTCGGTCCACGCGGCTGAGATGCCTTTCGTCGATTCCGATATCACCGGTTCCATCTCCGGGTCGGGTGTCCATCTGGCCGGCGTTGGCACCGTGTCGTTTCGCGGCAAGGGCGGCAAGGTCAGCGGGACGCCGGACGAAGACCGCATCGTGCGCGCTGAAAAGAAGGGCCGCATCATTCAGGTCTCGCCGGTGGCGCCGCCGAAGAACTTCAATGCCGGTTCGATCTTCCAGCGCACCTCGTCGCTGCTGCGGCCGAGCATGGATAGCGATTTGAAGATGGCCTTCGCCAAGCCACAGATCAAAGGCAAGGAAATCCAGATCGCCGCCGCGTTCCATACGCGCGAGGACAAGAAGCCGGATCCGGGTGTGCCGGCCATGCTCGCGGCGCTGGTCAACAACGACCATGCCGACATACTGGCGACCGCCTATGCTTCCGCCGCGCCGGACTATGCCAAGGCCTCGCCCTTCGAGGCCTTGCTGCAGGACGAAGAGCCAAGCAATGGCCGCTTCATTCCGCCGATGTCCAAGGGCGACCATGCGTGGATACAAAACCCGCTGCCGGCCAGCGTCTTCTCCAAGCCAGAGCAGGCGTGCCTGGCCAACGGCATCTATTTCGAGGCGCGCAGCGAATCCATTCGCGGGCAGGCCGCCGTCGCCCAGGTCATCCTCAACCGGGTCCGCAATCCTGCCTATCCGAACTCGATCTGCGGCGTCGTCTACCAGAACGACAACTGGTTCAACCGTTGCCAGTTCTCTTTTGCCTGCGATGGCAGGAAGAAGCGCATCGACAGCCCGGCCAACTACAAGATCGCGCAGGACGTCGCCATGGCTGTCACCGCCGGCAAGATCTTCATTCCCGAAGTCGGATCCTCGACTCATTACTACGCCCAATATGTCCACCCGGGATGGGCGCGTACGATGCAGAAGATGACCAAGATCGGTCTGCATATCTTCTATCGTACCTATGGCGGCGGCTGGAGCTGACCGCTCGATCATCGCTCGAACCTTCCCGTAGCTGCGGCCCGCGAAAAGAGCCATTGCCGGGGGGATTCGGGCGACGCATCCCTGCTGTGGCGTCGGGCACGATGTCGCACCTTTCCAAGGTATTGATTTCATTATAGAAAATACATGGCTTTGAAGTTCCGCCCGTGGCTTGACGGGCGCAAACCCTCTAACTATGTTGCCGGCGACTTTAGAAGCGGACGGACGGCGACGATCTGACCGGGCAGGGGGGTTGCGATGGCCGACAAGAATGGGCCAGCCGGAACCGGAGAAACCGGCCCCGGCAAGCAGCACGAAGCCACCATCCGCGACGACGATCTTGAGCGCCGCCGGCGTGATCTTGAAGCATCGCTTGCGACAAGGCGGCCGGACAAGCTCGAGGGGAAAGACGACGCGAAAGCGGGCAGTGTGGCCGGTTACGGTCAGGCGCTCAAACTATCCAGCGAGTTTATCGCAGGCGTAGTGGTTGGTGCCGGCATCGGCTGGATCATCGACCGACTGGCGGGGACAACGCCATGGGGTCTGATCGTGTTTCTGCTGCTGGGTTTTGGCGCCGGCGTGCTCAATGTCATGCGTTCCGCTGGCGTTGTTTCGGAATTCGGACAGGGCGAGAAACCGCGCCGTGACCAGGACGACAGAAAATGACCGCCCTGCGGGTGGGATTTGGAAATAGCCGCCCTTCAGGCGGAAATGACAATTTTAGCCGTACGCGGCATTGACGGGGTTTGAACGTGGCAGCTGACAAGGTCGATCCGATCCACCAGTTCCATATCAACAAGCTGATTCCGATCGAGATCGGCGGCTACGACCTGTCTTTCACCAATTCGGCGCTGTTCATGGTCGCAACCGTGCTCGTCGCTTCAATGTTTCTCTATCTGACGACATCAAGCCGCAGC
This sequence comes from Mesorhizobium sp. INR15, assembly GCF_015500075.1. Classification (NCBI taxonomy): domain Bacteria; kingdom Pseudomonadati; phylum Pseudomonadota; class Alphaproteobacteria; order Hyphomicrobiales; family Phyllobacteriaceae; genus Mesorhizobium; species Mesorhizobium sp. INR15. Next base: position 5,764,745 of record NZ_CP045496.1, on the reverse strand, counting down.
CTCGTGCCTGGCCGGCTTCAGTCGGTTTCCGAAATGGCCTACGAATTCGTCGGCAACATGTTGCGCGACGCAGCCGGCACCCAGGGCATGAAGTTCTTCCCCCTGGTGTTCTCGCTGTTCATGTTCGTGCTGGTCGCCAACCTGCTTGGCCTTTTCCCGTATTTCTTCACCATCACCAGCCACATCATCGTCACCTTCGGCCTTGCCATCCTCGTGATCGGCACTGTGATCGTCTATGGCTTCATGAAGCATGGCCTAGGCTTCCTGAAGCTGTTCGTGCCGAAAGGCGTGCCCTTGGTGATGATGGTGCTTGTCGTTCCGATCGAGGTGATTTCCTTCGTGTCGCGCCCAGTCAGCCTCTCGGTTCGTCTGTTCGCCAACATGCTGGCCGGTCACATCACGCTGAAGGTGTTTTCGGGATTTGTCGTCAGTCTGAGCGCGCTGGGCACGCTTGGCATTGCGGGTTCGATCTTGCCGCTGGCCATGGCGGTGGCATTGACGGCTCTGGAATTGCTCGTGGCGCTGTTGCAGGCCTACGTTTTCGCGGTGCTGACCTGCATGTATCTGAACGACGCCCTGCATCCTTCGCACTAGTTAGAGTTTCCGGCTTAGCCGCCGGATGGAATCGCAACGGAATTTTAGATCCAAAGGAGTTGAACAAATGGACGCAGAAGCAGCAAAGTACATCGGCGCCGGCATCGCTTGCCTCGGCATGGGTGGCGCGGGCATTGGCCTGGGCAACATCTTCGGCAGCTACCTCTCGGGTGCGCTGCGCAATCCGTCGGCTGCCGACGGCCAGTTCGGCCGCCTGATTTTCGGCTTCGCCGTGACCGAAGCGCTTGGCATTTTCTCCCTTCTCATCGCGCTTCTGGCACTGTTCAAGTAAGCCTTGCGCCATCTGGCCTAACCGCCACGGCGTTCGGCCTGAATTTCGGGGATAGTCCATGTTCGTGACATCTGCCTTTGCGCAAGAGTCTGCGCCTGCTGCGACCGGAGGCGATACGCATTCCGGAACCGGCGTGCCTGCCGAGGCACACGGCGCGTTCCCGCCATTCGATCCTGCGACGTTCCCGTCGCAGCTTCTGTGGCTGGCGATCACTTTCGGGCTGTTTTACCTGTTCCTGAAGCGGGTGGTGATGCCGCGCGTTGGTGGCATCATCGATGTCCGCAACGATCGGATCACTCAGGATCTCGACCATGCGGCCAAGCTGAAGGGCGAGGCGGATGCCGCTGTTGCTGCCTACGAGCAGGAGCTGGCGGAAGCCAAGACCAAGGCTAACGTCATCGGCCAGCAGGCCAATGACGCGGCCAAGGCCGAGGCCGAAACCGCGCGCAAGAAGGTCGAGGCCGCTATGGACGAGAAGCTTGGTGCCGCCGAAGCAAGCATTGCTTCCATCAAGGCCAAGGCCATGAAGGAAGTCGGCACCATCGCTGAAGACACCGCGTCGGCAATTATCGAGGCACTCGTCGGCGGCAAGGCCAGCAAGGCCGAGATCGCGGCCGCGGTCAAATCCGTGGCCGGGTGAGGAGCGCATCATGGACGCCACATCTCTCGCAACGCTCTGGGCAACGGTAGCCCTCGTCATCTTCCTGGGCATTGCCATCTACATCAAGGTGCCGGGCATGATCGCCAAGGCGCTTGACGCGCGTGCCGCCAAGATCAGCAGTGAGCTGGACGAAGCGCGCCGGTTGCGTGAAGAGGCTCAGCAATTGCTTGGCCAGTATCAGCGCAAGCGCAAGGAAGCCGAGCAGGAGGCCGCCGACATCGTCGCCGCGGCCAAGCGCGAGGCCGACATGCTTGCCGCCGATGCACACAAGAAGACCGAGGACTATGTTGCCAGGCGCACAGCGCTTGCCGAGCAGAAGATCGGTCAGGCCGAGCGTGACGCGGTCGCCGAAGTGCGCGCCAGCGCCGTTGATATTGCCGTCGAAGCCGCCCGCGCGCTGCTCGCCGGCAAGATGGACGCCAAGGCAGGCGCCGACCTTTTCAAGGCCTCCCTGCAGGACGTCAAGTCGAAGCTCAACTGAGCCGATTTCGCCGACAGATTAAGAGCCGCCCGAGCAACCTGGCGGCTTTTTGTTGCGGTGGAGAAAGGCGAAGGCGGCGGACCTGCCAATCTCCCTCTTTTTGGGGAGATGTCCGGCAGGACAGAGGGGCGCGCGAAGGAACGCCGGCGTTCCGTTCTCATCCGCCGCTCCGGTTGTAACTATGCAAGCAAGCTGCGCGCCAAGGGCTGATAGACTGGTGGGACATCGCCTCGCTCTGGCCTGCCGGCCATCCCGCGAGGGCGGAGATCGGCTAACCGCTTTCGCCTCAACCCAAACCTGCGAAGCTCTCTTCTTCCGCAACCTCAGCCTCACCGAGCCTGAATGGCGCGAACGAGACGCGGTGCAATCGCGCCACCGGCCCATGCACCTCGATCGCTGCACGATGCCGAACGGTGGCATAGCCCATATGGACCTCGAAGCCGTAGCGTTCATGATGGCTGCCACAGCCGCACATCATGCGGTCGCGCATCACCTTGGCGACAATGGAGGCAGCTGCGATCGACTGCGAGCGCTGGTCGCCCTTGATCAGCGCGCGTCCCTCGCAAGGCAGCCCCGGCGGCACGTCGCGCCCGTCAGCCAGAGCAAGCTTCGGCTGTACTGGCAGGCCGACAAGGGCGCGGCGCATGGCTTCCAGGCTGGCCTTGAGAATGTTGCTGCCGTCGATGCCCTCGGCGCTCACCGATGCCATCGAAACGCCAAGCGCGGAGCCGAGGATGCGCAGGAACAGGGCCTCGCGCTGCAGATGGCTGAGGCGCTTGGAATCGTCGAGCCCATCTGGAATGTTGGCCGGGTCGAGCACCACTGCGGCAGCCACAACCGGCCCAGCCAGCGGGCCGCGGCCGGCCTCATCCATGCCCGCCACTGGCCACAAGCCTTGTGCCATCGCCTTCGTCTCGAAGGAAAAGTCGGGTCTCTCGATCATTTCAAAGAGAGGCGGAGAATCGGAACGCGCGCGAGCCATGTTGCGGCGAGGGTCGCATCGGTTCCGATTCTCCGCAAGTCCCTCCGGGTCGGGTGGGGCGCCGGACCGGGAGGGCACCGTCTGCAGGCCGGGGCAGGCCGGACGGGATTCCAATGTATGTCGCCCCAAGTGTTCTGCGGTTTGGGAGGGCGACATGCAAAAACAAGGACTTTCACACCGGCCTATGGCCGGGTTGTGCCAACGTCATCTAGAGCAGCATCAACTGCACCTGGTCTTTTCCGGCGGCGACGAACTGGTCGGTCCGAAGCGTGCGCCGCTCGACATTGAGACCAAGTCGCTTGGCGGTGATCTCGAAGCGGCGACCGATCTGCCAGGCATAGGGACCGGCGCCTTTCATGCGCTTGCCCCATTCCGAATCGTAGTCCTTGCCGTCGCGCATCGAGCGGATCAGCGACATGACGTGGCGATAGCGGTCGGGATAATGGCGCAACAGCCAGTCCTTGAAGATTGGGCTGACTTCCAGCGGGAGCCGCAGCACGACATAACCGGCCTCCCGCGCGCCTGCTGCCTGTGATGAATCGAGGATGCGCTCCATTTCCTGATCGGTCAGCCCGGGAATGATCGGCGCCACCATGACCGAGGTCGGGATGCCGGCATCGGAAAGCTGCCGGATCGCTTCCAGTCGCTTGGTCGGCGTCGACGCGCGTGGCTCCATCGTCCTGGCCAGCATACGGTCGAGCGTCGTCACTGACAGCGCCACCTTGGCCAGCCCGCGATCGGCCATGCGTGACAGGATGTCGATGTCGCGCGTTACCAGAGCGGATTTGGTGACGATGCCGACCGGGTGGCCACGTGCTTCCAGCACCTCGAGAATCTCGCGCATGATGCGGTACTGCTTCTCGATCGGCTGGTAGGGATCGGTGTTGGTGCCGATGGCGATCGTGCGCGGCTGGTAGCCGTCCTTCGACAATTCCTTGTCGAGCAGCCGCGCCGCATCCGGCTTGGCGAACAGCTTCGATTCGAAATCCAGCCCCGGCGACAGACCCATGAAACTATGCGTCGGCCGAGCGAAGCAATAAACGCAGCCATGCTCGCAGCCGCGATACGGGTTGATCGAGCGGTCGAAGGAAATGTCGGGCGATTCGTTGCGGGTGATGATGGTGCGCGGCTTCTCGACCTGCACCTCCGTCTTGAACGGCGGCAGCTCCTCCAGTGAATTCCAGCCATCGTCGAAGACATGCCGGCTCACCGGTTCGAACCGGCCGGACGGGTTGATGCCTGCCGAACGGCCCCTGTTGCGGTCCGGACGGACACGCATGCCGCTCTGTTCGATCATCGCATTGGCCATATCGGCTCTTCCAGCTCCGAAAGCTGCAATGTCCGCGCGCGCGATCTGTTCCATCTTTGCCCGCTCCCAGGGACTGTCCGCGTTGTGTCGAATCGCTCTGTTCATGAAATTATTCCTATTTTGTAAATGAGAACAAATCAAGAACTTTGTATGCTGCGCCGCAAAAACTGGCGCCGCGCACGGCTTTCCGCTATTCGGCTAAACATGCTCAGTGTTCTCATCGAAACGCACAATGACGAGGAAGGGCTTGCCCGCACGCTGGCCTCGTTGATCGGCGGCGCGGTCGAGGGCGTCGTGCGCGACGTCATCGTCTGCGACACCGGTTCCAGCGACCAGACGCATCGTGTCGCTGAGCATGCCGGCTGCCAGTATCTGGCGGGCGGCGGTATTGCCGCCGGTATCAAGCAAGCCAAGGGTGATTGGCTGCTTTTGCTGGAGCCGGGCGCACGCCTAGTCGAGGGCTGGATCGACGATGTCGTTGCCCATACCGCAAGGCAAACGATGGCTGCTCGCTTTTCAAGAACACGCGGCAGCCGCACACCCTTTCTTGCGCGGGTTCTCTCGGGAAACCGCGCCTTGGCCGAAGGCCTTGTCATCAGCAAGCGGCAGGCCGCGTCGCTGTCGAAAAATGCCGGTAATGCCGAAGCCTTGGCGCGCGGCCTGGCGACAAAGCGGCTCGACGCCGAGATCTGGGTGGCGCCCTCGAAGTGAGGGGCGCCGGTGAATCCGCATGTCCTTTTTTGCAATGGCCGGACGTAAAATCCCGGACAATTGACAGGTTGACGTTCATTGTGCATTGCACAAATTCTGACGCGGCGTTAGCTTCCGTTCCAGGCGGATGAATGGGTTTGGGGCATGCTTGGGCGGTGAGCGGCCGATGTTGCATCGGCGCTGCTGCTTGTGACAGAGGACCCTGATGAGCCTGCCATCCCCTGACAAATCGGGCACTACCAGTCTTGAGGCCATCGCGCGAAACGGCAGCATATTGCGCCGCATGGCGGTGCGCATACCGACATATCTGAAAGATATGCGCGAGAACCCGGCCTGGTTGCCAATGTTCGTGCTGGCGCGCACCATGCCTGGCCGGCAGCTGCATTGGCGCGGCGCAAAGCCTGCCTACCCAGTGCGGGGCGCCCACAAAACCATCTTCACCGGCGTTGACCGCGACGCTGTTGTCGCGGGTCTTCGTTCCGAGGGGCTCTTTTCCGGGCTGGCGCTGCCGGCGTCGATCCATGAGGAGATCGCCAGTTTTGCCCAACGCACGCCATGCTTCGGCAATTTCGACCGCCGGCTGGAGTTCCTCCCGTCAGGACACAAGGAAGCCGAGGCGCATTTCGGCCGGCCGCTGCTTAGCGGGCACTTTTTCGAACGCGTCCTTGACTGCGATGCGGCGCTGGCGGTGCAGCGGGATCCTTTGCTCCTCGACATCGCCGCGCACTATCTGGGCGGCCAGGCGAAAATGATCACCACGCGGGTCTGGTGGAGCTTTCCCAGCGGCGGGGTCTCCGATGCCGAGAAGAACCTGGCTTCGCTCGGCAAATACCATTTCGATCTCGACGACTGGCGAATGCTGAAATTCTTCTTCTATCTCGTGCCCGTGGATGACGGCACGGGCCCGCATGTCTATGTCAGGGGTAGCCACAAGCGCCGCATCCTCAAGCATCAACTGACGCTTCTCGTCGGCCACCCGGCGGATGAGGTTCTGAGTGTTTACGGCGAACAGAGCCCCGTCACACTGACCGGAGAGGCCGGCCTCGGTTTTGTCGAGGACCCCTTTGGTTTCCACATGGGCACGGTCCCGACGCGCGCACCGAGGCTGATGATGGAAGTCGGCTTCGGCGTTTCGCCGCCGTCACGCCGTCGTTTCGACGGCGAACCGGTCGTCCGCTGACCAACGGCCGGCTGCGCTCAGGCTTTGGTGCCGCGCCGCAGATGCTCGTCCAGGCGCGGCATGATCTCGACGAAGTTGCAAGGCATGTGCCGATAGTCGAGCTGGGCCTTCAGGATGCCGTCCCAGGCATCCTTGCAGGCGCCGGGCGAACCTGGCAGCACAAAGACGAAAGTGGCGTTGACGACGCCGCCCGTGGCCCGGCTCTGGATCGTCGACGTGCCGATCTTGTCGTAGGAAATGCGGTGGAACACTTCGGAAAAGCCGTCCATGCGTTTTTCGAAGATCGGCTCCAGCGCTTCCGGCGTCACGTCACGGCCGGTAAAGCCGGTTCCGCCGGTGGTGATGACGACATCGATCGCTTCATCCTTTGACCAGCCCAGCACCTTGGCGCGGATCTGGTCCCGGTCGTCAGTGACGATGTCGCGTGCCGCCAGTATATGGCCAGCGTCGGTGATCCGGTCCGCCAGCGTCTGGCCGGATTTGTCGTCGGCCAGGCTGCGCGTGTCGGAAACCGTCAGCACCGCGATGCGTATCGGAATGAAGGCGCGGCTCTCGTCAATTCTGGCCATCTCAGTCAGCGCCCGATGCTATGCTGCGGGTGGCGGCGACGAACCAGTCAGGCTGCCGGCTGCGGATTTCGGCGGCCGCACGCTTGGCGACATTACCGGTCTCGAACAGTCCGAAGCATGTCGCGCCCGATCCGGACATCCGGGAAAAACCTGATCCGGCCTTGTTCAGCCATGAGAGCGCCCTGCCTATGGCCGGCTGCATCGCAAGGGCTGCCGGCTCAAGGTCGTTGCGCGTGATCTCCAGCCAGTTGCGCAGGCTATGAAAATCGATGCTGCGCGGCAGCGGCGGCAGGGCCTCGTTGTCGCGGCTGGAAAGCGCCGCGAAGACTTCCGCTGTCGAGACCGGCGTGCCTGGATTGACCAGCACCAGTCCAAGCGCCGAGAAATCCGGCGCCATTGAGAGTTCATCGCCAATGCCGCGCGCAATCAGCGGCTTGGCCGCCAGGCACATCGGAATATCGGAGCCCAACGAAAGACCGATCCGCGCCAGCTCGGCATCGTCGATATCCAACCCCCAGATTTGCGCCAACCCGCGCAGTACCGCCGCCGCATCGCTCGATCCGCCACCCACACCCGAAGCAACCGGCAGGTTCTTCTCGAGCTTGATGGCGACCGGGGGCGTCTTGTGAAGGCCGGCGGCCAGCCGCAAAGCGTCGCGTGCCTTGAGCACCAGATTGCTGGCATCAAGCGGAACCGCCGGCGCGTAGCGGCCGGACACGGCAAAATCGTCGCTGCCGGCAAGCGCAAGCTCGACCCTGTCGCCGAAGCGTGTGAACACCGCCAGGCTTTCGATCAGGTGATAGCCGTCAGGGCGCCTGCCGGTGACGTGCAAGGCTAGGTTGATCTTGGCAGGGGCGGGCCAGACCAGGGAACGTGCCTCGGCCTCGACCGGATCAGTTGCAAGTGAAATGATAGTCAGTCCTTGGCCAGCCGGTATTCGCCGGTCTTCGGGTCCTTGACCAGCGTTCCCATCGCGCCGTTGGCCGTCTGCTTTTCGGTGCGCCGCACCTTGGCCGTTACGCGCTCGGCTTCCCGGACGAAAGTGCGGTAGCCGTAGTAGGCGACGGCGCCGACGACAGCGAAGAAAATGATCTGTGGCATGTCAAAACTCCTCCCGCGCAAGGGCCGGCAGAAGCGGCCGGTGGGGTCGGTTAAGCTCTTATGCTAGACGGTTTCGCCAGATTTTCAAAGCCCGAAGCGTGCCCATAGCGCGCGCTCTTCCGCCGCATCGACGACGCCGCTGGCGGCAGCAGCGGCAATATCAGGCGCCGAGAAGCCCTTGGCTGATCCAAATAGGCCGAAGCGGCTCAGAAAACCGCGCGGTGCACTGACCAGCCTTAGCTGGGTTTTTGGGCCAAACCGGGTCTTCAGCACGGTGCGCATGTCGCCCAGTGCGTCGACAAGGCCAAGCTCGAGGCCTTTTTTGCCTGTCCAGAACAGGCCGGTGAACAGATCCGCGTCGTCGCTGAGCTTCTTGCCGCGCCGCTCCCTGACCAGGTCAATAAACGTTTCATGCACCTCGAGCTGCAGTGCCTTCAGGCGCTCGACGTCTTCCTTCTTCTCGGGCTTGAACGGGTCGAGCACCGCCTTGTTCTGGCCGGCGGTGTGGACACGGCGCTCAACGCCGATTTTCTTCATCAGTTCCGGGAAACCGAAAGAAGCCGAGACAACACCGATCGACCCGACGATTGAGGACGGATCGGCGAAAATCTCGTCGCCGGCAACCGCGATCATGTAACCACCGGAGGCGGCGACGTCCTCGACGAAGACCAGCACCTTCTTGTTCTTCTCGGTGGCCAAGTCGCGGATACGCTTGAAGATCAGCCGCGACTGCACCGGCGAGCCGCCGGGCGAATTGATCGAGACGGCGACCGCCGGCGCTTCGAAGGAAAATGCCTTTTCGATGAGGCCGGCGGTGGAGGCCAGCGACAGGTTCTGCCGGAACTGGCCGCCGCCAGACATGATTGTCCCGTGCAGCCTGATGACCGGAATGGTGACGACAGTTGAGCGCCAGGACTTCGGCAGCAGGCGGTTGATAAGGCGTTTCACGAGGTGGCGGTCTCCGGTCAATTGATGCAACGCATGTAGGAATTCACCGGCCAACGGCAATGCCGTCACCAAAAGCGGCCAGGATAATCAGTCTCCAAACAGGGAAGCCAGTCCGTTGTTGATCATTTCGGTCCGCTCAGCAGGGCCGTCACCCGATGCCGCATGCAGCATCAGCGGCGGCCGGATCGACAGTTTTCCGCGCGCGCCGAGCGTCGCCCTGACCACGATGCGAATGGCCGCTGCCTCCGGGCGGGGATGGACGGCCAGCATCTCGGCGTCACCGAAGCGGCCGGCCATGGCTTCCAGGAGAGCGCCGAGCTGCTCCGGCCGCGCGATGACGGCGAGCCTACCGCGTGGCTTGACCACCGCCGCGGCGCTGCGGATCCAGCTTTCGAACAGCCCGTCCTCCATGACATGGGCTTCCTTTCGCAAAGGATCGGGCGTGGCGCGATCCTCAGCGGCGTTGAAGGGCGGGTTCATGATGACGAAGTCGAATTCATTGTCGCCGAGGCCGGCTGCTGTCCGTGCCCGGCCTGACAGCGTCACATCGGCTGTAAGAACGCTGGCCCGATCGCTGAGATGCGCATTTCCGGGATGGGCAAGCGTGGTTGCGGCAAAACCCGCCATTTCAGGTGAGCGTTCGACCAGCATCGCCCGGGCACCCGGGCAGCGCGACAGCACCGCCAGGCCGGCAGCGCCGGCGCCGGCGCCGAAGTCGGCGAGGCGTCCGGCAAACGACGACGGTACGGAAGCCGCCAGCATCATGGCATCCATGCCGGCGCGGTGACCGCCATGCTTGGGCTGCACCAGCCAGAACCGGCCGCGATGAAAAGCATCGACCGTATGGGCCGGAGTATCCGGGACAAGGGCGGCGCGCGACGCGGACATTATTTCTGGCGGATCTCGTTGGCGATGCCGGCGTCGGTCAGGATACGCTTTGCGGCGTCGATCTGATCGGCGTCGACCATGATCCGCCTTGGCAATATCCCGATCGACCCGTCGAGCACGCTCATGTTCTGGTCGGCGACGAAGCAGCCGATGCCGGCATCGCGCATCAGCGATTCGACAAAGGAAATGATGACGGCGTCATTGGTGCGGATGAGTTCGATCATCGCGGGAAACTCGCAGCTTGAGCCAGCGATGTAAACGGGCAGCCTGTTTCAGGCATTTCCGGCGTTGACAGCCTGTCATCGCCGCCGCGCCAATTCGCCACTTGCCGTGGCAGTGTCTACCGCCCTAGAGTCCGTGCCGGGACTAAGGGTGCCGTCGCACGCGTTATACCAAGACGGGAGTGATTGTCGTGGGTGTCGTTCTCAACATCGAAAACGGGAAGCGGGAACCCGCGTCCATCAAGGATTTGATCGATCTGACGGCCGGGGACATGGGCCGTGTCAATGAGCTGATCCTGTCAAAGGCCGGCTCCGACGTTCAGATGATTCCCGAGGTCGCCAACCATTTGATCTCTTCGGGCGGCAAGCGGCTGCGGCCGATGCTGACGCTCGCAGCCGCGCAGATGTTCGGCTATGCCGGCGAAGGCCACGTGAAGCTCGCCACCTCGGTCGAATTCATGCACACCGCGACCTTGCTCCACGACGACGTCGTCGACGAGAGCGGTATGCGTCGCGGCAAGAAGACCGCCCGCATGATCTGGGGCAATCAGGCAAGTGTGCTGGTCGGCGATTTTCTGCTCGGCCAGGCCTTCCGCATGATGGTCGATGTCGGTTCGCTTGAAGCGCTCGATATCTTGTCCAGCGCTGCCTCGATCATCGCCGAAGGCGAGGTCATGCAGCTCGCCGCCGCCAAGAACCTCGAGACCACCGAGGATGAACATTTCGCCGTGATCAAGGCCAAGACGGCGGCGCTGTTCTCGGCCGCCGCCGAGGTTGGCCCTGTCATTGCCCAGGCAACACGCAACGACCGCGCGGCCTTGCGCTCCTATGGCATGAATCTCGGCCTTGCCTTCCAACTGATCGACGATGCGCTGGATTATGGCGGCACCAGCAAGGATCTTGGCAAGAACGTTGGCGATGATTTCCGTGAAGGCAAGGTCACCTTGCCGGTCATTCTCGCCTACCGTCGCGGCAGCAAGGCAGAGCGGACGTTCTGGAAACGCGCCATCGAGGAGAATGTGACCGATGACGCCGGTTTGGAAAAGGCGATCGGCCTGATGACCCGCCACGGCGCGATTGCCGACACGATCGGGCGAGCCCGCCATTTCGGCGAGATCGCCCGCGACGCGCTGGCGCCGCTGGAAGCGACGCCGCAGAAATCGGCGCTGATCGACGTCATCGATTTCTGCATCAGCCGGGTGAGCTGAGCCGGCGACTGGGGCGCCTATTCTGCTTCCTTGGGTAATGATCCTTTCGAACCAGTCAGTCTTTGGTGAATCCCGACGCTACAGCCTCGACAAGAGGCCACGCCGCAAATTATCTATAAAAACATGGCAAAAGACGACACCATCGCCGTCCGCATCAGCAAGGTTCTGGCGGACCGCATCATCTCGGGCGCGATCGAGCCGGGCGCGCGGCTGCGTCAGGATCATATCGCCGAGGAATTCCACACCAGCCATGTTCCCGTGCGAGAGGCGTTTCGGCGTCTCGAGGCGCAAGGTCTGGCTGTCGGTGAACCGCGTCGTGGCGTCCGCGTGGCGGCCTTCGATCTCGGCGAGGTCAAGGAGGTCGCTGAGATGCGTGCGGCACTTGAGGTGCTGGCGCTGCGCCATGCCGCTCAGCATCTGACGCCAGCTATCCTCGATTTGGCCGAGCAGGCCACCAAGGCCGGCGACAAATCCCGCGATGTCCGCTCGTGGGAAGAAGCCAACCGAGCCTTTCACCGGCTGATCCTGGCGCCGTGCGGCATGCCGCGCCTACTCGCCACCATCGATGATCTGCATGCTGCAAGTGCCCGCTTTCTGTTCGCGGCGTGGCGACTGGAGTGGGAAGCCCGCACCGACCAGGATCATCGGGCCATTCTGACCGCCTTGCGGCAAGGCAACACGGAATCCGCGGCAGCCACACTTGGGCGCCATGTGCAGTGGATTGGCCGCAAGCCAGTCAAGATGGCTTCCGGCGCGACACGCGAAGCCTTCGCGATCGTCGGTTAGGTCGAGTTTCCAGCGCTGGCGACTTGATCTGTGTCGCCTCTAGATCGCACGCCATCCCGTTATTTCGAGTGCTTCCGAACCCTTTCCAGAGGCCAAGGGTTGCCATTGGCTCAAAATTATGGATTCGATAATAGATCGAAATGGGAAATTATCTATAATTTCGATCAACCGCAAGGAAGCCTTATGATCAACATCGCAATTTCATCGCCTCAGCCATCCTTCAGCCCACTGCGGCTCAACAGCCGCTCTGTAACCTGGCAAGTCGCGGCCGTAGCCCTTGGCACCCTGTTTCTGGCGCTATCCTCCTACATCGAAGTGCCGATGGTGCCGGTCCCGGTAAACATGCAGACTTTCGCCGTGACGCTCGTCGGCGCTCTCTATGGCTGGCGGCTCGGCGCGGTCACCATCGCCGCCTGGCTTGTCGAAGGCGCGTTGGGCTTTCCGGTCCTGTCGGGCGGCGTTGGCGGTGCCCACTATTTCCTGGGCGCCACCGGTGGCTATCTCTTCGCCTTCCCGGTCTGCGGTGCCCTGGTCGGCTGGCTGGCTGAACGGGGCTGGAACGGCGGCAGGGTGATCCTCGCTTTCGTCGCCATGCTGCTTGGCAATCTCCTGTGCCTGATCCTCGGCACGATCTGGCTTGCCGTCATGATTGGCGCCGAACAGGCCGTGACTTTCGGATTCCTGCCTTTTGTCCTCGGCGGCCTGCTCAAGTCAGCGTTGGGCGCGGCCACCCTCATGGCGCTTCCCGGCGCCAAGGCGAAGCCGGCACATTCGTGACAATACGGCTGCGCGCCCACCATCTCCTTTGCCTGCTCACCTATGTGGGCAAAGGATACAGCCCCGCTTTCACGGCTAACTATGACGTGATCGCGCATCGGCTGAGCCGGGGCGAGGGCATCCTGATCGTTCAGGGGCCCGATGATATCTGCGCGCCGTTGCTGGTGGAGCCGGAGCCGCACTGCCTGGGCGAGAGCGCCGCCGAGCGCGACCTGGCGGCGGCGCGGGATGTCGGCGATCTGCTGGGCCGGACGATTGGGCCCGGCGCCCGCCTTGAACTCGACACCGAGCTGCTGGCGCGGCTGCGCTTGGCATTTTCGGCTGGCCTGACGCGGAATGCCTGTGTCGGCTGTGAATGGGGCGGGCTCTGCACCAATGTCGCCGCCGGCGGATACCAGGATGCCCGCGTGCGGCATCCGGGATACCCGCGTGCGGCATGCGGCTTCCCATAATTGACACGTGCGCCCGTCCCGATGACGTCGGATTGCTCTCCTTGGCCATGGTTTGTTAATCGGGTGACCCGATTGTGAATTCGAGGCGGATTGAAGCGCGACCCCAAAAAGGCCATGCTTTGTCCGGAAAAGATCGAGTCTACGTCGATCCCGCTGACGCGGAGATGGCGCAGGGCTGAAAGGGATACGATGCAGCAAGGACGTGCGCGCTGGCTGGCAGGGCTGGCAATTGTCACAGGCATGGCGATTTCGGGGCTGCCGGCCTATGCCAAGCAAACCACCGAACCAGTCAAGATCACGTCGTTCTCGGGGGCTTATCTCGCCGCGCGGATCGCCGAAGGCGACAATGACCTCGACAACGCGATCATCTATTACAAGCAGGCCCTGGCCTTCAATCCAGGCGATACCAGCCTGCAGCAGAGCCTGATGCTGTCGCTGATCGCGCAAGGCCGCTTCGACGAATCACTCGTCTATGCCGACAAGCTCAAGGAAGTTCCAGACGTCGAACGGTTCTCGCGGCTGGCACTGGCTGTCGATTCCTTCCACAAGAAGGATTTTACCAAGGCCGGATACTGGCTCAAGCTGTCGCTTGAATCCGATCTCGACCGGCTGATCTCGGGCGTCATGTCCGGCTGGGCCCAGCAAGGCGCCGGTGATCCGACCGAGGCGATGGCCGCCATCGACAAATTGCAGGGCCCCGACTGGTTCGGCCTGTTCAAATCCTTCCACCGTGCACTGATCGCCGATGCATCGAACATGCCTGAAAAGGCGGATGCCATCTATGCCGCGACCATGCAGGATACCGCAGCCGGTGGTGCGGCTCCCGAAACCTGGATGCGCAATGCGCAGGCCTATGCCTCCTTCCTGGCCCGCAAGGGCGAGAAGGACAAGGCGGTGTCGGTGCTCGATCAGGCCGAGGCGTTTTCGCCAGGCAAGCTGGAGATCACGGCGCTTCGCGACAAGATCAAGAAAGGCGAGAAGGTTGCCCCCTTCGTGGCCGGCCCGTCGGACGGCGCCTCGGAAATTCTGCTCGATCTTGCCACCGCGCTCAACCGGGGCGGCGGTGAACCTTTCGTCCGTCTCTATCTGCAATACGCGCTGGCGCTGAAGCCGGACAGCGACGCCGCGCTGGTGCAGCTTGCCGCAGTGTCCGAGCAGTTGAAGGACGGCGAGGGCGCCATCGCGCTCTATCGCCGGATCCCGGATGCTTCGCCGCTGAAAGAACTTTCAGACCTGCAGCTCGGCCTCAACCTCGCCGATCTCGACCGTCATGATGAGGCGATCACCCATCTGAAGGCGTTCGTCGCCGCTCATCCCGACGATATGCGCGCCTATCTGGCGCTGGGTGGCGTCTATTCTTCCAAGGACGATTTCCGCTCGGCCGCCGATCTCTACGACAAGGCGGTCGCGGTGCTGAAGACGCCGACCGCCGCCAACTGGAACATCTTCTACCAGCGCGGCATCTCCTACGAACGCCTGAAGGAATGGCCGAAGGCCGAGCCGAACTTCCTCAAGGCGCTGGAACTGTTCCCGGATCAGCCGCAGGTCCTGAACTATCTCGGCTATTCTTGGGTCGACAAGAACATGAAGCTAAAGGAAGGCCTGGCGATGATCCAGAAGGCCGTCGACCTCAGGCCAAGCGACGGCTACATCGTCGATTCGCTGGGTTGGGCCTACTTCCGCCTCGGCAAGTTCGATGACGCGGTGCGTGAAATGGAACGCGCCGTGTCGCTGAAGCCGGAAGATCCGGTGCTGAACGATCACCTCGGTGATGCCTACTGGCGCGTCGGCCGCAAGCTGGAAGCCACTTTCCAGTGGAACCAGGCTCGCGACCTCAAGCCCGACCCCGATGTGCTGGCCACCTTGCAGCAGAAATTGATGAAGGGCCTGCCGCCGATCGAATCCAACACGGCGCAGGAAACCCCGAAGATGAAGCCCGAGCCGGCGCCCGCGCCGAAGGGTTGAACACTTCTGAATTCGGTTAAGCGGGGCTCGAAATCGGGCCCCGCTTTCGTTTCAGAACAGCTTTCGATAGACGACAAATCCGGAGAGATCGCCGACCTTGTCGTAGAGCTTCATCGCGGTGTGGTTGGTCTCATGCGTCAGCCAGTACACCCGGCCCGAGCCGGCGGCTTGGGCGCGCTCATAAACCCCTTCGATCAAAGCCCTGCCGACACCTTTGCCGCGTGAAGCCTCCGTGGTGAAAAGGTCCTGCAGATAGCAATTCGGCGCGATTGCCGTTGTGCTGCGGTGAAAGAGGTAGTGCACGAGGCCAAGAAGCTGCCCGTCACTCTCTGCGACAAGCGCATGCACCGGCTCATAGGCGTCGAAGAAGCGCGACCAGGTCATGTCGGTGATCTCGCGCGGCAAGGCCGTTGCGCCCGAGCGGCCGTAAAACGCGTTATAGCCATCCCAAAGCGGCAGCCATTGCTCGAAATCCTGTCGCGCGATAGGGCGGATGTTGATCGGATGGGGCATGGTTGAACCTTGCTGTTGCTGAAAATGGTGATGTGGCCATCGAACAGACCGCAGGCTTACAGGGCCGGCAATAGGCCAGCCGATTGCAATGCTTTCAACGTGTTCCCGTGTCTTCGCGGCGGTTCTGGAGGCGAAGCCTTGCCTTGACCCCTATCGGCCAGGCATCTAGGGAATGCTGCATTCCGCCGTTCCGCCGAGGCCGCCGTGACCATTGAAATTCCCGCCCATATGCACCCCAGCCGCTCTTTCCAGGGGCTGATCCTGACCTTGCATAACTATTGGGCCGCCTATGGTTGCGTCATCCTGCAGCCCTATGACATGGAAGTCGGTGCCGGCACGTTTCACCCGGCAACGACGTTGCGCGCGCTGGGACCAAAGCGCTGGAATGCTGCTTACGTCCAGCCGTCGCGCCGCCCCAAGGACGGCCGCTATGGCGAGAACCCGAACCGGCTGCAGCACTATTACCAGTATCAGGTGATCCTGAAGCCGAACCCGCCCGATCTGCAGGAGCTTTATCTCGGCTCGCTGGCCGCGATCGGCGTCGATCCGCTGCTGCATGACATCCGCTTCGTCGAGGACGACTGGGAGAGCCCTACGCTGGGCGCCTGGGGACTTGGCTGGGAGTGCTGGTGCGACGGCATGGAAGTGTCGCAATTCACCTATTTCCAACAGGTCTGCGGCATTGAATGCGCGCCGGTGGCGGGTGAGCTCACCTATGGGCTCGAACGGCTCGCCATGTATGTCCAGGGCGTAGACAACATCTACGACTTGAACTTCAACGGCCGCGAAGGCGCCGACAAGGTGACTTATGGCGACGTTTTCCTGCAGGCCGAGCAGGAATATTCGCGTCACAATTTCGAATACGCCAACACCGCGATGCTGCTGCGTCACTTCGAAGACGCCGAGGCTGAATGCAAGGCGCTGCTTGAGGCCGGTGCGCCGGCTTCGAATGACAATTTGCCCATGCACAGGATGGTCTTTCCGGCTTACGACCAGTGCATCAAGGCCAGCCATGTCTTCAACCTGCTTGATGCCCGTGGCGTGATCTCCGTTACCGAGCGGCAGAGCTACATCTTGCGGGTGCGCAATCTGGCGAAAGCTTGCGGCGAGGCCTTTTTGAAGACGCAGGCTGGTGGGCTGGCGGCGGCCTAGCCTCACGCTGCCTGTGCGATTTCCATCGACGTGCTGATCGGCGACAGGTTCTGGCTGTTCGAGCTGGATATCGTCCGCAAGGCTTGGCGGACGCCAGGCATCGAGAAGGCGCCATGAACCTGCGCGGCGAAGCAGGCGCTGAGTGCCAGGATCTGCAGAAGTCTCGATACCGTTTTCATCGTCGTCCAGCCAATAGTTCTCTGCCTGAGCGTGGGTCGCTTCAGCGCCGGGTTCGGTTCATGGAAATCTTTGATCCAAGGACGCACGGTGCGGCATCAGCCCGACAGGCAGTCCGGAGTTTTGTAAAATTGGCGAAGCCGGCAACCAGCATGCGGGGTGACAGCGGCGAGCCGAGTTGCTATTCCCCGCGCATTCGAGACACCATCCCGGCGCTGCGCGCCGACCTTCTCCGATAGAGAGGGTGAGGAGCCCTGATGCCTGACCTGCTTCTAGAACTCCGCTCCGAGGAAATCCCCGCCCAGCCGCGCGCCCGCAGCGCCGGAGGCGCGAGGACGCGCAAACAGAAAGAAGGCATGCGGGTGGAGAAACTCTAATGCCGGATCTTTTGCTCGAACTTCGCTCCGAGGAAATCCCCGCGCGCATGCAGCGCAAGGCGGCGGGCGACCTGAAGAAGATGCTGACCGACGGTCTGGTCGAGGCTGGGCTCACCTATGAAGCGGCGCGCGAATATTGGACGCCGCGCCGTCTGACGCTCGATGTCAGAGGCCTCACGGCGCGCTCGAAGGATATAAGCGAGGAGATCAAGGGTCCCGCGACAACGGCGCCCGAACAGGCGGTGCAAGGCTTTCTGCGCAAGGCCGGTCTGTCCTCCATTGCCGAAGCGCATGTCCACTCCGACCCGAAGAAGGGCGATTTCTACGTCGCCCATATCTCGAAGCCGGGCAGGGCGGCCGAAGAGATCATCGCCGAGCTGGTGCCAGGCATTATCCGTGGCTTCCCGTGGCCGAAATCTATGCGCTGGGGGCCGGCCTCGGCGAAGCCCGGTTCGCTGCGCTGGGTTCGGCCGCTGCAGTCGATCCTGTGCACTTTCGGCCCGGAGACCGAGGAACCGGTGGTCGTCGACTTCGAGATCGACGGCATCCGCTCGGGCAACATCACGTACGGCCACCGCTTTCACGCGCCGGGCGAAATCGTCGTGCGCCGCTTTGACGACTACGTTACCAAGCTGGAGGCGGCCAAGGTCGTGCTCGACGCTGACCGGCGCAAGGAGATCATCCTTGCCGACGCGAAAAACCTCGCCTTCGCCAACGGCCTTGAACTGGTCGAAGACGAGGGGCTGTTGGAAGAAGTGTCGGGCCTCGTCGAATGGCCTGTCGTGCTGATGGGCGAATTCGAGCAGGCTTTCCTCGCCATTCCGGCCGAAGTGATCCGACTGACCATCCGCGCCAACCAGAAGTGCTTCGTCACCCGCCCGCAAGGCGTTGGCGAAGACCTTTCCAACCGCTTCCTGCTGACCGCCAACATCGAGGCCAGCGATGGTGGCAAGGAAATTGCCCACGGCAACGGCAAGGTTGTGCGCGCGCGATTGTCGGATGCGCTCTATTTCTGGAAGACCGACCAGGGCGATCTGCCCGATCTCGACCAGTTGCAGACCTCGGCGGAAAAATTCGGACTTGACCTGAAGAAGCCGCTCGATCAGCGCATGGCCCGCCTGGATCATCTCAATGTGACGTTCCACGCCAAGCTTGGCACGCAGGGCGAACGGGTGGAGCGCATGAGCAACCTGGCGAACGAGATCGCGCCGGTTGTCGGCGCTGAGCCCACCCTTGCACGCCGCGCCGCAGTCCTGGCCAAAGCTGACCTCACGACCGAAGTGGTTGGCGAATTCCCGGAACTGCAAGGCGCCATGGGCCGCAAATACGCGCTGCTGCAAGGCGAGCATGCGAGCGTGGCCGCCGCGATCGAGGAGCATTACAAGCCGCAGGGCCCATCCGACCGAGTGCCGACCGATCCGGTGTCCGTCGCTGTCGCACTCGCCGACAAGCTCGACACATTGGTTGGCTTCTGGGCTATCGATGAAAAGCCGACCGGATCGAAGGACCCCTATGCATTGCGCCGCGCTGCGCTGGGGGTGGTGAGGATCGTGCTTGAAAACAAGATCAAGCTCTCCTTCAGTGTCGCCATTGCCGCGACCGTCGCGGCGGCGCTTTCTGCCTATGAACGTTCTGGTGAAGGTGCGCAGGCCAGAGGCGTCGTGGCGATGCTGGATGCCCGGATCAAGGAATACCGGGGGGAAAGCCGCCTTTTGCCGGAATCAGGCCTTGTCGCCAGGTTGGTGAAGGACGGCCTCAATAAGGCAGCATCTGAGACCTTTGGTGCTGCCGACCCGGAACGAGAGTTCTTCGATGGGCAGCGCGTCATGGAACTGGAGGCCTCGTTGGCTCCGTTCACGAATGATCTTCTTTCCTTCTTCCACGATCGCCTGAAGGTCTATCTCCGCGATCAGGGCGCACGGCATGACCTCATCGACGCGGTCATCACGCCGCGGTCCGATGACCTCCTGCGGATCGTTCGCCGCGTTGAAGCGCTGGGCAAATTCCTCGACACCGAGGATGGCAAGAACCTGCTCGCCGGCACCAAGCGCGCGGCCAACATTCTGGCCGCCGAGGAGAAGAAGAAAACGGTGGTCGCCGAGACTGTTGAGCCGGCGTTGTTTCGCGAGGATGCCGAGAAGTCGCTGTTTGCGGCGGTGAATCAAGCCGAGAAGGAAGCCGGCCAAGCGATTCACAACGAAGACTATTCCGGCGCCATGCTGGCGCTTAGCGTTTTGCGCGAACCCGTTGATTCATTCTTTGAACGCGTTCTCGTGAATGATGAGGACTTGGCCGTACGCGCCAACCGTCTGGCGCTGCTCGCCCGCATCCGCGCGGCCACAGATCAGGTCGCGGATTTCTCCAAGATCGCCGGATAAAACGAGCTTCAGGCGCCCGGAAAAAATATCGTCCGGCCGGCCATTCGAGCCGGCTTACAGTCATATGACGATGATCTCTCCGTGGCAAAAGGGACATGTTCCCCAACCCACGGAGGCTTCCATGAATTCCGATCACGAAATCGAAGTGACTGAAGAAACCTCAAGCGCTGCGGGGGCGCTTGAATCCGCTTCCGAAACCACCCTCGATCACGCCGCCGCTGCCACGGTCGAAGCCGCCGATATGTCGGATGACGACGAAGACGGCGACGATGAAGACGGCGAAGAGTCTGACGAAGGCGACGCCGAAACCGCCACTCTTTTGGGTGACGATGAGGACGAAGACGAGGAAGATGAAGAAGACGACGCCGACGACAGCGTGAAGGCTGAAGATGGCGAAGCCGAAGAAGACGAGTCCGACGAAGAGACCGCCGAAGACGACACCGACGAAGAAGTCGCTGCCTGAAATTTCAGCCGGCAAGAATCTTTGTCGACGAGAGTGGGCGGCGCGCAGGCGCCGCCCTTTCTTATTCAATTTTCGAGAATGCTGACGCGCACGCTGTCTTCATAGACGTCGACCTGTATCAACGGTTCACCATTGACGATGGCGCGCTTGGTCGATGCGCTCATCGCGCCGCCGCGCTCCAGCATGCGCTGCAACTGAGCCCGCTGATCATTGGTCCGGAACCATCCATCGCCTTCGTCGTCGCTGTCGCGCTGGTGGAACTTGTGCCAGTTGGCACGGTCCTGCCGCACCATCTGCGCTGCATTGTCCAGCGCGTAGCCGTCGCTGGCGTGATGATCCCGGTCGGAAATGCGGGCGACATAGGACCCCAGCATGTCGTCGGCATGGGCGGCGCCGACGCCCAGCAGTGATGCCAGCAGAAGGCCGGCCATGGTGATGGTTCTTGGCTTGCTCATGTTAAAACCCCTTTGCCCTGAGTGATGAAATACGGTCTGCCGGAGCTGATTGCCGAAATTCGGGCGGCGATGCTTCGCCGCGCTATACGGTCGGCCAAGGCTCCGAGCAATGGTGCGCCGGGCGCCGGACTGGCGTCAAGTTGATTGATAAGCGCTTCGGCTACTTGGCTTCGCCGACGCCGGGGATGGGCGGTTGCGGCTTTTGTGCCGCCGGAGGCGACCGGCCCGCAGCGGCAGCCTTCTCGCCATTGGGCGCTCGCGTCGGCGCTGCCGAGGCAGTGGCCGTTGCCTTGGCTGGCGCGGCGGCGGGCGCGGCGGCGGGCGCCGTGGTCGTGGCTTGCGCCTTGCTGGGCGTCGGGGCGGAGAATGCACCACCAACGACGCCGCCACGAATGATCATCGGGGCCTGCACGGGCCCATGGCTCGGCGCTGGTTTGTCGGGGATCGCCGCCACTTTTTCATAGGTCACGTCAGGGATCTTGTCGCCGAGCGCTACGACCGATCGCGCATGCTGCACATCACCGGCTTTGGTTGTGCTGGCTGCAGCCGTCTCCGCCGTCTTGGGCGCACCGATCCAGACGATGGAAGGCGTCGAGGATGATGCGGCGGGAAAAACCAGCGACGAGGCCTGCGCCACGGTGGTCATCGCCACCAGAGTGACGCCCAGTGCTCCCAATATACGCATAGCCACGATAACAGCTCCCCTTTGCCCAGCAAGCCGGCACGATAGCGGATGGCGATTGATACCGGCTTGCACGGAAAGATAGCATTTTAGGAATTGATAAATCGCCAATGCCCGGACTTGCCCCGAGCGCGGCAGCGTATTACGCACCGGCATCTGTGAGGTGACGCGTGGCAGAAATACTTGCCGTCGGCGAGGCAATGGAGCGGGCGCTGGCCTTGCTGGCGGGCGGCGATGTCGTCGCGATTCCGACGGAAACCGTTTACGGGCTCGCCGGCGATGCAACCAATGGCGTCGGCGTGGCGCGCATTTTCGAGGCCAAGGGCCGGCCGCGCTTTAATCCGTTGATCGCGCATGTGGCCGATCTGGCAATGGCGGAACGCATTGCCCGGTTCGATCCGCTGTCGGAAAAGCTGGCGCGGGCATTCTGGCCGGGTCCACTGACACTGGTGCTGCCACAGCGGCCCGGCAACGGCATTCACCCGCTGGTCACCGCCGGGCTCGACACGATCGCCTTGCGCATGCCGAGAGGATTCGGTGGCGAGTTGATCGCCAGGCTCGGCCATCCTCTAGCCGCGCCCAGCGCCAATTCATCGGGTAAAATCAGCGCGACAACGGCTGAAGCCGTGGCCGCCGATCTCGGCAGCCGGATCAAGCTGGTGGTCGACGGCGGTGCGACGCCGGTCGGGCTGGAATCGACCATCGTCAAGGTCGAGGCCGGAACGTTGCGGCTACTCAGGCCAGGTGGCGTCGCCGCCGAGGAGATCGAAGCGGCCGTCGGCATGAAGCTGCTGCGCGGTGCCGTGGCGGGCATCGAAGCGCCGGGCATGCTCGCCTCGCACTACGCGCCGGGCGCGGCAATGCGGCTCAACGCCGAAAAAGTCGAGGCAGGCGAGGCCTTGCTGGCCTTTGGCGGCCGGCGGGCCGAGGGCTGGCAAGCAGTGGTCGCCCTGAAAAACCTGTCTGTGTCAGGTGATCTGCGCGAGGCCGCGGCCAATCTCTTTGCCTATATGCAGGATCTCGACCGCAGCGGCGCCAAAACCATCGCCGTCGAGCCAATTCCATTCGACGGGCTGGGCGAAGCGATCAACGATCGGCTTTCGCGTGCCGCCGCGCCGCGTGACATCATCCCCTCCGAGACATAGCGTTCCCAGATGACCGAAGCCTCAGAAAATCTCGACCCCGCCCTCGCAACCCGCTTCGCGGCCATCGTCGGCGACAAATACGCGCTGCGTGACCAGCAGGACATCGCGCCCTACCTGATTGAACGGCGCGGGCTCTGGCATGGCGCGACATCGCTGGTGCTGCGCCCGGGCAGCGTCGAGGAGGTCAGCCGGATCATGCGCCTGGCCAGCGAAACCGGAACGCCCGTCGTGCCGCAAAGCGGCAACACCGGGCTCGTCGGCGCCCAGGTGCCGGACAAATCCGGCCGCGAAATCGTGCTGTC
This sequence comes from Mesorhizobium sp. INR15, assembly GCF_015500075.1. Lineage (NCBI taxonomy): Bacteria > Pseudomonadati > Pseudomonadota > Alphaproteobacteria > Hyphomicrobiales > Phyllobacteriaceae > Mesorhizobium > Mesorhizobium sp. INR15. The sequence goes on along the minus strand of NZ_CP045496.1, from coordinate 5,741,976 downwards.
GCTGTCGCGGCTGAACCGCATTCGCGAAATCGATGTCCTGTCCAACACCGTGACGGTCGAGGCCGGCGTTATCCTGCAGACCTTGCAGGAAGCCGCCGACGCAGCCGACCGGCTGTTCCCGCTGTCGCTTGCAGCGCAAGGCTCCTGCCAGATCGGCGGCAATCTCTCGTCCAATGCCGGTGGAACAGGCGTCCTTGCCTATGGCAATGCGCGGGAACTCTGCCTTGGCGTCGAGGTGGTGCTGCCGACGGGAGAGGTGTTTGACGACCTGCGCAAGCTGAAGAAGGACAACACCGGCTACGATTTGAAGAACCTCTTCGTCGGCGCGGAAGGCACGCTTGGCGTCATCACCGCTGCCGTGCTCAAGCTGTTCCCGAAACCGAAGGGGCGCGAGGTAGCCTTTGTCGGCCTCTCGTCGCCTGAAGCCGCACTCTCTCTGTTCAGCCTGGCGATGGACCGCGCGGGTGCCGCGCTTACCGCCTTTGAGCTGATCGGCAAGCGGCCATACGACTTCACGCTGGCGCATGCCCAGGGTGTGGTGCGGCCACTGGCGCAAGACTGGCCGTGGTACGTGCTGATGCAGATTTCGTCGGGCCGCTCGGCAGAGGATGCACGGGGCTTGATCGAAGACGTTCTTTCAGCCGGCCTTGAGCAGGAATTCTTCGGCGATGCCGTCATCGCGGCGAGCCTCGCACAGGGGGACGCCTTCTGGAATTTCCGCGAAGTTCTGCCGGAATCGCAAAAGCCGGAGGGCGCTTCGATCAAGCACGACATTTCGGTGCCGGTGGCAATGATCCCACGGTTCATCGAAAAAGCAGCTGGTGCGGTGGCTTTGGTCAGCCCCGGCGCGCGCGTTGTCTGTTTCGGCCATATGGGCGACGGCAATCTGCACTACAACATTTCCCGCCCGGAAGGCGGCGATGATGATGCGTTCCTGGCTCTCTATCACCTCATGAACGATGCCGTGCACCACGTGGTGCGCGGTTTCCAGGGTTCGATCTCGGCCGAGCACGGGATCGGCCAACTGAAGCGGGATGAATTGATCGCCACGGCGCCGCCGATGGCGATCGATTTGATGCGCCGGGTCAAACACGCCTTCGACCCGGCCGGGATCATGAATCCCGGTAAGGTTATCTGATCCTTTCAACATCTTGTGCCTGGTGGCATTCCGATAACCATCCCTGAGATCAGCAAAATTTAACCGACTTTCTTAAGCGCGGCGGTAAGGACCCCGCGCTACTGTCTCCTCACAAACGAGGCTGGAAAAACCGGCCCGGAGAGAACCGGACACCGGCTCTCAGGAGAGACAGGAAGGCACTAGATGAACACCGGACTGAAGCCCGTCTGGGCGGGACGCAACATGCGCCTCGACCCGTTCCGCCTGCCGCAAGTGGTGAGCTACGCCACTCGCGACGACTATGGCGACGTGACCTTCACCATCGACCAGCGTGGCGCTGTCATCCGCCGCTTGCTCGAGATGAGCGGCGTGCCGGCGATCATCGCTCTGCCCGCCAACGCGTTTCGCGGCGTCGCCGCCCGCGCCATGGAGGACCCGGAAGGCAATGTCACGGTGACGCTTGAGTTGCTGCACAACGACCCGATGCTTTCGGTGCCGCTGCTGGTGGCCGATGATCTGGAGGATGTCGCCGCCGACTGGCGCGCCTGGGCCGATGCCTACCGCTTGCCGATGCTGCTGATCGAATCGGACGGCATTGCCCGCACGCTTGAGGAATCGCTTGGCGCCGCCATCAAGACGCTGCCGGCGCAGGATCGCCGCAAGGGCCGTGTTTCAACGTCGCGCCGCCCGCGATTCCTCGCTCGCCGCCGGGCCGGCGACCTCGGCCTCAGGCTGGTCATCGATGGCCAGGAGATTATTTCGCGGGAGTAGGCATCGCTAGACCAGCGGCTTCAGCGCCACCCAGATTGCGCCGCCGATCAGGCCAAGGAAAATCAGCCAGCCAACCTGGTTGTTTGATCTGAACAGCCGCAGGCATTGGTCCGGATTGTCGATATCCAGCACCGCGATCTGCCGTGCCATATGGGCGCCGGCGGCAATCAGCCCGGCCAATGCCGGCACCGGCGCTTGTGCCGAGGCAAAGGCGATGGCGAAGCAGACCAGCGCACCGCCATAAAGCCCCGCCAGCCACATTTTGGTGTTGTCGCCGAAAAGCCGCGCTGTCGAGCGCACACCCACGATGGCGTCGTCCTCTTTGTCCTGGTGCGCGTAGATCGTGTCGTAGCCGATCACCCACAGGATGGAGCCGATATAGAGCATCACGGCGGGCCCATCGAGATCGCCGAACTCCACCGCCCATCCCATCAGCGCGCCCCAGGAAAAGGCCAGTCCAAGCACGAATTGCGGCCAGTTGGTGAACCGCTTCATGAAGGGGTAGACCGCAACGACGGCCAGCGAACAGACGCCGAGCAGCACGGCAAAGCTGTTGAATTGCAGCAGCACCGCAAGCCCCACCAACGCCTGCAGGACAAGAAACACCCAGGCCTGCCGGCGCGTGACCTTGCCCGACGGCAGCGGCCGGGACCGCGTGCGCTCCACCTGATTGTCGATGTTCTCGTCGACGATGTCATTGTAGGTGCAGCCGGCGCCGCGCATGGCGATGGCGCCGATCAGGAACAGCGCGAGATACCAGGGCGCCGGCAGCAGCGAGAGCAGCGGGTCACCGGGGCGCGGATAAGCGCTTGCCGCAAGTGCCGCTGACCACCAGCAAGGCCACAGCAGCAATTGCCAGCCGATTGGCCGGTCCCACCGGGCAAGCTGCGCGTAGGGCCACAGCGAGCGCGGCAGCACCCGGTAGACCCAATGCCTGCTCGGTGCATCGGCGACGCGCCCCTGGGCTGCTCTCGACTGAACGGGTTCCATCACGCTGGATTGGCAGCAGTGACGAAGGCCGTCAAGCAGTCTCGCTCGCGAACCATGTCATCACGCGAAGATGTCGTGAGAGGCGAACCAGCCCTTGGCCACGTCGATGAAGGCCAGCACCGCATTCGGCACCCGCTGATGCGTGTCATGCGTCAGGATGATCCGCTGCATGGGCAGTGGATCGGACAGTGGCTTGCAGACCAGCGGCAGGCCGTCATAGCTGCGGTCGCCATACGGACGGGTATAGCTGACCGCGACACCGAAACCGTTGGCAACCATGCTGCGCTGCAGTTCGAACGAGCTTGTGGTCGCGTCGGCCACGGGCGATAGGCCGCGGCTTCGGAACAGGTCCAGCATGTGCTGCCAGCTGTGCGGCTGGTCCGTCGTGATCAACGGATAGGCAGCCAGATCCGCCAGGCTGACCGAGGGGCGATCCGCCAGCACATGGCCTGCCGGCAACAGCGCATGCGGGCGCAATTCGCGCAGCAGGATGCGGGCGAAATGGGTCGGCAGGCTGAGATCATAGGTAAGGCCGAGATCGATGGCCGCGTCACTGAGGCGTCGACCAAGCGTCTCGAAAGTTTCGTCGCGGACGACCACTTCGACGGCCGGATAGCGTTCGGAGAAGGCGCGGATGAGAGCGGGCACGAAGAAAGGGGCGAGATCCTCGAAACAGCCCAGCACCAGTTCGCCGCCCACGGCCGATTTGCTGGAGCCCAGACCGACGAGTTCGTCCGTTTCGGTGAGAACCTGTCTTGCCTTCGCAACCACCGCCCGTCCGAAGGATGTCAACGACACGCCGCTGCCGCGCTGCCGTACAAACAGCTTCTGCCCGAAATTCTTCTCGACGGCGTCAATGGCTACCGAAACGGAAGGCTGCGAGACATTCAGCATCCTCGCGGCGCCGGTGACGCTGCCTTGCCGCGCCACGGCGACGAGATAGCGCAGCTGTGTGAGCGTCACATTCATAGAGTGGTCCTATGTGTCGGATGGAAAGTTATTATTTTACTGAATGAAAGGCGATTGCGATAGTCGGTTCATCTCAAGAGGAGAACGGCCATGGATTCCCAGATCGACACTCAGGCAGTCATCGACGCGGACACAATTGCCGCCTATCAGCGCGACGGCGCGGTCTGCATTCGCGGCGCCTTCAAGGGCTGGGTCGACACGATTGCCGCCGGCATCGAGCGCAACATGCTCAACCGCAGTGCGACAGCATCGGATATCGCCAATGGCCGTGGCAGTTTCTTCGATGATTACTGCAACTGGGAGCGCATTCCCGAGTTCGTCAAACTGGTGCGCGAATCGCCGGCGGCCTCATTGGCAGCAGCCGTGATGCAATCGCGCAGCGCGCAGTTCTTCCATGACCATGTGCTGGTCAAGGAGCCCGGCACGCAGAAGCCGACGCCTTGGCATCAGGACATTCCGTATTATTTTGTCGACGGCCAGCAGACGGTGAGTTTCTGGATTCCCATCGACCCCGTGAAGGAAGCCACCTTGCGGCTGATCGCCGGCTCCCACAAATGGGACAAGATGATCCTTCCGGTGCGTTGGCTCGATGACTCAAGTTTCTACGCCGGCGAGGGCGACTACCTGCCGGTGCCCGATCCGGACAACGAACCCGGCATGAAGGTGCTGGAGTGGGAAATGGAGCCGGGCGACGCCATCCTGTTCGATTTCAGGACCGCGCATGGTGCGCGAGGTAACCTGACCGCGGCGCGGCGCAGGGCGCTGTCCTTGCGCTGGGTCGGCGACGATGCCCGTTATGTCGAGCGGCCGGGCCGAACATCGCCGCCCTATCCAGGGCATGGCATGCAGCCCGGACAAAAATTGCGCGAAGACTGGTTCCCGGTTGTTTTCCAGAGTTGAGCCTGATCAAGCCGATCAGCCCTGCCTGTCGAACTGAAATACCAGAACAGCGCAATCTCCCCGGTTCGCGGGCTCAGCCCGCCATAGAGTAGGCGGTCGATGCCGCCCAGCTCGAAACCATAGCGCTCGTAGAAGCGGCACGCGGCAATGTTGTTGTTCTGGGTCTCCAGCATGATGCCGGCAAGGCGTTCGGCCCGGGCCCAGTCCATGCAGGCGTCCATCAGCAGGCGGCCAACACCGAGACCTCGATAGAGGGTGTCGACGGCAATGTCGTCGACCAGACAATAGTCGTTCCAATTGTGGCTGATCAGTATGCGCCCGACCGACATCTGGTCGTCCAGGGCGCCAAACCCAACATCGCTTGCCTCCTGAGTCTCATTTTGTGTCGCGCGATAATCCTTCCAGTAAGGCGAAACGGGCCTTTGCACCCAATCCGCTACCGATCTGCCGAATTCCGGCTCGCAGAACGCGTCGACCAGGAAGCTGAAGTCCTGATTCTCCACGCCGCCGACATATGCGGCATTCGCCGGGACAATGACGATAGGCACCCGTCGCTCCAACCAGAACAGAAAGGCGGTAGCCAAGGAAGATGCCTGCCGCAAGCCGTTGTTGCGCAGGAAACATGGGCCAACCGGTCATCTCGGCTTGACCCGCCGCCGCGTGGACACTAGCGGAGGGGCCTCGGTTCGACGGTCTCGCGAGGTTACGCCGCATGAACGTTCTTCTTCTCGGTTCCGGCGGTCGCGAACACGCGCTTGCCTGGAAGATCGCGGCGTCGCCGCTGCTCACCAAACTCTATGCTGCTCCCGGCAATCCAGGCATCGGCCGCGAAGCCGAACTTGTAAGACTGGACATCGCGGATCACGCCGCTGTCGTCGCCTTCTGCAAGGACAAGAAGATCGACCTGGTCGTGGTTGGTCCGGAAGGCCCGCTGGTCGCCGGCATTGCCGATGATCTTCGCGCTCAAGACATCCGCGTCTTTGGCCCCTCCAAGGCCGCGGCGCGGCTGGAGGGCTCGAAGGGTTTTACCAAGGATCTCTGTGCCAGATACGACATTCCAACCGCCGCCTATGGCCGCTTCGGCGATCTGGCCTCGGCCAAGGCCTATGTCGAGAAGATGGGCGCGCCGATCGTTATCAAGGCCGATGGCCTTGCCGCCGGCAAGGGCGTCACCGTTGCCATGACGCTATCCGAGGCGCTGGCCGCACTCGAAAACTGTTTCGACGGGGCCTTTGGAGCGGCGGGCGCGGAGGTGGTGGTCGAGGAGTTCATGACCGGCGAGGAAGCGAGCTTCTTCTGCCTCTGTGATGGCACCACCGCGCTGCCCTTCGGCACCGCTCAGGATCACAAGCGCGTTGGTGATGGCGATACCGGCCCTAACACCGGTGGCATGGGCGCCTATTCGCCGGCTCCGGTGATGACACCTGAAATGATCGACCGCACCATGCGCGAGATCATCGAGCCGACCATGCGCGGCATGGCTGAGCTGGGCGCGCCGTTTTCGGGCGTGCTGTTCGCCGGACTGATGATCACCGACAAGGGCCCGAAACTGATCGAGTACAACACCCGCTTCGGCGATCCCGAATGCCAGGTGCTGATGATGCGGCTGAAGGATGATCTGCTGGTTCTGCTCAACGCCTGCGCCGATAGCCAGCTTGCGCACATGTCGGCGCGCTGGCGTGAAGAGGCAGCACTGACCGTGGTGATGGCGGCCAGGGGTTATCCCGGCGCGCCGGAAAAAGGTTCGGTCATCAGAGGCGTCGACGAGGCGGCGGGCGACGGCGTCGAGATATTCCATGCCGGCACCGCCATCAATGGTGGCGCGCTGGTCGCCAATGGCGGCCGCGTGCTCAACGTCACGGCGACAGGCAAGACGGTCGGTGAGGCCCAGAGAAAGGCCTATGCCGCGGTCGACCGCATCGACTGGCCGGACGGCTTTTGCCGCAGGGATATCGGCTGGCAGGCGGTGGCACGCGAGAAGGCGGATTGAGGCCTCTGTGTCTGCGATCGAGATGGATTGTTGGTCGGAACGTCATCCCTCCCGCCTGAAAGTTCACCAACTGAAGCAGGTTCAGTAAGATAGCCAGGCGCGGACCGAAGAGGGTGGTTCCGATCCATTCGGTGAGACACGCCCGTGGCGGCAGGGGGTGGATAACTACATATCGTCTACTTCAAGAGTTTTAAACATAAAACTAATGCTGCCACGATCTCGTCCCCAGCTGGAGCTGCCGCCTCCAAGATTGAGATTAATATTTACCAAAATAAATTCGTCTATGATATTTGCACTTATGTCCCCTATTCGTACCCCTTCCAAATCAACAACATCTATGAAATACGCGGTCGTCCCTCCAAATATTAATCTGCACGGCCTCTTAACATATCCCTGGTCTCCTTCGTAATTCCAATTCATATCCGGTGTAATCAGAGTCGCAGTTTGACTATCGAAATCGATAGTTATTCCGTCTAAACTGACATCGTGGAATGAAAAAGAATTTATGAAATCCTCTGGTTTGTCGATTTTCTCCGTCGCCATAATTATCCGATCTCTGTCAGTGCAGACACTCGCTCACCTGTCATTTACGCCGAATCTCAGGCTGCCACCAGCGCGCCGCCCAGAATGAGCAATGGAATGAGCCACCATGGTTCTGGTTTGGCGCCACGGATGGAACTGATTCGCTCGCCGGCAGGACGGGTCGGAGTCTTCTGGTTGGGGGGCAATCTTCTCCAGGGCGTAATGCAGGCTGTGCCGGCTTTCAGCGCTCGCTGCGGTCGAGCGTCGTCGAGGCGGTGCTGACCGGGTCGGCCGCGGCGGTAAAGGCCGCGTCAAGCAGCGCGGGCGAGCGCGGCTCGGTCCGCTTCCAGGCGACATAGTCGGCAATGCCGAAGTGCGGACGTCGCGGCACCGTTTTGACCACGGGCATGCGAAAGCCGTCGCGGAATTTCCCCCAGCGCGTGCCAAGCACCGCTGCCATCTCGACGAAGGTCGGCGGCGTCGCCACGGAGGCATAGGTGAGGGTGAAATTGCCCTTCAGCCCAGTCTCGCGCGACACCGGCACCGGTATCGATGCGAGATAGTCGGCCGGTACGTCGATCAGCCCGCCGAAGGGCCACGCCTGGCGCAAGGCGGCCGCATCCATCGGAGCGACATTGACGTCGATGTCGTTGGGCGTGCCGGCAACGCGGTAGGGGCAGCGGAAGCGGCCGCAATTGGCTCGCGCTGAAAACTGCCACAGCGTGTAGCTCTGCCAGTTGCCCATCGGAAAATGCACGTCGATGTCAGGCTTGTAGCGGGCGTACCACAACGGCAGCCGCGACAGCAGCTGATATTTGTAGCTGTTGTCGGCGATGCGCCTGGCGGTGTTGCCGTTGGTGTAGAGGATCGGGAAGCGGCCGAGCCGCCGATGCACCTGGCGCACGAATTCCTCGGCGTCATCCAGCGACATCCATTGCGAAGGATCGTCGTCCTCGACATCGAGAGCGATGAGATCGTCCGGCCCGGGTTCGGCGAAATCGATGAAATTGTTGGCCTGCTCGACCGGGTTGCCGGGACGGCCGAGATGGTAGGCGCCCCATTTCAGGCCAAGCGCCTTGGCCACCACCTTGCGGGTCTGAAACAATTCGCGCGTCACCGCATAACGTTTCCACAGTGCCTTGCAAAGGCGCACCTCGGTCTCGTTACCGAAACAGAAATACGGCGGCGGCATGCCATCGGAAGCCTTGTTGATAAAGCCGACGATGCGCTTGTCTGTTGCAAGCTGCGCCCAGTCGATGGAGTTGTATTCGTAGGCGTCGATGACAAGGGCGCGGTCGGCATCCTTCCACGGCTGGGAAAAGTCCGAGGCCCTTGCCGCCGTCGACAGCGCCATTGCCGCCGCGATGGCGACAAGCGCTATGCGGCGAAGGGGGCGTGCCGGCATTTTCAAACAGGGAATCCCCGCTGACCAAACACCGATCCTGCGCCGCTATGGTTAAGAAATACTTCCGCGCCTCCTGCCGCTACCGGCGGATGTCCCGCTAAAATTCAAACGGATCGGGCGCCGGTTCCTGCCGCAGCGTCCCTTCGGCCTGGCGTTTGCGATGATGGGCAATGGAGCATCGCGGCGAGCACAGGATACCGCGATCCGACCAGTAGGCGGCGCCGTTCTCGATCTTGCCCTCATAGTAGGAAAAGCCTTCCGACCGGTAGGGCAGGCCGCATTCCGTGCAGCGATAGGCGTCGGGTCTGGCAAGCATCGTCGTTCCATTCGTGAAGCGTATTGGCTCGCATTTAAGGCATGCGGACGCGATTGCAAAATCCACGTGACAAAATTTGACGTTTACGTAAAAAGAAGATCGCTGGATCGTCGAACAATGGATGGTCTTGCGGTTTCGCCGACCTTAGGGTTGGCCCGCCAGGCTGAGGAGGAGCAAGCGGTATGTATCGGGCACCTGTCGAGGACATCGCCTTCACGCTGAAGCATGTGGCTGGCCTGGAAGCGGCGCTCGCCGCCGGCAGCTTTGGCGACCTGGGAGAGGATCTGGTCGACGCCATCCTGGCGGAGGCTGGACGCTTTGCCACCGAGGAGGTGGCACCGCTCTACAAGATCGGTGATGAGCAGGGGGCGGTGCTGAAGGACGCAGCCGTCACCACGCCGCCCGGCTGGAAGGAGCTTTACCGGCGCTGGATCGATGGCGGCTGGAATGCCCTTTCGGGGCCGGAAGAATTCGGCGGCCAGGCGCTGCCGACCATGCTCGGCGTCGCCGCGCTTGAGATGTGGAACTCCGCCGCCATGGCGTTCGGCATCGGCCCGACGCTGACCATGGGCGCGGTCGAAGCGCTCGACAAACATGCCTCCGAAGAACTCAAGACCAAATATCTGGCAAAGCTTGTCTCCGGCGAGTGGATGGGCACGATGAACCTGACCGAGCCGCAGGCCGGCTCGGACCTCGCCGCGCTGCGCGCCCGCGCCGAACCGGCCGGCGACGGCACCTACCGCATCTTCGGCCAGAAGATCTTCATCACTTACGGCGAGCACGACTTCACTGACAACATCATTCATCTGGTGCTCGCGCGGCTGCCCGATGCGCCGGCCGGCACACGCGGCATTTCGCTGTTCCTGGTGCCGAAATTTCTCGTTGGCGACGATGGATCGCTGGGCGCACGCAATGACGTCTTCTGCTCCGGACTGGAGCACAAGCTGGGCATCCATGCCTCGCCGACCTGCACGATGATCTATGGTGACGGTTTCGGGGGCGCCAAACCGGGCGCTATCGGCTGGCTGATCGGCGAGGAGAACAAGGGCCTCGCCTGCATGTTCACCATGATGAACAACGCGCGGCTCTGCGTCGGCATGCAAGGTGTGGCGGTGGCGGAAGCGGCAACGCAGAAGGCGATCGCCTATGCCAATGACCGCCGTCAGGGCAAGGCGGCAAGCTTTGATGGCGCCGGCATGGCGCCGATCGTCCATCACCCGGATGTGCAGCGCAATCTCTTGACCATGAAGGCGCTGACGCAGATGGCGCGCGCCATCAGCTATTCCTGCGCCCATGCCATCGATCTCGCACGTGTGTCCGAGGGCGACGATGCCGCGCATTGGCGTGACCGTGCCAATCTGCTGACACCGCTCGCCAAGGCATTTTCGACCGATGTCGGTGTCGATGTCGCCTCGCTCGGGCTGCAGGTGCATGGCGGCATGGGCTTCATCGAGGAGACTGGCGCGGCGGCACTTTACCGCGACGCGCGCATCGCGCCGATCTATGAAGGCACCAACGGCATCCAGGCGATCGACCTGGTGATGCGCAAGCTGCCGCTCGGTGGCGGTGAGCATGTGCATGGCTACATCGCCGAACTGGCCGATGCCGCCAATGCGGTGCGGACGTCTAATCTTGAGGGTTTCGGCCGCACCGCCGATGTCCTCGACCAGGCGCTAGATGATTTGAGCCAGGCGACGCGCTTCCTGCAGAAACTGGCGGCCGACGGTCAGGTGGATCAGGCGCTGGCCGGCGCCACGCCCTATCTCAGGCTGATCTCGCTTGCCGCCGGCGGCGCCTATCTGGCGCGCGGTGCTCTTGCCGACCAGAGCCGGATCGCACTTTGCCGCTTCTTCGCCGAAAACCTGCTTGGCGAGGCACGTGCGCTGCGGGAACGCGTCCTGGACGGTGGCGATAGCCTCGCCCTTGCCGGCAAGGCGCTGATTTCCGCCTGACACCAATCTGCTTCAGAAGGATCGACCCGTGACAGACCACATCCTCGTTGAACGCCAGGGCGCCGTTCAGATCATCCGCATGAACCGCCCGGACAAGAAGAACGCGCTGACCCGCGCCATGTACGCGACCATGTCGGCCGCACTTGTCGACGGCGACGCCGATCCGGCGATCCGTGTCCATGTGTTCCTTGGCGTGCCGGGCGCCTTCTCATCCGGCAATGATCTTGCTGATTTCCTTGTTGTCGCCACCGGCGGCGATGGCGGCACCGAGGTCTGGGATTTCCTTTTGGCGCTGGCCAAGGCGGAAAAACCTATCGTGTCGGGCGTCGATGGCATCGCGGTCGGCATCGGCACCACGCTCAACCTGCATTGCGACCTGACCTTCGCCACGCCGCGTACCGTGTTCAGGACACCCTTCGTCGATCTCGGCCTTGTCCCGGAGGCAGGCTCCAGCCTGCTCGCGCCACAGATTCTGGGCCGGCAGGCTGCCTTCGCGCTGCTCGGTCTCGGCGAAGGTTTTTCCGCTGAGCGGGCGAAAGCCGCCGGCCTGATTTACGAGGTGGTCGAGGAAGCTTCGCTCGAAGCCTCGGTGCTGGCCGCTGCCGGTCAGATCGCCGCCAAACCGCCGCAAGCGCTGAAGATCGCACGTGACTTGATGCGCGGCTCGCGCGACGAACTCGTCGCCCGTATCGGTGAGGAAAGCGGGCATTTCCGCGAACGGCTGAAGTCGGACGAGGCGCGCGCCGCGCTGATGGCCTTCATGTCACGCAAGAAGGCCGGTTGAATTTTTTCCGGTGTTGCGTCGCGACGCGCAGACCGAGCGTTGTTGAAATCGGTCCCGTGGCGCCTTCAACAATGTGGCAAACACACCATAGGCGTGGCCAGTCTCCAGCCTGACGACGCATTCCTATCCAATAATGCTCAGGGATAGAGTTTTGCCTTGTCCCATCCGCCTTTCGCGTCGCGGCTGAAGACGACGCGGTCGTGCAGCCGGAATGGCCGGTCATGCCAGAATTCGATCGCTTGCGGGACGATGCGGAAGCCGGACCAGTGCTTTGGTCTGGGGATGTCGCCGATCGCATAGCGGGCCGTGTATTCGGCCACGGCCTTTTCCAGCGCGAAGCGGCTTTCCAGCGGCCGCGACTGTTTCGAGGCCCAGGCGCCAATGCGGCTGCCGCGCGGGCGCGTTACATAATAGGCGTCCGCTTCCGCGTCCGTGACGATCTCCACCGGACCACGCACGCGCACCTGCCGGCGAAGTGATTTCCAGTGGAAGCACATTGCCGCCTTCATGTTGCCAAGAATTTCCCGGCCCTTGGCGCTCTCGAAATTCGTGTAGAACACAAAGCCGCTTTCATCGAACCCCTTGAGCAGCACCATCCGCACATCCGGCATGCCATCGGCATCGACGGTCGCCAAAGCGACGCCATTGGGGTCGTTCGGCTCGCTCTTCGTTGCGTCCTGCAGCCATGCCGCGAAAAGCCTGAATGGCTCGGCGGCTTCGGTAAAGTCATCACTTGTTAACTCTGCATCACTCATAGTTTTTTCTCAAATTGTCACGACACCAGGGAGGTTGCCGATTGTCGCGTATCGCGCAAGCTTTTGACAGCAGGCAATGGAGCGTAATTGCTTCTGCCAGCGCCAAAGCCGCGATCATGGTGATCGTCCTGCCGCTGGCCGCCTGCGGGGCCGGCGGTTTCAGCCTTGAGAAGGCCGAAGTGGACCGTTCGATCCTGACCAGCGCCACGCCGGCTTCGGCGGCACCGGTCGACGCCAATCGTGCCTCCGACCAGACGACGATCCGCAACGCCGTCTCTTCCGCGGATATCCAGGAACTCGGCGGCCAGGCCGTGCCGTGGGCCAACTCCGATACCGGCTCGCGCGGGTCGATCACGGAACTGGCGGAATCCAAGGACAGGGGCCAGGTTTGCCGCCGCTTTACCGCCTCGCGGGAGAGCTTTGACGGCGTTGCCCTGTTCAAGGGCGAGACCTGCCTGGCAGGCGCCGGAGCTTGGCAGATGCAGGACTTCAAGGCGCTCTGATTTTCCACCTTCGATAGGCGGCACGCTACTGGAATTTCTTCCTATGCGAGCGCATATAAGGGGCAACTATGGACTCACTCCTTCTCCAAGGCAGGAAGCATGCGCGACCCCTATGAGGTGCTGGGCGTTGCCAAGAACGCAGCGGCCAAGGACATAAAATCGGCTTATCGAAAGCTCGCCAAGAAGCATCATCCGGACCAGAATCCGAATGATCCCAAGGCGAAGGACCGTTTTGCCGCGGCCAATCAGGCCTATGAGATCGTCGGCGACGAGAAGAATCGTGCTGCTTTCGATCGCGGCGAGATCGACGCCGATGGCAAGCCGCGGTTCCAGGGCTTTGAGGGCGCCGCGGGTGGCGGCGACCCCTTTGCCGGGTTCCGCCGCCAGCAAGGCGGAGCCGGTGGATTTCGCGGCGGTCGTCCGGGCGGCGATCCGTTCGACGGCAATAGCGATATTTTCAGCCAGATTTTTGGCGATGCCTTCTCCCAGCAGCGCGGTGCTGGTACGGGCGATCGCCGTCATCCGGCAACCGCTGCCGATTTGAACGTGACGCTCGACGTCACGATCGAGGAAGCCGCGACCGCCGAAAAGGTGACGGCCATGTTCCCCGATGGGCGCAAGGTGGCGGTCAAGCTGCCGGCCTATGTCGAGGATGGCCAGACCATCCGGCTGAAAGGGCAAGGCGAGCAGGGACCGGGCCAGCCTGGCGATGCGCTGGTCAAAATCCGCTTTCGCCGGCATCCACGCTACCGTCTCGAGGGCCGCGACCTGCATGCCGACCTGCCGGTGGCGCTGGCTGATGCAGTGCTCGGCGCCAAGGTTGCGGTCGAGACGCCGACCGGCAAGCTTGCGGTCAACGTTCCTGTCTGGTCGAGCTCCGACAAGGTGCTGCGGCTGAAGGGCAGGGGCCTGCCGGAGAAAGCCGGCGGCGCCGGCGATCTTTACGCGCATGTGCGGCTGATGCTGCCGGAGAGCGGCGACAGCGCGCTCGAGGCGCTGGTGCGCGGCCAAAAGGCTGATCAAAAAGGCTAGCTGGCGCTCTTGTCCCCCGAACTGTCCGGTTTGAACGCTTGAAGGGGCCCTGTGCCTGTGCGATAGGGCTCTTCACAAAGCTGAAAATCTTGCGGAGAGCGCTCACATGGCGGGTGGACAGGGCCTTATGGCCGGCAAGCGCGGCCTTATTCTTGGTGTCGCCAACAACAGATCGATTGCCTATGGCATCGCCAAGGCGTGCGTCGACCATGGCGCCGAGATCGCCCTGACCTATCAGGGCGAGGCATTCAAGAAGCGCGTCGAGCCGCTGGCGGCGGATCTGGGCGCCTTTGTCGCCGGCCATTGTGACGTGACCGACCCGGCGAGCCTCGACGAGGTTTTCGCCAATGTCGCCAAGCACTGGGGCAAGCTCGACTTCCTTGTCCACGCGATCGCTTTTTCGGACAAGGATGAGCTGACCGGCCGCTACATCGAGACGACGCGCGACAATTTCCTGCGCACCATGGATATTTCGGTCTATTCCTTCACCACCATCGCCAAGCGCGCCGAGGCATTGATGACCAATGGCGGGTCGCTGCTGACGCTCACCTACTACGGCGCCGAAAAGGTGATGCCGCACTACAACGTCATGGGTGTCGCCAAGGCGGCGCTCGAAGCCAGCGTGCGCTATTTGTCCGTCGATCTCGGCGCCAAGAAGATCCGCGTCAACGCCATTTCCGCCGGCCCGATCAAGACCCTGGCCGCATCCGGCATCGGCGATTTCCGCTATATCCTGAAATGGAACGAGTACAATTCGCCGCTCAAGCAGACCGTGACGCAGGAAGAGGTCGGTGATTCCGCCGTCTATTTCCTGTCGGATCTCTCGCGCGGCGTGACCGGCGAAGTGCATCATGTCGATTCGGGCTATCACGTCGTCGGCATGAAGGCGGTTGATGCGCCGGACATTTCGACGGTCAAGGAATAACACCCACCATCGTCGTCCGACCTTACCCGCTCCGGAAGACCTCATGTATCCGCTGGTTTACATCGCGCGCCACGGCCAGACCGCGTGGAACGCCGAGTTCCGCTTGCAGGGTCAGGCCGATACCGACCTCAATGTGGTTGGGCGGGAGCAGGCTACCGCGAATGGGCGTCGGCTAGCCGAGTTGATCCACGATCCAGCGGATTTCGATTTTGTCGCCAGCCCGATGAGAAGGACGCGCGAGACGATGGAGCGCATCCGCGCTGCCATGAAGCTCGATCCGATCGCGTATCGAACCGATAGCAGGCTCATCGAGGTCAATTTCGGTGATTGGCAGAGTTTTACCTTCGCCGAGCTCGATACGCAGTATCCAGGAGCAAGCCGTTCACGCGCTTTGGACAAATGGAATTTTACACCGCCCGGCGACGGTGCCGAAAGCTACCAGATGTTACTCGAAAGGGTGAAGCCCTGCTTCGATGAGATGGAACGCAGCACGGTCTGCGTGACCCACGGCGGCGTTATACGCACCTTGTTTCGCTTCGTGCTTGATATGGCCGAAGATGAAGCGGCGAATCTGGAGATACCGCAGGATCGCGTGCTCAAGCTCGAAGGCAAGAGCCTGGAATGGCTATAGGCTATTCAGGCTGAAAGAGGCGTACGGCGCCGCTCCGCAAAAACCGAGCGGGCTCCGTAGTTGGCAATTTTGGTTGGAAGCCTCAGTTGGCGATCCCGAAAAATGGTCCCATCTTCCGGAAATATCATATCCAAACATACGGATAGAGATGCGTTCCGATTCCGTCGGGAAGGAAACAGCTCTAGTTGGCTGAACTGTCCGGCAGTTCCATGTCGGTGATGACGTTTTCGCCGTTCGTCACGTCGTAGGCAATGACGATGTCCATGCCCGGCTTCAGCGCATCGAGATCGGTCTCGGCATTCAGTTTGTAGGCTTTGCCGTCATCCAGCGTCAGCGTCAGCGCATCCTTGTCGATCTTCTTGATCAGGCCTTCGGTCTGGCCGGCAAAGGCGGCAGTGGAAAACAGCAACGTGGCGGCAACCGCGCCAATCAGGGTACGCATTATCGTCCTCTTGTATGTTGTGCGGTCCCGCGTATGGCGGGCGAGCATTGAACAGCCGGTCGGAGAAAAGCAGAAACCAGTCGAATGTGTCAAAACTTAAACCGCTGGGATGACAGTTTGACCACTGCAAAAAACGCCAATAGAAGGCTGGCATGAACCGGCTCAAGGCCGGTTAGGGCAAGCGTTCCATGTCTCACAACACGTTCGGTCATCTTTTCCGTGTCACCACCTGGGGCGAAAGCCATGGTGCGGCACTCGGCTGCGTCGTCGATGGGTGTCCGCCCGGTATCCGTTTCACGCGGGACGAAATCCAGGCGGAGCTCGACAAGCGCCGGCCGGGTCAGTCACGTTTTGTCACGCAGCGTCGCGAGCCCGATGAGGTCAAGATTCTGTCGGGCTTCGTTCTCGACGAGGACGGCGAGACGATGATCACCACCGGTACGCCGGTGTCGATGCTGATCGAGAATGTCGACCAGCGATCCAAGGATTATGGCGAGATTGCCCGCCAGTACCGGCCGGGCCATGCCGATTACACCTATGAGACCAAATACGGCATCCGTGACTATCGTGGCGGTGGCCGCTCATCGGCGCGCGAGACAGCCGCCAGGGTGGCCGCCGGAGCGCTCGCCCGCAAGGTGGTGCCTGGCATGGTGGTGCGCGGCGCGCTGGTGTCGATGGGCGAAAAGCGGATAGATCGCGCCAACTGGAACTGGAACTTCATCGGCGATGCCGAAAATCCATTCTTCACCCCCGATCCAGCCTCGGTCGCCGTCTTCACAAGATATCTCGACGGCATCCGCAAGGCCGGGTCGTCGGTCGGCGCTGTCATCGAGATCGTCGCTGACGGCGTTCCGGCCGGTCTCGGCGCGCCGATCTATGCCAAGCTCGACCAGGACATTGCTTCCGGCCTGATGTCGATCAACGCCGTCAAGGGCGTCGAGATCGGCAACGGCTTCGAGGCGGCCCAGATCACCGGCGAACAGAATGCCGATGAGATGCGCATGGGCAATGACGGCAAACCGGTGTTCCTGTCCAACAACGCTGGCGGCATCCTGGGCGGCATCTCGACCGGCCAGGCCATCGTCGCGCGCTTTGCCGTCAAGCCGACCTCATCGATCCTGACGCCGCGAAAATCGATCGACAAGGATGGCAACGATGTCGAGGTCATGACGAAAGGCCGCCACGATCCATGCGTCGGCATTCGTGCCGTGCCGATCGGCGAAGCGATGGTTGCCTGCGCCATCGCAGACCATTATCTGCGCCACCGAGGACAGACGGGGAGGGTGTAGGCAGTGGGCAACAGGCGGTAGGTTAGCCTGCCCGACCACAGAGCCATTCCCTCCCATTCGCCTACTTCTCCTAGTGCCCACTTCCTATTCCCTGCGAGCAAAGCGAGCCAATGCCTTACGATCAGAAGAAAATCGTCGAAGCCCTGCGCGCATTCGAGCGCGGCGAGATTGTCGTCGTCATGGATGACGACGGACGCGAGAACGAGGGCGACCTGATCGTTGCCGCGGTCCACTGCACGCCGGAAAAGATGGCTTTCATCGTCCGTCACACCTCGGGCATCGTCTGCACGCCAATGCCGCGCGAGGAAGCCAAGCGGCTGAACCTGTCGCCCATGGTCGCCGACAATGATTCCGCCCACACCACCGCCTTCACCGTCAGCGTCGATTTCAAGCATGGCACCACGACCGGCATTTCGGCCGAGGACCGCACGCTCACCGTGCGCAATCTCGCCAACGGCAATGTCGGTGGTTCGGACTTCGTCCGCCCCGGCCACATCTTTCCGCTGATCGCGCGCGAAGGTGGCGTGCTTATGCGTTCAGGCCATACAGAGGCCGCTGTCGACCTTTGCAAGCTCGCGGGCCTGCCGCCGGTCGGTGTCATCTCGGAACTGGTCAATGATGACGGTACCGTCAAGCGCGGTCCGCAGGTCGCGGCCTTTGCCGAAGAGCATGGCCTCAAGCAGGTCTCGGTGGCCGACCTTATCGCCTACCGGCAGCGCAAGGAGACGCTGGTCGAGCGCGTTGCCTGTTCGGACATCGATACGCCCGGCGGCAAGGCGCAGGTCTTCACCTACACGCTGCCGTGGGATTCGATGCATCACGTCGCCGTCGTCTTCGGCGATATCAGGGATGGCGAGGATGTCCCGGTTCGCCTGCATTCGGAAGATGTGGTGACCGATGTCTTCGGCACCAGCCATCGGCTGGACGGCATCATGCAGGCGATGGGCGAGCGCAAGCGCGGTGTCATCGTTTATCTGCGCGAGGGCTCGGTGGGCGTCGCCCATCAGGAACGCAAGCGCCCCGCTTCCGGCGACCGTGAAGACCACGAAGAGGCTCGCCGCCGTGAGAACGAGTGGCGCGAGATTGGGCTGGGCGCCCAGATCCTCAAGGATCTCGGTATTTCCTCGATCAACCTGATCGCGTCCCGCGAACGCCACTATGTCGGTCTTGAAGGCTTTGGCATCCATATCGCCAAGACCGAGATTCTCTGAAAGTCAGTCTTTAGAGGCCGCGCCCGGTCCATTGAACCGGGCGCGGCTTCTGGATTATTCCGCAGGAACCGCACAGGCCTCGCAGCCGGCCGTGTCGTAATCGGACGTTGCAAGGCTGCGCTGGCCAAGCAGCACGGTCGCCAGTGCGATCATACCTGCTGCAACCGACACCCAGAACCCGTTCTGCGCGCCGAACGCGTCGACGACTGCGCCGGCGGCGAAAGAGCCCAGCGCCATGCCGATGCCAATGCCGGTCATGACCCACGTAATGCCCTCGGTCAGCATGGCTTCCGGCACATGCCGCTCGATGAGGCCGAAGGCGGTGATGAAGGTCGGCGAGATGGCCACGCCACTGACGAAGACGGCCAGCGCCAGGGTCGGCACTGTATTGGCGGCGATCAGCGGCAGCGTGGAGACCGCGATGATGGTCACGGCCATGGCAAGCTGCCGTTGCAGCGGCGTCTTCAGGTTCAGGGCACCGATGATGATGCCAAGGACGAACGATCCGAGCGCATAGACGCCAATGACAAGGCTTGCCGCGGCCGGCTGGCCGAGCTCCTTGGTGATTGCCACGGTGGTCACTTCGGTTGTCGCGAAGGTCGCGCCGATGAAGATCAGGGCGAAGGTGATGATCTGCACAGGCCGCAGGCGAATGGCCGAGCCGCGAGAATGTTGTTCAGCCGGCCGGACCTGCGGCTCGGTCGAGCGCTGCAGGATGAAGGCCGTCGAGCCAACGGCGAGGAACAATGTGCTGACAAGCATGCCGGCTTCCGGGAACAGAGCGACACTCAGCCCGACCGATAGCGATGCTCCGGCGATGTAGACGAGTTCATCCGCCGCCGATTCAAAGGCGAAGGCGGTGTTCATCTCGGGCCGTCCCCGAAAAATCTCGGTCCAGCGCGCGCGCACCATGGCAGGTATGCTCGGCATGGCCGCCGCCAGCAGCGCCGACACGAACAGGATCCATACGGGCCAGTTCTGGTGGGCGGCCGTGATCAGCACCATGAAGGCAAGCACGGAAATGATGGTGGTGGGGACGACGATCGGCGTCTGGCCAAGGCGGTCGACCAGCCTTGACACCTGTGGCGCCACGAAAGCATTGGCCAGCGCGTATGTCGCCGAGACGGCGCCGGCCAGCCAGTATTCGCCGTGTGTCTGCGACAGCATCGCGACGATGCCGATTGGCGCCATGGCGATCGGCAACCGTGCCATGAAGCCGGCCGCGGCAAAGCCCTTGGCTCCCTTTGCCTTGAAAATTTCGTTATAGGGATTGGTCATCGAACGCGCTCCTGGATTTATACGGGAAAGCCACTTATATACGTGCCGTATGTGAATAGAGATAATTGCATACGTAGCGTATGTAAATTAATATACGAGACGTATGTGAAGGGAAAAACATGGCGCACAAGCCGCGCATCGAAATGATCGCCGAGACCCGCGCCAAGCTGCTTGCAGCAGGGCGCCACGCCTTCGGCACAGTCGGCTACGCGGAGGCGTCGATGGACGATTTCACCGCCTCTGCCGGGCTGACACGCGGCGCGCTTTATCATCATTTCGGCGACAAGAAGGGCCTATTGCAGGCGGTCATTCGTGAAATCGACGCCGAGATGTTCGCCCGGCTGAAGGTGGTTTCAGGCAGGGCAGGCAGTCTCTGGCAAGGTTTTGTCGATGAATGTACGGCCTATATCGAGATGGCCCTGGAGCCGGAGATCCAGCGCATTGTTCTCCTTGACGGTCCGTCGGTGCTTGGCGATCCAACCCAATGGCCGAGCCAGAACGAATGTATCGGCTCGATGACGGAGAGCCTGCAGAGGTTGAGCGATGAGGGAACGATCATCGCCGCCGACCCCGAAGCCATGGCCCGGCTGATCAGTGGCGCGTCGCTCCATGCGGCGCAATGGATCGCGAATTCAGACGATCCCGGCGCCACGTCC
The DNA here is from genome assembly GCF_015500075.1 of Mesorhizobium sp. INR15. Classification (NCBI taxonomy): domain Bacteria; kingdom Pseudomonadati; phylum Pseudomonadota; class Alphaproteobacteria; order Hyphomicrobiales; family Phyllobacteriaceae; genus Mesorhizobium; species Mesorhizobium sp. INR15. The sequence continues at coordinate 5,721,538 of NZ_CP045496.1, read as the reverse complement.
AAGAGAGCTGTGCAGGCCTTCAATGTGCTTCTGGAAGGGCTGACCAAGCAGGCTGGCAGGGCCTGAGCGCGCCTCGACACGGCCGGCGGCGCCGACGGATTACCCCTGCGGCATGCGCTCGAATTTCTGCAACGCTGGATCAATCATGTCCCATGCATGGCCGCGGACGGTGTATGTGACCACTTGCGGGTTGAATTGGTCAGGCTCGTCAAGGCTGGTCGCGTTGATCGCAATCAAATCAGGCATGGCGACGAATGTCAGATAGACCGGCGTCCCACAGGTTGGGCAGAAGGCGTGGGCCTTTTCATTGCCGCTGTCGCCTGCGACCCGCCAGGTCTTAGCCTCACCGGTAATTGTCATGTCAGCGCGCCGGGCGAAGGTCAGATAGGACCCGTGTCCGGTACCGCTGCGTTTCTGGCAATCGCGGCATTGGCAGTGGTTTTCGAAGATGGGTTCGCCGCGCGTCTCATAACGGATCGCGCCGCACGCGCATCCGCCGATATAGTGCTTGGTCATTGTCATTCCCCTCTTTGGATCAGGCGGATTTCGGCTTGGCGGAGAGGTCGATACCTTGGCCGGTTTCCAGGAAGGATTTCAGGCTGGACAGCACGGCCGGCCATCCCTGCTTGACGCCTTTCGCCATGCCGCTGCCAGCTTCGAGTTCGTCATGGGTGACGGTCAGGCGGACCATGTTGTCGTATTCCTCGGTTTCGAACGTCACCCGGCTGTATTTGTCCGGATCGGCGGCCTGCGAGGCGTTTGCCCAGGTGATGACCAGACGGGTCGGCGGTGAGACCTCGACGACCTTGCCGACGAGTTCGACGGTCCGTTCGTCATTGGCGCGGATATGTTCCCAACTCGATCCAGGCTTCCAGTCGGAGACGTTCTCGTGGCCCCAGTAGCGCCGCGCGACCTCAGGTCTGGTGATTGCCTCGAACACCTTTTCCGGCGTCGAGCGGATGTAAGTTACGTAAACAAAACTGGTCATTTCCTTGGTCATTGTTGATCTCCTTCGATTTCGTTCTTCAGGTCGTGCAGCAGCATCAGCCGCTGCCGTTCAAATTTGCGCACCCACCGCTCATAGACTTCGTGCAGCGGCACGGGGTTGATGAAATGCAGCTTCTCCCGGCCACGCCGCACCGTGCTCAAGAGATTGGCGTCCTCCAATATGCCGATGTGCTGGGTGGCGGACTGACGGGCCATTTCAAGGTTCTCGCAAAGCTCGCCGAGCGTCTGCCCGTTCCTCTCGCAGAGAAGGTCGAGCAACTTTCTGCGTGTCGGGTCGCCCAGCGCCTTGAAAACCTTGTCAGCGTCCATCGCTCTCACTCGCTTGTATCTTCTAATATGCAGGTAAATGCCTGCATGTCAATGGCGGCCGATGCTGGCGCTGTCAAACTACGGGAAACTCTAGGCCCGTTGCACGGGACGAGATTGACAATCCGGAACCCGAGGTCATCCTTCCCATCCATCTCGGAGGGGAGAGTCGGGCCATGTGGGATTTCCAGGTCGGCAGGTCGGTGTCCATCATGATGCGGACATGGCCCTTCATCGTCTTTCGCATGATCATCTATTTCGGCATTACGCTGGCCTACATCATGGCGACCGGTACGGGCGCCAGCGTCGGCTATGGCGTCGGCCATATTTCCACCGACCCCGATGGACCGCTATCATTCGCCATGTGGGGCGGCGTGGTCGGTTTCGGCATTGTCTCGATCGCCGTCTACTGGATCCGCGAATACATCCTCTACGTCGTCAAGGCCGGACATATCGCGGTCATGGTGCATCTGATCGACGGTCGTGACATTCCCTACGGCCAGAGCCAGATCGCCTATGCCAAGGAAGTCGTCACCCAGCGCTTTGCCGAGGCCAATATCCTTTTCGTTGTCGACCAACTGGTCAAAGGCGCCATCCGCGCCATCACCGGCCTGATCGGCGGCATCGCCGCCTTCCTGCCCATTCCGGGCTTGAGCGGCCTGGTCAGCTTTATCAACACGGTGATCCGCCTGTCGCTGACCTATGTCGATGAGATCATCCTCGGCTACAACATCCGCATCAATTCATCGTCGCCCTTCGAGACGGCGCGGCAAGGTGTCGTGCTCTATGCACAGAACGGCAAGACCATGGTCAAGAACGCCATCTGGCTGGCGGTCATCATGTGGGGCGTATCCTTCATCATCTTCCTGCTGATGCTGGCTCCGGCGGCTGCCATTCTCTATCTGATGCCCGGACAGCTCGCCGGCTGGGCCTTCGTGCTCGCCATCGTCTTCGCCTGGGCCTTCAAGGCGGCCTTCATCGAACCCTTCGCCATCGCGTCGCTGATGCAGGTCTATTTCAAGGTGATCGAAGGCCAGGTCCCGGATCCGGAATGGGACAATCGGCTGGCCGAGGCGTCGTCGAAGTTTCGCGAACTCAAGGACAAGGCGCTGGCTTCCTTCGGCGGATCGCGCTGGGGCACGCCTAACCCCGCCAGATGATCAGGGCTTCGGTGCTAGGCCCACGCTCGCCGCGTTGAGCCGCGATACCGACGTCTTGAGCAGGGCTTCGCCTTGCCCGGAAAAGGTCTCGCTCATGATCAGTTCGGGCAGCGGCAGGCGCTGGCCCCAGCCATGCGTTTCTAGGTCAGGCCTGGCCGCGAATTCCGAGACGCGGCCAACGCACAGATAGGCGATCGGCGTCACGTGCTCGGGTATCGATAGCAGGCTTTTCAGGGCCTGCGCTTCGATGATGCTGACCCAGCCGACACCGACCCCTTCGGCACGCGCCGCCAGCCAGAAATTCTGCACGGCACAGACAGTGCTGTAGAGATCCATCTCCGGATTGTGCCAACGCCCAAGCGGCGAATTGTGCGAGCGCTGCCGGTCGCACGTGATGCAGATGTTGAGCGCGCTTTCGCAAATGCCTTCTAGCTTGAGCTTGCGGTAGAGCGCCTGTCGATCTGCCTCCATGGCCGGCAGTTCCTGTTCGCGTGCCGCCAGGAACAGGTCGCGCACGTGCCGTCGCCGTTCGGCGTCGCGGATGACGATGAAGTTCCATGGCTGCATGAAGCCGACCGATGGCGCATGATGGGCGGCGAGCAGCAGCCGCGCCAGGACATCGTCGTCGAGCGGGTCGGGCAGGAAATGGCTGCGCACGTCACGGCGGGTGAACATCGCGCGGTAGACCGCGTCACGCGCTACCTGATCAAACCCATCGCCATTGTTAGCGGTCATACTTCCATGCATCGCGTGTCCCCTTGCGATAGCTACCAATGCCTTCCGCCTGACCATGCGGATGACGATGCCTGCCAGGCCGGTCTTCTGGCTCGGGATCAACCCGCGTCCGGTGCCTTCCCGTCATCGACAGTGGCATATACCGGCGCGGTCCCCCTTACAGCGTTGGGCACGCCACGGAATTCAACCGTGTTCCCGATTCTCCCGCTTGCAGCGGGCACCAGGCAGTGGAGGGGACTTTACGCCGAAGCATTGAGGACGCCAATGCCTCTAGCGACACCAATGGACGCAGGCACGATTTTCCCCAACGCGGCGATTTTCCCCAGGCATTGAGCCATCCGCACATGGCCATTGCGCCTTCGGGACACTAGATTGGGACGATGACCACTCGTCTCTACAGCCATCCGATCTTTCTGGAGCACCTCACACCGCCCGGTCACCCGGAGCGGCCCGACCGCCTGCGCGCCATCGAGCGCGTGCTCGACGACGAGGCCTTTGCCGAGCTTGATCGCGTCGAGGCACCGGCAGGCGACGAGGCGACCATCCTTTATGCGCATCCTGCGGACTTCGTTGAGCGCGTCCGCGCCGGCATTCCCGACGAGGGCATTGCCCGCATTGATGCCGACACGACAGCCAGTCCGAAAAGCTGGCAAGCTGTTGTCACGGCGATCGGCGCCGCCAATGCCGCCGTGGATGATGTTTTCGAGGGCCGCGCCGACAATGCCTTCGTCGCCGCCCGACCGCCCGGCCACCATGCCGAAAAGACCACGGCGATGGGTTTTTGCTTCTTCAACACGGCGGCGATCGCGGCGCGCTATGCGCAGAAGAGGCACGGCGTCGAGCGCGTCGCCATCGTCGACTGGGACGTGCATCACGGCAACGGCACCCAGGATATTTTCTGGGACGATCCGTCGGTGCTCTATTGTTCGACGCACCAGATGCCGCTCTACCCAGGCACTGGGGCCAAGAGCGAGGTCGGTGCCGGCAACATCGTCAATGCGCCGATGGCCCCGCAAACCGGCAGCGAAGTGTTCCGCGATGCCTTCCTGTCGCGTGTCTTGCCGTCGCTCGACAATTTCGCGCCCGACCTCATCATCATCTCCGCCGGCTTCGACGCGCACCATCGCGATCCGCTGGCCGAGATCAATCTGACCGAGGATGATTTCGACTGGGCGACGGGCCAGCTGATGCAGCGCGCCGCGCGCCACAGCGGCAACCGGCTCGTGAGCTTGCTCGAGGGCGGGTACGATCTGCAGGGATTGGCATTTTCGGTCGCCGCCCATGTCGGGCGACTGATGAAAGGATGAATGATGGCTGGTGAGATCAACGAAGACGTCAAGGGGATGAGCTTCGAGCAGGCGCTCGACGCGCTGGAGAAGATCGTCGATGATCTGGAACGTGGCGACGTGCCACTGGACCAGTCGATCAAGATCTATGAGCGCGGCGAGGCGCTGAAGGCGCATTGCGACCGGCTACTGAAGGCCGCCGAGGATAAGGTCGAGAAAATCAGGCTGTCGCGCGACGGCAAGCCGGTAGGAACGGAGCCGCTCGACGCCGAGTGATGGGCGGGTCGGCGTCTCCCACGCGTCGGTTTTTGAACAAGATCATGATTGAGGATAGAGTTCGTCCCATCGAAGGAAGCGGCTCCAGGAGGTTCGGAAACGATGTGCAGAAACATCAAGACCCTGTTCAATTTTGATCCGCCGGCAACCAATGACGAAGTGCATGACGCGGCGCTGCAGTTTGTCCGCAAGCTGAGTGGAGCGACGCGCCCCTCGAAGCAGAACCAGCATGCCTTCGATCACGCTGTCGCAGCTATTGCGGCATCGGCGCGCGAACTGCTGGAATCGCTCGAAACCAATCAACATCCTCGCAATCGCGAAGAGGTGGCGGCCAAGGCTCGAGCGAAAGCGGCGATCCGTTTTGCCTGATCCTGCAAGGCGGGCAACGCCTCCCGCCAAGGAGAGTTCATGAGCTTCTTTCCCGGAAAAGACCCTGAAGCCGGCGATGCCTTTGCCAGTGATCAGATCGAGCTGATGGTCATTCCGAACGCCAAGGATATTGGCGGCTTTCAGGTGCGCCGCGCCTTGCCGACCGCCAAAAGGCGGCTGGTCGGGCCGTTTATCTTCTTCGACCGCATGGGGCCGGCGATCCTGCGCTCCGGCCAGGCGATGGATGTCCGTCCGCATCCGCATATCGGCCTGTCGACAGTGACCTATCTGTTCGATGGCAAGATAAGGCACCGCGATTCACTCGGCACCGAAATGGTCATCCAGCCCGGTGACGTGAATCTGATGACCGCCGGCCGCGGCATCGTGCATTCCGAGCGGACGCCCGAGGAACTGCGCGGCGCTCCGATGTCTATCTCCGGCCTGCAGACATGGCTGGCGCTGCCGGACGGCAAGGAGGAGGTCGCGCCGGTGTTCGAGAATACGGCCGCGCTGCTGCTTCCAGAGATCGACGCCGGAGGTGTCAGCGGCCGCGTCGTCATCGGTGACTTCCAGGGGCTGCGGTCGCCAGTCAGGGCCGACACGGAGACGCTCTATGCCGATTTGCGCCTGGCCCCAGGTGCCAGCGTGAAAATTCCGGCTGATGCCGAGGAGCGCGCCATCTATACGCTGGAAGGTGAGGTCTCGATTTCCGGCGACCTTTTCCCGGCGGAGCGCCTGCTGGTGTTTCGCCCCGGCGACGAGATTGTTGTGTCGTCTGAGCGCGGAGCGCATTTCATGCTGTTTGGCGGCGCCTCGCTTGGCTCGCAGCGCTATATCTGGTGGAATTTCGTGTCGTCGTCGAAGGAACGCATCGAGCAGGCCAAGCAGGAATGGAAGACGGGCCGCTTCGATATCGTTCCTGGAGACGAGGAAGAGTTTATTCCGCTGCCGGAAAGCTAGGCGAGGGCGCCTGTCCGCGTCACTGACACACATTTACATTCCCCGGCCGGCGGCCTATCTCGCCCATGAGCAAAAAAGCCTGAGCAGGCCCATCGTGAACGCAAAGCCGCACACTCCGCTTCTCGACAAGGTCCGCATCCCGTCGGATTTGCGCACGCTTGCCGAAAACGAGCTGCCGCAGTTGGCATCGGAGCTTCGTGCCGAACTGATCGATGCGGTGTCCCACACCGGCGGGCATCTCGGTGCCGGTCTCGGCGTGGTCGAACTGACGGTGGCGCTGCACTATGTCTTCAACACGCCGGATGACCGGCTGATTTGGGATGTCGGCCATCAGGCCTATCCGCACAAGATTCTGACTGGCCGCCGCGACCGCATCCGCACCTTGCGGCAGGAGGGTGGCCTGTCGGGTTTCACCCGCCGTGCTGAAAGCGAATATGATCCTTTCGGCGCCGCCCACTCCTCGACGTCGATCTCGGCTGGCCTCGGCATGGCCGCCGCGCGCGATCTCTCCGGCGGCCGCAACAACGTCATCGCCGTCATCGGCGACGGCGCCATGTCGGCTGGCATGGCCTATGAGGCGATGAACAACGCTGGCGCGCTGGATACCCGGCTGATCGTTATTCTCAACGACAATGACATGTGGATCGCGCCGCCGACCGGTGCGATGAGCGCCTATCTGGCGCGTCTCGCATCGGGCAAGACCTATCTCGGCTTGCGTGATTTCGGCAAGAAGTTGACCTCCTATCTCGGCAAACGCGCCGACCGCGCCATCACCAGGGCGGTCGAGCATGCGCGCGGCTATGTCACCGGCGGCACGCTGTTCGAGGAACTCGGTTTCTACCACATCGGCCCGATCGACGGCCACAATCTGGAACATCTGATCCCGGTGCTGAAGAACGTCCGCGACAATGGCGAAGGCCCGGTGTTGATCCATGTCGTGACGCAGAAGGGCAAGGGTTACGCTCCGGCGGAAGCCGCCGCCGACAAATATCACGGCGTCAACAAGTTCGACGTCATCACCGGTGCGCAGGCCAAGGCGCCTGCAAATGCACCAGCCTACACCAAGGTGTTCGCCGAAAGCCTGATCCAGGAGGGCCGCGAGGACGACCGCATCGTTGCCGTCACCGCCGCCATGCCGAGCGGCACCGGCCTCGACCTGTTCGGCGAGGCATTCCCGTCTCGGACCTTCGATGTCGGCATTGCCGAGCAGCATGCCGTAACCTTCGCCGCCGGCCTCGCTACCGAAGGCTACAAGCCGTTCGCGGCGATCTATTCGACCTTCCTGCAGCGCGCCTATGATCAGGTCGTGCACGACGTGGCGATCCAGAAACTGCCGGTGCGCTTTCCCATTGACCGCGCCGGCTTTGTCGGTGCCGATGGCGCCACCCATTGCGGCGCCTTCGACACGACATTCCTGGCGACACTGCCAGGCTTCGTCGTCATGGCGGCGGCGGATGAAGCGGAACTGCGCCACATGGTGCGCACTGCCGCAAGCTACGATGACGGCCCGATCGCCTTCCGCTATCCACGTGGCAATGGCGTCGGCGTCGACATGCCGGAGCGCGGCTCCGTTCTCGAAATCGGCAAGGGCCGGATCGTCAGGGAAGGCACCAAGGTGGCGCTGCTGTCCTTCGGCACGCGGCTGCAGGATTGCCTGATGGCCGCCGAAGAACTTGGCGCTGCCGGGCTTTCCACGACGGTAGCCGACGCTCGTTTCGCCAAGCCGCTGGATGAGGATCTGATCCGCCGGCTGGCCCGCTCTCATGAGGTTCTGGTTACGGTGGAGGAGGGCGCGATCGGTGGCTTCGCCAGCCACGTTCTGCAGTTCCTCGCCCATGAAGGGCTGCTGGAGAGCGGCCTGAAGGTGCGCCCGCTGGTGCTGCCCGACGCTTTCACCGACCATGCCAAGCCGGAAAAGATGTATGCCGATGCCGGGCTCGATACAGCCGGTATCGTGCGCACCGTATTCATGGCACTGGGACGCTCAGCCCAGGCACAGCGCGCCTGAATCAAAATCTCAAGCTGTTGAATCGGTTTGCCGGCAAGCAGTCGTAACACATTGTTTACGCTTCTGTTTGGTAGTTTGCTTACCGTGTCTCTTGGCCGTTTTTCAACGGCGTCCTGCTAGATCATGATCAGGCAGGGAGATAAGAACAATGAGAACGCTTCTATGCGGCGCGGTGCTTTGTGCCGTCATCGCCGCGCCGGCCTCCGCCGAAACGCGCTATGACCGGAATTTAGAAAACGCCGTGAAGGGCATCGTCGCCAGCAAGATGGGCGATATCCGCGGCGGCTTCTCCTACAAGCAGGTCCCGCAATTGGTGGTCGTACCGGAGGCAGTCACCGCGCCATCCATCCCGGCCGAGCGTTCGCGCAAGGAAGCGTCAGGCTATCTAGATGATGGTTTGGTACCAGCCGTCGAGCGGCGGGTTTCCAGAACCATTTTTTGACGACGCTTGCCTAACGGCCCGGCTTTCGCCATGAAGGCCGATGAACTCCCCTCTGCCAGCCAGCACACGCCAGCGGCTCGACGACCTGCTCGTCCAGCGCGGCCTGTTTGCCAGCCGTTCCCGCGCCCGTGACGCGGTTGAACGCGGGACCGTGACGATTGATGGCGACGTCGCCCGCAAGCCTGGTCAGAATGTCTCGCCGAACTGTCTCATCGCCATCGACGACCCCGCGCAAGGCTACGTGTCCCGCGCGGCGTTGAAGCTCATCGGCGGTCTCGATCATTTCGGTCTCAATCCCGCCGGCTGTGAAGCGCTTGACATAGGCGCCTCGACCGGTGGTTTCACGCAGGTCCTGCTCGAGCGGGGTGCCGCTCATATCACCGCGATCGATGTCGGTCATGGCCAGATGCACCCGACCGTTGGCGATGACCCGCGCGTGACCGTCGTCGAGGGCCTGAATGCCCGCGATCTCTCCGGCGCCGATCTTGCTGACCGCGTTCCGGATTTCATCGTTTCCGACGTCAGCTTTATTTCGCTGAAACTGGCGCTTCCGCCGGCTCTCGCCTTGGCAAAAAGCGGTGCAAGCGCCGTGTTTTTGGTCAAGCCGCAGTTTGAGGCGGGCCGTGAGGCTATCGGCAAGGGTGGCCTGTTGAAAGACCCCTATGACGCCGCCCGTGTCGCCGGCCTGCTGCAGGATTGGCTGGATGCTGTTCCGGGCTGGCGTTCGCTTGGACTGCACCTGTCGCCCATCGAAGGCGGCGACGGCAACCGCGAGTTTCTGCTCGGAGGGATCAAGGACCGATGAGCACACGTTTCACAATACGGAAACTGGGGTCGCAGGGCGACGGCATCGCCGAGACCGAGAGCGGCGATCTGTTCATCCCCTTCACGCTGCCAGGCGAAACGGTCACCGCCGCGCGTGAAAAAGACCGCGCGATGCTGATGGCGGTGCTGGAAGCTTCGCCGCAGCGTATTGATCCCACATGCCGCCATTTCACCGAATGTGGCGGCTGTGCCCTCCAGCATCTCGAAGCCGAGGCCTATCGCCAGTGGAAACGCGGCAAGGTCGTACATGCCTTGAAAGGCGTCGCGGCAGATGAGGATGTTGCTGAACTGGTTGCTTGCGCACCGCACACGCGCCGCCGTGTCGTGCTTGCCGCGCGGCGGACCGATACGGGGATGCTGCTCGGCTTCCACCGCCATCTGTCTCCGGAAATAATTTCCATTGATGAATGCTCGATCTCCGTGCCTGAGATCGTCGCAGCGCTTGATCGCCTGAAGGCACTCTGCGAGCTGATATGTGCTACCACCAGATCGTTCCGGCTGGCGGTCACGGTGACCGGTTCAGGGCTTGATGTAGCAGCCTACGAGTCAGGCAAGCTCGGCGAGAACCAGCGTCGGGTTGCCTCCAATTTCGTCATGGCACAAGGGCTCGCCCGGCTTTCGATCGACGATGAAATCATCATCGAGCCGAAGAAGCCGGTGGTCATGTTCGGCGCTGTTGCTGTCGCCATTCCGCCGGGCGCGTTCCTGCAGGCAACCGAGGCAGCCGAACAGGCGATGGCCGACATTGTCGGCGGACACCTGAAGCGCGCCAAGAAGGTCACGGACCTTTTCGCCGGTTGCGGCAGCTTTGCGCTACGGCTTGCGGCGAAATCGGAAGTCCACGCGGTGGAGGGCGACGCACCAGCCCTTTCGGCGCTGGACCGGGGCGCGCGTTTCGCCACCGGGCTGAGGCGGGTAACAGGCGAACGCCGCGATCTGTTCCGCCGCCCGCTGACATTCAAGGAACTGAACGCTTTCGATGGTCTTGTGTTCGACCCGCCGCGCGCCGGCGCCGAGGATCAGTCGAAGCAGATCGCCCGCTCCGATGTTCCGTTTGTCGCTGCCGTGTCCTGCAACCCCGTGACGCTGGCCCGGGATCTGCGCATTCTGCTCGACGGCGGCTATGTCTTGAAAAGCGTAACGCCGATCGACCAGTTTCTCTGGTCTTCGCATGTCGAGGCGGTTGCCTTGCTGGAGAAGCCGAAGCGAAGGCGTTAGGCCGCGTACGTGGCAAGTTGCTAGGCTTCGTGGACGCTCTCGTGGCCAGCCGCGTGCGCGGCTTTGATCAATTTGCGATCAAAAGTTGCAAATCCCGTACAATGCGCCGACTTACCAAGATGAAGAGCATCCGCGAAATCCATTCCTGCGTCGGCCAGATCAAGCGCGGAAGAGACGATCGTGGCGTCTTCCATTTCAACGGTCGGAAGCCCACCGAACGCCCGCAGCGCTCTGGCTATTTCGGGCAGAGCATAGCCATAGGCGCTCCGCAGCACCCATTCGACCTCCAGGACTACCGTGACGGCGACAAACACCGGTTGGCCATCGATCAGAGCCCGGGCGCGCGGAGACTGCTTCGGATGATCGCCTGTCAGGTAGCGAACGACGAGGTTGGTATCAATCGCGAGCATGACGCCGCCGCGCCTCGGCGAGCACACCCGCGTCCATTTCCCCCAGCGTTTTCGGTTTGCAGCCGTGAGGTAAAGAAGCAAACACATCCTCTGGCCGCGTTTCTGCAAAGGCCGTCGTCGGTCTCAACAACACTCCTTCCGGAGTATCCTCTACCAGCAGGCGTGTGCCGGCGCCCCAGTCCCTCCGTTTGCGGATTGCACTGGGCAGGATGACCTGCCCCTTGGTCGAGACGATGGTCGTGAGCTTTTCCGCAGCAGCCATAACGGCAATCCTCAGAAGTAAGACAAACGTAAGATACCGCAGCTGCGCATTGAGTTCAAACCATTTCGTTGCCGGCGGCCCTCAAACCCGTGTGCCGCCCACCGTCATCTGGTCCATTCTGAGATGCGGCTGGCCAACGCCGACCGGAACGCCCTGGCCAGCCTTGCCGCACATGCCGATGCCGGTATCGAGCTTCATGTCATTGCCGATCATCGACACGCGGTGCATGGCATCCGGGCCATTGCCGATCAGCATGGCGCCCTTGATCGGTTGTGTCACCTTGCCGTTCTCGATCATGTAGGCCTCGGTGCAGCCGAAGACGAATTTTCCCGAGGTGATGTCGACCTGGCCGCCGCCGAAGGAGACGGCATAGATGCCGTTTTTGACCGAGGCGATGATTTCGTCCGGCTCCATGTCGCCTGATGTCATGTAGGTGTTGGTCATGCGTGGCATCGGCTGGTGGGCATAGCCTTCGCGCCGCCCGTTGCCGGTTGCCTTCATGCCCATCAGTCGGGCGTTCTGGCGATCCTGCATGTAGCCAACCAGCTTGCCGTCCTCGATCAGCACGTTGCGGGCCGACGGCGTGCCTTCGTCATCGACTGTGAGCGAACCGCGGCGTTCAGGCATGGTGCCATCATCCACCACGGTGACGCCCTTGGCGGCGACCTGCTGGCCAAGCAGGCCGGCGAAGGCCGAGGTCTTCTTGCGATTGAAATCGCCCTCCAGCCCATGGCCAACCGCCTCGTGCAGCATGACACCCGGCCAGCCATTCGACAGCACGATATCGAAAGTGCCAGCCGGCGCGGGTATCGCCTCGAGATTGACCAGCGCTTGCCTCAGCGCCTCCTTCGCGGCGTGCTTCCAGCTGTCCTCGACGAGGAATTCACCGAAAGCCTTGCGGCCGCCCATGCCGTAGGAGCCGCTCTCCTGGCGGTCGCCGTCGCCGACCACAACCGAAACGTTGATCCGCACCAGCGGGCGGATGTCGCGCACCACATGGCCGTCGGCGCGAACGATTTCGACATGCTGCCATGACGACGTCAGCGATGCCGACACCTGCCGCACGCGCGGGTCTTCGCCGCGCAGCCACGCGTCGATTTCCTGCAGCAACTTTGCCTTGGTCTCGAAGGAGGGCGAGGGGATCGGGTTCTCCTCGCCATAGAGATGGCGGTTGGTGCGGGCAGGGGCTGCGGCAAGCGTGCCGGAGTAGCCGCCCTTGACCGTCGAGACGGCGTCGGCGGCGCGCAGCAGCGAAGCTTCTGAGAGGTCGCTGGAATGGGCGTAGCCGCTGGCCTCGCCGGCGACCGCGCGGAGGCCAAAACCCTGGTCGGTGTTGAAATTGGCGGTTTTCAGCCGGCCATTGTCGAACATCAGCGCTTCGCTTTCGCTGTATTCCAGAAAAAGCTCGCCGTCATCGGCGCCGTTGATGGTGTCTGCAACGATCTGCTTGATGCGATCGTCGGAAATGTCGAATTGGCCGATCAGGCTGTTCATGGCGCATCCATCCGCGGGAATTGTGTTTGCCACGATGTAGGCGCGAAGGCGCGTCCAGACAATCGCCAATGACGATCATGTCAGCCAATTGGCGACAAGGTGCTACTTCGCGTTGACGAAGCTCTTGATGTCGCTCATCAGCGAATCCCAGGTCGAGAACTGCTCTTCGAGATTGGCGCGGGTGATGCCGCCGACAAAGCTGACATCCATCTTGAAGTTCGAGCCTTCGCCGGAATAGGCCTTGATCCAGCGGTATTTCTTGTTCCACTCATTGGCCTGTTCGGCGGTGAAGGCATCGGTATAGCCCGCCGAGAACTGTAGCGATTTGCACTTCTCGTGGTTGTCGCAACCATAGAAGTAGATCACGTACTTCACGCCCTCGAGCCGGCCGGAGACCATAGGGTCGCCACTGTCGTCCTTGTCGAGCTTGGCCGAGCCGTAACCCTTCGCCAAATCCACGATGACTGTTGGGTCGAGTATTTTGAGGACTTCGGTATCCTCGGCTCGAGCAAAAGAGATCGCAGCGGCCATAGGCACGCCGACTGCCGTCACCAGAGAAAATGAGCGCATTGAGGTCCCCACGCCAAGCTTACACCGAGCCGAATTCTGCTCCAGGATCGGCTTCGGCGCAAGATGTGGGGGTCAGGGCAGGGCCGCGAAACCGTCGGCAAAACCCTTGAGGTCGACGGGAATGCCAATGCCTTCTTCCGGCGTCTGGAAGACGATGAAAGTCGCGGATGTTCCAGTCTTCAGCGTGTCGAGCAGCGGCTTTTCGAGAATGACCTCGGCGTAGCAGCCGTCCTGGAAGCAGCGCACGAAATAGGCGCGGCCGATATCCTTGCCGTCGACATTGAGGCCAAGCCCGTTGGGCAACAGAACGCCGAGGGGGGCCAGCACGCGCAGGATTTCAGCCTTGTTGTCGGCGGTGCGCAGAACGACGACCGACAGCCCCATCTCCGGGCGGTCTTCGGCAACGACATTCTGCATCATGACGCATTGTTCCGACGTGGCGCCAGCCGGTGTGTCGCAGATGATCGACCACGCCCCATGTGTCGAGCGCACCGTGCCGCTCGGTTGCGCGGCATTGGCCTGGCTGATCCCGGACAAAGCGATTCCCGACAAGGCGGCGAGAAAGATCGCCTTTGCCAAGTGTCTCGAAAGCCAAGGGTTCATGACGGCTCCATTACGAATCACGGCACTTTAAGCCGCGCCAAAGCCAAGTAAAGGACAAGACCCCAGCCGGTCTGCCCCCAAATAAGCCAATGCAGCGCTTTTCCTTGCCAATTTCGCCCGAATTGCGACGATCTCGAGGGTTTGGCATGGCGGACCCGCCGGAATGCGGCGGCCGGCCGACACTAGGCGATTCGTCCGCGCCGCGGCGCACTTCAAAGGCACATCCGGGCTTGCGCGCAAAAATGCCGCACAGTTTCCTCCGCTCCTTTCTTGCGGAGGGAAAAAGAGTATGGTTTGAACCACCTTGAAAATGTCGGGATTCCCGTCCCGGCACTGTTCGATATTCTCGCACCACGGCCGCGAGGAACTGGGAGATGATGAGGGCGATGAGAAAATTCCGAGCAAGCGCCAATTTTCTAGCAAGTGCTGGGGCCGCTGCCACGTTTTTCGCCGGCACATCCGCCTACGCGGATCAGCCCAAGGATTGGGAGACCGGCTTCCAGGAGCCTGCGACCGACATGATGCGGCAGATCGAGTGGTTCGGAAACTACACGATGTGGTTCATCGTTCCGATCACCATTCTGGTTCTGTGCCTTATCGCCTATTGCATCATCAAATTCCGGGCGAGCGCCAACCCCGTCCCCTCCAAGACCAGCCACAACACGCTGATCGAGGTGATCTGGACGGTTGGGCCGGTGGTCATCCTGCTTTGCATCGCCATTCCTTCGTTTCAGTTGCTGACCGCGCAGTACACGCCGCCGGAAGAAGCAAAGCTGACCATCAAGGCCACTGGCAACCAGTGGAACTGGGACTACGAATATCAGACCAAGGACACGCTTACGTTCAATTCCGCCATCCTCCAAGAAGGTGACCGGACATCCGCCGGCAAGGAAGATCGCAAGGTCTATCCGCGTCTGCTGGCTGTCGACAACGAAATGGTCGTGCCGGTCAACACAACAACCCGCGTGCTGGTGACGGCAACGGACGTCATCCACTCCTTCGCCATGCCCGCTTTCGGCATCAAGATCGATGCCGTGCCGGGGCGCACCAACGAGACCTGGTTCAAGGCAGACAAAGAAGGCCTCTACTACGGCCAGTGCTCGCAGCTCTGCGGCAAGGACCACGCCTTCATGCCAATCGCTATCCGTGTCGTTTCCGACGCGCAATACACCAGCTGGCTGGCAGCAGCCAAAACGAGCCTGCCTGGCGCAAACAAGGCGCTGATGGCTGAGGTCGACAGCGCGAACAAGGTAGCGGCCGCCGGCAACTGATGCCGCGGCTAGAAAAGATTCAGGGAACGGAGCGGAACATGGCAGACGCTGCAGCTCACGACGACCACGACCACAAGCCGTATCACGGCTGGGTCCGGTGGGTGTATTCCACCAACCACAAGGATATCGGCACGCTCTACCTGATCTTCGCGATTTTCGCGGGCATCGTCGGTGGCGCGTTGTCGGTCGCCATCCGCATGGAGCTGCAGGAGCCGGGGATCCAGATTTTCAGCGGTCTGGCGCAGATGGTCTACGGCATGAACGGCGATGCTGCGATTGACGGCGGCAAGAGCATGTACAATGCCTTCGCGACCGCCCACGCGCTGATCATGATCTTCTTCATGGTCATGCCCGCCCTGATCGGCGGTTTTGCCAACTGGATGGTGCCGATCATGATCGGTGCGCCGGACATGGCTTTCCCGCGCATGAACAACATCTCGTTCTGGCTTCTGCCGCCGGCCTTCATCTTGCTGCTCTCCTCGATGTTCATGCCGAGTGCCCCGGGCGCCTATGGCGTCGGTGGCGGCTGGACACTCTATCCTCCGCTGTCGACTTCGGGTCAGCCTGGACCGGCAATGGATCTTGCGATCTTGTCGATCCACATTGCTGGCGCTTCGTCGATCCTCGGCGCCATCAACTTCATCACAACCATCTTCAACATGCGCGCGCCGGGCATGACGCTGCACAAGATGCCGCTGTTTGCCTGGTCGGTGCTGGTCACCGCCTTCCTGCTGCTGTTGTCGCTTCCGGTGTTGGCCGGCGCCATCACCATGCTTTTGACCGACCGCAACTTCGGCACCACCTTCTTCGCGCCTGATGGTGGCGGCGACCCGATCCTGTTCCAGCATCTGTTCTGGTTCTTCGGTCACCCGGAAGTCTACATTCTGATCCTGCCGGGCTTCGGCATCATCAGCCACATCGTCTCGACCTTCTCCAAGAAGCCGGTGTTCGGTTATCTTGGCATGGCCTACGCGATGGTGGCGATCGGCGCGGTCGGCTTCATCGTCTGGGCGCACCACATGTATACGACCGGCCTGTCGCTCGACACGCAGCGCTATTTCGTCTTCGCCACGATGGTCATCGCGGTGCCGACGGGCGTGAAGATCTTCTCCTGGATTGCCACAATGTGGGGCGGGTCGATCTCGCTGAAGCCGCCGATGATGTGGGCATTGGGCTTCATCTTCCTGTTCACGATTGGCGGCGTCACCGGCGTCCAGCTGGCCAATGCCGGCCTCGATCGGTCGCTGCACGACACCTATTTCGTCATCGCCCACTTCCACTATGTGTTGTCGCTGGGCGCGGTCTTCGCCATCTTCGCCGGCTGGTACTACTGGTTCCCGAAGATGACGGGCTACATGTACTCCTTTGCCATCGCCAACACCCATTTTTGGGTCACCTTCATCGGCGTCAACCTGATCTTCTTCCCGCAGCATTTCCTCGGCCTCGCCGGCATGCCGCGTCGTACCATCGACTATCCGGACGCGTTTGCCGGCTGGAACATGGTGTCGTCCTACGGCTCGTATATTTCGGCCGTTGGCGTCGCCATCTTCCTCTACGGCGTGTTCGAAGCCTTCCAGAAGAAGCGGGTGGCTGGTGCCAATCCGTGGGGTGAAGGTGCAACGACCCTTGAGTGGCAATTGCCTTCGCCGCCGCCTTTCCACCAGTGGGAGCAGCTGCCGAAGATCAAGTAAGGCGGCAGCCCGCGCATATTCGAAACCGCCGGACCTTCCGGCGGTTTTGGCCAAACGGAATGATGGACTTGAGTACGCATGGCCCTAGTCGACGAAACCAACATTGACGAAGCGGGATTCCGCATGTCGGAAGCGACGGCGGGTGATTTCTTCGCCTTGCTGAAGCCGCGCGTCATGTCGCTTGTGGTGTTTACGGCTTTTGTCGGCATGGTCGCTGCACCGGTGACCGTCAATCCGCTTCTGGCGGTAATCGCGATCCTGTCGATCGCCATCGGCGCCGGCGCGTCCGGCGCGCTCAACATGTGGTATGACGCCGATATCGATGCAGTGATGACGCGCACCGCCGGCCGTCCCGTGCCGGCCGGCCGCATCCTTCCGGGTGAGGCGCTCGGCTTCGGGCTGGTGCTTTCAGTGTTGTCGGTGATGACGCTCGGCGTGCTCGCCAACTGGCTCGCGGCGACGCTGCTGGCCTTCACCATTTTCTTCTACGCTGTCGTCTATACGATGTGGCTGAAGCGTTGGACGCCGCAGAACATTGTCATCGGCGGCGCCGCTGGCGCCATTCCGCCGGTGATCGGCTGGGCCGCCGTAACCGGAAGCGTCAGCCTCGAAAGCGTCGTGCTGTTCCTGATCATCTTCCTGTGGACCCCACCGCATTTCTGGGCTCTCGCGCTGTTCAAGTCCGAGGATTATGGCCGCGCCGGCATTCCGATGATGCCGAACGTCGCCGGCCATGCATCGACCCGCCGCCAGATTTTCGCTTATGCGCTGGTGCTGGCCCCAGTCGGGGTGCTGCCCTGGATCCTGGGCTACACCACGCCGGCCTATGGCATTGCGGCTCTCGCTCTGGGCGCCGGCTTTGTCTGGTATGCGTGGAAGGTGCTGGCCATGGCCGATGATGATCGCGTGATGAAGCCCGCCAAGGCGTTGTTTGCCTATTCGCTGCTTTATCTCTTTGCCATCTTCGCCGCCTACCTTGCCGACAGCGTTGTCGAGCGCGCGCTTGCCATGGGCGGTTCATGATCATGATCGAAGAAAAACTTGAGCTGATCACGCTGACCGACCGCCAGAGGAAGGCCAGGCGCAATCGCTCGGTGGCCATTGGCCTCGCGCTGGCGGTGTTGGTCATCATTTTCTACATCGCCACGATCGTGAAGTTCGGCCACCACGTTCCCGGATCGATGTGAGGACGATGATGAGCCGCGAGACCGTCAGCGACCCGACCAAGAAGAACACCAACCGCATCGTCGCCGGTGTCTGCGTTGCCTTCTTCGGCGGTATGATCGGCATGGCCTACGCAGCGGTGCCGCTCTACGCGATGTTCTGCCAGGCCACGGGCTATGGCGGCAAGACGCAGCGTGCCGAGAAGCAGTATGCAGGCCGCGTGCTTGACCGCGAGATCACTGTGCGCTTCGACGCCAACATTGCCGGTGTTCCTTGGGATTTCCAGCCTGTCGATCGCTCGCTGACGATGAAGATCGGCGAGACGGTGCAGGCGCATTACAAGGCGACCAACAAGTTTGATCGCGCTGTCACCGGCCGCGCCACGTTCAACGTGCAGCCGGAACTGGCGGGGCCCTACTTCAACAAGGTCGAGTGTTTCTGCTTCACCGACACGACGCTGAAGCCGGGCGAGACGCTGGACATGCCGGTGCTGTTCTATGTAGATCCCGATATCGTGAATGTGCCGGAACTGAAGGACGTGAAGACAATCACCTTGTCCTATACGATGTTCCCGGTCGAGAAGAACAAGCCGGTCGCGTCGGCGGTACCGGCTCAGAACGGCAGCAAGACAGTTTCGAATACCGAAGGAAATCTCGGGGGTTGATATGGCAGACGCGCACGCAAAACCACACCATGACTACCATCTCGTAGACCCGAGCCCGTGGCCCTTCCTGGGTTCCATAGGTGCGCTGGTCATGGCGATCGGCGGCGTCTGCCTGATGCAGTATCTCAAGGCTGGCGACTTCCCGATCTTCGGCCACAACATCGCCAATCCATGGCTGTTCTTCATCGGCCTGGTCATTGTCCTCTACACCATGTTCGCCTGGTGGTCGGATACGATCAAGGAAGCGCATGAGGGGCATCACACCCGGGTCGTGTCGCTGCATCTGCGCTACGGCATGATCATGTTCATCGCCTCCGAGGTGATGTTCTTCGTTGCCTGGTTCTGGGCCTATTTCGACGCCAGCCTTTTTGCTGGCGAGGTACAGAATTACGCGCGCCACACCTTCACCGGTGGTGTCTGGCCGCCGAAGGGCATGGAGGTTCTCGATCCTTTCCACCTGCCGCTTTACAACACCATCATCCTGCTTCTGTCCGGCACCACGGTCACTTGGGCGCACCACGCGCTCATCCACGGTGACCGCAAGGGACTGATCAATGGCCTCGTGCTGACCGTCGGCCTCGGCATGCTGTTCACCATGGTGCAGGCCTACGAGTACATGCACGCGCCCTTCGCGTTCAAAGATTCCATCTACGGCGCCACCTTCTTCATGGCCACCGGCTTCCATGGCTTCCACGTCATCATCGGCACCATCTTCCTGCTGGTCTGCCTGATCCGCGCCATAAAGGGCGACTTCACGGAAAAGCAGCATTTCGGCTTCGAGGCAGCCGCCTGGTACTGGCATTTCGTCGACGTGGTCTGGCTCTTCCTGTTCGCATCGATCTATGTCTGGGGATCGGTCGGCGCGGTGATCGAAGGTCACTGACAGCAACCACGGTCATTTTTTGGGGCGGTCGCGGCAACGCGGCCGCCTTCTTCATTTCGGCGTAATGATCGCTGATCGATAGCCGATGCGGCTGACAATCCCCGGTGCCATCCTTGCTTGTGTAATCGTGACATCCTCGGGCCTTGCAGGCGAGAACGTCGATCTGGTGCGCGTCGACAAGTCGGACCGGCGGCTGGAACTGATCGGTAGCGGTAAGGTGCTGCGAAGCTACGGCATTGCGCTCGGCGCTGATCCGCTCGGGCACAAACGCCATGAGGGTGACGAACGCACGCCCGAGGGGCGTTACATCTTGGATTGGCGCAATCCCAACAGTGTTGCCCACAAGTCGCTCCATATCTCCTATCCGAATGCCGACGATCAGGCCGCCGCGAAGGCGCGCAACGTCGACCCCGGCGGCATGATCATGATCCATGGCCAGCCAAACGGGTTCGGCTGGTGGGGGTGGCTGCTTCAATCGGTCGACTGGACCGATGGCTGCATTGCGGTTACGGACACCGACATGGATGAAATCTGGGCAATGGTGGCCGATGGGACGCCCATCGAGATCGAGCAGTAGGGCATGAGCGACGACAAGGCGATCTGGCCGCCGATCGAGCCGATTTCGGCAGGCCTGCATGGGCGTTGCCCGCGCTGCGGCGAGGGGCGGCTATTCTCCGGCTTCCTTACGGTCGGCAAGCGCTGCACCAATTGCGGCCTCGATTATTCCTACGCCGATGCCGGCGACGGGCCGGCGGTGTTCGTCATCCTGATCATCGGCTTCATCGTGGTTGGCCTGGCGCTTTGGGTGGAAGTGACGCTGAGCCCGCCACTCTGGCTGCATCTCCTGCTTTGGATTCCGCTGACGCTGGTGCTGTGTCTCGCGGCGCTCAGGCTGATCAAGGGCGTGCTTCTGACGCTGCAATACACAAACAAGGCGGCAGAGGGCCGGCTGGACCGTCCAGAATGAGCAGCGTGCCCAACTCCATCGCGGACGGGTCAAAGCCAAAGCGCGCCCTGGCGCTCGGCCTTGGTCTGGTGCTGATCGGCATTCTGCTCGCGCTCGGCACCTGGCAGGTCCAGCGCCTGCACTGGAAGGAAGGCCTTCTCCAGAACATTGACCAGCGCACCCATTCGGCGCCGCTGCCGTTGGCCGAGGTTGAAAAGCAGTTCGCCGCAACCGGGGACGTCGACTACACACCTGTGACGGTGACCGGCACGTTCAGGCATGCGGACGAGCGGCATTTCTATGCGACCTGGGAAGGTGATGCGGGTTTCAACGTCTATACGCCGCTAGACCTCGACGACGGCCGCTACGTCCTGGTCAACCGCGGCTTCGTTCCCTACGACCTCAAGAGCGCCGCCAAGCGCCTGAAGGGGCAGATCGCCGGCAAGGTGAGCCTGACCGGCCTTGCCCGCAACCCACTGCCCGGCAAGCCATCGATGATGCTTCCCGACAATGATCTGACCAAGAACATCTTCTATTGGAAGGATCGCGACGCCATGGCCATGAGCGCGGGACTGCCGCTCGCCAAGCTGGTGCCGATTTTCATCGACGCCAATGCAGCCGCGAACCCGGGTGGGCTGCCGGTTGGCGGCGTCACCATCATCGACTTGCCGAACAGTCACCTGCAATACGCCATGACCTGGTACGGGCTCGCCGCGACATTGGCAGTCGTTCTTTTCCTGCGGCTGCGCCGTCCGGCAAAGCCGGAATGATCTCAGGCGCCCTTGACAGGGCAGGGGTGCGCACCTCATTTCGGCACCAATGCATATCGCCCGAAAGTGGTTGCGGTTTTGGGTTGGCGACATGCATCAAACAAAAACTTGAAGTGCGTCGCATGAAGGCCCTTGGCCGCAACGCGCTTTAAACGGACTGGCCCGGATTCATGCTTCAGACCATCATCAAGCCACCCCTGACGATCCGGCTCTGCCAGCCGCGCGGTTTTTGCGCCGGCGTCGACCGCGCGATCCAGATCGTTGTGCTGGCTTTGAAAAAGTATGGCGCGCCGGTCTATGTCCGGCACGAGATCGTGCACAACCGCTACGTTGTCGAAGGCCTGCAAAGCCTGGGCGCCGTGTTCATAGAAGAACTCTCCGAGATCCCCGCCGAGCATCGCCAGAGCCCCGTCGTCTTCTCTGCCCACGGCGTGCCGAAATCGGTGCCGGCGGATGCGCAGGCGCGCAATCTCTTCTATCTCGACGCCACATGCCCGCTGGTCTCGAAGGTGCACAAGCAGGCGATGCGCCATCAGCGGCTTGGCCGCCATGTGCTTCTGATCGGCCATGCCGGCCACCCGGAAGTGATCGGCACCATGGGACAGCTGCCGGAAGGCGCCGTGACGCTGATCGAGACCGAAGCCGACGCCGCCACATTCGTGCCGGTGGACGCGCAGGCGCTTGGCTTCGTCACCCAGACAACGCTCTCCGTGGAAGACACCGCCGGCATCATCCGTGCCTTGCAGCTTCGTTTCCCGGATCTGCATGCGGCGGCTGCGGAATCGATCTGCTATGCCACCACCAACCGCCAGGAAGCGGTCAAGGAAACAGCCCCGGGCGCTGACCTGTTCCTCATCGTCGGCGCGCCCAATTCCTCGAATTCGCGGCGTCTCGTCGAAGTCGCGGAACGTGCCGGCGCAACAATGTCGCTTCTCGTACAGCGCGCCGCCGAAATTCCATGGAATGACATAGCCGGCATCTCGACGCTCGGCCTTTCGGCTGGCGCGTCGGCGCCAGAAATCATTGTCGACGAGATCATCGACGCGTTCCGCCAGCGCTTCGAGGTGACGATCGATCTGGCCATCACGGCGACGGAAACGGAGGATTTCCCGGTCATGCGGGTTTTGCGCGATGTCGAACTGACACCGGCCGACATGGCTTTCGTCAACGGAGCCGCGTAAGGCGCATGGCGGTCTATACCGACGTCGCGGAAGGCGAGCTTGGCGCGTTTCTGAAGGGCTATCCGGTTGGCGATCTCCTGTCCTACAAGGGCATCGCCGAAGGCACCGAGAACTCGAACTTCCTGCTGCACACGACAACCGGCTCCTACATTCTGACGCTCTATGAAAAGCGCGTCGACAAGGCCGACCTGCCGTTCTTTCTCGGGCTGATGGGTCATCTCGCCCGGAAAGGCATTTCCTGCCCGCTGCCGGTGACCGCACATGACGGCGGTGTCATCGGAACGCTGGCCGGCCGGCCGGCGGTCATCATCACCTTCCTCGAAGGTCTGTCGCTGCGCCGTCCGACATCAGCGCATTGTGCTGAAGTCGGCAAGGCGCTGGCATCGCTCCATCTGGCTGGAGCCGATTTTTCGATGACCCGCCCGAACTCGCTCGCCATCGATGGCTGGCGCAAATTGTGGGATGCGTCGCGCGACCGCGCCGACGAGGTCGAGCCCGGGCTGGCGGCGGAGGTCGATGCCGACTTCACCGATTTCGAGCGCGGTTGGCCCGCCAACCTTCCAAAAGGCATCATCCATGCCGATCTGTTCCCAGACAACGTCTTCTTCCTTGGGGAGAAGCTGTCAGGGCTGATCGACTTCTATTTCGCCTGCGATGACCTCTATGCCTACGATGTTGCCACCTGCCTCAATGCCTGGTGCTTCGAGAAGGATTTTTCCTTCAACCTGACCAAGGGCACGGCGTTGCTGGCCGGCTACCAGAGCGTGCGGCCGCTGAGTGAACACGAGAAAGCGGCACTGCCGATGCTGGCGCGCGGCTCGGCGCTGCGTTTCATGTTGACCCGGCTCTATGACTGGCTGACGGTTCCCGATGGCGGGCTGGTGATGAAGCGCGACCCGACCGAATACATCAGGCGGATGCGCTTCCACCGGGCCATCAAATCTCCTTCGGAATATGGACTGACATGAGCAAGCAGGTTGAAATCTTCACGGACGGTGCGTGCTCGGGCAATCCCGGCCCCGGCGGCTGGGGCGCGATCCTGCGCTTCAATGGCACCACCAAGGAGCTTTCAGGCGGTGAGGCCGACACCACCAACAATCGCATGGAACTGCTTGCCGCCATTTCCGCGCTGAACGCGCTGAAGGAGCCGTGCGCGGTCGACCTTCACACCGACAGCAAGTATGTCATGGACGGCATTTCCAAGTGGATCCACGGCTGGAAGAAGAACGGCTGGAAGACCGCCGACAAGAAGCCGGTCAAGAACGGCGAACTCTGGCAAGCGCTGGATGAAGCCAACAGGCGCCATCAGGTCACCTGGAACTGGGTCAAGGGCCACGCCGGCCACCCCGAGAACGAACGCGCCGACGAGCTCGCCCGCGAAGGCATGGCGCCGTTCAAGAAAGGCTCGGCAAGGCCTGTTGCAGCGCCAAAACCGGCCGCAGAGTCAAAGCAGCCGGCAGCGGCAAGGGTGCGCCGGTCAACGCAGAGCTATTGATCGCAGGCGCTGATCCGCTCTCTCAAAAGTAGAGCTCCATCATGCCGATTGCCTACTATATCACCCACCCTCAGGTGCGGATTGATGCCAACATTCCGGTACCGGATTGGGGGTTGTCCGACATCGGCCGGACCAGAGCGTTCGCGATGCTCGGCCAGCCATGGGTCGGGTCGATCCGCCATATCGTCTCCTCCGGCGAACGCAAGGCGATAGAAACCGCTGAAATCCTTGGAAGCCATCTCGGCATTGCCATCGAGGTCAGGGAGCGGATGCATGAGAATGACCGCTCGGCGACAGGTTTTCTGCCGCCCTTGGAATTCGAAGCTGTCGCCGACCAGTTCTTCGCCGATCCGCACAACAGCATTCGCGGGTGGGAACGTGCCATAGATGCCCAGCGTCGCATTCTGGGCGAGTTTGATGCAGTGCTCGGCGCCGCTGACGCCGCTGACATCGCTTTTGTCGGCCATGGCGGCGTGGGAACGCTCTTGCTGCTCGCTCTCAGCGGGCAGCGCATCAGCCGTGAGGCGGATCAGCCGGCGGGCGGCGGAAGCTACTTCGCCTACGATGTTCAGGCACGCGGCATCCTTCACGGATGGCGGCCGATCGATGGAGCGCTCTAACGGATCAGCAGCGCGGTGCCGAAAAGACCAAGCGCGAACACCGTGTGCGACACCAGATTGAGGGCGCGGACCTGCATCGGATTGGGGCGCTTTGAAGCGGCCCAGCCGGCGCCCATGCCAGGAGCCAGCAGAAACCACCCGGCGCCGACGGTTACCATGCCGAGGATAAAGGCCGGCAGGAATGTCGGCGCGGCAAGCCAGGCTGACCCGGCCACTGCAACAAGGATGATGCCGTAGACGATGCCTACGAAATAATGAAACGCCCAGCCCAGCGCCATTTCATGCGCATAGGGCGTCGCCTTGCCGATATCGTCATGAAAGACCTTGTCGCTGAGATGCCATACCCAGCGGCCGACCGGACCCCAGTTCGGCCTTGGCTGGCCGAAGGCCTTGTGCAGGAAAAAGGCCCACACATCCATCAGCACCGTCGCGCCGATACCGATCGCAATAGCGCGCCAGAGCGTGTCGAACATGGCGTCTAGAGCAGCTCGAGGATTTTCGCCGCGCCGGACTGGTCGACGCCGCGCTCGACCTCGATGTTGAGTGCCGTGACCTTGCCGTCATCGATGATCATCGAAAAGCGCTTCGAGCGCAGCCCCATGCCGCCGCCGGAAAAATCGCCGTCGAGGCCAACAGATTTGACGAAATCGCCATTGCCGTCGGCAAGATAAAGGATCTTGCCTTCGCCACCGGTGAAGGTGGCCCAAGCGCCCATGACGTGCACGTCGTTGACCGAGACGACGGCGATGGTGTCGACGCCGCGCGCCAGGATGGCACCGTGGTTCTCCAGGTATCCTGGCAGGTGATTGTTGCTGCAGGTCGGCGTGAAGGCGCCGGGAAGACCGAACAAAACGACCTTCTTGCCGGAGAATATTTCAGCCACCGTGACCTCTTTCGCGCCATCGGCGGTCATCGTCTTGAAGGTCGCCTCGGGCAATTTGTCGCCAACGGAAATGGTCATGGGGATGCCTCGCTTGGGAGTGGAAAATGTATCTTGCGATAGCGAATTAGGGCTCTTCTCGCAACTGGCCAGCGGCTAGTGTCGAGGCGGCCAAGCCCATGCCATGCCCGATGTGGTTCAGGGGAACGGCAGAACCCCTTCGACGGCTCCGGCCGAACTCGTCAGCGTATAGTGAAGCCCGCCATCCGTCGGCGTCGTCGACGGCCGGTCGAGGATCGGCACCGTGAAAATCAGCTTGCCGTCCTTCTCGCTGCGGGTCGGCGCCCCGAACATGTAGTCGCGTTCGCCGGCGACAAAGAAATCGGCGGCCTCCGGATTGCCGGGAAAGCTCGCCTCTACAATCAGTGTCTCGTGATCGCCCGGCAGCACGTTGATGCCGAAGTCGGGCCTTGCTGGCGTCGGCAACGCGGTCAGGCTCGCCTTGATCAGGGCTGCGTCCTCGGCGTTGTCGGGATCGGAGCCAGGGTCGACGGTGAGCCTTGTCTGCACCGGAATGCAGATCGTTTCGCAGATGCCGAGAAAGATGTCGGCGTCGATGACCGCCGGCTGGTTCGGTGTCGCCAGCGTGAATGTCACCGGCAGCGAAACCGGGTAGTTGTAGCCGGCCCATTTGCCATAGCCGTCGTCATGGCGCTGCGGTGCTGGAAACGACAGCGCGGCTTCGGAAATGTTGGTGCTGGCCGAAACATCGAGCTGGGGCGGCACGCCGGCATCGCCTGGGTCGCGCCAGTAGGTCTTCCAGCCCGGCTTGAGCGCAATATCCAGCACGCCCTGGATACGGCCGGCATCGTCGGGCTTGCCGGTGGTCACCAGCCGGACCTTGCCGCCTTCGCTGTTGTACCAGGCCGATGATGAGGCGAGAGCCGGGAGAGCGGTTCCCAAGCCGATGACGGCGCCGAGCAGCAGGATTTTCAAGCTTTGCATGGCGGTGATTTGAGCGTCCGTTCGTGGCTGTGCAATGATTTCATAGCATTGCTGGCATCATATTTGCGTGACCTCCAGCCAGCCGTCTCGGTCAAATCACGCGCTCCACATCTTTTCGGCGCTCCGGAAACGCGTTACGCTCCCCGTCATGGACTTGTTGCGACACAAGAAGACGGCTGCCGGCCGCGGCTTTCTCGACGATCAGTTCCTCATTGCCATGCCCGGCATGAAGGATGACCGCTTCACGCGTTCCGTCATCTACATCTGCGCGCATTCTGATGAAGGCGCGATGGGCCTGATCATCAACCAGACGCAGCAAATGCTCTTTCCCGACCTTCTCGTGCAACTCGGCATCATGAACGAGCAGGAGGCCATCCGCCTGCCGGCGCAGGCCCGCGACTTCGTCGTGCGCAATGGCGGGCCGGTCGACCGCAGCCGTGGCTTCGTCCTGCATTCGGGCGATTACCGGGTGGAATCCTCGTTGACCGTTTCCGATGACATCTGCCTGACCGCCACCGTCGACATATTGCGCGCCATTTCGTCGGGCCGTGGACCGCGCCACGCGCTGATGGCGCTCGGCTATTCCGGGTGGGGCGCCGGCCAGCTGGAAAACGAGATCGCTGAAAACGGCTGGCTGACCTGCCCGGCCAATGCCGAACTTCTGTTCGATGCCGATATCGAGCGCAAATACGACCGCATCCTCGCCTCGATCGGCATCGATCTGGCGCATCTCAGCCCAGCCGCCGGGCACGCGTAAGCGAAGCCGAAAAGCAGTCAGTTTAAAGCCTGCAAGCTCACGCCTGCGTCAGCGGGTACTGTTCTTTCAGCGTCTTCAGTACCTGATCGCCGGGCATCGGCGCGCCGAACATGAAGCTCTGCACATATTCGCAACCCATCTGCCGCAGTTCCAATGCATCGCTTTCGTCCGATATGCCCTCGGCGACAACCGAGAGGCCGAGCTCATGCGCCATGTTGACCATGGACTTGAGCAGCACGGCACGCTTCGGCGTGTTGTCGTCGACAAAGCTCTTGTCGATCTTGATCGTGTCGAACGGGAAGCGGGTCAGATAGGCGAGTGATGAATAGCCCGTGCCGAAATCGTCTAGCGACAGGCCAATGCCAAGCTGCTTCAGCTTGGTCAGCACATGCGCGGTCTGCTCGGGATTGTCCATCACCAGCGATTCCGTCAGTTCCAGCCGGAAGCAGCGCGGCTTCAGATTGGCACGCGCGATAACCGAGCGGACATCGCTGACAAGATCGCGGCGGATCAGCTGGCGGCTGGAAAGGTTGACCGAGACCGACAGTGGCGCATCGCCGATCTGTTTTTGCCAGGTCGCAAGGTCCTCGGCGGCCTGCTGCATGGCGAACAGGCCAAGCTGCACGATAAGCCCGCAGCTTTCAGCCACCGGAATGAAATCCGCTGGAGGGATCATGCCACGGCGCGGGTGGTCCCATCGCAGCAGGGCCTCGAAGCCGGCTACGCTGCCGTCTTCCAGCCGCACGATCGGCTGATAGGCCAGCGTGAATTCGCGCCGCTCGATGGCGCGGCGCAGGTCGGACTCGAACTGCAGCCTGTCGGTTCCGACGGTACGGAAGGCAGGGCGGAACGGCTCGATCCGGTCGCCGCCGAAGCGCTTGGCCTGATGCATGGCCAACTCGGCGTCCTTGACCATATCCTCGGCCGACATCTGCGGCGAATTCCAGGTGATCAGTCCGATTGATGCGGTCAGCACGATCTCGCGCTTGGCAAAGGTGATCGGGTTGTTGATCGCATGCTTGATGGCGTCGGCCACGGCGGCGATGCGGGCCGGGTCCTGTTCCGACAACAGCATCAGCGCGAACTGGTCGCCGGCAAAGCGCGACAGCGAGTCCTTCGGCTTCAACAACCGGTGCAGCCGCCGCGCGATGGTCAGAAGAATGGTGTCGCCGGCGGATATGCCGAGCCCGTCATTGACCTGCTTGAAACGATCGATGTCGATGACGAAAACGGTTGGGCGAACCTTCTCCTCGGTCCGCGCGATCGAGATGATCGCTTCCAGCCGATTCATCAGCAATTCTCGGTTAGGCAGGCCGGTCAGGTTGTCGTGCACGGCATCGTGCAGCAGCCTTTCCTCGGATTTTTTCTGCTCCGTCACGTCGACCATCGTGCCGACGCAGCGAATGACCTCGCCATCCGATCCGATCACCGGCCGCGCCCGCAGCGAGAACCAGTGATAGTGCCCGTCGGCGCCGCGCAAGCGGAAATTCTGCGAGACGCGGCCACGCCGGTGCTCGAGCACCACGTCGAGCGTCGTGCGGAAGGTGTCGCGATCATCGGCATGCAGCACCGGCAGCCAGTTGCGGGCCGCACCGCCAAGGCTGTTGGGCGCCAGGCCAAGCTGGATGCTGACATCCGGCTTGGTGACGACACGGTCGCGCAGCACGTCCCAGTCCCACACCGTATCGCCAGAGCCGGCAACGGCCAACGCCTGCCGTTCAAGGTCGGAGAACAGGCCCTGATGCAGCGCCCCGCCGGCAAAGGCGTGCTGCATGACGGTGAAGCCGATCAGCAGGATGATCAGGATCAGTCCACCGCCAAGCGCCGGCTGGGCAATGTCGTTGTCGAGCATGCCGGTGATCGCCATCCACGACCCGCATAGCCACAACAGCACCATGACCCAACTGGGCACCAGCATGATCGCCCTGTCATAACCACGAATACCGAGGAAGATGATGAGGCCGAGCCCGGTCAGCGCGGTGGCGGCGAAGGACAGCCGGGCGATGCCGGCAGCCACCGCCGGATCGACGATGGCGACGCCCGCGATCAACAGAAGTCCGAGGATCCAGACCAGCGCGCCATAGCTGAAATGGCCGTGCCATCGGTTGAGGTTGAGATAGGCAAACAGGAACACCACGAAGGTTGCCGCAAGCGCCACCTCCGTTCCCGCTCGCCACATCTGCTCGTTGCCGGGCGATATCTCGATGATCTTGTTGAGGAAGCCGAAATCGACGCAGATATAGGCAAGAACCGCCCAGGCAAGTGCGGCCGTCGCCGGGAACATTGACGTTCCCTTGACGACGAAAAGGATGGTCAGGAACAGCGCCAGCAACCCGGCGATGCCGATGACGATGCCGCGAAACAGCGTGTAGGAATTGACCGAGTCCTTGTAGGATTCCGGGTCCCAGAGATAGACCTGCGGCAGTTTCGGCGACGCCAGTTCGGCGATGAAGGTGATGACGGTGCCGGGGTTCAGCGTTACCCGGAACACGTCGGCGTCGGGGCTGGTCTGGCGGTCGAGCGCGAAGCCTTCGCTGGGCGTGATCGCCGCGATGCGGGTCGAGCCGAGATCAGGCCAGAAGATGCCGGAATTCACCAGCCGGAAATGCGGTGCGACGATCAGCCGGTCGAGCTGCTGGTCGGTGGTGTTGGCAAGCGCGAACACCGCCCAGTCACCAGTCGAACGCGCGTCATTGGCCTCGACCTCGATGCGCCGCACGATGCCGTCAGGCCCAGGTGCTGTCGAAACCTGGAAATTCTCGCCCTGGTTCCGATAAATCTCGACGGCGCCGGAAAGGTCGAGCGCCACGTCGTCGCGGGCGATCTTGATCGGCTCGACGGCAAAGGCCGAGGACGCCGCGCACAGCGTCATGAATGCCGCGAGGACAAAGGCGAACAACGGCCCGTTGCGCAGGAAATTCTTCAAAAATCAGTCCTTCGTTCCAGCGCCCGGCGGATCGTCCGCGATCCGGGCGTAGAGGTAGTGATCCTGCCAGATGCCGTTGATCCTGAGATAGGATCGCAGAAGTCCTTCGCGCCGGAATCCGGCTTTTTCAAGCACGCGGATCGACCTGATATTGTCGGGAATACAGGCCGCCTCGATCCGGTGCAACCTCAGCGTATCGAAGGCGAAGCGTGCCACCACCTTGACCGCGTCGGTCATCAGGCCGCGTCCGCCAAAGCGCTCGCCGATCCAGTAGCCGACATGGCCGCTTTGCGAGACGCCGTGGCGGATGTTGCCGAGCGTTATTCCACCGGCCAGCTTGCCTGTGCTCTTCTCGAAAATGAAGAAGGCGATCGCTGTTCCCTGTGCATAATCCTCGCGGTAGCGGCTGATACGAAGCCGCCAGGCCGAACGGTCGAGTTCATCAGGGGTCCAGCGCGGTTCCCAAGGCTCCAGGAAGGCGCGGCTTTCGCCACGCACTATCGACCATTCGCGATAGTCGTTGGTCAGCGGCACCCGCAACGTGACGCGATCACCTTTCAGTGCCGGGAGGTCACGGCGAAAGAAAGGGAGCGCGAACACGACGCTGGTGCTGGCTTAGACGGCGAGCTTGCGGGCCGTGGTCTGCGTGCCCGACAGCGAATCGAGGATTGCCTCGTATGGCGCCAGCGTACCCACAGGCCCGACAGCGGTGAGCGTCGGCTTGGTTGAGAACAGTCGCGACGACAGATCGGTCAGCCGCTCGATCGTCAGCGCCGACAGCCGCTCCATCAGTTCCTCCTTGGCGATCGGCCGGCCGAACAGAAGCAGTTGCCGGGCGATCTGCGAGGCGCGGCTGGCCGGGCTTTCGGCGGACATGATCAATCCGGCGCGATATTGGGCGCGCGCGCGGTCGAGTTCTTCCTGCAGGATCTTCTCACCGGCCTTCTGCAATTCGTCGATGATGACGGGCACCAGTTCGGCGATGTCGCTTTGCCCGGTCGCGGCATGGACGCCGAATATGCCGGTGTCTGAAAAGCCCCAGTGGAACGCGTAGACCGAATAGCACAGGCCGCGCTTCTCGCGGACTTCCTGGAACAGGCGGGACGACATGCCGCCGCCAAGGATCATAGACAGCACCTGCGAGGCATAGAAGTCGCGCACATGGTAGGCGCGGCCTTCGAAGCCAAGCACGATCTGGGCGTCCATCAGGTCGCGGTCCTCACGGAAATCGCCGCCGACATATTGGGCATATTGGGGAATGGTGCTGTCGGCCTTGCTGCGGAAGCCGCCGAGGCGTTTCTCGACCTCGCGCACGAAATTGTCATGCTTGATGTCGCCGGCGGCGACGATCACCATGCTCTCGGCGCCATATTGCCGCTCGATGAAATCGTGCAATTGCTTCGAGGTGAAGGATTTGACCGTTTCCGGCGTGCCGAGGATAGAGCGTCCGATGGTCTGGTGGCGAAAGGCCGTCTCCGTGAAACGGTCGAAGACGATGTCGTCTGGCGTATCGTGCGCGGCGCCGATCTCCTGCAGGATCACGTGCTGCTCGCGCTCAAGCTCCTGCGGGTCGAATTCAGACTCCTGCAGAATGTCGGAGAGGATATCGACGGCCAGCGGCACGTCGTCGCTCAACACCCTGGCGTAATAGGATGTGGTCTCGACGCTGGTGGCTGCATTGATCTCGCCACCGACATCCTCGATTTCCGAAGCGATTTCGAACGCTGTTCGCCTTTTCGTGCCCTTGAACGCCATGTGCTCAAGCAGATGAGCCATTCCGTGTTCATCTTCACGCTCATTACGAGCGCCTGACTTCACCCAGGCACCAAGGGCAACGGATTCGATGCTTGGAAGGGTTTCGGTGGCGACTGTCAGGCCGTTCGACAGACGGCTTACCTCAACACCCATATGGCTACTACTCCCTAACGCGCCGCCCGCGCGCGGCGGCTGACGTAATCTTCCACCATTTTCAGGTCGGATGGAAGTACCGTGTATTTTTCCTCAAATGTCATCAATCCCCCTAGCCATGCGGGCAGGGCTGGCGACACGCCGCTGGCGGCTTCGACGGCAGCCGGGAATTTTGCCGGATGGGCCGTCCCCAGCACCACCATCGGCACGGCGCCAGCGGATTTGCCGGCAGCGACATGCACGGCCGCCGCCGTGTGCGGGTCAAGCAGGTAGTTGCTGCCGGCCAGCGTCGAGCGGATGGTGGCGGCGACCTGCTCCATGGTGGCGCGGCCGGCATCGAATTCGGAGCGCATCCGGGCGATTTCCTGGGCTTCGATGGTGAAAGCGCCGGACTGCTTGAGGCCGTCCATATACCGCCGCACGGTCGCGGCCTCACGGCCCGAAGCCTCGAACAGCAACCGCTCGAAATTCGAAGAGACCTGGATGTCCATTGACGGCGATGTGGTGGCGAAGACGCCTTTCGTGCGGTATTCGCCGGTTGCAAATGTGCGCGCCAGAATGTCGTTGTCATTGGTGGCGACAGTCAGCCGTTCGATCGGCAGGCCCATTTTCTTGGCGGCATAGCCGGCGAAGATATCGCCGAAATTGCCGGTCGGCACGGTGAAGGAAACTGGACGGTCTGGTGCGCCGAGCGATAGCGCCGACGAGAAATAGTAGACGATCTGGGCCATGATACGGGCCCAGTTGATCGAATTGACGCCCGACAGGGAAACCCGGTCGCGAAAGCCGTGATCGTTGAACATGTCCTTGAGCAGGCCCTGGCAATCGTCGAAATTGCCTTCGATCGCCAGAGCATGAACATTGTCGGCGGTCGAAGTCGTCATCTGCCGCTGTTGCACCGGCGATACGCGGCCATGCGGGAACAGGATGAAGATGTCGGTGCGGCTGCGCCCGGCGAAAGCATCGATAGCCGCTCCGCCTGTATCGCCTGAAGTGGCGCCGACGATGGTGGCATGCTGGTCGCGCTCAGTCAGCACATGGTCCATCAGCCGGGCCAGAAGCTGCATGGCCACGTCCTTGAAGGCGAGCGTCGGGCCATGGAACAGCTCCAGCACGAAGGTGTTCGAGCCAATTTGCACCAGCGGACAGACGGCCTCGTGGCGGAACGTCGCATAGGCTTCGCGGACCAGGCGTTCGAAGACCGGTGCCGGAATCTCGTCCCCAAGGAACGGCGTCAGCACGCGGATCGCAAGATCCGGATACGCTAGGCCACGCATGGCGCGGATCTCGGCGGCGGAGAACCGCGGCCACTCGCGTGGGACGTAGAGCCCGCCGTCGCGCGCCAGCCCGGCCAGCACGGCGTCGGAAAATCCAAGCACGGGCGCTTCCCCGCGTGTACTCACATATTGCATCGTCACAAATCCATTTTTGCCCGGCTTTTTGTCCACGGCGCAGTGGTTAATTTCTGCGTTGGCTCAGTCGCATTTTTGCCGCGCGGTTGATATACGTCACCAGCTTTGCGAGAGGGAAGAGCAGTTTATGGCGTTTCATTCAGTCAGCGGTCGCCCGGTCAATGGTCGCGCGTTCAGTGGTCGTTTTGTCGCGGGTCTTGCGCTCGCTGGCTTTATGCTTGCCGCCGCAGGCTGCCAATCGAGCGACAATGGCATCCTGAACCTTGGCATAGGCAAGAAGGATACAACGGCGCCACCGCCGCCGCAGGACCCCAAGGTTCTCGCCAGCCAGCTGCAGGCCTACTGTCCGAAAGTGTCGGTGCGCGACGGCACGGCATTCTTCAACACCTATTCCAAGGCAGCGGCCCCGAAGCCGAAGAAAAAGGCCGCCGCTGCCGATGCCGCAGCCGCAGTCGATGCGACTGTTGCCCCGCCGGATGATTCGGCCAAGATCATCTACCAGGCGTCTGTCAGCGACGTGAGTCGCGATTGCCTGCGAGCCAACGGCCAGCTGACAATGAAAGTGGCGGTTGCCGGCAAGGTCGTTCCAGGGCCGATGTTCGCTCCCGGCACTCTCACAATGCCGATCCGGATTGCCGTCATGCACGGCAACGATGTTCTCTATTCGCAGCTTCACCAATATCAAGTCCAGGTCAGCGACCCCTCGGCCGCCACGCAGTTCGTCTTCACCGACAACAACGTCGTCGTTCCAGAGCCCAGCGCCAAGGACTATCAGGTCTTTGCCGGCTATGATGATACCGCTCCGGCGGTCACCAACAAGAAGTCCGGTGGCAAGAAGAAAAAGCGCGTCGCCGCCGCGAACTGAGCGCTCGGACCAATGCCGCGCGTCCTCGTGGACGCGCGGGCTCTCAGGCGTCCGACCATTCGGACAGTGCGGCAATCACGCCTTTCAGTTCCGCCCAGCGGCGGATTGTTGTTTCGGCGCCGGCCTCGGTCAGGGCATCGGCATGGCCGGGATAGCTATGCCCGGCACCGGTGAAGCCGATCACCCGCATGCCGGCGGCCTTGGCGCCCGCGACGCCATGTACGGAATCCTCGATGACGAACGTGTTTGCCGGGTTCGCATTGAATTTTTCGGCGGCAAACAGAAACACGTCAGGCGCCGGTTTGGTTTTCTTGCTTGGTATCTCCAGCGCGGAGAAGATCCGGCCAGCGAAAAACGGCAGCAGCTGTACCTTTTCCAGCATGAATTCAATTCGCTCGGAGCGCGAGTTCGAGCAGATGCAGTGCGGTGCCGTCACCGCCGCCACCGCCTCGTGCACGCCGTCGATGGCGCGAACGTCGCTGCGCAGCTTGCGGTCCACCATCTCCTCGGCCCGATCGATCAGCGAGGCCTGGAATGGAATGAGGGACTTTTCCTCGACCCGCATCATGATGTCCTTGAAGGTGAGCCCCGCGTAGGTCTCGGCAATCTCCTCGGCCGATACCTCGTACCCGGCTGAGGTCAGGAGCTCGGCTTCGATACGGGCCGCGATGATTTCGGAATCGACGAGCACGCCGTCGCAATCGAAAATGACAAGGTCTGGCTGGGGCATGATGATCCGGGACTAGGGGAAATGAAATGGCCGCGAAGGGCTCAAGCGGCGCGGGCATACACCAACCGGCCGGCCTTCGCAAACGAAGCCGCCTTCACGGAATATTTACGCTGATCGGTAACCATAACGGGGAGTAAACAGTAACGCGTGCCTTGGGTGTCAGAATGTCTGCCGTGCGTCTTCTCGACGAGCTTTCCCACGCTCCCCAGCAATCCGAATGGCTGGACACGATCCTCAAGGGTGATTGCGTCGCCGCGCTCGAGCGGCTGCCCGAAAAATCCATCGACGTCATTTTCGCCGATCCGCCCTACAACCTGCAGCTCGACGGTGACCTGCACCGGCCCGACCAGTCCAAGGTCGATGCCGTCGACGACGACTGGGATCAGTTCGAGAGCTTTGAGGCTTACGATGCCTTTACCCGCGCCTGGCTCTTGGCCGCGCGGCGTGTCTTGAAGCCCAATGGCACGATCTGGGTCATCGGCTCCTACCACAACATTTTCCGCGTCGGCGCCAAGATGCAGGATCTGGGCTTCTGGATCCTCAACGATGTGGTCTGGCGCAAGACCAACCCGATGCCGAATTTTCGCGGCCGCCGCTTCCAGAACGCTCATGAGACCATGATCTGGGCCACACGCGACCAGAAGGGCAAGGGCTATACCTTCAACTATGAAGCGATGAAGGCGTCGAACGACGACATCCAGATGCGCTCCGACTGGCTGTTTCCGATCTGCACCGGCGGCGAGCGGCTGAAGAACGACAATGGCGACAAGCTGCACCCGACGCAGAAGCCGGAAGCCCTGCTCGCCCGCATCATGATGGCTTCGACCAAGCCAGGCGACATCGTGCTCGATCCGTTCTTCGGCTCGGGAACCACCGGCGCGGTGGCCAAGCGTCTCGGTCGCCACTTCGTCGGCATCGAGCGAGAGCAGGCCTATATCGACGCCGCCAACGAGCGCATTGATGCAGTCCGCCCGCTGGACAGCGCCGACCTGACCGTGCTGACCGGCAAGCGTGCCGAACCGCGTGTTGCCTTCGTCAGCCTTATCGACACCGGGCTGATGGTGCCTGGCGCTACACTCTATGATGCCAAGAAGCGCTGGGCCGCCAA
This sequence comes from Mesorhizobium sp. INR15, assembly GCF_015500075.1. Lineage (NCBI taxonomy): Bacteria > Pseudomonadati > Pseudomonadota > Alphaproteobacteria > Hyphomicrobiales > Phyllobacteriaceae > Mesorhizobium > Mesorhizobium sp. INR15. The sequence goes on along the minus strand of NZ_CP045496.1, from coordinate 5,685,330 downwards.
GGTGCGTGCCGACGGCACGGTGGCGATCGGCGATAGCGCCGGGTCAATCCACAAGATCGGCGCCGAGGTGCAGGGGCTGGACGCCTGCAACGGCTGGACCTTCTGGCATTATGAGCGCAGCGGCGGCCTGACGCCGATCGACGAGCTTCGCCGCATTGCAAGGCTCGGCATGGAGCGGGCAGGGGCCTGATTGCCCCTACCACATCGTGTTGATTCAAATTGTCACGGGATCGCTCGAAGCGATTCAAATCATGCCTTGATTCCAAGTCGTTCAAGGTCTGCTTGAAGCGTCCTGGCATCGGTGAACAGCACGGCATGCCAGCCGGCGGCCTTGGCGCCATCGACATTTTTCTGGCTGTCGTCGATGAACAGGGAAGCCGCTGGATTGAGGCCGAATGAAGCGACGTGATGGTCGTAAATTCTCTTGTCCGGCTTAATCAGGCCGATCTCGGCGGACACGGTTATGCCGCGTGGACGATCCAAGAATGGAAAGCGGCCACGCGCCTCAATGAACGTGTCGGCGGCCCAATTCGTCAGCAGCGTCACATCGTGACCGGTGTCGATCAGCTCCTCCATGATGGCAACGCTGTCGTCATAGGCATGCGGCGCCATTTCGTGCCAGTGGCGGCGGAAGTTGCGGATGTTCTCCGCGTGATCGGGATGTTCCGAGATCAGCAGCGCTTCGGCCTCTTCCCAGGTCCGCCCGCGATCCTGCTCGATGTTCCAGTCATGCGTGCAGATATTGTCGAAGAACCATTTCCGCTCTGTCTCATTGGGAATAAGCCGGCTGAACGGGATGTTGGGATCGTAGTGGACCAGCACTTTGCCGATGTCGAAAACGATGTGGCGGATTTCAGTCATGCAGTCCTCGTTCAGTGCGACCGTTGCTTTTTCGTCGCGCCGGGTATCGCAGCCTCGATTGCCTTTTTCATGACAGTCGGTAGCGCTTCGCCTGCAATGTCGGATGGCAGCGACCAGAAATGGCCGGGCGGCGTCGCCCCGTCGGTGTGGGCAAGGAAGACATCGAGATCAAGCGCGAAATGGGTGAACACATGTGAAATTCGGCCGGCGCGCCGCCAGTCGGCTGGAAAGGGCGCTGCGCTTTCCGTGGTGGCGCCATCGATGCGCGCGGTCCAGCCGGTTGTCGGCACCTCGGTCATGCCGCCAAGCAGGCCCTTGTCCTCGCGCTTGCGCAACAGGATGGCGCCGTCGCCACGCACCGCGACAAAGGCAGCACCACGCCGCTGGGGTTTGTCGCCCTTGGGCAAGCGTACCGGGAATCGCTCGGGGTCGCCTGAAACAACCGCGCTGCAGTCCTCGCGCACCGGGCACAGCATGCAGCGCGGGCGGCGCGGCGTGCAGATCGTGGCGCCCAGATCCATCATCGCCTGGGCGAAATCGCCCGGCCTTGCCGATGGCACCATGGCCTCGACATAGGCGCGTATCTCGGCCTTTGCCTCGCTCAACGGCGTTGCGATCGAAAACAGCCTGGAGATGACGCGCTCGACATTGCCGTCGACAACGGCAGCGGGACGGTCGAAGGCGATCGCCGTGATGGCCGCCGACGTATAAGCGCCGATGCCGGGCAGCTCTCTCAGGCCGGCCTCGGTATCCGGAAACTTGCCGCCGCGCTTCGCGACGAGATCGGCGCAGGCCTTGAGATTGCGGGCGCGGGAATAGTAGCCAAGCCCGGCCCATGCCTTCATCACGTCTTCGGTCGGTGCTGCCGCCAGCGCCTTGACATCGGGCCATTTCTCGACAAAGGCGCGAAAATAGGATTTCACCGCCTCGACCGTGGTCTGCTGCAGCATGACCTCGGAAAGCCAGATGCGGTAAGGGTCGGGACGTACCCCGCGTGCATGGTCGCGCGGCGTGATGCGCCACGGCAGTTCGCGGTGATGGACATCGTACCAGCCGAGTAGGCGGGCTGCGATATCGCCATTGTTGCCGGGTGCGAGCTTGCGGGTCTGGTCGTTGGGTGCCATTGATCGGAACGAATTTTGGGTCGTGGCTGGAGAACGTACATGGCAGGGAGAACGCCCTACGGCAATCCCGTCCCGGTCAGCGATCTGGCGACCAAGATACTCGATCCGGTGCTGCGCAAGCGGGCCGGCATTTCAATCGGCCTCGTCCAGTCATGGGAAGAGATCGCCGGGCCCCGGCTGGCCAGTCATTCGCGTCCCGAAAAAATCCAGTGGCCGCGCCGCATGCACGAGGACGATCCGTTCGAGCCGGCGGTGCTGGTCATCGCTTGCGAAGGCGTGGCGGCGCTGCACCTTCAGCACGAGACCGGCGAGATCATCAACCGGGTCAACGCCTTTCTCGGCTTCAACGCCATCAGCCGGATTAGAATCCTGCAAAAGCCGGTTACGCCAGACCGGGGCAAACAGAAACCGAGCCTCAGGCCACTGACCACGGCCGAGAAAGCGAGATTGGCCGGCACGGTCAGCCTGATCGAAGATGATGGGTTGCGTGCCACGCTGGAAAAGCTCGGCACGACCATTCTGGGCGAAAGGAAGCCAAAAACCCCTTGAAGAAAGTCGCAAACCCATGAAGAAAGTCATGGGCCCTCTTGAAGAAAGTCGTGGCCCCCGTGAAAAAGGTTATGGGTCTGTCGTCAATCTCGCGCATTCGTGATCGCGCTTATCAGGTTTCGCGATTGGATTGGGGATGGCGATGCCTTAATTCCGCGCCAACTCTCGCCTTTTCGTGCCTTTGCATTGCAAAATCCAACCATAGTCAGGTGATTCGTATGACCCGTTCCCCGTTCGGCAAAAGCTTGTCTCGCAGAAACGTGCTGTCTTCGCTGGCCGCCATTCCGGCGGTGGCCTTGCTCGCCGCATGCAGCGACTCGGGCGAACAGGCCAAGGCGGCGGATGTAAAACCTGCTGATCCTGCGAAGCCAGCAACGCCGGCCACGCCTGCAGCCGCCACTGCCCCGGAAGCCCAGGGCACGGTGGATATGGCGGAACTGTTGAAGCCAGGCGCGCTGCCGGACAAGCAACTGGGCAAGGACGACGCCAAGGTCACCATCGTCGAATACGCATCGATGACCTGCCCGCATTGCGCGCATTTCGCCGAAACCACGTTTCCGGCCCTGAAGACCAAGTACATCGACAGCGGCAAGGCGCGCTACATCCTGCGTGAGTTTCCCTTCGACCCGAGCGCCGAGGCCGGTTTTATGCTGGCGCGCTGCGCCAAGGATAACTATTTCCCGATGGTGGATGTCCTGTTCAGGCAGCAGGCGAACTGGGTTGGCGTCGCCAACACCAAGGATGCGCTGCTGCAAATCTCGAAGCTGGCCGGTTTTACACAGGAGTCGTTCGAAGCCTGCTTGACGGACCAGAAACTTCTGGACGATGTGAGATCGGTCCAGAAGCGCGGTGCCAATGAATTCAAGGTCGACTCAACGCCGACCTTCTTTATCAATGGGAAGACCTATAAAGGCGCGATGTCGATTGAGGAAATATCGGCCATCATCGACCCTCTTATCTGAGGCTGCGGCAGCGCCGAAGCGTCAGCGCTTTGGCGCGCTCGGCTTTTTGTTGAGCCGCGATTTCCCTTCGCAAAACCACGGAACGCTTTTGCCGGACCCGCTTAGAGAGCGGCGCGAATGAAGTTTTCGCGCCTCCGCCTCCTAGGTTTCAAGTCCTTCGTCGAACCCGGCGAGTTCGTCATCGAACGCGGGTTGACAGGTATTGTCGGACCAAACGGCTGCGGCAAGTCGAACCTGGTCGAGGCGCTGCGCTGGGTGATGGGCGAGAGCTCGTACAAGAACATGCGCGCGTCCGGCATGGACGATGTCATTTTTTCCGGATCTGGCTCCAGGCCAGCCCGAAACACCGCCGAAGTCACGCTTTTCCTCGACAACACCGATCGTACCGCACCTTCCGCGTTCAATGACGCCGATGAGCTTCAGGTGTCACGCCGCATCGAGCGTGAGGCGGGCTCGCTCTATCGCATCAATGGCAAGGAGGCGCGCGCCAAGGACGTGCAGCTTCTGTTCGCTGACCAGTCGACCGGCGCGCGTTCGCCGTCGATGGTAGGCCAAGGCCGGATCGGCGAACTGATCCAGGCAAAGCCGCAGGCACGCCGCGCGCTGCTCGAAGAAGCGGCGGGCATTTCCGGCCTGCATACGCGCCGCCATGAAGCCGAACTCAGGCTCAAGGCCGCCGAACAGAACCTTGAGCGGCTGGACGATGTCGTTGGCGAACTGGAAAGCCAGATCGAAAGCCTGAAGCGCCAGGCGCGCCAGGCTTCGCGCTTCAAGAACCTGTCGGCCGACATTCGCAAGGCCGAAGCGACACTGCTGCATCTGCGCTGGACGCTCGCCAAGACACAGGAAGGCGAGGCGCGCTCGGCGCTGGCGGTGGCGACCGCACTGGTCGGTGACCGCGCTGCCGCCCAGATGGCAGCCGCCAGGGAGCAAGGTATAGGCGCGCATCGGCTGCCGGATCTGCGCGACGCGGAAGCCGCCGCCGCCGCGGCTTTCCAGCGCCTGTCGATCGCCAAGTCGCAGATCGAAGAGGAAGCCGGCCGTATCCGCGCCCGCCAGGCTGAACTCGAGCGCCGGCTTCAGCAACTGGACGGCGACATCGCCCGCGAGGAACGTATGGTCCGCGACAATGCGGACATTCTGGAGCGCCTTCGCACCGAGGAGGCCTCGCTCAACTCGGAGAATGCCGGCGCCGCAGAACGTGAAGCGTCCACTCGTGCCGCTTTCGAACAGGCAGCGGTGACCCTCAACGCCAGTGAAGCCAAGCTGGCGGCGTTGACCGCCGAGCGGGCCGAGGCCTCCGCCGCACGCAATCAGATCGAACGGACTTTGCGCGAAACCGCCGAGCGGCGCGATCGCTTTGGCCGCCAGCTTGCCGAGGTCGACCGCGAACTGGCCGAGATCATCTCGAAAGTCGCGGGCCTGCCCGATCCCGCCGAGAAGCGGCTTCTGGTCGAACAGGCTCAGGCGCTGCTCGATGAGGCTGAGGCCCGGGTCGAAAATGCCGAGCAATCCGTCATCGACGCGCGCGCCGCCGAAAGCGCTGCCCGCCCGCCGGTTCAGGATGCAAAAGGTGAGCTGGCCGGGATCGAGACCGAAGCGCGCACGCTGGCCAAGATACTCAATGCCGCCAGCGGCGATCTCTTTCCCTCGGTGCTCGAACAGATCAGTGTCGATCGTGGCTACGAGACGGCGCTGGGCGCCGCTCTTGGCGAAGATCTCGACGTACCGCTCGACCGCAGCGCGCCGGTGCATTGGGGCGAAAGCCAGGTTCAGCCGGGGGACGCCGCTCTGCCCGAAGGCATCAAGAGCCTCGCCAGTGTCGTCCGCGCTCCGGCGCAGCTTGCCCGCCGGCTGGCGCAGATTGGTATTGTGAATGCCGCCGACGGCCGCCGGCTACAGGCATTGTTGTCTCCCGGACAGCGCCTTGTCAGCCGCGAAGGCGCGCTTTGGCGCTGGGATGGGCTTGCCGCCAGCGCCGATGCGCCGACAGCGGCCGCACAACGATTGGCGCAGAAGAACCGGCTGGCAGAGCTCGACGCCGAGGCGATCCATGCGACGCGCATCCTGCGCGAGGCCGAGGAGGCGCTTGCCGGCGCCGAACAGGCGCTTCGGCTAAGCAGCGAGGCCGAGCGTAACGCAAGGCAGGCCGGGCGCGACGCCCAGCATGGACTGGATGCCGCCCGCAACGCTCTGGTCGCGGCTGAAAAGGCGGGTGGTGAACTGTCGAGCCGGCGCGCGGCACTCGACGAAGCCCGCGCGCGCATTGTTGACAGCCATGAAGAGACGTCGGCGACTTTTGCCGAAGCGGAAATGCTGTTGCAGGACGCGCCCGATCTTGGCGATCTGCAATTGCAGCTGGAGCAGTCGGCCGCCAATGTCGCGCGCGACCGTGCGGCACTTGCCGATGCGCGTGCCGTTCACGAGGGATTGCGGCGGGAAGCCGAAGCGCGGATGCGTCGGTTGGATGCGATTGGCGCGGAGCGCCGCAACTGGCTGGAGCGCGCCGAAAACGCCTCGACGCAGATTGCTTCGCTTGGCGAGCGCCGGGCCGAGGCCGAGGCCGAGCGCGAACGGCTGGCAGACGCGCCCGACGAAATCGACGCCAAGCGCCGTGCCCTGCTGTCGCAACTGACCGAGGCCGAGACGCTGCGCAAGGCGGCGGGCGACCGGTTGCAGGAAGCGGAGAACCGGCAAGCTGACATGGACAAGGCCGCGACCGGTGCGATTCAGTCGCTGGCCGAAGCGCGTGAAACCCGTGTCCGGGCCGAAGAGCGGCTAACCGCCGCCGACGAGCGGCGGCTGGAGGTCGAGGCGCGGATTCAGGAAACGCTGAACACGCCGCCGCATCTGGTCATCCGCCACACCGGCCTCGAAGCCGACAGCCCGATGCCTGAGATGCCCGAGATCGAGCGCCAGCTTGACCGGTTGAAAATCGAGCGCGAGCGGCTAGGCGCCGTCAACCTGCGCGCCGAGGAAGAGCAGAAGGAGCTTTCAGACCGGCTGGAGACGATCGTTTCCGAGCGCGAGGATATCATCGAGGCGATCCGCAAATTGCGCCAGGCGATCCAGAGCCTCAACCGCGAAGGCCGCGAGCGGCTTCTCGCCGCCTTCGAAGTGGTCAACGGCCATTTCCAGCGGCTGTTCTCGCATTTGTTCGGCGGCGGCACTGCGGAACTGCAGCTGATTGAATCCGATGATCCGCTCGAGGCCGGCCTGGAAATCCTCGCCCGTCCGCCCGGCAAGAAGCCGCAGACCATGACGCTGCTGTCGGGTGGCGAGCAGGCGTTGACGGCGATGTCACTGATCTTCGCCGTGTTCCTGACCAATCCGGCGCCGATCTGCGTGCTGGACGAGGTTGACGCGCCGCTCGACGACCACAATGTCGAGCGGTTCTGCAATCTCATGGACGAAATGGCAGCCACCACCGAAACACGCTTCGTCATCATCACTCACAATCCGATCACCATGGCGCGCATGAACCGGCTGTTCGGCGTCACCATGGCCGAGCAGGGTGTCAGCCAGCTGGTCTCCGTCGACCTTCAGGCCGCCGAGGCGATGCGCGAGGCAAGCTGACGCGGCGGCCGCATGTCATTGGTGGTTGCAGCGCCGCCGATGGTCTCCGTTTCCGGTTTCGACTATAGCTTGGGTTGAAAGCAGTCAGGTCGTTGGCTGACCGTCGTGTTTTGGAGAGCCTTTTGCCTATACTCGTCACCGGAGCCGCCGGGTTCATCGGAAGCCACGTCTGCCTCCACCTCCTGAGCCGGGGAGAGGCAGTTATCGGTGTCGACAATCTGAATGACTATTACGACCAGGCCTTGAAAGAGGGCCGGCTTGCCCGCCTTCGCCCGTACAAGGATTTCTCTTTCCATCAGCTGGATATCGCGGAAGAGGGCGCGCTGCCGGCAGCTCTGGCCGGGAAGGGCATAACCAGGATTGTTCACCTAGCTGCCCAGGCAGGGGTGCGTTATTCCCTGGAAAACCCGAGGGCCTATATCCGGTCCAACATCGTCGGCCATCTTGAGGTGCTCGAGTTTTGCCGGGCCGAGCCGTCGTTCGAACATCTGGTCTATGCTTCGTCGAGCTCGGTCTATGGCGGCAACAGCAAAGTCCCGTTCGCCGAGACCGATCAGGTCGACCGGCCCGTTTCGCTCTACGCCGCCACCAAGAAAAGCGATGAGTTGATGAGCCATACCTACGCTCATCTCTTCGGCATACCGCAGACCGGCCTGCGGTTCTTCACCGTCTACGGCCCCTGGGGACGCCCCGACATGGCCTATTGGCTGTTCACCAAGGCCATTCTGGAGGGCAAGCCGATCCGTGTCTTCAACGATGGCGAGATGTGGCGGGATTTCACCTATATCGACGACATCGTGGCCGCCATCGTTGCCGTTCTGGACAAGCCGCCAATGGCCGAGGTTCCGCCAAGCCGGGTCTACAATATCGGCAACAGCCGGCCGGAGCGCCTGGGCGATTTCATCGACATTCTGGAAAGGCTGCTCGGCGTCAAGGCGATCCGCCAATCCGAACCGATGCAGAGCAGCGACGTCGAGCGGACCTATGCCGATATGACGGCATTGGAACGGGATTTCGGCTTCAAGCCAACGACCTCGCTGGAGGTTGGGTTGGGACGGTTCGTCGATTGGTATCGATCGGAATGGATGGCGGGATCCAACACGATCTGAACATGCCGCATTGAGGTCAGATTTTCCCGATCTCCGGGAAGGTCGTTGCATGGAGAAGCGGGTTTCGCTTCATTCTTGCGGAAGTAAGCTTCAGTCACGAACTGGAGCTTGCAACGATGACAAATATGGAAATCTCCGAACGACAGATACCCGGCGTTCCGGCCGGCCTCACACCATGGCTGGTAGCGCCAGTCGGCGAACAAGAGCGGGGCACTTGCGGCCGTATCTGCTCGTCCTGTCCGATGCGGCTGCATTGTCAAGATGACGCCGACGATGCCGGCGTTTCGGCGCGGCTTTTACGCTGATCACAGTAGGCGGCGCAGGGAAATGCGCCGCCTTGTTTGGGGTAGTCTGGGGCAATCAGGCGGCAAGCCAGGCGCGGGTGAAATCCTGCTCATAGGCCTGGTGCATCTGGTAACCCATCAACGCCGGTTTCATGTGGCAGAACAGCTTTCGCCAGTAGGGTTGAACGATGATGCCGGAATCCTGCAGCATCATCTGCAATTCCCCCATCACCACGCGCCGCTGGTCCGCGTCGGCGATGGCATTGGCTTTCTGCACCTTGGCGTCGAATGCCGGGTCGGCGAAACCTGTCTCGTTCCACGCCGAGCCGGTCTGATAGGCAAGGGCATAGGTCTGGATGCCGAGCGGGCGTGCGTTCCAGTTGGTCGTCGCGAAAGGGTATTTCGTCCAGTCATTCCAGAACGCCGACTCCGGGATGACCGTACGCTTCACCTTGAACCCGGCATCGCGCATCTGCTGGGCTACGACGTCGGAACTTTCCTTGCGATAGTCGGCCTCGACCGAAATCAGTTCGAACTCGAAGTCGAGTTGGCCGGCTTCCTCAAGCAGTGCCCTGGCCCGGGCGGGATCGCGCTTGATCGGCGGCAGTTCGGCATGTTCGGGATGCATCGGCCCGACATGGTCGTTCTGCGCCACGATGCCCATCCCGTCGGCGCCCAATTGCAGAACCGCCTTGTTGTCGACCGCGAGCTGGATGGCATTGCGCACCCGCTTGTCGTCATAGGGCTTGGCGTTGACATTGCAGCGCGAAACCAGGGTGGCAGCGGTGACGATCTCCGATTTCTTCAACCCGAGCCTGTCGAGCATCCCGACATCATAGGACTGCGTCTGCCCGTTCACGTCAATCTCGCCGGATTCGAAGGCCGAGACCGTGGCTGCCGAGTCGGTGCCGTAGTCGATCCAGTCGATGCCGTCGAGAAACACATCGCCACCCCACCACGAGCCGTCGGGCCGTTTGCGAACGGAGGCGGCAACGCCGACGTCGAGTTTCGTCAACTCGAACGGTCCCGTGCAGATCGGCTTAGCCGACAAGGCAGCTTCTTTGGGATTGAATGTGTGGTGGACGATCAGCGCCGGATAATCGGTCATGGCGGGGACGATGGTGATATCCGGCCGCGACAGTTTCAGCACGACGGTGTGGTCGTCGCGGATCTCGATGGCGCCGGCGCGCGCCAGCTTGGTGCCGGGGTCGATCAGCGAGGTCATGCGCCCGGCCATCGAGTTGCCGGGAGCATCCTTCTCGCACCAGCGCGTGATGTTGAAGGCCACGTCTTTCGCCGTGAAAGCGTCGCCATTCGACCATTTGACATCTGGGCGCAGCTTGAGCACGTATTCCGTGGCGTCTGCGTTGATTTCCCAGCTTTGCAGCAGCATGGGCTCGAAGGTGAAATCAGGCTTCCAGCGCACCAGCGGCTCAAGAAACTGCATGGCGATGTTGCCCATCTGCGAAACCCTGAACATGCGCGGGTCCTGCAGTTCCATGACCTGCATGGCGACACGCACCGTACCGCCCTTTTTTGGCTGTGCGGCTTCTTCAGCCCGCGCCGGAACCGGCTGACCGATGAGCCCATAGGCTGCGGCGGTACTAGCGCCGAAGGCGCTGGCCAGCGCCAGGAATTCACGGCGGCTGAGCGCACCGCGCTTGGCGTCCCGCGCAAATCCGCTGATGGCGGGGTGAAGGGGCTTGGATGTCATGTCGTTTCTCCCATTGTTGATTTTACGTCCAAATTCGGTGGAATGCTGTGGCTTGGTAATCGTCAGGCGCTGTCTTCTGTCGGAAGCCGCAAATGGCGAGGCCGGTGCGACGGCGAGGGGAAAGCAAGATGAATCTTCTTACCGCGATGCGGGTTTTCGACCGGGTTTGTCTGCTTGGCAGCCTTTCGGCGGCGGCGCGGGATCTCAACATGTCGACGACCGCGGTCAGCAGGACGATCAAGGAACTGGAAGACGATCTCGGCGTTCGGCTCATCAACCGCACGACCAGGCGCCTCAGCTTGACCGAAGCGGGCCGTGACTACGCGCCACGCGCCCGTACCTTGCTGGACGACATTTCGGAACTGCAGGATTCGACACGTGGGCTGCACAAGGAGACGCGCGGCCTGATCCGGGTCTCCTGTTCCAACGTTCTCGGCCACACCCGCATCACCAAGCTGGTGCCGAAATTTCTTGACGAGAACCCGCTCACCACGATCGAGTTCGACCTCACGGCGCGCTATGTCGTGGGCATTGTCGAAGAAGGTTATGACGTGGCCATCCGCTTTGGCGGCCAGGCGGATTCGGCGCTGATTGCACGCCGGCTGGGCGAGGTCCGCAACTATGTCTGTGCGACGCCGGGCTACTGGGATTCCCGTGGCCGGCCGACCCATCCTGCCGAATTGGCGGATCATTCGTGCGTGCTGAGCAATTTTGCCAAGCGCCTCGGCACATGGCCGTTTGTGGGCCCCGACGGTCCTTTCGACGCGGCTATTGGCGGGCGCATCTCCACCAACAGCGTCGAGGCCGCCTATCAGATGACGATCGCGGGATTTGGCGTTGGCAATCTGCCAAGCCTTCTTGTCGACACCGCGATCGGTGACGGACGGCTGGAAGTACAACTGGACGAGTTTCGCCCCGGCTCCAGCCCGATCTACGCCCTCTATCCCCACCGCACCTATATTGCGGCCAAGGTGCGTGCTTTCGTCGATTTCCTGATCCGTGAATTGTCGGCGGACTTCACCGCCTGAAAAGAGGCCATCAAATCGCCTCTCAACGCCAGCAGGGGCCCGGCGCGAACGCCAGGCCCCTCTTGCCCCCAACGGCAAATTCAACGGCGTCATTTCCACCAGGCGGTGGTGTCGTACATCGGCCCCGGCTCCTCGAAGAGCTTCTCGTATTTGCAAAGCACCGGCGTTTCGCCGAGCGGCACGGAGACGCCATCCTTGAATGCCCATTCGCCGCGTTGCGTCGAATCGGCCCGCACATAGCTCGACAAGGCAAAGGCCCGATCGTGCTGCGACAGGTTTGGCGAGGACCCATGCACGGTCAACAGTCCCCACATGGCCAGGTCGCCTGGTTCCAGCACCAGGGGGACGATGCTTGCCGGATCGATGCCGACCTTGCGCAACTCCTCCTCGGCGGTCAGGCCTTTCATCAACTCGCCCTTGCCCTCATCAGACAGGCCGAGATAGCCGAGCTTGTGACTTCCTGGCACGACCTGAAGGCAGCCATTGTCGAGTGTCGCCCGGTCGACCGCGAGGCCGGTGGTCACGGTCGCGTCGGCGACATTGTCGAAAGCGGCCTGATTGCGAAAACGCAGGTCCTGGTGGAAGCGATAGCCGGTGACATTGGCGCCGGGCGGCTTCCAATGCAGTTGTTGCGCGATCTGCCTGATGTCGCGGCCGATCAACCCCTCCAGCAGCTTCAGGTAGTCCTGGCTGCGCCGGAATTGCTCGAAATAGGAATTGATCCAGGAAAACCAGTAGGCCTGAAGGACGTAGCGCTGACCGAAATCTGATTCAGGCAGGATCTGGAAATTGAGATTGCCGTGCCGGTAGGTCGCGTGGTGTTTCAGGCCCTCGGCATAGACGGCGTCGGTCTCCTTCTTGAGCCGCACCATCTCGTCACCGTCGACGAACTGGCGCACGACCGCATAGCCCTCTTCGCGATACTGCTCCACCGCTTGGCGTGCTTGTGCATCCGTCAGCATTTCATGGCATCCCTTTCCCGTGATCTGACGACACCGTAGAAAAAGGCAGGGAAGGCGATAAGCCGTGAATTGCGGCACCGACTTTCCCGGATTGTGGGAAAGTCGAGAATGCAACGCCGGTATCACCGGCCAAATCAACCCGTTGCCTGCTCTGGCGACTTTGGTCGCCGGCTTTAACTGACAGAGTTGAACTTCGCGTTGGCTGAGGGGGGAGGATTCGAATCTGGCCGCGTGATATGCTGGCCGTCTAAAAATAGGTTCTCGGCTCGATAAGGCCCTTCTGCTGGCGCAGATAGAAACAATAGAAGCCGAATGCGGCAGCGAACCACATGAAGGCCTCTCCTATCGCCAGCCGGTTGTTCGAATTGCTGAGGATGGTTATGGCGAAGAAGACCAGGGTTGAGATGTAGCAGGACCATGCGGCCGGAGCGATTAGCCTGGCCCGCATGGCCAGCAGGACCTGTCTCGACGACCAGATATAGAGAAAGGCAAAGAACGCCAGCCCGACCACGCCATAGCGTACCGCTATCTCCAGATAGCCATTGTGGAAGACATCGCGGATTGTGGGATGATAGGTCCTGTTCTGCCATTCGGTGAGCCAGCTGGAACTGGCTCCGAAGATAGGATGGCGTTTCCAGACCTCGATCGCATCCGCCCACAGCATCAGCCGTTCCTTGGCTGCAAACGGGGTCGTATCGCTCGCAATGGCTTGATCGAAAGCCGGCATGACGCCACGGCTCAATATGTCCAAAACCAGGCTCTTGGCGAAGATCATGGTGTCGCCGGCGGTGCGCCAGAAAAGATGGCGCATGGCGACAATACCGGCTGCCACGGTCGCCAGCACGCCGCCTCCGACCATCAACTCGCGGCGATGGCCTCTCGCCAGCGCCATGACCGCCAGCAGCAGCAGGGTCAGCGCGAGCGCGAGCCAGACCCCCTTTGACTGCAGCGCGATGATGTTCGCTAGGGCGAAGAGAAGGACGGTCGCCGACAGCGCCCAGTGCAGGCTCCGGGTTGCGTTGCCAAGGTCCGCTCTTTGGGCCGTGTAAACCATGAACTGCAGCGTGCAAAGAAAGATGAACCCAGCAGCCAGCGATGCGTGAATGGGGTTGTTGAAAAGCCATGGCACCGGTCTGATGCCATGAAGCACGCCCGGATGGCCGGTGTCCGCCGCCAGGAAGACAAGACTGAGGACCATGAACCAGAGGACGAGCCGCGCAGGCTGCCTGACAAACAGCAAGAGGGAGAAGCCGGTCGTCGCATAAAACAGCGGGAACAGGTAGATGCCTTCGGCGCTACCCAACTGGCCGGTGCCGAAATAAACGATCGCCAGCCGGATGAAGACATAGAACGACCAGCCCAGGCACAGACAGCCGACCCATCCGATCAGCGGTTTGCTGTAGGTCCATAAATCCAGTCCGAACCAGTGGATGAATGCGACCGTAGCGAGGGCAATCCCGGCGTAGCGGTAAGTGTCAGCCTCGCGCCACACTGCCGAGACCAGGGCGAGAATGGCAAGTGCCGCCAGCAACAGAAGCAGGCTATTGCGCGGCGCGTCGTCACGGGCGTAGTCCGGGATCTCTCGCGGTAAGGGCGGTCGGAGCAGGGTGTGATGCAAACGGAGCAGTTGGTCCCAGGCCCGCAACGCCCCGGAGCCCCATCGGCCTGGCCAGGAAAGCCGCGCGAATTTATAGCTGCCCGAGGGGTCGACGATACCGGAAATCACGCTGCTGTCGGCGAAATCGAGAACCCCTTGGCGGGTCGAATAGACTTTCAGGCCTGTGTCCCAAAATCGTTCGAGTGCGACATCCCACGGCATTTTCATGACCGCCAGCGCCGACAACAGCCCCTGCGCGCCCTCCCGCGTGACCAGGTAAGCAGCGGCTGAGCCTTGCGGGCCATGCAGAGCACGACCAATCTCGTCGCCTTCCTTTGTCTCGACGGCACGCAGAAACAGGCTTATGCGATGGTTGGTCAACTTGATGACGTCGAAGTCGGGTACCGCAGCGATGATCGCCTGGATGCGCCGTGCGGTGTCGTTGCGGAAGAGGACGTCATCCTCGACGATTATGCCATGGGCTCCACCACTGGCCAGGAACGTTTCCAAGGCTTGGATATGGCTGCGGTAACACGCATATTCGCCGGGCAGAATGTAGCGCCCGCTCAGCTTGCGTGCAGTTGGAAGGTCAATCTCCCTCCAGTCTTTTTCAGCGAGGGCATGGCCGTCGATGGCGGCAACGCGCTGCAAGGTCAGGCCGGCTGCTTCGGCGCTGGCAAGCAATTCGCTCCAGCGATCGGTCTCGCGATCGAGGTTGATGGCGAAGATAGAAAGGTCCATTGAATTCCATCTCAGACCGCCACCCGGCAGAACAACTATTAGCTAATTGCGCGCATGGGAAGATCGCGGAGGTACTTCCGAGGGCCAAGGTCTAGAAATGGACGATGATCTTGGCTGGGGCGCCAGGATTCGAACCTGGGAATGTCGGTACCAAAAACCGATGCCTTACCACTTGGCGACGCCCCAATAGCCGTCAGAGTCGCTTGTGCGGCGCGTTCTTAGCAGAGCAGACAAAAAGCACAATGCCCATGAGCGCGGCTCTGAACCTGCACATCCGGCGTCCATTCCGCCGCCGCCCGATGGCATGTCAGCAGGCTATTCGCCCCAGACGGCCAACTCATTGCCGGCCGGATCGACGAAGTGGAAGCGCCTGCCGCCGGGAAACGCGAAGATTGGCTTGACGATCTTGCCGCCGGCGGCTTCGACGGCATTGAAAGTCTCTTCCAAGTCCTGGGAATAGAGCACCGGCAGCGGCTTGGCGGGGGCTTCGCCGCTATCGGCCTGGAAGCCGCCATCGAGACCTTCGGCAAAGGCCGAATAAGTTGGGCCGTAGTCGGTGAATGACCAGGCGAAGGCGCTGCTGTAGAAAGCCTTCAACCTGTCCAGGGTCCCGCCGGTCGCAGGCATTTCCAGATAGTCGAGTTTGCCGGTCAGTTTCATGGCTCGCCTCATGTTCCTGTTATGTTCTAGTCTTGCGGGCGGAAAACCGCAAGCGTTTTCGGTGGTGCGTTTCCTTAATCGATTGTAGCGGGCTGCCTGCTTTGCCGGCGCTTGCCTTTCGCAGTGCAGCATCATATCGCTCGGTTCGGACCCCGGCGGAATTCCGTCAATCTTCCAATCTCCTGCAGCTGGAGAGCAAGCATGACCAAATGGGTATACACCTTTGGCGATGGTGCGGCGGAAGGCCGTGCCGGCGACAAGAATCTGCTGGGCGGCAAGGGCGCCAACCTGGCCGAGATGTCCAGCCTCGGGCTGCCTGTGCCTCCGGGTTTCACCATCACGTCGGAAGTGTGCAACGCCTATTACGCGAACGCCCGCGCATACCCGGCCTCGCTGGAGGCGGATGTCACGGTGGCGCTTGACCATATTGGCCGGCTGACCGGCCGCCGCTTCGGCGATCCGTCCAAACTGCTCCTGGTCTCGGTGCGCTCCGGCGCACGGGCCTCGATGCCCGGCATGATGGACACGGTGCTCAATCTCGGTCTCAACGACGAGACCGTCGAGGCGCTCGCCGCCGATTCCGGCGATGCACGCTTTGCCTATGACAGCTACCGCCGCTTCATCCAGATGTATTCCGATGTCGTCATGGGCCTCGACCATGAAGTGTTCGAGGAAATCCTCGAGGACCAGAAGGGTGGGCTCGGCCATGAGCTCGACACCGAACTGACGGCGATCGAATGGCAGGGCGTCATTGCTCTGTACAAGGCCAAGGTCGAGGAAGAACTCGGCAGGCCGTTCCCGCAAGATCCGCACGAGCAGCTCTGGGGCGCCATTGGCGCGGTGTTTTCAAGCTGGATGAACAACCGCGCCATCACCTATCGGCGCCTGCACGACATTCCCGAAAGCTGGGGCACGGCGGTCAATATCCAGGCCATGGTGTTCGGCAACATGGGCGAGACCTCGGCCACCGGCGTTGCCTTCACCCGCAACCCGTCGACCGGCGAAAAGATGCTGTATGGCGAGTTCCTGGTGAACGCGCAGGGTGAGGATGTCGTTGCCGGCATCCGCACGCCACAGAACATTACCGAGGCGGCGCGCATCGCAGCCGGTTCCGACAAGCCATCGCTGCAGAAGCTGATGCCGGATGCCTTCCAGGCGTTCGTCACCATCTCGGACCGGCTTGAGCAGCATTATCGCGACATGCAGGACCTCGAATTCACCATCGAGCGCGGCAAGCTGTGGATGCTGCAGACCCGTTCGGGCAAGCGCACCGCCAAGGCGGCGCTCAAGATCGCCGTCGAGATGGCGGGCGACAAGCTTATCACAAGGGAAGAGGCCGTCGCCCGTATCGATCCGGCCTCGCTCGACCAGTTGCTGCATCCGACCATTGATCCGAAGGCACCGCGCGATGTCATCGGCATCGGCCTGCCGGCGTCACCCGGCGCCGCGACCGGCGAGATCGTCTTTTCCTCGGGCGATGCCGAGGACCTGAAGGCGCAAGGCCGCAAGGCGATCCTGGTGCGCATCGAAACCAGCCCTGAGGACATCCACGGCATGCATGCCGCGGAAGGCATCCTGACCACACGCGGCGGCATGACCAGCCATGCCGCGGTTGTGGCACGAGGCATGGGCAAGCCCTGCGTGTCGGGTGCCGGCTCGCTGCGCGTCGACTACAAGGCCGGCACGCTGATGGCGATGGGCTCGACCTTCCGCAAGGGCGACATCATCACCATCGACGGCAGCAACGGCCAGGTGCTGAAAGGTACCGTGTCGATGCTGCAGCCGGAACTGTCCGGCGATTTCGCCGCCATCATGGAATGGGCCGATGCAGTGCGCCGCATGAAGGTGCGCACCAATGCCGAAACGCCGCTCGATGCGCGCATGGCGCGTTCGTTCGGCGCCGAGGGCATCGGGCTTTGCCGGACCGAGCACATGTTCTTCGACGGCGACCGCATTGTCGCCATGCGCGAGATGATCCTGGCCGACACCGAGAAGGAAAGGCGTGCGGCACTTGCCAAGCTCTTGCCGATGCAGCGTTCGGATTTCCTCGAACTGTTTGAGATCATGGCCGGCCTGCCGGTGACGATCCGCCTGCTTGATCCGCCGCTGCATGAGTTCTTGCCCAAGACCGAGGCGGAAGTGGCGGAAGTCGCCGCTGCCATGAATGTGTCGCCGGACAAGCTCCGGCAGCGTACCGAAGCCTTGCACGAGTTCAACCCGATGCTCGGCCATCGCGGCTGCCGGCTCGCTGTCTCCTATCCGGAGATCGCCGAGATGCAGGCGCGCGCCATTTTCGAGGCGGCCGTCGAGGCCGGCAAGAAGGCAGGCGCGCTGGTGGTTCCCGAGATCATGGTGCCGCTGGTTGGCCTGGTGAAGGAGCTTGACTACGTCAAGGCCCGCATCGACGCGGTGGCCAAGAGCGTGATGGAAGAGACCGGCGTCAAGATCGATTATCTCACCGGCACGATGATCGAACTGCCGCGCGCGGCGATCCGCGCGCATGTCATTGCGGCTACAGCGGAATTCTTCTCTTTCGGCACTAATGACCTGACCCAGACCACGTTCGGCATTTCGCGTGACGATGCGGCCTCGTTCCTGGAGACCTATCGCCAGAAAGGCATCATCGAGCAGGATCCGTTCGTCTCGCTCGACATTGAAGGCGTCGGCGAACTGGTTCGTATGGCGGCCGAGAAGGGCAGGGCGACCCGCCCCGACATCAAGCTCGGCATCTGCGGCGAACATGGCGGCGATCCGGCATCGATCCGTTTTTGTGAAGAGGTCGGTCTCGACTATGTCTCCTGTTCGCCTTATCGCGTGCCGATCGCCAGGCTGGCTGCGGCACAGGCAGCGGTTCGCGCAAAGAGCTGAAGGCGGCATGAAGCGAGGCCGCCGGCAATTTTGCCATGATCGGCGGCCAAGTGGATTTGTTCTCTGGAGTGTTTCATGCGCCTGGCTTCGGCATTTCTCATACCGGCATTTCTCGCGGTTGGCGCCACGGCGGCGAGCGCGTCGGCAAAACTGCTCGAGCCTGATTTGCACGTTGTGCGGTCGGACAAGCCTGCCATCCGTGTCGCGCTGACATTTGATGCCTGCGATGGGCGGACGGATGAGCGGATTCTGTCGGCGCTGATCGACAACAAGATTCCAGCCACCATCTTCATCACGGCAAAATGGCTGAAGCGCAACGCCGCGGCTTTCGAGACGATGCGGGCACACCCCGATCTTTTCGAACTGGAAAATCACGGCGCCCGGCATGTTCCAGCCGTCGATGAGCCTGTGAAGGTTTACGGGATCAGCGCGGCCGGCAGCACCGATGCAGTGAAAGCGGAGGTCGAGGGTGGCGCGCAGGCCCTGGTGGCAGCGGGTGCCCCGGCGCCGAAATGGTTCCGAGGCGCGACGGCGAAATACACCGCCACGTCGATCGAACTGATACACAAGCTCGGTTTCAAGGTCGCGGGTTACTCATTGAACGCCGATGGCGGATCGCTGCTTGGAGCCGCCACGACCGGAAAACGGATCGCGGCGGCGAAGGACGGCGACGTCGTGATCGCGCATATCAACCAGCCCACCCATGCGGCTGGTGAAGGCGTGGTGAAAGGTCTTCTGCAACTGAAGAGCCGAGGCGTTACCTTCGTCAGGCTGCAAGACGATAACAACGCCGGCAGCGAGCCGACCACAAACTGACGGAAAGGGCTTCAGCCCCCGGCCTTAGCCTGGTGTCGCTTCGATCGTGACTTTGCTGGCATAGAAGGCGCCGTGGTTGCGGATCTCCGCCATCTCGTCGAATGGCTGTTCATACGCCCACATCGCATCCTTGCCCGCCTCGCCGGCAGCCAACACACTCCAGTAACTCGCATCACCTTTGTAAGGGCAATGGGTCGACATATCAGTGCCGCGAAGCTGGTCGAAATTGATGTCGTCGAATGGAATGTAGAAGGCCGGTGAGTAAGGGGCTTCGGTCAGCACCCTGGCTTTGGTCGATGAGGCGACAATCGTGTCTCCGGCCCGCACAGTGACGGTTCCGATGTAAGGCTCGACAGTGATGACCTTGTCGGGATTGCGTTGAAAGCCGGGTGACGGATTGACGACCTGATCCATGCTGGTTCTCCTTGCCTCGGCCTTAAGTGTGTCCGGCAGGCGCGTTGCGCAAGACTTGCGGCATCGCGTCGCTGGAAACGTCGCGGAAGGCAGTCCATCCGTTCTTCAACTGTCTTGTCGTGAAGGATCAGGCGGCGGTCTGGAACGCGTCCATGAGCCCGGCATAGGCTGCGGCTATGCCCGCGACCGGGTTGCTGCTTCTCGACGTGGTCTCGACCTTCTGCGCACCGCCGCCGGTAGGCAAGGTGAGCAGCAGGAACTGGCGGTTGCCGCCATTGCCGACCGAGGCGGCAGCGACGTGCTGGCCTTCGCCCTGGTTTTGAACGCACATCTTGAACAGCAGCGTGCCGCCGACGGCTTCAAGAGCGCCACCAACAACTTCAACAAATTCGTCTTCGGAAACGGTTTTGACCTCTGGCCCCAAGTCGGTCAGGCTTTCGGCAAGCGTATTCTCGAGGGCCATGTCATCGACAGTCTTGTCATCGACTGTCTTGTCGTCGAGCTGCGCGTCCATGCGAACCTCTTTCAGTCGCCAATGGCACCCCTGCCCATTAACGAAGCTTAACGCCGACGATGGCCGGATTGTGGCGGCTTTCAGCGCCATCGCGCGCAATGCACGGCTTCCGTTAGGGTATGGCTGGACAATCCGGCGGTTCGTCCCACAATGGAGCGAAAAGCATGACGCAAAAGCGCAAGGGGAGGAATGTAATGCTCGGACTGATGCAACAGTGGCCGCTGCTTTGCCACAAGCTCCTCGACAACGCGGCCACGCAGCATGGCGGGCGCGAGATCGTGTCACGTTCCATCGAAGGGCCGATTGTCCGCACCACCTATGCCGACATACACCGTCGCGCCTTGAAGGTAGCGCAGCGGCTGGAGCGCGACGGCTATGGTTTGGGCGACCGCATCGCGACCCTCGCCTGGAATACATCGCGCCACATCGAGACCTGGTACGGCATCATGGGTGTTGGCGCTGTCTATCACACGCTCAATCCACGCCTGTTTCCTGAGCAGATCACCTGGATCATGAACAACGCCGAGGACAAGGCGATCTTCGTCGATCTGACCTTCATGCCGCTGCTCGAGAAGATCGCCGGCGCGGTCAAGTCGCTGAAACAGGTGATCGTGCTCACCGACAACGCGCACATGCCGCGGACGGCACTCCCCAATGTCGTCGCCTACGAAGAATGGCTTGATGAGGCCGATGGCGATTTCGCCTGGAAGACCTTTGATGAAAATACCGCCGCCGGCATGTGCTATACCTCGGGCACGACAGGCGACCCGAAGGGCGTGGTCTACAGCCATCGTTCCAATGTGCTGCATGCCATGATCGCCGCGATGCCTGACGCGATGGGCATATCGTCGCGTGAAACCATCTTGCCGGTCGTGCCGATGTTCCATGCCAATGCCTGGGGCCTCGGCCAGAGCGCGCCGATGATCGGCGCCAAGCTGGTCATGCCCGGCTGCAAGATGGACGGCGCCTCGATCTACGAACTGCTCGACACCGAGAAGGTGACTTTCAGCGCCGCCGTGCCAACGGTGTGGATGATGCTGCTGCAATATCTGGAGGAAACCGGCAACAAGCTCCCTTTTCTGAGCAAGGTTGTCATTGGCGGCTCGTCTTGTCCGCGCACGGTCATGCAGAAATTCCAAGACAATTATGGTGTCCAGGTCATCCACGCCTGGGGCATGACGGAAATGTCGCCGCTCGGCACGCTGTGCACGCTGAAGCCGGAATATGCCGGCCTTGAGGGCGACGCCCGGCTCGCGGTGCAGCAGAAGCAGGGTTACCCGCCCTTCGGCGTCGAAATGAAGATCACCGACGACGACAACAAGGCGCAACCATGGGATGGCAAGACATTCGGACGCCTGAAAGTGCGCGGGCCCGCTGTTGCCAACGCCTACTATGGCGGTGTCGGTTCCGATCAGTTCGACGAGAATGGCTGGTTCGATACCGGCGATGTCGCCCATGTCGATGCCGGTGGCTACATGCAGATCACCGATCGCGCCAAGGATGTCATCAAGTCCGGTGGCGAGTGGATTTCGACGATCGATCTCGAGAACCTTGCGGTCGGCCATCCAGACGTGGCCGAGGCCGCGGCGATCGGCGTCCATCATTCGAAATGGGGTGAGCGGCCTTTGCTGGTCATCGTCCGTAAGCCCGGCAAGGAGCCGACCAAGGCCGACATTCTCGATTTCATGAACGGCAAGGTGGCCAAGTGGTGGATGCCGGACGATGTCGCCTTCGTTGGTGAAATCCCGCACACCGCCGCCGGCAAAATCCAGAAAATCACGCTGCGCCAGCAATTCAAGGACTATCGGCTGCCGACGGATTGACCTTGATGTTGCGTCTTCACATCAACCCTCCGCCAAACGGCATGAGGTAAAACAGAAGTGCTTCAACCCGGGCGCACTTTGCTCTAAACCTTCGCTCGGGTTGGGGCAGTGCAGAAAATAATGGCTAATATTCCCGAACGGCAAACGTCGAAGGCCGCCGGCTGGTCGCGGCGCACCGCTGCTTTTTCGGCGGTTCTGCTGCTGACCGTCTTCGTCGGCCATCGCTACGGCCTGGTGGAAACACCGACCTTTCTGTGGGTGCTCGGCATTGTCGCACTGCTTGCGGCTCTGGCGCTGTTGCTTGCCGGGCTTGCCTTTTCCAGACTGTGGAATTTCGGCGATCGCGGTGGCCGCGACCTGACCGTTGGCGCTTTGCTGGCGCTTCTGGTGCTCACGCCCTTTGGCGTCGCCGTCTATTGGGCGACCATCTATCCGCCGCTCAGGGATATTTCGACGGATCTCGACAATCCGCCGGTGCTTGATGTCGGCGACCGGACAAAGGATATGAACGTGCTTTCTGCGGCTACGCCCGGCGAGCAGCAGCTGCAGACCGATAGCTATCCGCTCGTGACCGGACGCAGCTACAATCTGCCTTTCGAAAGCGTTCTGCAGGCAGTGGAGACTGTACTCGATCGCCGGGATTGGGAGTTGACCGATCCTTATCCCGACGCGAGTGCTCAAAGTACGGCAACGATAAATGCCTTGGCAAAGGGTTTTGTGCTCGGCCTGCCCGCAGATGTTTCGATCCGTATAACGGATGACGGTGATGCGATCGTTGTGGATATGCGCTCGGCATCGCGCTATGGCCGCTATGATCTCGGCGACAACGCTGCACGGATCACCGGTTTTCTGGCGGAGTTGGACCAGGAAGTTGCCGGGCAGGTGGGTGCGGCGCCGGCCGACTGATACCTACGCGGCGGGCGTGAAGACGCCGTCGATGGCCGCAGCGCCGTCGGTACGGACCAGACCACGCGCGACCAGATCCTCGATATGGGCAAGCACCGACAGGCTGGCGGCTCCGTGCAGGCGCGGGTCGGTATCGCGGTAGATGGCCTTGACCATGTCTGGGATTGTCCGGTCGCCGCTCCGGATGCGCTCCAGAATGGCCCGCTCACGCATCTTGCGGTGGGTTTTCAGACCGCGCATGAAGTTTCGCGGCGCGGTAACTGGCCCGCCATGGCCGGGCAGCAGCAGCCGGTCATCGCGCTCTATCAGCCGGTCCAGCGAGGCTATGTAATCGGCCATCGCCCCGTCGGGCGGCGCAACGATCGACGTCGCCCATCCCATCACATGATCGGCTGAAAACAGGATGCCGGTACCTTCCAGCGCGAAGGCGGCATGATTGGCGGTGTGACCTGGCGTCAAAACCGTCCTGATCGACCAACCGTCTCCGTCGATGATCTCGCCGTCAGGCAAGGCGACATCGGGAATGAAAGCTGTGTCGGCGCTGGCATCCAGCGGATTGGTCTCACCGACTCGCAAGGGCCTTGCCGGGCGGTGCGGACCTTCGGCCAGAACCACGGCGCCGGTTCGCTGCTTCAGCTGGGCCGCCAATGGCGAGTGGTCGCGATGCGTATGGCTGACAAAGATATGGCTGACGGGCCTGTTCCCGATCACCTCGAGCAATGTCTCGAGGTGCGCTTCGTCTTCTGGCCCGGGGTCGATCACCGCCAGCGTATCGCGCCCAATGATGTAGCTGTTGGTGCCGTGAAATGTGAATGGACTTGGATTTCTGGCGGTGACCCGATTCACATCCGGCGCGACCGCAACGCCCTGGCCGTAGGACGGATCGAAGCTGGTGTCGAATTTGAGGGCCATCGTGAACTGTGCTCTGTTTCGTGAAGCGGCAAAACCGATTGCCGCATAACACGGAAGCCAATATAGGAAAACGCGAGGCCGTAATCATCGGATAGGCGGCAATCGGAATGGGGAAGACCATGGCAATTGCAACCACGATGCGTCCGCTGATTTCTCTTGCCTTGCCTGAAAAGGGCGCGGCGCGTCTGGCGACGCAGCTTTTCCTCGCGATTGTTGGAACCCTGGTGCTGACTTTGTCGGCCAAGACCAAGGTTGTACTCGGGCCTGTCGACATTTCGATGCAGACACTGGCCGTGTTTCTGATCGCCGCTGCCTTCGGCATGCGCCTCGGCGTCGCCACGCTGCTGCTCTACATGGCCGAAGGCGCCATGGGCCTCCCAGTCTTCCAGGGCACGCCCGAAAAGGGCATCGGCATGGTTTACATGCTTGGCTCGACGGGCGGCTATCTGGCCGGCTTCGTGATCATGGCCGCGATTGTCGGCTGGGCCGCCGATCGTGGCTGGGATCGCCACCCGATCAAGCTTTTCAACGCGATGCTCGTTGCCGAGGTGGTCATGATGGCCATGGGCTTTGCCTGGCTGGCGCTGCTGATCGGTCCTGAAAAGTCATGGCAGTTCGGCGTCGTGCCGTTCATCGTCGGCGATCTGATCAAGGTCGCGCTGGCCGCGAGCCTGGTGCCGGCTGTCTGGTCGCTGCTGAAGCGCTCCTGAGTTTTCCGGAAGCCGTCCGCCGCGATTCTTACCGGTAGCCATGCTGGCTAAGGTAATTTTCGGCCGCGGGCGTCGGTTTAGACCAGGGCTTGGCGCCAAGCCAAGCCTTGCTCGGGGCTGAACCTCTCGCCGTGAAACGGCTGAACAGGGACAATGAAAAAAAGGACGGCACTTATCACCGGCATTACCGGCCAGGACGGCGCCTATCTGGCGGAGCTCCTTCTGGCGAAAGGCTATGATGTCCACGGGATCAAGCGGCGTTCCTCGTCCTTCAACACCGGTCGCATCGACAATCTCTACCAGGACCCGCATGAGGAAAATGTGCGGCTGTCACTTCACTATGGTGACATGACCGATGCCACTAACCTCATCCGCATTGTTCAGGAAGTGCAACCGGATGAGATCTACAACCTCGCTGCACAGTCACATGTTCAAGTGAGCTTCGAAACGGCCGAGTATACGGCGAACGCGGATGCGCTGGGCACACTGCGTCTTCTCGAGGCCATCCGCCTGCTTGGTCTCGCCGAACAAACCCGGTTCTATCAGGCGTCTACGTCCGAACTCTACGGCAAGGTTCAAGAGGTTCCGCAGAAGGAGACGACGCCGTTTTACCCACGATCGCCCTACGCGGCGGCCAAGATCTATGCCTATTGGATTACGGTGAACTACCGCGAGGCCTATGGCATCCATGCTTCCAACGGCATTCTGTTCAACCATGAGAGCCCGAAGCGCGGGGAGACATTCGTCACTCGCAAGATCACGCGCGCCGCAGCCGCGATAAGTCTCGGCCTGCAGGACAAGCTCTATCTGGGCAACCTCTCAGCCGAACGCGACTGGGGCCATGCGCGCGACTACGTCGAGGGCATGTGGCGGATTGTGCAGCGGGATGTTGCCGACGACTATGTGCTGGCCACCGGCGTGAAAAACTCGGTCCGCCGCTTTGTCGAATTGGCGTTTGCCGAAGTGGGCATCGATATCAGATGGACTGGATCGGGCGTGGAGGAAAAGGGCATCGACGGCAAGTCCAGCCGCGTCCTGGTCGAGGTCGACCCGCGCTATTTCAGGCCGACCGAGGTGGAGCAGCTCGTCGGCGATGCCTCAAAAGCCGAGAAGGTCCTCGGCTGGAAGGCGACAACTCCACTCGCTGCGATGATCTCCGAAATGGTCCGCTCGGATCTTCTCGTGGTCAGACGCGAGGCCGAACACAGGCGGCTGGATGAGGAGCGCGTTCGCCCCATCGTCCAGTAGGGGGCGGCCGGCTGGGCCGAGATGAAATCCTGATTCCATCACCGTCGACAATCCACCGCGAATCTCGGCGCTTCTGATGACGTTTGCCTGGATCGCCGCTATGATTCGTTCACAAGGGCCTCTTCGAACGTTGAGCCAGTGGCGTGACCTGCTTGAGATCGACCACACGATGATAAATTGCCTGTTCCAGTCAGGAGGGCGCCGATGTCAGTTGCAATGATGCCCATGTCGGTTG
The DNA here is from genome assembly GCF_015500075.1 of Mesorhizobium sp. INR15. Taxonomy (NCBI): domain Bacteria; kingdom Pseudomonadati; phylum Pseudomonadota; class Alphaproteobacteria; order Hyphomicrobiales; family Phyllobacteriaceae; genus Mesorhizobium; species Mesorhizobium sp. INR15. Next base: position 5,659,717 of record NZ_CP045496.1, on the reverse strand, counting down.
CAAAGATGAATGTGTGCTTGCGCAGGCGGGCCATGGAAGACAATCCGCCGCAACAAGAGGGTGGCTCGTTTGTCATGCCCCAAGATTGACAAGTCTCCGTGTGAAACCTAAGCACGGGCCACTTGTGACTGGGCTGGGGGGCTTCGGCAAATCAAGGAGAGCTTCTTGAAAGGGATCATCCTTGCGGGAGGCAGTGGAACGCGTCTCTATCCACTGACATTAGCAATATCTAAGCAAATCCTTCCGATATACGACAAGCCGATGATCTATTATCCGCTGAGCGTATTGATGCTCGCTGGAATCCGCGAAATTCTGGTTATTTCAACGCCACGCGATCTGCCGGTTTTCAGGGATCTGCTTGGCGACGGCTCCGAGTTCGGGATCGACTTGTCCTATGCCGAACAGCCGCATCCCAATGGTCTCGCGGAGGCTTTCATCATTGGCCGCGACTTCATCGGCAAGGACAGCGTGTCGATGATTTTGGGCGACAACATCTATTTCGGCGAAGGCCTGTCGCGTCTCTGCCTGGAAGCAGCCTCGCGAGAAAGCGGCGCTTCTGTGTTCGCCTATCATGTCGAGGATCCTGAACGCTATGGCGTGGTTTCGTTCGACAAGGTCACCGGCACCGCCCTGACGATCGAGGAAAAACCGCTGAAGCCCAAGTCCAACTGGGCAGTCACCGGCCTCTATTTTTACGACAACGAAGTCGTGGACATCGCACCGACGATCCGGCCATCGGCACGCGGCGAACTCGAGATCACGGCCCTCAACAATATCTATCTCGAGCGCGGGCAACTTCATGTTCACCAGCTCGGCCGTGGCTATGCCTGGCTCGACACGGGTACCCATGACAGTCTGCATGAAGCGTCCTCATTCGTGCGAACGATCGAACACCGCCAGGGCATAAAGGTGGCCTGCCCGGAAGAGATCGCCTTCGAGCAGGGCTGGCTGACCGCGGACAAGGTTCTGCAGCGCGCCGCCCGTCTGGGAAAGAACGAATATGCCGCCTATCTGCGCAAGCGCGTCATCGACCTGTCGGAGGGGTAGATGCTGGAAGTAAGATCGCTCGGCCTCGAAGGCGTGCTCGAAATCATTCCGAGGCGGCATGGCGATGCGCGGGGCTTCTTTATCGAGACCTATAATGAGGAGCGGTTCGCGGAGGCCGGGATCGACCTGCGTTTCGTGCAGGACAATCATTCCTACTCTGCCGCCGCCGGTGTATTGCGCGGCCTTCACTACCAGCTTGCGCCTCGCGCTCAAGACAAACTGCTGCGCGTTATCAGAGGCGCGATCCTGGATGTCGCGGTTGATATCCGCCGTGGCTCGAGCAGTTTTGGCAAGTGGCTGGCTCTCGAAATCTCTGCTGAAAAAGGCAATCAGATTCTGGTGCCGAAAGGCTTTGCGCATGGCTTTGTGACGCTCGTGCCGGACACCGAGGTTCTGTACAAGGTCACTGACACCTATTCGCCGCAGCATGATCGGTCGATCCGTTTCGACGACCCTGCAATAGGGATCGAATGGCCAGCGGTCGCTGACGGGTTTCAACTCTCCGACAAGGATCTCAAGGCGCCGCTGCTCGCCGCCACCGAGGTGTTTGCATGAAGGCTGTTGGACCAAGGAATGTTCTCATGAGGAGAGCGGCATGAACTTCCTGGTAACCGGCGGCGCCGGTTTCATAGGCTCGGCCGTCTGCCGGCATTTGTGCGCCAATCCGGCATACCGCGTGACCAATCTCGACAAGCTCACCTATGCCGGCAACCTTGCCTCGCTACGGCCGATCGAGAATGCGCACAACTACCGGTTCGAGCAGGCCGATATCTGCGACGATGGGGCAGTCCTCGACATATTGCGCCGTGATGACATCGACATTGTCATGAACCTCGCAGCCGAGAGCCATGTCGACCGGTCGATCGATGGGCCAGGCGCTTTCATCGAAACCAACATTGTCGGCACCTATCGAATTTTGAATGCCGCGCTCGAATACTGGCGCGGCCTGAGCGACGAGCGCAAAGGCCAGTTTCGCTTCCATCATGTCTCGACGGACGAAGTGTTCGGCGATCTTCCCTTTGACGGCGGCCTGTTCGTCGAGGAGACGCCTTACGCGCCATCCTCGCCCTATTCCGCCTCAAAAGCGGCGTCGGACCATCTGGTGCGGGCCTGGCACGAAACCTACGGCCTGCCGGTGGTGCTTTCCAACTGCTCGAACAATTACGGGCCCTATCATTTTCCCGAAAAGCTGATCCCGCTGGTCATCCTGAACGCGCTTGATGAAAAGCCGCTGCCGGTCTACGGCGCCGGCGCCAATGTGCGCGACTGGTTGTTCGTCGAGGACCACGCACGCGCGCTGGAACTGGTCGCGACCAGGGGCCGCCCGGGTGAGAGTTACAATGTAGGCGGTAATTCGGAACGCACAAACCTGAGTGTCGTCGAGACCATCTGCGATCTTCTCGACGTCAGGCGGCCGCGAGCCAGCGGCAAGAGCCACCGGGACCTGATCGCCTTCGTCACCGATAGGCCCGGCCACGACCGCCGCTATGCAATCGACGCCTCGAAGATCGGCCGTGATCTCGGCTGGACGCCAAGGGAGAGCTTCGACAGCGGCCTCGCCAGAACAGTCGACTGGTACCTGGACAACAAATGGTGGTGGGCGCCGATTCGCGAACAGAGCTATGCCGGAGAACGGTTGGGTGAAGCACGGAAGGTGGCGACGTGAGACTGGTCGTCACCGGCCGTGAGGGCCAGGTCGTTGCAAGCCTTCTGGAAGTCGGGCAAAGGCACCAGGGCATCGAAGTCGTTGCCATCGGCCGGCCTCAGCTTGATCTGCTGAAGCCCGACACGGTTTTCGAAGCGCTTGCCGCATCGAGACCCGACATCGTCGTCTCGGCTGCCGCCTACACGGCTGTCGACCAGGCCGAGGACGAGCCGGAAATTGCCTTCGCGATCAACGCTGTCGGTGCCGGAAAGGTCGCCGAAGCGGCAGCAAGGCTTGGCGTTCCCGTCATTCACCTTTCGACCGATTATGTCTTCGACGGCAGCGCGACTTCAGCCTATGTCGAGACCGACGCGACAGGACCGCGCAGCGTCTACGGCGCCTCGAAACTTGCCGGAGAACAAGCGGTGGCCACCGCCAACCCGCGCCATCTGATCCTGCGCACCGCATGGGCCTACAGCCCGTTCGGCAAGAATTTCGTCAAAACCATGCTGAGGCTAGCCGTTGATCGCGACGAGATTTCTGTGGTTTCCGATCAATGGGGGAACCCCACCTCGGCGCTTGATATTGCCGACGGAATCCTGCACGCGGCGACAGTGCTGCGTGGCAACAAGGACTTCGGTGCGTTCGGCGTCTACCATCTGGCTGGAACCGGCGAGACCAACTGGAGCGGTTTTGCGCGCTACGCGCTGGACACAAGCCGAGCACTTGGTGGTCCTTATGCGCGGGTGCGCGACATCGCTACGGTCGATTACCCAACCAAGGCGCGACGCCCAGCCAATTCGCGGCTTTCGACAGAGAAACTCACCGCGACCTTCGGATGGACGGCGCCGCAATGGCAGAAGTCAGCCGAAGCGATAGTACGTCGCCTCCTGATCGAAGAGACGAGATAGCATGGAACCTGTGGATCGACAGGGTTACGGAGGATTTTGATGAGCGTTCAGTTGTTCGTACCGAGTTTCCGCATTGAAGAGTGTCTTGCGGGAATTCGCGAGTGCCTTGAAAAAGGATGGACGGGGCTTGGCTTCAAGACAGCCGAATTTGAAGAAGCGTGGAAAAATTATACGGGACTCCCTCATGCCCACTTCTTGAACTCTAACACTGTTGGCCTGAATCTGGCTTTTGAGATGTTGAAATCAAAGTATCGGTGGAGCGATGACGATGAAGTCATTACGACACCACTGACTTTCGTTTCGACCAATCACGCTATTCTTTATGCTGGCCTTAAGCCCGTATTCGCAGACGTTGATGAATCCCTTTGCCTTGATCCTGAAAGCGTTACGAGGCTGATTACCGACAAGACAAAAGCGCTGGTTTTTGTTGGCATGGGAGGCAACGTGGGTCAGTATCACCGGATACTGGAGGTTTGTCGTGCGCATGACATTAAACTGGTGCTCGATGCAGCTCATATGTCGGGCACTCGCGTCGACGGAAAGCATGTAGGCGGCGATGCTGACGTATCTGTATTCAGCTTTCAAGCCGTCAAAAATCTTCCCACCGCCGACTCGGGAATGATTTGTTTCAAGGAAGCAGAGGATGACGAGCGGGTTCGCAAGCTGACCTGGTTGGGTATCAACAAGGATACATATGCCCGCACTGCGGCCCAGGGCGCTTACAAATGGATGTATGATGTCGAAGAGGTAGGGTACAAATATCACGGCAACTCGATCATGGCTGCCATGGCTATCGTCCAACTGAAGTATCTCGATATCGACAATTCATTTCGTCGCCAACTGGCGGTCTGGTACCATCAGCACCTTGACGGGCACAACCGCGTCAGGGTCGTGCCGACAGCGAAGGGATGTGAATCCGCTCAGCACCTTCTTCAGATACGTGTGCAGAATCGGGACAACCTTATGCTTGCCTTGAACGAACATGGCGTCTATCCGGGCGTTCATTATCGCGACAACACCGACTACCGGATGTACGCCTTTGCCGCCGGCACTTGCCCGCACGCGACCGCGGCGAGCAAGGAAATTATATCACTGCCGCTGCACCTTCGCATGAGCAAGGCGGATGTGGATCTGGTCTCCGAGCTGGTGCTTAAATACGCCCAATGAAACAGCAAGTTGCTCCTTTCGGAGATGGTACGGTTGTCTTGAGGCTCATGGAGGAGCGAGATCTTGAGACAATCCTCGGCTGGCGCAACCGAGATGATGTACGTGTCTGGTTCAAGACATCCGACAAAATCACTTTTACTGGCCATGTTGCGTGGTACAATAGCTACCTTCAGAAGGAAGATGATTATTTCTTCATGGTCGAAGCAGATGGGAAATCTGTCGGTCAATGTGCCATCTACGGTGTCGATATCGAGGCTGGAAGCGCAGAAATCGGTCGATTTATTGTTGCTCCAGGGATGGCCGGCAAAGGGTATATCTCGCACTCTTGTGCCGAGCTTATGAAGTTCGGAACCGGCGTCCTGAATCTTTCCTATTTATTCCTTGAAGTCCTAGAAAGGAATGAAAAGGCCATCCGGCTATACGCGCGGCGCGGCTTTGTCGAAGAAAGTCGCTCCGGGGGGCTGGTTCGCATGGGCTTCGCTCAGGGCGGCGGCGCATGACTCAGAATGAGCAACTCTTCGCCGACGCTCTGGCCGCGTTGAAATTGTGGCGAGTTTGGACTTTCCTGGGCGTTCAGGACATCAAGGCGCGCTTCAGGCGCTCATTCATTGGCCCGCTATGGATCTTGTTGAATCTGGCATTTTTTGTTGGCGGCGCCGGCTTTGTCTATGGCGTGATGTTCGGCCAGCCCATGACCGATTTTTTGCCTTTCTTGATTACAGGTTTTGTCATTTGGGGGTACCTGCTGTCCTCTTTCACAGAGGCTGGCACGGCTTTCGTGAATTCCGAAGGGTACATAAAGCAATTCTCCTATCCCAAGCAGATTTACCTTTTTCGCGCACTCGTGGCATATAGCATTAACCTGCTGATCGGCTTCTCTGCTGTTATCGCGATGCAACTGGTTCTACGCAACTTCAACATCTTGGGCTGGTTGGTCGCCGTTCCCGGCATGGCGCTGTTACTAATTGCCGTCCTCGGTCATATTGTCATTTCAGCGTATGTCGGTACCCGCTTTCGGGATCTTCCTTTCGCGCTAGCTGGCATTCTACAGGTTGTGTTTTTCGTTACCCCAATCATGTTCCCGATCAAAGTGCTTCAGGCCAAACATCTTGATTTCGTATATCAGTATAATCCGCTTTATTATCTGATCGACATTGTTCGCCACCCTATACTCGAAGGGGCGGCCGCCGCCCCTGAAAATTACATCTTGGCAATTCTTTACATCGTTGTGGTTTGGATCGTCGCCGCCGCGGTCGCTCGCCGCTTCGACAATCGTTTGGTCTTTCTTCTATGACCGAACTCGCAATCAGCCTCGCCGACGTAGGAATCCGGTTTCAAGGCGAGCGCAACAGCGGCGGCTTGAAGGATTGGTTGGCCGGTCGCTTGACAGGCCGAACGTCCGGCCCGTCCACGTATAGTGTGGACGCTCTTCGTCACGTGGATCTTCACATCGGCAGCGGCGAACGTGTTGGCCTGATAGGCCTCAACGGTGCGGGCAAAAGCACGCTGCTGAAAGTTATGGCAAAGATCTATCCTCCAACATCCGGAAGAGTCGCGGTACGTGGACATATCTGCCCGATGTTCGAGTTTGCGACGGGTTTCGAGATGAATCAGTCGGGTTGGGACAATATTCGCATCCGCGGTCTTTTGCTTGGCATGTCACCCGCAGAGATCGAGGAGAAATTGCCCGAGATTGGGGCGTTTACCGAACTCGGAGAATTTCTGGATTACCCCGTTCGTACTTATTCAGCGGGAATGTTTGTTCGTCTCGCCTTCGCGGTGTCGACCAGCATCAATCCCGAGATCTTGCTGATCGACGAGGTGATGGGCGCTGGCGACATCAAGTTTGCGGACAAGGCAAAGCGCCGGATGTACGAGTTCATGGAGCAGGGCAAGATATTGGTCTTTGCAAGCCATGCGCCAGCCCTTTTGGAATCTTTTTGCAAGCGCACCGTCTGGCTTGACGCGGGTGGCATTCGAATGGACGGGGAAACGTTCGAAGTACTCGAATCCTATTCGCGCGCAAACTTACCCAACGCATGATTGGCTAAATTACCATGAAAGTCAGAGACATTATCAGGGATACCATATGGATGCCGGGGCGCGGATATTCTGGCGACCACAAGCCGGCCATATCTATCTTGCTGCCGACCTATCGGCGAGGTGCCAGCGGACTCTTTCGCCGAGCAGTCGAATCCGTTCTTGGGCAGACGCTAGAAGACATCGAGCTCATCATCGTTGATGATGCAAGCACGGATGGGACTGCCGATCAGATTTCCGAGTTCATGCGCGACGACGGCCGCGTGAGTTGTCTACTACATCCGCGTAACATCGGGCTTCCTGCTGTCTCCGAATTCGAGGCATTTGCCAAGGCTCGGGGCAACTTCATCGCATTCGCCTTTGATGATGACTTCTTCTACCCGGACGCTATGGAGCAGTTACTCAAGCATAGCTTGCTCAATCCGAATCGGGTTTGCTATGGCAACGCCATATGGCGGGTTCCGGATCAGGGAGCTCTCAACGGAGCGGTAGTCCGCCTTGGGCAGTCACTTTCATCATATAATTTGCGAAGCTCAAATGTAATAGCAAACTGCGCAGTTCTCTTGCCTAGATATATTGTCGATGAAATCGGATTCTATGATCCAAATATCCTGATGGTGAGGATATGCGACTGGGATCTGTGGCGCAGGGTTGGTGAGTTCTATCTATTGCATCATATCGATATTGATGTTGCCGAAGTGACGGGGCCAGCACAGGATGACTCTCTCGGCCGAACTTATCTCTTGCCCTCTGGGGCTTGCGATGAGTGGATGCGTGCAACCACCAGAGATCTCAGGCCGGAAGATCTCTACAATGTCGACGTGTTTGAAATTCTTCCGGGGCTATCCAGTTCCACTCAATCTGCCATCGTCGATCTAGCCGAGAATCATCTTGCGAAGCGCCCCTGGCTCAGGAAAAGCGACCAGCACCCAGCCGCCGAAACTGAAAAAACTATATTTGTACTAACTTATGAATATAATGCTTCGACTACGCTTTGTTTTGAATACCTTCCAAAATCTATTAGGGGTCGGATCAGGATCGTCTCTTTGCGAGATGGTCTGCCAATTTTAGAGTTGTCGCATGCTTCTTGCTTGATTGTTGTTCGATTTCTTGAATGCTACCAAGAATGGATTCGTGCAGCGATGGATATTTCCATTCCTGTGTACTATTTTATAGATGACAATCTTATGGAACTCTCATCAAAAGAAAATGTTAATATGCCCGAAGAGTTTTCTGTGGCTGTGATACGGCAGAAGTTGAGTAAATTTTCCGGCGTGATCGTCACAAGTCAAGCGCTAAATGACTATTTTTTAGATAATCTTATCCATAAAAACTTGTTTGTGTATCCGGTCAGTTATTCAAAGAGACCCATCTCGTTGGCGGCTCCGAGAGGAGTTTCTGGCGTGGCAGGCGCATTGATTCCTGATCTGGTAATTGCGTCTATTGGAGGAAGTCATAGGCAATTTGGACTCCGCGAAAGCATACTCCCTGCAGTTCAGAGACTTGCTGGCGAAGGGTATCGCATTCATTTTGTGCTATGTGGCGGCTCCGTTGAAGATCGTGAGCATTTATCGAAAATGGAGGGTGATAGCCGTATCAAGGTTACATTTGAACCGCTTCAATTAGATTGGAACCGTGCGCTATTGCAACTGGCGGAGCGCCGTCCTGATGTTCTCGTCCATGCGCCTAGCAGGACAATCAACAATAGGTACAAAACTCTGAATGTAGCTCTGTGCGCCTACGTCTTGGACGCTGTTCTTGTGGTTCCGAACGATAAGCCCTACGATATTCCGTCATTTGATGGCGCCGCAGTGAAAGTAGACCCGGTGCATGAGCCTAGAGCTTGGCTTCAGGCATTGATGGAACTCCTCTCAAACCGTCAAAGTTGGGATCGCTACAAGCAGGTTAATGCAACATTCTGCCGAACGCATTTTTCCGGAGAGCGGAATGTTGCAGTTTTGAATGAGATTATTGAGAATGCGCCGGCAGTTAATTCCACCCTCGTGGAATCCAGGCTGAAGGGATATTTTTCGAAGACGCCTGCCGATGCGGGTAATATACTAAATGAGTCGCTTAAAGGGAGTTTGCTCGAGCTTTCGGCGTTAAGGTCAAAAATTCGGCGTTATCGTCGTTTCAAGCCGCGCCTGTCTCGCGACGATCTTTGGCCACATGTGTCACCGGCCTTTGACGACATTCGTCGATATGTCGAAGCTAACAATATCCGTGGTGCCAACAATTATCTTGAATTATCGGATGCTATTCAACAGAAGGATTTTATCGAATACCTAGTTCCGATTAAGAGTGGAGAGATCAAGGCTATTTCGTGCGTATTTTCATCTGAGGGTCTTCATGAGGGATTATTGGGAATAGAGTTTGTTTCCCCTTCTGGTGAAATCGCAATTCAATCGACGGTTGCTCTCGAACGGGTAAGCCTTCAGTTGCCTGTGAGTTTCGATATGAAAGGAACTATAGTTCCGAAAGATGGAATATGGCGTCTTCGCCTGTTTGCGCGTTCAAATTGGCCAATTTACGCACTTGAATTTGTAACCTATTCGTATCTGGGCTGGACGCGCAAAATTATGGCTCCGTTTGCTGGGATCGAATACGTCAAGCCGGTGCAAATGGGAAACAAGGTTGGCAGCGGCCGCCTAGAGGAACATGCCTCGACGGCAGGGACTGCGGGGCAATCTTAGGTATTAGGTCTTGATTGAACGGTTTTCTGTGTCCGATCTTCTCGAAATTCTGATCATTATAGAGGCGGAGATCGCCACCACACACCTGGTTGAGCAGATCGTGAGGGCCTGTGGTGTACACGGGATTGAGTATAGAGTTCAGTTTCTGAACCAGCTTCAGAATGAGGACATCGCAACGGACACCATACCACTGTTCGTTCGATGCGCGGACCCTCTAGTTTTGTCGTGGACGCAGACATTGGTCGACGCAAATCGTTTATATGCATATTACATTGATGATAATTTCTGGCGTATCGTGGGGCACACTCCACTCGCAGCCTACTATAGGCATCCCGTTGTCAGAAAATCGCTGGAGTTTGCCGTCTCGCACGCACAGGCAGTAATTACCAATTCCGCCGAGTTGGCGAAGTTTGTCTCAAGTTTCAACGAACGTGTTGCAGTCCTGCCGACATTCTTTGATTTCTCTTTGATCGAGGGTGTGGAGCCTTCGCCCTCCGACGAAATTCGGATCGGCTTTGCCGGAAGTCCTTCGCGTGTTGATGATCTAGATTTGATTTCTCCGCTCATCGAGCGTGTCCTGGAGAGATTCCCTTGTGCGATATTTGAGTTTGCTGGCGCTCTGCCAAGGGGCATCGCAACTGGAGCGCGCGTCCGTTTTTTCCCTCATACTGGCGACTACAACGCATTTATCAAGTTTCAAGCCGGGAGGAATTGGGCAATCGGGTTAGCGCCGCTGATGGATCACGAGGCAAATCGCAGCAAGACCGATAACAAGTATCGTGAGTATGGCGCATGCCGTATCGCTGGCATATACTCGGACATTCCTCCCTATACTCAGGTCGTGAAAAGCCGGGTCACGGGATTGCTGGTCGACGGTCCCCATTCGTCTTGGTTCGAAGCGCTGACAACGCTTCTCGAACAGCCTACCATGCGAATGGCCATCGCAAATGCCGCGTTTAAGCATGTGAGGTCACAATATGACATATCAACTGTTTCCCAGGAGTGGGCACAATTTTTCAGGCGACTCGCAGACGAGAGCCCAACAAATCCGAAGCCGCTTGACCATGGCAGTCTGAATTTCTGGAGGATCCAGAGGCGGCTTGCGCGGGTAAAGCTTCATCTTGCGCTCGTTTACGAGGAAGGTGGGCTTCCGTTAGTTGCTCGACGTATTGCGAAGAAAATTCGAAGATTATGTTAAGCGACAGCCTTTCACGGCAGACGTTTGACTATGTAGGCCCGGCCGCCCGACCCAAGAGCCACGGTCTCGATACCTTTCAGAATTTTTCGTCCGGCTGTACGCACAATCTTCTGGATATATTGGTCAGAATATTGACGATGCAGGAACCGAACACCTTCGACCGTTTCGGTACTTTCGGCAATGTCGAGATCATCGCTTGGCCAGATCGTGAAGATACACGTCTCTTTTGTTACGCGAAGCAATTCGCTGACGACCAGGTCGATCTGACGGATGTGACCAAGCACCTCGAAACACAACACCAAATCAATTTCGCGGTCTCTAAAACAAGTTTGTAACCGTCTCCGTAGAGAAATAGCCCGTTAGGGAAGTTCTCTCTCGCTCTCTCTAGCATTTCAAGGAGGAATCGACGCCTATGTATTTGGCGCAACGGGTAAATTTATCACAAGTTTATCGTAGACAAGGCCGGTTCCGCAGCCGACTTCCAGAACCGATGGCTGATCACTTGCGGTGTGGCGGCAGACGATGTCGACCAATTCTTGTCGATGAGCAATTTCGGCTGAGGATCCCTGCCAAATCGCCTGAATCTCGTCGGCAACGTTGCTGACGTCCCAATTTTCCCAATCTCGGCTCATAGGAAAGGCCTATTGTTAAGATCGTGTCGCACGATAGACCCAACGAGGCAACCTTTCCAAGCCTCAAGCATCTTCAGAACATAAGCATTACCTAACGAGCGCCTTCTGAAAAAAATCTCTGGCGATGACCGCAAGTCCACAGTATGCGATACAGGACGGTGGGGGTCGGGGTTGGTGCGATGAAGTGGCGTGCAGGAGTCGAACGAAATTCGAGCCCGCACTTCGCTGGCGGCCAATTTCTTGAGCCTGGAGTCTAGTGCGGCCCAATGAATTCATACCTGGAAGCTGTGTTCGGACTTCGGCCGGAGATACGGCGCGCCTTTATCATGGTTCAGGACGCGGTCATGGTCCTGGTGGCCGTGGCGCTTGCCCTGGTGTTGTCGCGGTCGAATCTCTCCTTCGGCGCGCTCTCGCTTGCGGGTCTGGTGACATGGTCGAGCATCCTGCTGATCAGTCATTTGCTCTTTCGCTATTGCGGCCTCTACACCACCGTCTGGCGCTTTGCCTCGACGCCGGACTTTTTCAACATTCTGAAGAGCTGTCTGATTTTGACATTCGTGCTCTATGGGGTTTCGCTGCTCGTGCGCTCCTTTACGCCAGTGGCGGGCTTGAACGAGCGCCAGTTCATCGTCTTCCTCCTCGTCTCCTTCACGATCATCTCCGCGCCCAGGCTTTTCTACCGGTTCCTGCGTGACGGTGCGAGTTGGGGCATTATGGGCCGGAAAGCGGACAAGGCGCAGACCAAACAAGCGTTGTTCGTGGGCCGGCTCAGCGAGGCTGATCTGCTCGTTCGCTATACGCGCACGGCCGAGCCGGCCGATTATTCCATCGCCGGTATCATGGCGATCGAGCGTGGCGCCCCATTGGGCACCCGTATTCAAGGTGTCCCGGTGGTGGCCATCCGGCCCCGTCTGGTCGACGTTCTGGAGGACTATGCGAAGGGCACGAGGAGCCTTGATCTCCTGATTTTCGGCAATGGCGCCGAACATGAGATCGAGGAATATTCGGAGCTTGTCCGCGTTGCCCGGCACGGTGACATTGCGGTCGTTCAGTTTTCGGGTCTTTCCGAGCTGGGGCAGGGCGGCAAGCTTGTGCTTGACGCGGTTGAGATGGAAACGATCTTGCGCCGCCCTACGGTCGCATCCGATATCGAGCGTATTGGTGCGTTCGTCGACGGCAAACGCGTTCTGGTGACGGGGGGCGCCGGCTCCATCGGCCGAACGCTGGTCAAAAGATCGCTGGAGCTTGGGGCCAGTGCCGTGCTCGTCGCCGACAATTCAGAATTCGGAATTTTCCAGCTGAGCCAATACATCGACGAAAAACACCATGATCGGCTCAAGGTCCGCATTGTCGATGTCGCGAACCGGCCGCAGATGACGCGTGTTGTCACGGAATTCAAGCCCGACATCATCTTCCATGCCGCAGCGCTGAAGCACGTCCCGCTGCTTGAGGAAAACTGGGAATCCGCCATCCAGACAAACATTTTCGGAACGCTTGTCTGTGCGGAGGTTGCCGCTAAATGCGGAGTTCCGCAGTTCGTTCTTATCTCGAGTGACAAGGCTGTCGATCCGACATCCGTGCTTGGCGTGACAAAACGGGCCGCCGAACAAATTGTCAGCGCCTTGCATGAAATGCCCGCGATAGAATCGAGCGGGCGGCGCACCGCCACCAAGTTCATTGCTGTCCGATTTGGCAACGTCTTCGGCAGCAATGGATCGGTTGCGACCATTTTCCAGGCGCAGATCGAAGCGGGAGGGCCGGTCACCATAACGGACCGTCGCATGACGCGCTATTTCATGACCGTGGCTGAAGCCGTCGACCTCGTCATCATGTCGGCAAGCGACGCGGCTTCGCGCCAGGCCGAAGAGGATTACGCCGTCTACATGCTCGATATGGGCAAGCCCGTGCCGATCCTTGAAGTTGCCGAAACGATGATTCGCATGTCGGGAAAAAGTCCCTACACCGAGATTCCAATCCGATTTACCGGTATAAGACCGGGCGAAAAACTCCATGAAGTGCTTCACGGTGAAAATGAGGAACTTGTCGAACTCAGCATTTCGAAGATTTTTGGCCTGAGAACCGATGTCGCCGAGTGGTCTCGTGTCCAAGCCGCACTGGCCGAACTGCAAATGTCGGTGAAGAGCCAGGACAAGGCCCAGTCGCTTGCCGTGCTGGAAAGCCTTCATCGGTCGGAGGCGTCGCAGTCGGATACACCTCGTAGCATCGCCCCGAAAACGATCGGGCAGGCGGGCTGACCCAGGCTATTTGAATCTCGTGGCGAAAGAAGATCAACGCATTGCCATATTGATGGCCACGAGAGATGGCGCGGCCTTCATCGGGGAGCAGCTCGATTCACTGCTTGCGCAGACGCACCCACTTGTTGACCTGTGGGTTTCCGACGACGGTTCCAGCGACGACACGGTAGCCATCGTCAAATCGTGGGTAGGTCGCTGGAACAAGGGTAGCGTGTCCATGGTCGACGGACCAAGGCGAGGCTTCGCCGCCAATTTTCGCTCGATGATCGTCGACACCCGGATCGACGCCGATTGCTATGCCTTCTGCGACCAGGACGATATCTGGGAGCCTGACAGGCTGGAGACTGCTATCTGTTGGATGCAGGCGTTTGATGCAGAGATACCACTCATGTTTTGCTCGCGAACCGCAACCATGTCCGAGACAGGAAGCGTCATCGGTTGTTCGCCACTGTTCAGTCAGCCTCCCTCCTTTCGCAATGCCCTCGTGCAAAGCATTGCTGGCGGCAACACCATCCTGATCAACCGCGCGGCGCGTGATCTGGTGGCCAAGGCGTCCGCGAGCACCGAGTTCGTCAGCCACGATTGGTGGACCTATCTGGTCATCACCGCCGCCGGCGGCATTGTCCGTTACGATCCCCGGCCGTTGGTGCGATATCGTCAGCATGCGGCAAACCTAGTCGGGGCAAATGTGTCCTGGCGGGCAAGAATCTCCCGCCTCGGGCGTCTCTTCAAAGGAGAATTCGCCAACTGGACCGATCAGAACCTTGGCGGTCTTGCCGTCAATCGCGACATTCTTACGCGAGATGCGGCCGCTTGCCTTGACCTGTTCACAAAGTCGCGACAGGGCGGCTTGTTCCGTCGCCTCAGGCTGTTGCGCAAAAGCGGCGTCTATCGCCAGACGCTGGCTGGAACGCTTGGGCTCTACCTGGCATTCATCTGGCGGCGGATTTAGGGCCGTGTGGAATTCGAACAGTCAGCCAAAGCGGACCTTCGATCTTGTGTTGGCCACCTTGCTGTTGGCGGTCACGTCGCCTGTCCAGTTGCTGGCCATGCTGGCAATTAGGGTGTCTTCGCCGGGCCCGGCAATCTTCTCTCAGACGCGGGTCGGCCGCGAAGGCATTCTCTTTCGCTGCCACAAACTGCGGACGATGTATGTCGGAACGCCGTCCTTGCCGACACACGAGGCGCCGGTGAGTGCGGTGACGGCACTGGGGAGGACTCTACGAAAACTGAAGGTCGACGAATTGCCGCAGCTCTGGAATGTCTTGAAGGGCGAGATGAGTCTGGTCGGGCCGCGTCCGTGCCTGCCCTCACAAACTGAACTGATCGAACTCCGCAGGGAATTGGGCGTGTCGGCAGCGCTTCCGGGCATCACCGGCCTGGCTCAGATTCGGGGTGTCGACATGTCCAATCCACGGCTTTGTGCCGGAACCGATGCGGAGTACCTCAAGGCGGCCTCGATTGGTTTCGATCTGCGAATCCTGCTCGGTACAATCTATCGGGGCTGAGCGGATTTGCTGAGCCGCGCCATGTCGCTGAGACGCTCTGCCGTATCCGTATCCGGGCTCCAGCCCCCCGAGACCAACAACGATGGGTCACAGATCTGGGACGCGGTCAGACTGTCCCAGAAATCCCGCTTGCCAAGAAGAGCGGCGGCCGGGCGCATCAGTCCAGCGTGCACTGCGATCAGGCGCGTCGGCCGTTTGAATCCGGTTCGGAATGCGCCGATAATGCCCGCGACGGACATCGGCGGCACGTTACTGGCAACGTAGACAGGGCGAAGCGGGCCTGAATGGGTCAACAAATGCAAGACCGCCCGTGCCGTCGCCTCGGCCGAGATCAGCGAGCGAACCCCAGTCAAGGCGCCGCTCGGCAAAGGCAGCGGCGTATCGGCCAGGCGCATCAGCGTCACCAGATTTCCCTTCATGCCGGCTCCGTAGACCGGAGGCAGGCGCAGCACGGCAGCATCGGACCGGCGATGCGATTCGTACGCCTCAAGAATTCCAATCTCGCCCTCGCGCTTCGAGCGCCCATATGAGCATTGCGGGGCATGGAGCGTTTCTTCATCGATCGTGCCGCTGACGCGGGCGCCAATCGCGGCGCGGATTGAAGAGAGATAAATGAAGCGCCTGCTCGTCTGCTTGGCCGCGGCATCTGCCAGCCGAGCGCTCAGCTGCGCATTGGTCGCGCGGTAAGCGGCCTCGGTAGCGTCGCCTCGATCATTGTTCAGTCCGGCACAATGGACGACATGGGTCATATCCCTGGTGATCGCCAGGAAAGCCTCAGCCGGCGCATCGAAACTCGGCAATGATACGGTCTCGCCGCCCGTGCCAAGCATTTCCGGGTGCCGGGAGGCGATCCTGACGGCCATTCCGGCATTGCGGAGACACTCAACGACATGGCGTCCGATGAAGCCGGTCGCACCCGTTACCAAGACCTTCATCGCTTGCCCGGAGCAATCATGAGGAGGTCAATGGAAGCAGCGGCTCTTCCATCACCGGCATCTGGCGGCCAGACGCAAGATACGTCCCGGATACAAGGAAAACCATCAGCGTTGTATCGAGAATATCGTGGCCAACCAGAATGCCCGTCATACCAGCCGTGAGATAGATGATAACCACGATAACAATCATGGTGGCGCCAAAACGTTCAATGGAATCGCTGCTGGTGCGAAGCACTTTCGCGGCATTGCTGGCGGCAACGACAAAGATCGCCGCCAATGCCACAGCGCCCAGAATACCCGCTTGCACCAACGCGGTTAGAAAGCCGTTGTGAAAATGGCTGAAGCCTTGATCCATCGCAAACTGGTCACGGAATCCCTGCACGATCAGAAACTTGCTCGCTCCTGTTCCGTGCCCAAAGAGTGGCATGTCGCGGAAAGCCTTCAGGCCGATATCCCACAGGGCGACGCGTAATCCAAGGGCTGTAGTGTGGTCGCCATGTGCCACGAGCGCATCCCAATCGGAGCGCAAAAACTCAATTCGACCGGATATTATCTGAAATCCGAAAACAGCAATCACCACACCAGTTGTGGCCAACAGCAGGAGCAATCCAGCGGCATTGCCGCCCTTGAGCCTCTGCCGATCGATCAGAAACACGACGACGACCGTGATCACCAACGCAAGCCAGATGATTCGCGTGCCGGAATAGACGATGGCAATCGTACCAGCCAAGGCAGCGCAAACCAGCAAGGTCCTAGCCTGCTCGAGATTTGCCAAAGCTCCGGCTACGCAAACCATCACGGCAAGACCGGCGACGGTTGCAAAGACGATCGCATTTCCCGCCCCCCCTTCAGCCCTTTCCATGCCCAGCCAGTGGTATTGGACGATCGCCAGCATCAGCGCGCCAAAACAAGCCCCTGCGCTGCTGAGCACAATCGTTCGAACAAGCGTGGCTTTCCGCGAAATGCTCCAGGTCGAATAGGAGAAGGGAAAAAGTAGGAAGGTTATGAGCGGAATGAGATGGGGCGCATCCCTTGCGATCGAACCGTTGACGATAGAGGCTAGGAGATTGGCACCGCAGTAGGCAAATATGGCGCCTGTCAAAGCGATCATGGGGCGGTCGAAATTGAGGCGCCTTTTCCTTAAGGCAATCAACAGCACGGACCAAAGGCCGCCACCATTGAAGACAAAACTAACCACCGACCCCAGCACCGGTGGGGAGAAAAAGCAAAGGATGGAGAAATAGATATTGACCCGAGACGGCGTGAATTGCTGCTCTGCGGATGATAGCCGGTTCAACGCCCTGGTTTCTCTCACGTTGGCAGGTGGGCTATTCAAAGATGCGAATATGACGCTCCCGCAATCACAGAGGCCACGCTTCGCATTTTCGGCAGCGCCAGTATAGCGGCTAGGGCCAGCTTTCGATAGTGCGGCGGCAAAGGCTGACGCTAAAACAATCATGCCTCTTGCAGGTAGGTTGCGGCTGCTGTCGATGACGGCAATGCGATCTATTTCAGGCAATATTTTCCTTGAGTTTTCTTGGTTGCCGCTCACTTGAGAAGGGATTTCCGGATCTTGCCAATTTTGTGGAAAATTCGTTCTCTAATAGTGCGGTGCTCGGCGTCTCTTGCATTGTTCTAAACGACGGCGATCTGCTAAAACGCTGGCACGAATACGATGAAACACAATGTGTGGAAGCTAGGCTTGAACCGGGCGCTGAGACGCACTCGAGAATTTGATGCTGGCCCTTCCGCCGAATGGTACGAGAGAACGCTCCCAGTCCATGACTATCGCGCTTACGCATCTTCAACGGCTCGAGGCCGAGTCCATCCACATCTTCCGCGAGGTTGCAGCCGCCTTTTCCAAGCCGGTCATGCTGTATTCGGTCGGCAAGGATTCCTCCGTGCTGATGCATCTGGCGATGAAGGCGTTCTATCCTGCCAAGCCGCCTTTTCCGTTCCTTCATGTCGACACCACCTGGAAGTTCCGCGAAATGATCACTTTTCGCGACCAGATGGCGCAGAAACTCGGCTTCGACCTGTTGGTTCATGTCAACGAAGATGGCGTGCGTGACAACATCAACCCCTTTGATCACGGTTCGAACACCCATACCCATGTGATGAAGACCGTCGGGTTGCGCCAGGCACTCGACAAATATGGTTTTGATGCCGCCTTTGGTGGCGCACGGCGCGACGAGGAGAAGTCACGCGCCAAGGAGCGTATCTTCTCCTTCCGCAATGCCCAGCATGTCTGGGACCCGAAGAACCAGCGGCCGGAAATGTGGAAGATATTCAACACCCGCATCGCTTCGGGCGAATCGATCCGCGTCTTTCCGCTGTCCAACTGGACCGAACTCGACATCTGGCAGTACATCCTTCAGGAAAATATTCCGATCGTACCGCTCTATTTCGCCAAGGAACGGCCGGTTGTCGAACGCGACGGCATGCTTATCCTCAAGGACGACGAACGCATGAAACTGCGCCCTGGCGAGAAGGTGGAAAACCGGCTGGTGCGGTTCCGTACGCTTGGCTGCTATCCGCTGACTGGCGCCATCGAATCGGATGCCGACACACTGGAAGCCATCGTCGGCGAAATGCTGACCGCGCGCACGTCCGAACGGCAGGGCCGCTTGATCGACCGCGACGAAGCCGGCTCGATGGAAAAGAAGAAGCGCGAGGGGTATTTCTGACCATGCGCCACATCATGGCAAAAAGCCTCGCACCCACTGACGGTGTCCGCGACTATCTGGCGGCGCAGGAGAAAAAGTCGCTGTTGCGCTTCCTCACTTGCGGCTCCGTCGACGACGGCAAGTCGACGCTGATCGGGCGCCTGCTTTCCGATACCAAGCAGATTTTCGAGGACCAGTTGGCAGCCCTCGAGCGTGATTCGCGCAAGCATGGCACCACCGGCGACGACATCGATTTCGCCCTGCTGGTCGATGGTCTCGAGGCCGAGCGCGAGCAAGGCATCACCATCGATGTCGCCTATCGTTTCTTTGCCACACCCAAGCGCAAGTTCATCGTCGCCGACACGCCTGGCCACGAACAATACACCCGCAACATGGCGACTGGCGCCTCGACCGCTGATCTCGCCATCGTGCTGATCGATGCCCGCCAGGGTGTGCTACGCCAGACCCGGCGCCATTCGATCATCGCCTCGCTGCTCGGCATTCGCCACATTGTGCTGGCCGTCAACAAGATCGACCTGGTCGAGTTCGACCAGGCCGTCTTTGACCGCATCACCGAGGACTATCTGCGGTTTTCGCGCGATCTCGGCTTCCAGACAATCGCACCCATCCCGATGTCGGCGCGTTATGGCGACAATGTCACCATCCGCTCAGACAAGATGGCGTGGTATTCCGGCCCGACATTGATCGAACACCTCGAAACTGTCTCCGTCGAAGAGGAGGCAGTCGAACTGCCGTTCCGCTTCCCGGTCCAATACGTTAACCGCCCCAATCTCGACTTTCGTGGGTTTGCCGGCACGATCGCATCCGGTTCGGTATCGCAAGGCGATGAGGTTGTTGTCGCCAAGTCCGGCAAATCCTCGCGCGTCAAACGCATCGTCGCGCATGGTGGCGATCTCACTCAGGCGGTGGCCGGCCAGGCGATCACGCTTGTGCTCGACGACGAGGTCGAGGTTTCCAGAGGCAACATGCTGGTGTCGCCGGCCGCGCGGCCGCAGGTCGCCGACCAGTTCGCCGCCAACATCGTCTGGTTCGACGAGCATGCCTTGCTGCCCGGCCGCTCCTACATTCTGCGCACCGAGACCGACCAGACCAGCGCCACCGTCACTGATCTGAAATACCGGGTAAACGTCAATGACTTTGCCCGCGAGGCGGCCAAGTCGCTGGAAATGAACGAAGTCGGCATCTGCAACATCTCGACGCGGGCGCCGATTGCCTTCGACACTTTCGCTGAAAACCGCACCACCGGCGCCTTCATCCTGATCGACCGCATCTCCAACGCCACGGTCGGTGCCGGCATGATACTGCATTCGCTGCGCCGAGCCGAAAACATTCACTGGCAGTCCCTCGATGTCGGCAAGCGCGGCCGCGCTGATCAGAAGAACCAGCGGCCCGCCGTGTTCTGGTTCACCGGGCTTTCCGGGTCGGGCAAGTCGACGATCGCCAATCTGTTCGAGAAGAAGCTCTTCGCATCCGGCCGCCATACCTACATCCTCGACGGCGACAATGTCCGCCACGGCCTCAATCGTGATCTTGGTTTCACCGACGCCGATCGCGTCGAGAACATCCGCCGTGTCGCGGAAGTGGCGCGGTTGATGGCTGATGCGGGGCTGATCGTCATCGTCTCGTTCATCTCACCGTTTAGCGCGGAGCGGCGCATGGCCAGGGAATTGATGGCCGAGGGTGAGTTCGTGGAAGTGTTTGTCGATACGCCTTTCGAGGAATGCGCCCGACGCGACCCGAAGGGCCTCTATGCTCGTGCTCTGAATGGCGAGATCAAGAATTTCACCGGCGTCGATTCGCCTTACCAGGCTCCAGAAAAGCCGGAAATTCATCTCAAGACACTCGGCAAGACAGCTGAAGAGATGGTAGAGGCTCTGGAACACTGGCTGATCGAGCGCGACATTGCTGAAGACCAATACGACAACGGCGGCGGCATCTGACGACAGTCTGATGCTGGGCGAATTCGAGCGGCTGGCCCTGGCGGCAGGCCGCGAGGTGATGCGCGTTTTTCATGCTGGCTGCGCCGTTGACCGGAAGTCCGACGCTTCGCCGGTGACCGAGGCGGACCGCGAAAGCGAAAAAATCATCCTTGCCGGGCTGCGCGCGGCATTTCCCGCCATTCCATGCGTGGCCGAGGAAGAAGCATCCGCGGGCGTCGTGCCACCTGATCTGGGTGGTGCGTTCTTTCTCATCGATCCGCTTGATGGCACTAAGGAATTCGTCAATCGCCGCACTGATTTCACGGTCAACATTGCCCTTGTT
Source organism: Mesorhizobium sp. INR15 (assembly GCF_015500075.1). Lineage (NCBI taxonomy): Bacteria > Pseudomonadati > Pseudomonadota > Alphaproteobacteria > Hyphomicrobiales > Phyllobacteriaceae > Mesorhizobium > Mesorhizobium sp. INR15. The sequence goes on along the minus strand of NZ_CP045496.1, from coordinate 5,638,737 downwards.
CGCAACGGGGTGCCGGAAGTCGGTGTCGTCTTCGCGCCATGCAGCGGGCGATTTTTTTCCGGCCGGCCGGGCAGGGCGGAATCGCTTGAGATCAGCGAAGACTACGAAATAGTCAGCCGCCGGCTGATTTCCGCGAGAGCAGGCATCGCGCCACTGGCGGTGGTTGCCAGCCGATCCCACAACACGGCGGAGACCGAGGCCTATATTCGTGATCTTGGTGCCGCCGAGATCGTTTCGGTGGGCTCGTCGTTGAAATTCTGTTTGATCGCAAGCGCCGAAGCTGACGTCTATCCCCGCTTTGGCCGCACCATGGAGTGGGACACCGCCGCAGGAGATGCCGTGCTACGCGCCGCCGGCGGCATGACGCGGACCTTGGACGGTAAGCCATTGGCCTATGGCAAACGCAATCAGCCTGGCGACGAGGATTTCGCCAACCCGTACTTTATCGCGAGCGGCAGACTTGGGCCAACGACCTGACGCCCTAACTCTGATCTAATGAAGATCAGTTGCGGATGATTCTCCGCTGCCACACCTCGACTGACTGGTGAGTACAATTGTTCCGAAAGTATCAGGCCATCGTCTTGGGCGGGTTGCCGCTATGGACTAAAAATCTCGGTGAAATACTCTTCAGGGCGTTGATTGGAGCCTATTTCGTTGCTCCTGTCCTGTTTGTGTCCATCGACACATCGCCCACGGCTATGGCGATCATTGCCGCGATCATCGCCGCAGCGAGCCTGTTGATGAAACGCCCGTCCTTTACCGGGGGATTGGCCACGCTGACTGCCATTCTCGCGATTCTGTCTTGCTTTGTGCTCTTGAGCGCCCTCTGGTCGGCCGATCCATCTCGTTCAATTGGCGCGGCAAGAAACGTTTTCGGCTACTCCGTGGCCGCGCTTGTGCTGATCCAGTGCCTGATGGTTATTTCGGCCGCTCAGTGCGATCGGCTTTTGCAGGCATTTACTGCTGGCGCATGCATAGCGCTGGCGGTGCTGATCGGAAGAGAGCTGTATTTCGCGTTCGCTTCTGGTGATCCTCTTTTGGCCGAGAAGGTCGTCGTGCTCCACAAGATCACCTTCTATGGGGCCTTCTTCAGTGTCATATTGCTGACTCAGCCTGGTCCGCTTTCAAAAGCCCTCGCGGTTTTCTTCGCGGTATCGACCCTATTGTACGGTCGATCAACTGGCATTGACCTGGCCATCATGGTCGTTGCTCTGTTTCTCGCTACGCCTCGGAGGTTTCGCCAACCCGTTTTGGTGTGTTTCGTTGTCTTCTATATGGCCCTTGCGGCTGTCGGCCCACTTGTGGTCCCACCTTTGTTTGCATTTCTCGACACAAAGGGGTTGTTGGGATTCCAACCTGGGACGTTTGCCGCCCGGCTTGAGCTCTGGAAAATGGTCTCGGCGACTGTCGCGGAGGCGCCAATTCTCGGTCACGGCGCCAACACGATGAGAAATGCGGTCGGGGTTGTTGTAAACCCGAAATATTACACGCTTGTTGATCTCGCGAGCGCCCACAACATCGTATTCGACCTGTGGTACGAGTTGGGGATTGTAGGGATCATTGTCTATGGGATGATTTTGGCGGCGGTCACCAGAATGATCGGGCGTTTGACAGGGACATCGCAGTTCATCGCGGGCAGCTTCTTGATGGTAGCTGTTATTGAACTGTCAGTGGATCATCGGATCTGGCTGTCATGGACGCTGGGAACCTTGGCGTTTGCAGCCAGCATCTGCGTGCTACACCACCGTTCCGTCGCCGGCACCCAGCACGCCGCCTGACCGTCGCCAGCCTTGCTCGCTGGCTGGATCCGCCTGGTCCAGGTAAGGAACCGCGCGGGATCATCGATGCCGGGAGAACTTATTCGGCGGCAGCCTGGGCTGAGTTCGATCCGATGTAGTTGCGGATCGTCTCGATGATGCGGTCCTGATCGGCCTCGCTCAGGTAGGGATGCATGGGCAGGCACAGGATACGCTTCGGCAATTCTTCCGAGACGGCAAGGCCGGTTGGTGTCTTTGGATAGTCGCGATAGGCAATCTGGTTGTGCAGCGGCTTCACATAATAGATGACTGACGGAATGCCCTTTTCCTGGAGGTGTGTCTTCAGCCCGTCGCGCTTCGGCGTCTCGATGGCATATTGCGCCCAGGCCGAACGGCCTCCATCCAGATTGCGCGCTGCAGTCACAATATCGCCTAGGCCATCGGCATAGCGGTTTGCCACTACTTGCCGGGCAACCATCTCGTCTTCGAGGATGGCCAGCTTCTCGATCAGGATCGCCGCCTGTATCGTGTCGAGCCGCGAATTGATGCCGACACGAACGTTGTCATACTGGGTTTCGCCCTTGCCGTGGAAGGCGAAGGAACGCAGTTGATCGGCCAGTGCATCATCATTGGTGAACATCGCACCGCCGTCGCCGTAGCAGCCGAGTGGCTTGGCCGGGTAGAAGCTCGTCGAACCCACCGTGCCGAACGCACCGCACATCTTGCCGTCGGCCGAGCCGCCCATCGACTGGGCGGCATCTTCGATCACCATCAGCCCTTCGCGATTGGCTACCGCCATGATCGCCTCGTAGTCGGCGGCGAGGCCGAACAGGTCGACGGGAATGATCGCCTTTGGCTTCAGCCGGCCTTCCTTCTTGATCATGGCGATGGCAGCCTCAAGGCTGGCAATGTCAATGTTGTATGTCACCGGATCGACATCGACGAAAACTGGCTCGGCCTTGGCCAGCGCCACCACTTCCGCGGTCGCCGCGAAGGTGAAGCTTGGCACGAACACCGCGTCGCCGGGGCCGATGCCGGCCGCAAACAGCGGCAGCAACAGCGCATCGGTACCGTTGGCGCAGGCAATCACGTGCTTGGTGCCGATATAGGCGGCAAGCTTGTTTTCGAATTCGGTTACCTGAGGGCCGAGGATGTAGCGGCCCTCTTCGACGACGCGGTCGATAGCTGCCTTCAGCCGGTCGCGGATTCGTTCGCGCTGTGCGCCAAGATCGATGAACTGCATGTCGGCCTCAAAAACGGTTTTGACCAGAGTACGGACGGTTTAGCCAGATAACGGCACGCTGGTACCAGAGTTGCGTTGACCGAGAAAGCCGTAGAGGTCAGGCGGGAATGGCCTAGGTGTCGCAGTCCGTTACTGTCTGGTTCCGACGTTTGTTCGCGAGATGCCGGAAATCCGGGCTTCGTCGGGCGCGATCCCACGCTTATAGTCCCTGGGATCAACCCTGCGAAACATAAAGTGATCGAGAGGCTCAACTTATCTTGAGCGCGCCACGGCGTTCAGCCGATCTCATGCCGCCACGGCGGATTGGCGCCGGCCCGCGATACCGTCACCGCCGCCGCCTTGGCGCCGAGCGTCAGCGCCGTGTGGATGGCCTCCTTTGAAAGGCCGCCGATTGCGGCCTTCGTCAGCAGCCCTTGCTCATGCAACGAGGCTAGGATGCCGGCATTGAACGTGTCGCCGGCACCGACCGTGTCGACCACTTTGACCTTTTCCGGCATGACCGTGACAGTGTGATCCTTGCTATAGCCGACCGCACCTTCGCCACCATGGGTGACGACGATCAGCTTGGGGCCGCGCTCCAGCCAGTTGCGGATGACATCTTCATGCGAGCCGGCCTCACCAAACCAGTTAAGGTCCTCGTCGGACAGTTTCACGATATCGGCCATGGCCATCATCGCGCGGATGCGCCTGAGATGCTTGGCCTTGTCGGGGATGAAATTCGGCCGGATGTTGGGATCGAGCATCATGACGCGGCTTGCATGCTCGCGTTTCATGAATTCCTCATAGGCGCCGCCTGCCGGCTCCGAGATCAGGCTGATGGCGCCGAACAGCATGGCCTCGATCTCCGGCCCGAGGGCTGGCAGGTCTTCGATGGTTAGCATCCGCCCGGCGGTGTTCTCGTCGTAGAACGTGTAGGTCGCCTGGCCATTGTCCAGTTTGACGAAGGCAAGTGTTGTCGGACGTGGCGAGGTGTGGGCATAGGTCGAGCTGACCTTGCTTGCGCCCAGCGCGCCCCTGAACTGACCGCCGAACAGATCCGACGAGAGGCCGGAAAAGAAGCCCGCTGGTGCCCCCAGCCGGCCAAGCGCTATGGCGCTGTTAAAGACAGCGCCGCCGACATAGGGGGCAAAGGCTGGCTCGCCGTCCGTCGTGGTGCGCGGCAGCATGTCGATCAGGGCTTCGCCGCAGCAAAGGATCATGGTTTCTTGTTCTCCGGCGGATAGATCACGCCCTTGCGGATGATGATGTTGGCGTAGAGCCTAGGCTCGCTGGTCGCGACAATCGCGTGCGCCGCCTTGACCCGCGCATAAAAGTCGGCGCCGGCCAGTGCAACCACCTTGCGGCCCGGGGCGCGTCTGGCGCAGACCGCTTCCATCTCGTGGTGAACCGGATCGGCAAGTGACGGATCGCCTTTGACCGAGGCGCGAAACAGTGCCACCGGCACGGCATCATCGACAGGAAGCACACTCAGTATGGCATCGAGCACCGGCATGAGATGATGGCCATCGGCTCGCACAAGCCGGCTGGCCTGCTCCTCGGCCGGATAATTTCCATCGACCAGCGCGATTTCGTCGCCATGGCCCATGGCTCGCAATGTGGCCAGGAGCTCTGGTCCGAGCAACGCCGGGATCCCGATCAGCATGCTCAGGCGCTCCTGGAAATCGTGGTCGATCCGATCAGGAAGCGCTCCGACAGTGGCAGGCTGGCGCCGCCAAGTGCCCGTGCGTGAATGCCAACCGTGCCTTCTCGAACGGCCGGAAGCTTCAGTCCTTCGCCATCGATCCCGGCAATTGCCGCGGTCACCGCGTCGACCAGCCGCTTGCGCACGGTTTTCGGCATCCAGCCATCGATGACCGCCGCCTCGAAATCGATCACTGAAGACGCCGCGACGATGGCATAGGCGAGTGCGCGCGCTGCGCTGTTGATCCAGTTGTCGAGTTCGACGCCGATGTCGCCCCAGTCCTCCGGCGACGTCCACAGATGCGAGGCCTCGACGCCGCGTGCATTGAGCGCCTTTTCCAGCATGGCTATGGATGCCACGTCGATGAGCTGCGTCGGCTGCCCATTCGGCCCCGGCACGGGCATCGAGCCGAGGGCGCCGGCATTGCCGGTCGGGCCGCCAAACAGCCGGCCATTGAGCACGATGCCGCCACCGGCAAAGGCACCAATGTAGAAATAGACGAAGTCGCGTGCGGCACCTGCCTGACCGAAAACCAGCTCCGCACCGCAAGCCGAGGTGGCGTCGTTCTGAAGGTAGACCGGAAAGTCGCATTGCAACTGAATGTCGGTGCGGATGTCGCGGTGGCGCCATTCGTCCATGACGTCGCGCGGGGCGCCGGCGGTATCTGCCCAGTTCCACAATTCGAACGGCATGGCGATGCCCAGCCCAGCGATGCGCTTGTCCTGCGCCGGCGTCAGTTCGCCGCGCATCTTTTTCATGCCGGAAGAGACGAATTCCACCGTCTCGCGCGGGGCAGGGTAGCGGTAGGAATGCTGCAGCATCGAGCGGACATTGCCGAGAAAGTCTATCAGCACCAGCTCGGCACTGCGGCGGCCGATCTTGAGACCGATGAAATAGGCGCCGTCGGGATTGAGTGCCATCGGGATCGACGGTTGGCCGATCTTGCCGCGCAATGGCGCCTGACGCACCAGAAGACTCTCGTCCTCGAGTTCGCGCATGATGACCGAAACGGTCTGCGCCGAAAGTCCAGTCATTCGAGCGATGTCGGACTTTGCGAGGCTGCCGTGCTGGCGCACCAGCGAAAGCACCAGGCGCTCATTGTGGTCACGCATGCCGCTCTGGTTGGTGCCGCGATGGATCTGGCTATCGGCTGCCTCGGGCGAACCGTGCCTTATAATGCCGGTCTCCACCCTGTTCCTCCCGTTATTTCCCCTTGCTGCTTTTGGGCCAGAATGAGTGGTCAAGGCAAGGCTGTCAATAATAAATAAGAGTGATTTAATTATTGACAGTGAGTTCGGTCTGGTGTCTGGTGCGACGAGGCGTCCCGCTGGGAGAATTCGTCTGGATGCCTGTGCGATGTCGGTTGGCCGGCATCCTAAATGGTTCCACTGGGAGGAAGATCGTGAACACCACAGTTTTGAAGTCCACTGTTTTTGCCGCGGCCGCGTTCGGCCTGATGGCGCTTGCGCCGGCAGCATCGGCGGCTGGCGTCAGCGCCTGCCTGATCACCAAGACCGACACCAATCCGTTCTTCGTCAAGATGAAGGAAGGCGCCACCGCGAAAGCCAAGGAACTCGGCGTCGAACTCAAGTCTTACGCCGGCAAGATCGACGGCGACAGCGAGAGCCAGGTGGCGGCGATCGAGAGCTGCATCGCCGATGGCGCCAAGGGCATCCTGATCACCGCGTCGGACACCAAGGGCATTGTCCCGACCGTCAAGAAGGCACGCGACGCCGGCCTGCTGGTGATCGCTCTGGACACGCCGCTTGATCCGCTCGACGCCGCCGACGCAACCTTCGCCACCGACAATCTGGAGGCCGGCAAGCTGATCGGCGCATGGGCCGCCGCCACGCTTGGCGATAAGGCAAAAGACGCCAAGATTGGCTTCCTCGACCTGACGCCTTCGCAGCCGACCGTGGACGTGTTGCGCGACCAGGGCTTCATGATGGGCTACGGCATCGACGTGAAGGATCCCAACAAGATCGGCGATGAGACCGATCCGCGTATTGTCGGCCACGACGTCACCAACGGCAACGAGGAGGGCGGCCGCAAGGCGATGGAGAACCTGCTTCAGAAGGACTCTGGCATCACCGTCATCCACACCATCAACGAGCCAGCCGCTGTCGGTGCCTACCAGGCGCTCAAGGCCGTCGGCCTTGAAAAGCAGGTCCTGATCGTCTCGGTCGACGGCGGTTGCCCAGGAGTGAAGTCGGTTACCGAAGGCGTGATCGGCGCGACCTCACAGCAATATCCGCTGCAGATGGCGGCGCTCGGCATAGAGGCGATCGCTGCTTTCGCCAAGGACGGGACGAAGCCAAAGCCGACCGCAGGCAAGAACTTCTTCGACACCGGTGTCAATCTGGTGACCGACAAGCCCGCCAAGGGCGTGAAGTCCATCGACACCAAGGAAGGCCTCGCCAAGTGCTGGGGCTGATGTCGGCCTGACCGACAATAGAACCGAAAGGCCGGGGGCTTGATCCCCGGCCGCTTCGGGTGGACGATGTGTCACTGTAAACGCGAACAATCCCGGCAGCAGACCGGAGGCGCGGACAGGCGTCAGCGGATGGCTGAAGCCCAGACGGGGAGGAAGCATGGCTCAGGCTCAGGAATTCGAGAAGGTTCTCTCGAGCAGCGACACAAGCGTTGCCGCTTTTGACGAGCACAAATCGGTCGTCAAGCGTATCCAGCATTTCCTGCATTCAACACCGGCGGCGGTGCCGCTTATTGTGCTGGTTCTGTCCATCATCGTTTTCGGCGTCACCATTGGAGGGCGGTTCTTCTCGTCCTATACGCTGACGCTGATCCTGCAGCAGATTGCCATCATCGGCATTCTGGGCGCGGCACAGACACTGGTCATCCTGACCGCCGGCATTGACCTCTCGATCGGCGTTATCATGGTGATTTCCGCTGTGATCATGGGCAATTGCGCTGTCAACTACGGTATGCCGAGCGTGCTCGCCGTGGCGATCGGCCTTGCCGCGGGCGCGGCCTGTGGCCTGCTCAACGGGGTTCTGGTCGCCTACATGAGGCTGCCACCCTTCATCGTGACGCTTGGCACCTGGAACATCGTCATGGCCACGAATTTCATCTATTCGGCCAATGAGACGATCCGCGACACCGATGTCGACAGCCAAGCGCCGCTGCTGCATCTCTTTGCACTGAGCTTCAAGATCGGCTCAGCGGTACTGACGCTCGGCGTCATTGCCACGGTCGTGCTCGTGATGGTCCTTTGGTACGTGCTCAATCACACGGCATGGGGCCGCCATGTCTACGCTGTCGGTGATGATCAGGAGGCGGCGAAGCTGTCAGGCATCCAGACCAAGAAGGTGCTGATGACCGTCTACACCCTTGCCGGATTGATCGCGGCTTTCGCTGCCTGGGTCTCCATTGGCCGCAACGGTTCGATCTCGCCGTCCGCCGCCGTGACCGACTACAATCTGCAAGCGATCACCGCGACGGTGATCGGCGGCATTTCTCTTTTCGGCGGGCGCGGCTCTATTCTGGGCACCCTGTTCGGCGCGATGATCGTCGGCGTCGTCTCCATGGGCCTCAACATGCTGGGCGCCGACCCGCAATGGAAAGTACTGCTCACCGGTGTGCTGATCATCGGCGCCGTCGCGATCGACCAATGGATCAGAAAGGTTTCGGCATAGCCATGACCCAGGAACCCATCCTCACCGCGCGCGGCCTCGTCAAGCGTTATGGCCGAGTCACCGCCCTCGACAATGCCGATTTCGATCTCTATCCCGGCGAAATCCTTGCTGTCATCGGCGACAATGGCGCCGGCAAGTCATCGCTGATCAAGGCGATCTCCGGCGCGGTCACGCCCGACGAAGGCGAGATTCGGCTCGAGGGCAAACCCATCGCCTTCAAGTCGCCGATGGAGGCCCGCGAAGCCGGCATCGAAACGGTCTATCAGAACCTGGCGCTGTCGCCGGCACTGTCAATCGCCGACAACATGTTCCTCGGCCGTGAAATCCGCAAACCGGGCTTTCTTGGCCAGTGGTTGCGTATGCTCGACCGGCCGGCGATGGAAAAGCGCGCCCGCGACAAGCTCACCGAACTTGGCCTGATGACCATCCAGAACATCAGCCAGGCGGTTGAAACGCTTTCAGGCGGTCAGCGCCAGGGCGTCGCGGTCGCACGTGCCGCCGCCTTCGGCTCGAAGATGGTCATCATGGATGAACCGACTGCGGCCCTTGGCGTCAAGGAAAGCCGGCGCGTGCTCGAACTGATCCTTGATGTGAAGAAGCGTGGCCTGCCGATCGTGCTGATCTCGCACAACATGCCGCATGTTTTCGAGGTGGCCGACCGCATTCACATCCACCGCCTCGGCCGTCGCCTCTGCGTCATCGATCCCAAGCAATATACGATGTCCGACGCCGTTGCCTTCATGACCGGAGCGAAAGCGCCGCCAGAGGCCGCGCTCGCGGCTTGATCTGTCAAATTGCCGCAGGGTAAGCGAGCGCGGGGTAATTTAAATCGATTGAATATAGCTCTGGATCGGCTAGCATGGGCTGGGAGGAATGATGAAAGCCGATATGATCATGGCAACCGCACGAGAGGCAGCATGACGCGCGCGATGACATCTGAAGCTCCCCATCCAGCACTTGAAAACCCCGATCCCAAGACACTCGCCGACGAGGTTTTGAAGGCCCTCAAATACAGGGTCGGCAAGGACACCACCGTCGCCACGCAATATGATTGGCTCACCGCCTCGATCAAGGTGGTGCGTGACCGCATCGTCGATCACTGGATGCAGGCGACGAAGGAAGCCTACGATCAGCAGGAAAAGCGCGTCTACTACCTGTCGCTGGAGTTCCTTATTGGCCGCCTGATGCGCGACGCCTTCTCCAATCTCGGGCTGATGGACAATATGCGCCAGGCGCTGTCGTCCCTCGGCGTCGACCTCGACATCGTTGCCGCGCTTGAACCGGATGCCGCCCTTGGCAATGGTGGTCTCGGCCGGCTTGCCGCCTGCTTCATGGAAAGCATGGCGACCGTCGATATTCCCGCGCACGGCTATGGCATCCGCTACGCCAACGGCATGTTCCGCCAGGAAATCCATGACGGCTGGCAGGTGGAACTGCCCGAGACCTGGCTCGATCACGGCAACCCCTGGGAATTCGAGCGCCGCGAACGCTCCTTCGAAGTTGGCTTTGGGGGCTCGGTGGAATCGATCACCGCCAAGGACGGCCGGCTTGAGCGCCATGTCTGGAAGCCGACCGAGCATGTGCTGGCCGTCGCCTATGATACGCCTGTGGTCGGCTGGCGCGCGAACCGCGTCAACACGCTGCGGCTGTGGTCCGGCATGCCGATCGATCCGATCCTGCTCGACAAGTTCAACGCCGGCGATCACATCGGCGCGCTGGCCGAGAGCAACAAGGCCGACGCCTTGTCACGCGTGCTCTACCCCGCCGACTCTCACAAGGCCGGCCAGGAACTGCGGCTGCGGCAAGAGTATTTCTTCTCGACCGCCTCGCTGCAGGACATCGTCCAGCGCCATCTCAGCCAGTATGGCAATCTGCAGTCGCTGCCCGACAAGGCGGCCATCCATCTCAACGACACGCATCCAGCCATCGCGGTGCCCGAACTGATGCGGCTGCTGATGGATGTCCACGGGATGGATTTCGACCAGGCGTGGAGCATCACCAAGCGCACCTTCGGCTACACCAACCACACGCTGCTGCCCGAAGCGCTCGAAAGCTGGCCGGTGCCGCTGTTCGAGCGTTTGCTGCCGCGCCACATGCAGATCGTCTACGCCATCAATGCCGAAGTGCTGCTTGAGGCGCGCGCCTCGAACCAGTTCTCGGACGAACAGATCAGCCGCATCTCGCTGATCCAGGAGAATGGCGACCGCCGCGTTCGCATGGGCAATCTGGCTTTTGTTGGCTCGCATTCGATCAACGGCGTCTCGGCGCTTCATACCGAGCTGATGAAGGAAACGGTGTTCGCCGACTTGCACAGGCTCTATCCCGAACGCATCAACAACAAGACCAACGGCATTACGCCACGGCGCTGGCTGATCCAGTGTAATCCTGGACTGACGGCGCTCGCCCGTGAGGCAATCGGCGATCGTTTTCTCGATGACATCGATGCCATCAAGGGCCTCGACGTTTTTGCGGGAGACGCTGCGTTTCGTGAGAAGTTCGCCGGCGTCAAGCGCGCCAACAAGGCGCGGCTGGCCAATCTCGTCGCCGACCGGATCGGCATCAAGGTCGATCCTTCGGCCCTGTTCGATATCCAGATCAAGCGCATCCACGAATACAAGCGCCAGCTTCTCAACATTCTCGAGGCGATCTCGCTCTACGACCAGATCCGTTCGCATCCGGAACGTGACTGGATGCCGCGCGTGAAATTCTTCGGCGGCAAGGCGGCGCCGAGCTACCACAACGCCAAGTTGATCATCAAACTCGCCAATGATGTCGCGAAGGTGATCAATCGTGACCCGGCCGTTCGCGGCCTGCTCAAGGTGGTGTTCGTGCCGAACTACAATGTCAGCCTGGCCGAGGTCATGATGCCGGCCGCCGATCTGTCCGAGCAGATCTCGACAGCCGGCATGGAAGCCTCCGGCACCGGCAACATGAAATTCGCGCTGAATGGCGCGCTGACCATCGGCACGCTCGACGGCGCCAATGTCGAGATCAAGGAATGCGTCGGCGACGACAACATCTTCATCTTCGGCCTGACCACCGAGGAGGTCGCCGAGCGGCGCAACAATGGTTACAATCCGCGCGAAGTTATCGAGGCTTCGCCCGAACTGTCGCAAGCGGTCGCCGCGGTGTCATCGGGCGTCTTTTCGCCGGATGATCCGGAACGTTATCGTGATTTGATCAACGGTCTCTACCAGAGCGACTGGTTCATGGTTGCCGCCGATTTCGACGCCTATTCGGCCGCGCAGCGCGAGGTCGATGCCGTTTGGCGCAACAGTCCCGACTGGTACGCCAAGGCGATCCGCAACGTGGCCCGCGTCGGCTGGTTCTCTTCTGATCGTACAATTCGCCAATACGCGAAAGAAATCTGGAACGTGCCCGTCTGATGTGATTGCATGAGGCCAAGATGTAGCCTCATGCATGTCGTCCAAAAGTGCGCAGCGGTTTTCGGACCACGACAAGCGCAAGATAACAACTGGTGCCCGGGGAGGGACACTGCCTGATGAGGAAGCCGCGCGTGACCGCTGCGACAAGCGGGCCGGACGGACTGGCGGCAGCCAGCGATGTTGCGGCGATTGTTGCCGGTACGCATGGCGATCCCTTCGCGGTTCTTGGTGTTCAGGAAGTCGACAAAGCTTTCTTTGCCCGCTGCTTCGTCCCGCATGCCGAATTCGTCACCGCCTATACGCTAGACAGCAAGAAGGCCGGGGAGCTTTCCAGGCGCGATGACCGCGGCTTCTTCGAAGGCAAACTGTCGATCCGCAAGCGTCAGCCGCTGCGCTATCACGCCAGCAATGCCGGCGGTGATTGGTGGCTGACGGATCCCTATTCCTTCGGTCCGGTGCTTGGCCCGATGGACGACTATTATATCGCGCAAGGCTCGCATCTCCGGCTGTTCGACAAGCTCGGCGCGCATGTCATCGAGCATGAGGGTGCCTCCGGCGTTCACTTCGCCGTCTGGGCGCCGAATGCAAAACGTGTCTCCGTGGTCGGCGACTTCAACGAATGGGACGGCCGCCGCCATTCGATGCGCGACCGCCGCGACACGGGCATCTGGGAGGTGTTCATCCCCGACATTGGCGCCGGCCGGCCATATAAATACGAAATCATCGGCCCCGATGGCGTCAGGCTGCCGCTGAAGGCCGACCCTTTCGCCTTCAAGTCCGAATTGCGCCCAGCCACGGCGTCGGTGGTCGCAGTGCCGCCGGCGCATGAATGGGGCGACGAGGCGCATCGCAATTTCTGGCGCAATGCCGACCCCCGGCGCGAAGCCATATCGATCTACGAGGTCCATGCCGGCTCCTGGCAGTTGGGCGACGATGGCACCTTTCTGTCATGGGACGAACTCGCCGAGCGGCTGATCCCCTATGTCGCCGAGACCGGCTTCACCCATATCGAATTCCTGCCTATTTCAGAGCATCCTTATGATCCGTCCTGGGGTTACCAGACGACCGGCCTCTACGCGCCGTCGGCCCGCTTTGGCGATCCGGATGGTTTTGCCCGTTTCGTCGACGGCGCCCACCGCGCCGGCATTGGCGTGATCCTCGACTGGGTGCCGGCGCATTTCCCGGTCGATGCCCATGGCCTCGCCAATTTCGACGGCACCGCGCTCTACGAACATGCCGATCCGCGCAAGGGGTTTCACCCCGACTGGAACACCGCCATCTACAATTTCGGACGCAGCGAGGTGGTCTCGTTCCTCGTCAACAACGCGTTGTTCTGGGCTGAAAAATACCATGTCGATGGTTTGCGCGTCGATGCGGTGGCCTCGATGCTTTACCTCGACTATTCGCGCAAGGCCGGCGAGTGGATTCCCAACGAGAAGGGCGGACGCGAGAACCTTGAGGCCGTCAGCTTCCTGCAGAAGATGAACAAGGAGCTTTATGGCCACCATCCCGGCGTCATGACCATCGCCGAGGAATCGACCTCATGGCCGAAGGTTTCACAGCCGGTGCATGAGGGTGGACTGGGCTTCGGCTTCAAATGGAACATGGGCTTCATGCACGACACCCTGGAGTATTTCTCCAAGGAGCCGATCTTCCGCAAGCATCACCACAACGACATCACCTTCGGCCTGACTTACGCCTTCTCCGAGAATTTCGTGCTGCCGCTGTCCCACGACGAGGTCGTGCACGGCAAGGGCACATTGCTTGGCAAGATGGCCGGTGATGACTGGCAGAAATTCGCGACGCTGCGCGCCTATTACGGCTTCATGTGGGGCTACCCCGGCAAGAAGCTGCTGTTCATGGGGCAGGAGTTCGCGCAGCGCCGCGAGTGGAGCGAGGCCCGCGCGCTCGACTGGATCCTGCTCGATTTCCGGCCGCATCGCGGTGTCTGGCAAGTGGTGCGCGACCTCAACTACCTCTATCGTTCACGCCCGGCCCTGCACGGGCGCGATTGCGAACCGGAAGGCTTTTCCTGGCTGATTGTCGATGACCGCGAGAATTCGGTGTTTGCCTGGCTGCGCAGCGCACCCGGCGGCAACCCGATCGCCGTCATTTCCAGTTTCACGCCGATCCCGCGCGAGAATTACCGCGTCCCGTTGCCGAAATCCGGCAAATGGCGCGAGATCATCAACACCGATGCATCGGAGTATGGCGGTTCCGGCAAAGGCAACGGCGGAACCGTCGAGGCACGGACGGAAGGCGGCGCCACGTCCGCGACAATGCTGTTGCCGCCGCTTTCGACGATCATGCTCGAATATGTTCCTGACTGAGTAGTGCTAGCGACTGAGTAATTTGGGAGGGTAAGACATGGTGGATACGAAACGAACCCAGCCGCTGGCCCGTGATGCCATGGCCTATGTGCTGGCCGGCGGCCGTGGCAGCCGCCTCAAGGAATTGACGGATCGGCGTGCCAAGCCCGCAGTCTATTTCGGCGGCAAGACGCGCATCATCGATTTCGCGCTCTCCAACGCACTCAATTCCGGCATTCGCCGCCTCGGCGTCGCCACCCAGTACAAGGCGCATTCGCTGATCCGCCACCTGCAGCGCGGCTGGAACTTCCTCAGGCCTGAACGAAACGAAAGTTTCGACATCCTGCCGGCCAGCCAGCGCGTCTCGGAAACGCAATGGTATGAAGGCACGGCGGATGCCGTCTACCAGAACATCGACATCATCGAGGCCTATGGTCCCGAATACATGGTCATCCTTGCTGGCGATCATATCTACAAGATGGACTACGAGATGATGCTGCGCCAGCATGTCGATGCGGGCGCCGATGTCACTGTCGGTTGTCTCGAAGTGCCGCGCATGGAAGCCACCGGCTTCGGCGTCATGCATGTCGACAAGAAGGACAACATCATCGCCTTTGTCGAGAAGCCGGCTGATCCGCCTGGCATTCCCGACAGGCCGGAATTCGCATTGGCCTCAATGGGAATCTATGTCTTCAGGACCAAGTTCCTGATGGAGCAGCTGCGCCGCGACGCCGCCGAGCCCGGCTCAAGCCGCGACTTCGGCAAGGACATCATTCCGTACATCGTCCAGCACGGTAAGGCGATCGCCCATCGCTTCGCCAAGTCCTGTGTCCGCTCAACCGCCGAGAACGAAGCCTATTGGCGCGATGTCGGCACGGTCGATGCTTATTGGGAAGCCAATATCGACCTGACCGACGTGACGCCGGAACTCGACCTCTACGACCGCGACTGGCCGATCTGGACCTATGCCGAATTGAAGCCGCCGGCAAAATTCGTCCATGATGAGGATGGCCGCCGTGGCTCGGCTGTCTCCTCGCTGGTGTCGGGCGACTGCATCGTCTCGGGGGCCTCGTTGAAGCGGTCCCTGATTTTCACCGGCGCGCGCATCAATTCCTATTCGACGCTGGAAGAGGTCGTCATGCTGCCCGACGTTCATGTCGGACGGAACGCAAAGTTGACGCGCGTGGTGATCGACCACGGTGTAAGGATACCGGAGGGGCTGGTGGTCGGCGAAGACCCGGTTCTCGACGCCAAGCGTTTTCGTGTGTCCGAAAAAGGCATCTGCCTGGTCACGCAGGACATGATCGACAAGTTGGGGTTGTAGAGAGCAACAACGGTTTTCCCAGGGAAAGCGCCGCTTTCCCCGGGGAATTGCGTAAAAACAAAGAGCTATAGCCGCATGCAGGTTCTGTCGGTCACGCCTGAGATTTTCCCGCTCATCAAGACTGGCGGGCTTGCCGACGTAACCGGCGCCCTGCCCATCGCGCTGGCTGCCAAAGGCGTCAGCGTACGCACGCTCATTCCCGGTTTTCCAACCGTGATGGCTGCCTTCAAGAAAAAGAAGGCCGTCTACCAGTATCCCCTGCTGCAAGGGGGCAAAGCGTCGGTCCACGCTGTGCAGATCGCCGGGCTCGATTTGTTCGTACTCGATGCGCCGCATCTGTTTGACCGTCCGGGCGGCCCCTATGGCGACGCGTCAGGCGGTGACTGGCCGGACAACTGGCGCCGGTTCGCGGCGCTCAGCCAGGTTGGCGGCGATATCGCCGGCGGCGCCATTTCGGGCTACCAGCCCGACATCGTCCATGCCCACGACTGGCAGTCGGCGATGACGCTGGCTTACATGCGCTATGGCAAGGCGGTCGGCGTCCCGTCGATGATCACCGTCCACAACCTGGCCTTCCAGGGACAGTTCGGCGCCGGCATTTTTGGCGAGCTTGGCCTGCCGGCGGTCGCGATGGCGCTGGACGGCGTCGAATATTATGGAGGCGTTGGTTTTCTCAAGGCCGGCCTGCAGGCGGCCTGGGCGATCACCACGGTCAGCCCGACCTATGCGCAGGAAATCCGTTCGCCGGAATTCGGCATGGGCCTCGACGGCCTCATCAACATGCGCTCCTCGGATCTCTACGGCATCGTCAACGGCATCGACACCGCCATCTGGGACCCCGCGACCGACAAGCATCTGGTGTCCACCTATACCGCGAAAACGCTCGAGAGCCGCGCACCCAACAAAGCCGCGGTCGAAGAACGTTTCGGGCTGGACCGCGACGACAGCCCAATCGTCTGCGTGATCAGCCGGCTGACGTGGCAAAAGGGCATGGACATTTTCGCGACGGTGGTCGACGGCATCGTCGCCGCCGGTGCGCGGCTGGCGATCCTCGGCTCGGGCGATGCTGGCCTTGAAGGCGCGTTGCTGGCCGCCGCCGCCCGCCATCGTGGCCGCATCGGTGTTGTTGTCGGTTACGACGAGGGGCTTTCCCACACCATGCAGGGCGGCTGCGACGCCATCATCATCCCGTCGCGCTTCGAACCTTGCGGCCTGACCCAGCTCTACGGGTTGTGCTACGGCTGCGTCCCGGTCGTTGCCCGCACTGGTGGGCTGGCCGACACGGTGATCGACGCCAACGAAGCCGCTGTTTCGGCGGGCGTGGCAACCGGCTTCCAGTTCGCACCGGCCAACCCCGGCGCCTTGCTGCACGCCATCCGCCGTCTCGTCGACGCGCACGCCAATCCGGTAATATGGACGTCGATCCAGCGCCAAGGCATGCAGGCCGAAGTGTCGTGGGATCGAAGCGCCGACAAATACGTTGAACTCTACCGCCTGCTGCTTTCGAAAAGGGTTGCCTGACGCATGATACGCACCGTCTCCACCAAACCTTACCTCGACCAGAAGCCCGGCACCTCGGGGCTGCGCAAGAAGGTTCCGGTGTTCCAGCAGGAGCACTATGCGGAGAATTTCATCCAGTCGATCTTCGACGCCCTGGACGGCTTCCAGGGCAAGACGCTTGTCATCGGCGGCGACGGCCGTTTCTACAATCGCGAAGTCATCCAGAAAGCCATCGCCATGGCGGCGGCCAACGGTTTCGGCAAGGTGATGGTTGGGCAGGGTGGCATCCTGTCGACGCCGGCCGCCTCGCATGTCATCCGCAAATACAAGACCTTCGGCGGCATCATCCTGTCGGCGAGCCACAATCCAGGCGGCCCGCATGAGGATTTCGGCATCAAGTACAATGCCGGCAATGGCGGACCGGCACCGGAAAAACTGACGGACGCGATCTTCGAAAAGACCAAGACGATTGCAAGCTTCAAGATCGCCGACATCGAGACGATCGACATCGACAAGGTTGGCACGGTCAAGGCCGGCGGCATGACGGTCGAGATCATCGATCCGGTGACCGATTATGCCGAATTGATGGAGAGCCTTTTCGATTTCGACGCCATCCGTGCCAATTTCAAATATGGCTTCCGCATGCGCTTTGACGCCATGCACGCGGTGACCGGCCCCTATGCCAAGGAAATCCTGGAGAACCGGCTTGGCGCCCCGAACGGCACCTGCCGCAACTTCAAACCGCTGCCGGATTTCGGCGGCCATCATCCCGATCCCAACCTGGTTCATGCCAAGCATCTCTATGATGAGATGATGGGGCCGGACGCGCCGGATTTCGGCGCGGCATCAGACGGCGACGGCGACCGCAACCTGATCATCGGCAAGGGCATCTTCGTCACCCCGTCCGATTCTGTGGCGATGCTCGCCGCCAACGCCCATCTGGCGCCCGGCTACAAAGCTGGGCTCAAGGGCATCGCCCGCTCGATGCCAACCAGCGGCGCCGCCGACCGTGTCGCCGAAAAACTCGGCATTGGCATCTATGAGACGCCGACCGGCTGGAAGTTCTTTGGCAATTTGCTCGACGCCGACATGGCAACGATCTGCGGTGAGGAAAGCGCCGGCACCGGCTCCAACCATGTCCGCGAAAAAGATGGCCTTTGGGCCGTGCTTCTGTGGCTCAACATTCTTGCGGCGCGCGGCGAGAGCTGCAAGCAGATCGTTACCGAGCACTGGGCGGCTTACGGGCGCAATTACTACTCCCGCCATGACTACGAGGAAGTCGAGTCCGAGCGCGCCAATGCTCTCGTCGACGAATTGCGCGCCAAGCTCGGCTCGCTGCCCGGCACCAGCGTGCGTGGCATGAAGATCGCCAGCGCCGATGATTTCGCCTACCACGACCCGGTCGATGGCTCGACCAGCGAGCATCAGGGCATCAGGGTGCTGTTCGAGGGGGGCTCTCGTGTCGTCTTCCGGCTCTCCGGCACCGGCACGTCGGGCGCTACGCTGCGCGTTTACATCGAGCGCTACGAGCCGGACAAGAACCGGCATGACCTCGACACGCAGGTCGCCCTTGCCGGTCTGATAGCGGCGGCTGATGATATTGCCGCTATTCACCGCCATACCGGCCGCCCAAAACCGAGTGTCATCACCTGAGCAGCCAACCGTGATCCGAAAGAGCGGAAACCGGTTTTCGGACAAGATCATGGTCAAACAGCAAGCTGGAGCCCAGGCCGACGATCGGCCACGATTTGGGGCGTTTGTCGCAGGCGGCGGCATCCGCTTTGCCGCCTGGTCGCAAGCCGCAAGCCGGCTCTGGGTTTCGATCTTTGACGCTAGTGGAAACCGCGAAGTCGACCGTCTTGAGCTTGAGGCACGAGGCGAGGGCGTCCACACGCTGTTCGTGTCCGGTCTTACAGCAGGCACCCGATATGGGTTTCGCGCCGACGGCAGCTATGCGCCCGACCGGGGCCTCTGGTTCGATCCCGACAAACTGCTGGCCGACCCCTATGCGTTCGAGATCGACAGGTCGTATCGCCATGATTGGCGGCTTGCGACGCGAAGGGGCGAGGGGGCGGATACGGCGCCGCTGATGCCGAAGGCAATTGCCGCTGCCTTGCCGAAGCGCGTGCCTCCTGCGCCGCCGTTGTTCCAGCCCGGCGGCCTGATCTACGAGGTGCCGGTGCGCGCCTTCACCATGCTTCACCCTGATATACCGGAGACGCAGCGCGGCACGATCGCGGCCCTTGCTCACCCTGCTGTCATCGAGCATCTGCGAAAGCTTGGCGTCAGCGCGGTCGAGCTGATGCCGGTGACGGCCTCGATCAATGAGCGTCATCTGCCGCCGCTCGGGCTTCGCAATGCCTGGGGCTATAATCCCGTAACCTTCATGGCGCTTGATCCGCGCCTCGCGCCAGGCGGCATCATGGAGTTGCGCGATACGGTCGCCGCGCTGCGCAGGGCCGGCATTGGCGTCATCCTCGACCTTGTCTTCAATCACACCGGGGAAAGTGACAGGCTTGGGCCGACGCTGTCACTGCGCGGCCTCGATAACCAGGCCTACTACCGGCACACGCCGGACGGAAGAATGACCAATGACACCGGCACCGGCAACACCATTGCCTGCGACCACCCCGTCGCCCAGGAAATGGTTCTCGACACGCTGCGCCACTTCGTTCGTTATGCCGGCGTTGATGGGTTCCGCTTTGATCTTGCGTCCATTCTTGGCCGGGTGGGCGGCACATTCGACACCGATGCGCCGTTGCTGAGGGCGATGCGCGAGGATGCGGTGCTGGCGGATCGTATTCTGATCGCCGAGCCCTGGGACATCGGCCCGGGTGGCTATCAGCTCGGCAATTTCCCGCCGCCTTTCCTGGAGTGGAACGACAAGTATCGTGACGACATCAGGCGGTTCTGGCGCGGTGACGCCGGCATGATCGGCGCTCTGGCGACACGGCTTGCCGGCTCTTCCGATGTCTTTGCCGAAGGCGGGCAGCCAGCGAGCCGCACCGTCAATTTCATCGCCGCGCATGACGGCATGACGCTGGCCGATATCGTTGCTTATGAACGCAAGCACAACGAGGCCAATGGCGAGCAGAACCGCGACGGTCACGACGAGAACCTGTCGTGGAACAACGGCGTTGAAGGCGAGACAAGCGACGAGGCTGTGTCGAAGATCCGAATGAGCGATCAGCATGCGCTGCTGGCAACGTTGTTTGCCTCGCGTGGCACGATCATGCTGACCGCCGGCGACGAATTCGGCCGCACCCAAAGTGGCAACAACAACGCCTATGCGCAGGACAACGAGACAACCTGGCTCGACTGGAGCAAACGCGATCAGGCGCTGGAGCACTATGCGGGGCTGCTCGCCGCGATGCGTCGTGCTCTGCCAGCGCTTTCCAACACAGAGTTCCTGACCGGCCAGCCGCTGCCTGGGTCCGAGATGCCGGATGTTGTCTGGCTGACCGAGGCGGGTGCGCCACTTGATGAAACCGGTTGGCAAGATCCCGGCCGGCATCGCCTTGTCATGCTGCTTGAAGGTCGCGGCGATGACGGGACGCGTCTTGCGGTCATCATCAACGGCGATCGCCGGGGCTGTATGGTCACGCTGCCGGAGCGTCCGGGATTTTTCTGGGCACCGGCCTTAACAGCGCTGACCGATGTCGCTGACATGTCGCGGCCGCTGCCAAGGCGCTCGGTAACCTTCATGAGAGAACGCAAAGGCGAGCAGGTGCTGACCAGGGAACATCGCAATGGCGGCGAGTGACAATGCGCAATGGTGGCTCGGCTGCGTCATCTATCAGATCTATCCGCGCTCCTTTCAGGACACCACGGGTGACGGCAGCGGCGACCTCCACGGAATCACCTCGAGGCTAGCCCATGTCGCATTGCTGGGTGTTGACGCCGTCTGGCTGTCGCCTTTCTTCAAGTCGCCAATGGCCGACATGGGCTACGATGTTTCCGATTATTGCGCCGTCGACCCGATGTTCGGCTCGCTGGAAGATTTCGATGCGCTGATCGCCGAGGCGCACCGGCTTGGCCTGAAGATCATCATCGATCAGGTCCTGTCACATTCTTCCGATCGCCATGACTGGTTTGTCGAAAGCCGCGCCAGCAGGGATAACCCGAAGGCCGACTGGTATGTCTGGGCCGATCCCAGGCACGACGGCACCGCGCCCAGCAACTGGCTGTCGGTCTTCGGTGGGCCAGCCTGGGAATGGGATTCGACGCGCAAGCAGTACTACATGCATAATTTCCTCGCCTCGCAGCCGGACTTGAATTTCCACAATCCCGAGGTTCAGGACGCGCTTCTGGAAACAGTCCGCTTCTGGCTGGAGCGTGGCGTTGATGGTTTCCGGCTCGATACGGTCAACTACTATGTTCACGACCGCTGGCTGCGCAGCAATCCGCCCCTGGCGTCGAGCGTGGCCGGCACCAACACCGAAACCAATCCCTACCTCTACCAGGAACATCTGTTCGACAAGACGCAGCCTGAAAACCTGGCCTTCCTCAGGCGCTTCAGGGCGCTGCTCGATGAGTATGAAGACCGCGCCGCCGTCGGGGAGGTGGGTGACGAGGGCCGCTCGCTGCAGACGCTTGCCGCCTACACCTCCGGCGGTGACAAGCTCAACATGTGCTACACGTTCGACCTGCTCGGGCCGCAATTTTCGGCGGCGCATGTACGCGGCTGTGTCGAAGCGTTCGAGGCCGCTGTCGCCGACGGCTGGGTGTGCTGGGCGTTCTCCAACCATGACGTTGTGCGCCATGTCTCGCGCTGGACAAGGCCGGGTGCTGATCCAGACGCCGTAGCAAAATTCTCGATCGCGCTCTTGTCCTGCCTGCGCGGATCGATCTGCCTCTATCAGGGCGAGGAACTTGGGCTACCGGAGGCCGAAATCGCCTTCGAGGACTTGCGCGACCCCTATGGCATCCGCTTCTGGCCCGGTTTCAAGGGCAGGGACGGTTGCCGTACTCCGATGGTTTGGGAGGCTGGTGCCGACAATGCCGGTTTCTCCCCAGGCAAGCCCTGGCTTCCGGTGCCGGATGGCCATCGCAGCCGCGCTACCGATATCCAGAATGGCGAGGCTGGATCTGTACTCACCGGCTACCGGGCGGCGCTCGGGTTGCGGAAGCAGCATCCCGCCCTCGTGGCCGGCTCCATCCGCTTCCTCGATGCCGAGGGCGATGTCCTGGCCATCGTCCGGGAAGGCAAGGGTGAAAGGCTGCTTTGCGTCTTCAACTTCGCCGAGGAGCCTCTGAACTGGAGCTTGCCACAGGACATTTCGGCCGAGGCGGTTACCGTCCTTGGCGGCGCCGATATGACCCTGCAGGAAACCGCGCTCTCGCTGTCACCCCTGGGGTGGTCGCTCGTGCGGCTTGGCTGAGCGCCTCTTCCTGTCAGGCTACTGCACGAGCACGGAGCGGCCGCAAGTCGCGCCCGTTACCCGCACATCGGCCTGGCCGACACCGACGCCCAGTGCGGAAAGCACATTGTAGAGCAAATCGTCGATCGGCGCCGTCACCCCGTTCAGCAGCGCCACCACCGCCGGCTTGACCGTTCCAAGCAGCGCGCTCACATCAAGCAGGGGCAGACCAAGCAAGTTGACCGACAATGACAGATTGCTGACCAGGGATGTGGTGAGCGACTGCGTGATGTTGCGCGTCGAAACGGTCTTGATCGTCTTGTTGGCAATGTCCGTCGCGTTGAAGGTCAGCGTCGTCGGATTGTTGTTGGTGATCGCGGTCGCCGCGGAACCCATCACCTGTATCAGCGGAATGTTGATCAGCAGCAGTCTGAGACTGACGTCCGCGATCTCGGCATCGGTGAAAGACTGCGGCTGGCTGAAGTCGCCGAAGCCGGAACTGTTGCTGTTGGCAAGATGCAAGGCTGCAACGCCTGGATGGGCGGCAATGGATACCGAAATGCTGGAGGGCCCGGTTGGGCAGGTAATGTCCGTCAGCTTGGCTTCGGCATAGGCGACTTCGACATTGAGCGGCACATTCACGGCTAGCAGGCTGATACCGCCGGCGAGACTGGGATTTCCAAGGCCAACAGATGCCACCAGCTTGATGCGCGTTTGGGCCGTCCGCACCGTGGTGCCAATCTGGCCGATCGATAGCCATGGTGAAAACTGTGCCGGCTCGCCGATTGCGATGGTGAGCGTTGTGGAGAGAAGGCCGGGGATGGTGGCGCCGAGATTGACCTGGGCCTGATTGGTGCCATTGGCCAGCACTGCGGCGGCCGTCAGCATTCCCATCGCGCTTGCATCGACGCCAAGGCCGGCCGGTGTCTGCCCTAGGCCCAGGCTGCCGACGGAGCCGAGATCGACAAGGCTGCTGAGTGGAACCTTGACCGTGCTGGTCGACTTGGATGCGATCGTCTGCAAGGCGAGCTTGGCCGTATTGCCTACACCTGGAACGTTGGCCATCGCGGTGGCGATTTGTCCGACAGTTGCCTTTGATGCCAGCACATCCGAATAGGTCGCGGCGGTCAGGTTCAATTGCGTGGACAAGGCACTGATAAAGGAGAGCACACTGACATCGGCCGAGATCAGCCCGTTATAGTCCATGACGCTCAGCGAGATATTGCCGCCCAGAAGGCTGCTAAGCAGGGAATTGAGGATGCCGCCGTTGACGCTCAGAAGCCTTGATCCGACCGAAAACGTCGCCTGCGGCGTCATCGTGGCGGTGGCCGCGGTACCAATGACCGGGGTGGGGATGAGCGAACTCGCGAAATAGCGGTTGGGGATTTTTTGCAGCGTGACATGGACCGCATTGTAGGGCGTCGCGCCGGCCTGGAAGCGCTGGGTCACATTGGCGGTTGCCGCCGTGTATCGTCCGGGAGTGATCGCCACGACTGTTTTCCCAACAGCCGCCGGGATTGTCTGTCCCGCGTTCTGGACGACCACATTTGGCATGCCGTTGTCGGTAAGCGTGGTCACCACCGCCGTCTGGATGTTGTTGATGTTCGAAGCACCGGTTATCGCTGCGAGATCGACGATGGACTGGGCTTCGCGGCGCTCGGTATATATCGAGGCCTCGTCGATGGCCACGGCGGCCAGCGCCAGGGCAACGGGCGCGCTCAGCGCCGTCATGACGGCGAAATTCGCTTTCCTGTCACCAAGCATCAGCCGTGCGAGCCGACTGATCTCGTTGCGGGTTTGCGCCAACATTCAGATGCCCCCGACGCGTATCGTTGACTGGCGTGAAATCGTCGTCCCGGGCATGGTCAACCCTGGGAACAGGTTCCAGATCGGCAGGTTGCGGGCGTCATACTGGATGGACACCACGAACTGGCTGCCGTCAGCCACGCTGTCCTTGGCCTGGTATGTCAGTTTGCTGGCGTCGACGAAGGGATAGCCGCCGGCATTGTTGGTGACAAAGCTGGCGACGAGCGTCTGGCGCTCGGTCTGGTTCAATCCGGCAAGTGCTGTACGGGCGGCATCCGCCGCGATCTGCTGTATCGAGCTGGCCGCGCCGAAGTATATACCGTATGCAACCATTCCGAGCAAAATCAGGAGAAAGAGCGGCGAGAGTAGAGCGAATTCGACCGCGGAAGTGCCGGACTCTTCTTTCCATTGCTTTGCTTTGCTTCGGATGAGAGTCGCTTTATTTGTTTCGATGTTCATGTCCTTCACGCATCTGAGATGGGGAGCCGTACAGAAGGTGCCAATAATGTAACCGGAGGTTGCTTAAGAACGCATTAACATATTCCAGCGTGTTCCCGCGTGCGGTGGTGACCTCGGAATTGACCGTGAAAAAGGCATCGAGGTGAGAAAATGAAGTCAAGCGCATGGTTTCGCCTGATGTTTTGGCCATCGCTGCACAGCTTTCGTGCTGGCTTACTTTGGGTGACCCAGAGAGTCTGTTGAAATAAAAATTCTCCACGCTAGTGTCTGGGCACCTGCTGCCGGAAGGGACCGGCGGCGCGCCCAAAAAAGGGGTCAGTTGATCGGCTTCGGGCGTCAACACTCAAACGGCGAGGCTGAGGGGCCGCGTCGACAGGGAGAACTTCATGCTGAAAAACATGCTGAAGGCGACGGTGTTCGCCACCACCATGACCTTGGCTGCTGGGGCGTTCTATTCGCCTGCTCTGGCCGAGACCGTCTACAACAGAGGCACCGCCGCCGAATCTGAATCGGTCGACCCGCACAAGACATCGACAGTCTATGAAGCCAATATCTTGCGTGACCTCTTCCAGGGATTGGTCATGCAGGATGAAAAGACCAACCTGATCCCAGGCGCCGCCGAAAGCTGGACGGTGTCGGATGACGGCACGGTCTACACATTCAAGCTGCGCGGAAATGGCCTCTGGTCAGACGGCAGCCCGGTGACCGCGGAAGACTTCGTCTACGCTTTCCGCAGGCTGGAAGATCCCGCCACCGGCGCCGAATACGCTTCGATGCTCTATCCGATCAAGAATGCCGAGGAGGTCAACACCAAGAAGGGCAAGCCTGAGGAAATGGGCGTCAAGGCCATCGACGCAACCACTCTGGAAGTGACACTGAAGGCGCCGACGCCCTATTTCCTCGAAATGCTGACTCACCAGGCAACCTATCCCGTCAGCAAGGCCTCCATCGAGAAACTCGGGGCCGATTGGATCAAGCCCGGCAATCTGGTCTCCAATGGCGCTTATACCTTGGCGGAATGGGTTCCCAATGACCACATGAAGCTGGTCAAGAATGCGAAATTCTGGGACGCGGCTACCGTCAAGATGGATGTTGTCAACTACATCCCGACCGAGGATCGCTCGTCGGCGATGAAGCGCTTCGAAGCCGGCGAATTGGACAGCTATGACGATCTGCCGACTGAACAGCTGGCGGACCTCAAGACCAAGTTCGGCGACCAGATTCGCGTCGGACCGCAGCTCGGCACCTACTACTACGCCATCAAGACGGACAAGGCGCCGTGGGACAACGCCGAACTGCGCAACGCCATCTCCATGGCCATCGACCGTGACTTCCTGGCTGAGAAGGTCTGGCAGAATGCGATGCTGCCCGGCTATTCCATGGTGCCTCCTGGCATCCAGGGCTACACGCCGGCGATGGCCAAATTCGCCGATATGTCGCAGATCGACCGCGAAGACGCGGCCAAGAAGGTCCTCGAGAAACTCGGCTATACGCCAGACAAGCCGCTGAAGATGGAGATCCGCTACAACACCTCGGAAAACCACAAGAACACCGCGGTCGCCATCCAGGAACAGCTGAAGCCGCTTGGTGTCGATGTCACTTTGCTCAACACGGATACCAAGACCCACTACTCCTTCCTTGAGCAGAAGGGCGACTATGACGTGGCGCGTGCCGCCTGGATCGCCGACTACAAGGATCCCGAAACCTTCCTTGGCATCTCGCGCAAGGCCAGCGGCAACAATTATTCGGATTACAACAGCGCGCCATACGAGGCGGCCATGGACAAGGCCGCAGCCGCTGGAGGCAAGCCCGAAGACCGCATGAAGGATCTGTCGGACGCCGAGCGTGTGCTGATCGACGATGTCGGCCAGATTCCGCTCCTCTACTACAGCTACCACGATATCGTTTCCTCGAAGCTGCATGGCTTCGTGGACAACGTGATGGACATCCATCCGTCGCGCTTCGTCAGCAAGGACTGATACCCTTGACCAGGCCGCCGCTCCATTCGGGGCGGCGGTTCCGGTTTGCCATCGCATCGGCCCGAAAGTCGGGATCGATTTCCGGAAAGCACGATGCGAAGATTTGAAGCGCTGGAGCGTGCTCGTCCAGGTGGACGCGTCGTTCCAGGTCAAGTGGGGCACCGATGCTGCGCTATGTACTCCGGCGGCTTTTGACCGCCATCCCGACGCTGTTCGTCATCGTGACGTTGGCGTTCTTCCTGATGCGCGTCGCTCCGGGGGGCCCGTTCAACCAGGAGCGGGGCTTGAGCCCCGAGATCAAGGCCAATCTCGAAGCCCAGTTCGGCCTGAACGATCCGCTCTGGCTGCAATATGCGCATTATCTCGGCAATCTGCTGCGCGGCAATTTCGGCCCGAGCTACAACATGCCGGACTTTACCGTCGGGGAGCTGTTCGCCAAGGGTCTGCCGATATCGATCCAACTCGGGGCTTCGGCACTTATTCTGGCTCTGCTGCTCGGCAGCGTGCTTGGCACCATTGCGGCGCTCAACCAGAACAAGCTTGGCGACTACGCGGTGATTGCGCTGGCGACCGCTGGCAGCACCATCCCGACTTTCGTAATTGCGCCGGTAATCCAGCTGCTGTTCGGGCTGACCTGGAAGCTCTTGCCGATCGGCGGCTGGGGCGATGGCGCCTTCATCAACAAGATCGGTCCGATCCTGACATTGGCCTTGCCGCAGATCGCCATAGTCGCGCGTCTGATGCGCGGCTCGATGATCGAATCGCTCCGCTCAAATCATATCCGCACGGCACGCGCGCTTGGCCTGTCCGACTGGTCGGTGGTGGTCAAGCACGCCTTGCGCGGCGCCGTTCTACCGATCGTTTCCTTCACCGGTCCTGCAGCGGCGGCACTGCTCACCGGTTCGGTCATCGTCGAGACCATCTTCTCCGTCCCGGGCGTAGGCCGCTACTTCGTCGATGCCGCTCTCAATCGCGACTACACGCTGGTGATGGGAACGGTGGTGGTGATCGCGATCTTCACCATCGTCTTCAACCTGATCGTCGACATCATGTACGCCGTGGTCGATCCGAGGGTGCGCTATGACTGACATCGCTGTAGCCGCACCGGTCGTTGGCCGCTCCCTTTGGGGGGACGCCTGGGCGCGCCTTAAGGCCAATCGCGCCTCCATGTTCAGTCTTTACTACCTGGTTCTGATCGGGCTTGTTAGCGTTTGTGGTCCATGGTTCGTGCCGCATCAGTACACGACCATCTATGCCGACTACGTGCGCATGCCGCCGAGCTTCTCCGCCTACCCGAAGGCCGACATGATCGAGACCGCGCTCAATGATGCCATCAAACGCATGCGCGTCGACATCAAGGACTGGCGCCAGGAGGGCAACCGCGTCTTTGTCACCGTTACCTCGACGAAGCCGTTGGACGATCGCAACATCCGCTATCTCGACCGTTCGGACGCCTTCGATGACACCAAGATCGAAAGCAAGTCGCCGGACGGTCTCGAAGTGGTGATGAGCGCCGCGATCAAGCAGCAATACTTCCTGTTCGGCACCGACAATACGGGCCGCGATCTGCTGTCGCGAACGCTGATGGCTGGCCGTGTCTCGCTGGCCATTGGCCTGCTTGCCGGCGTTGTCGCCGTGGCGATCGGCGTGCTCTATGGCGCCACCGCGGGCTTTTCCGGTGGCAAGGTCGACGAGGTGATGATGCGCATCGTCGATGTGCTCTATTCGCTGCCGTTCATCTTCTTCGTCATCATGCTGGTGGTCTTCTTCGGCCGAAACTTCGTGCTGATGTTCCTGGCCGTTGGCGCGGTCTTGTGGCTCGACATGGCGCGCATCGTACGTGGTCAGGCGCTGTCGATCAGGCGTCAGGAATATGTCCAGGCGGCGGAGGCAATGGGTGTTGGCGCGCGCGGCATTCTTGTGCGCCACGTTGTTCCCAACCTGCTTGGCCCGGTGGTGATCTACATGACACTGCTGGTGCCGCAGGTCATTATCCTGGAGAGCTTCCTGTCCTTTCTCGGCCTGGGCATCCAGGAGCCAATGACCAGCTGGGGCGTGCTGATTTCGGTCGGTGCCAAGAACATCGGCACCGCCAACTGGCTGCTTTTGTTCCCGGCTTTCTTCCTGGTTTCCACGCTGTTCGCACTGAATTTCGTCGGTGATGGCCTGCGCGATGCGCTCGACCCGAAGGATCGCTGAGATGGACACGCCAGAAACCATTCTCAGCGTAAAAGATCTCCGCGTCCGCTTCCGCACACTTGATGGCGCGGTCGAGGCGGTGAAGGGCATCAACATTCACGTCAAGGCAGGTGAAACCGTCGCGGTGGTCGGCGAATCCGGCTCCGGCAAGAGCCAGACGATGATGGCGGCGATGAGCCTGCTTGCCTCGAATGGTGAGGCCACGGGTTCGGTCGATTATCGCGGCCGTAATCTTCTGACGCTGAGCAAATCCGAGCTCAACAAGGTGCGCGGCGCCAAGATCAGCATGATCTTCCAGGAGCCGATGACTTCGCTCGATCCGCTCTACTCGATCGGCAATCAGCTGATTGAGCCGATCCGCCGGCATCGCGGCCTTGGTGCGGCACAGGCAAGAGAAGAGGCGCTCAAGCTGTTGCGGCTGGTGCATATTCCCGATCCCGAGCGGCGGATGAAATCCTATCCGCATGAGATGTCGGGCGGCCAGCGTCAGCGCGTCATGATCGCCATGGCGCTCGCCAACGATCCCGACATCCTGATCGCCGACGAACCGACGACCGCACTCGACGTGACCATCCAGGCGCAGATCCTCATGCTTCTGGCCGAGTTGCAGCGCAAGCTCGGCATGGCGATTGTCTTCATCACCCACGACCTTGGCATCGTCCGCCGCTTCGCCGACCGGGTCTATGTCATGCGCTATGGCGAGGTGGTCGAGGAGGGCGAGGCGGAAGCACTGTTCGCCAACCCGCAGCATGCCTACACCCGGATGCTTCTGGCCGCCGAGCCAACAGGGACCAAGGCGCCGCCGCCGCCGAACGCGCCGGTGCTGCTCGAAGGCCGTAACGTCGAGGTCACCTTCAAGATCGGCGGCGGTTTCCTTGGTGGCGAGCCGTTGATGCTGCAGGCGGTCGATCACATTTCGATCCGGCTGAAGAAAAATCAGACCATCGGCATCGTCGGCGAATCCGGTTCAGGGAAATCGACGCTCGGCCGCGCCCTGCTGCGGCTCTTGCCGAGTGACGGTGTCATCCGTTTCGGGGATCGCGACATTTCCGGCGCCGACCGACAGGCGATGCGGCCACTGCGGCGTGAATTGCAACTGGTCTTCCAGGATCCGTTCGGTTCGCTGTCGCCGCGTATGACCATCGGCCAGGTCATTACCGAGGGGCTTCTGGTGCACGAACCGAACCTCTCGGGCAAGCAACGCGACGCGCGCGCGGTCGAGGCGTTGCGCGAAGTCGGGCTCGATCCCAACACGCGCAACCGCTATCCGCATGAATTCTCCGGCGGACAACGGCAACGCATCGCCATTGCCCGCGCCATGATCCTGAAACCCAAGGTCGTGGTGCTCGACGAGCCAACCTCGGCGCTTGATCGCTCCGTCCAGAAACAGATCGTCGAGCTGCTGCGCAAGCTGCAGGCAGATCACGAACTGTCCTACCTCTTCATCAGCCACGATCTGTCTGTCGTGCGCGCCATGGCCGACTACATCATCGTCATGAAGCAAGGCAAGATCGTCGAAGAGGGGCCGACAGAGGCGATTTTCGGCAACCCACAGGACAGCTACACACAGACGCTGATGGCCGCGGCCATCGATGTTACACGCTTCAGGCTGAGCGCCTGAGGCGCCTGGCTGATCGGAATTCCGCCCTGGCTGTGGCCGGCCAGTGGACTTTCCGACTGGTGATGCTGCGCTGATTTCTGCCAATTGCGTCTGAAATACCTGTATGCGCAGATAGGCTCGCCAGAACTGTTTTGGCAGGCCCAGCGTGCCTCAGTCGACAGCACGATCAGTGAAAGATGGCGGTATGTTTCACGAGCAGAAGAGCTTCACCCTGGTCTCGGCGCACTTTGGAGACATGTTCTGGATCGAGCAGATGTCCGCCCGGGTCGGCTCGGCGTCTCGGCCCGCCTCGCTGCGGGCAATCCGCATTGTCGATCAGGATAGAAACGTCGAGATCGCCCGCCAACTCGCCGGTCTGCCGGGGCATCCCGAGGTGCTGACGTTTCCGGAAGACCAGGTGCAGATCGACCGGCTCGGTCATGACCATGCCGCGGCGCTGGATCGATGCAGGCAGCTGAAATATGGCACGACCCACATCATCCTGCTCGATTCCGATTGCTTTCCGATCGCCGCGGACTGGCTCGAGCGCGTGACTCTGTTGCTCGGCGATCACCAGGCGATCGTGGCGCGAGACCCCCTGAAATATGGGTTGTCCCACCCTTGCTTCATGGTGTTGCCGGTTGCCGTTCTTCCAGAACTGAACTTCAGCGAAGGCTTGCTTGAGGTGGGCATTGATACCGGCCGTCTGATAGGACTTCAGCTTTCCAAGCTGGGCTACAAGGTGCGGTGGGATGAGCCGGCCCGGGCTTTTCGCGGCAAGAGAGGGCACTATTACCTTGATGGCGCGCTCTATCACCACGGCAGCGCATCCTTTGCCAGTTCACCGCAGCGGCAATTGCGCAGCCAGGTTGAACCCAGCATCGAACGCTTCTTTCAAGCCAAGGTCGGGCGAGGGGACTTCGCGTTGACGCTTGCCGATCGCGCCTATTTGCGATTGCTCAAACGGCTCGGGCGGTCTTGAGACTTGGCGACGCTCACCTTCAAAAGCAACTCCAGCCGGCACGTGCGTCCCGAAGGCGATGAGACATGCAATATCTGAATGCTCATCCGCTTGTGACCAATCTTCCTGTCGTGCTGAATTACTTCGCCAAGCGTGGGGAGCGCGAAGAAGATTTCACCGTGTTCTTGCAGGATGAGCACAATCTGGTGCTCCCCGGTGGCCGTGGAATTCCTCGAAAATGCAAGGCTGGGCGCATACCGTCCATGTTCGACAACGGAGAGAATTACCTCGTAAGGGTCGTCAACGAGCGTCAATATAAATCCGCCGATGTAGTGATCGAATACAATATGCCGAATATCGTCAATATTCGAACGAACAAAATTTTCAGGCCGGCCATTGAGCGAAAGATTGTCTATGGGCCGGCGATTCCCTTCGAATATTCCAATGGCACGGCCAGGACCATCGACGTGATGACCAACATCATCAACACGCAGGAACCCAGGCGGGCATCTCTTGTGGAAAGTCTCGAGAGAAGAATTCCGGGGTACAGGAATATTCAGGGCATTTATGATCTGGATGCGCTGCGATCGACATATCAGAACGCCAAGATAGTCGTGAATGCGCATCAAACATGGCACCACCATTCCATTGAGGAATTCCGGGTGCTGCCAGCCCTGTCGCAGGGCTGTGTTGTTGTCAGCGAAGACGTGCCGTTGCGAGAAACAATTCCGTATCACAAGCATGTAATTTGGTGTCGCTACGAGGATATCGCTGAAGTTACGGCGGATGTTCTTGCGAATTATGAGAGCGTCTTTGACCGAATTCATGGTCAGCCAGGGCTCTCGAATTTATTGGCGTCCATGATCGATGATTTCGAAAACTCGATGGACGCGGTCATTGCCGTCCCTCGCCGGACGAGGTCCGTCGTGTCGGCAGCCAACCACCTCTGGCGGCACTTTCGAGGGAACTCCTAGGATTTGGCAAAAGAACAAATCTTTGGCATTTGCGAGGCGAAAGCTGACCCACAGCTTCTTCGACCTTGCGAGCACGCTGCGAAACCAACACGTCGCGGTCCGTTCAAGCCGGTCAAGCTGCAATGAGGTTCCTATGCCAGGAGACGGCAATAGCAACCGCACTGCGAGGCGAATCGCGGTCGCTCCGATACATCTTAAGAAGTAGAGACAGGTCGGGAAGCTAGTCCGTACGGACTATCCGGCTGAGATTGCGGGAACAAGTTCCGCAACTGCGAGTTGCTAATCTACATCGCCATTCGCGAGTTGCCGCGTAAACAAGGCGATGACTGAATTGACAGCAGATACACGGGCGGCGGCCTTATGTTAGGACTAGATCCGGTGAAATTTGAAGATGAAGCAGATGGGGACACCAAGCATCCGTCTTTCATTGATTCCGGCAAAAGCAAATGGCGGTATAGCGCTATCCCTCTGGGCATATTGGCCCTGTGGCTGGTGTCTCCGGAAGACAAAGGCGCTGCTATTCAAAAGCAGCTCGATGCCGCGCAGAGCGAATTAGCGGCGGTGAAATCGGACTTGGTTTTAATGCAGAGCGTTGCCCATGTTGCAAGCGTGCAAGCGCGTTCGTCCAGCGATACTGCGGTTGAGCAGAAACAGCTGTTGGAAACAGAGCGGCGGCGGGCGGATACGCTGGTGCACGATTTGGCCGTGGCGAAGCACACCATTGGAGATCTCAAAGCCAAAGCCGAACTCGCGGACCACGCTCGTCAGGTGGACGAAACGTCGTTCGCCAAGGTGAGCAAGGCGCTCGATGAGGCTGGGCAGCAGGCTGATATTTCTGAACAGCGGCTCGCCACACTTCTCCAAGCGAGCAATGTTAGCAAGGCAAGCGCAGACACGAATGCGGTGGAGCGGACTGCAGCGGTTAGGGCACAGGCGGTAGCCGAAGCCGCGTTAAAGGCAGCCAACGACACCCTTGAACAGGAACGAGCACTGGCAGCATCAAGAGGACGTGATCTGGAGAAAGCTAACGTGGAACGGGATGCTGCGTATCAGCGTTCGGCAGAGTTGACTGCGGCTTTGGAACAGGATCGCCAAAGGTTGGCCGGCATGGCCGGCGACCTCAGCGCTGCCCATAAGACAATTGAGGACATGAAAACCCAAAGCGACCGGCTAGCTAAAGGCCCGGAGCGATCGCCGAAAGTGCGCGCTACTGCAAATGCGCCGACAAGCTTGCCAGGCCGGCCCCCCCGTCAATCTGGATTGGGCGGAAAACAGAAGTCCGAAACTAGAAAATCAAGACGGGTTATCGAGGCGACCATAACACTTCCCGACGCATTGCTCCCGATCCCGCCAATCAACCAGTAACAGTTTTCCAAAGGCAGTAGTGATGATTAGATTCGTGCCCCATTGGGAGTTCAGTGATGTGTAAACATGTGGCTGCCGTTTTTATCATTGGACTGACAATTGCACCTGCATCAGCTCGTGACACAGGATTGGGCGGTCATGTCGGAGGTATCGGAGCGGGTGCTGCAGTCAGCGGAAGCACGAATGGCATATCTGCGGGTGCTGGGGTGAGCGTCGGCGGCGTCAGCGTTGGTACTGGTGTGAGCGCCGGTCAGCAAGGCCTATCCGCAGGGACTGGAGTAAACAATGGCAGTGTGGGTGGAACAACTGTCGGCGGATCGGTCAGCACTGGCACAGCCTCGCTCGGCACAAGCGGCAATCTCGGCAGCAAGGGCGTTTCGACTGGAATAGGCAACCTCTCGCCCGCTGTAACGACAGCCGGTTCAACCCCGAACAACGCCGCTGGTTCTTCGTCCCTGCAAGCCAATGAGTTGCCAACTACTTTGAGGCCTTCCAAGCTTAATGGCGGCAATAGCAGGCTGATTTCGGATGGTTACCCATTCGGGCCCTTGGCAGCCTTCAACACTGCCCCAGGCACCCCGCCTGAAGTCGTGAGCGCATGCCGCGCGGCGATATTATCGGCGGCGAAACCGCTTGGAGCGGTGCGCGTGTTTGCGGTGAGTGCCGGTCTTTTGCGTCAAGGCCAAGGTTTAATGATTGCGCCTATACACGTGCGAATAGACTACGCACATAAAGGGGCTGTTCAAACCCGGCAGGCTAAAATCAGCTGCACGCTTGACGCGGCAGGAACAGTCACAGCGGTGATATAAATCGCGGACTCGAATATATAACGCCACGCCAACGGCATCGATGTCTGCCACTAACTTGAGCCGCTTCCGGAGTTTGTTCGTAAGATCAACCTCGATGATAGGAACGTCTATTGCAGCGATCGAGTCACACTTCCTTATAAGCCGCGTATCGGCACGCTGACCTGCTCTCCTGAGATCGATTCTATAAATTCGCTGACGCCCGACAACCATGGCGGCAACATCGATTTGCCGGATATGGGACCGGGGAGCGTGACATACCTGCCCGTTCGCTCGCCCGGCGCGCGTGTCTTTATCGGTGACGCTCATACCTGCCAGGGGGATGGCGAGGTTTGCGGGGTTGCAGTCGAGTACTCTGCAACCGTTACCATCCGCGTCGACCTTATCAAAGGTTGGACAATGGCCAGCCTTGAAACTACTGATCTCATCATGGCTATCGGAAGCGCAGGGCCACTGGAGGATGCAACTTCGCATCGCCTATCGCGAACTTATCCATTGGATGGTCGCCGAATTCGGCTTCGACAAGTGGGACGCCTATATGCCGCTCAGCCAATGCGGCATCGTTCGATTGGGTAATTTCGTTGACCCAAAACATTCCGTCGCCGCCAGCGTAAAGAAAACAATACTCGCTCGTTGAGGCAAATACGCTAGTGTTCGGACGGAAACTTATTTCGCCGTCGCGCATCCGCGGTTTCTGGCCGTGCGAATGGCCTCTGCCTGCTGCTGCAGCCGATCGATCCTGACCGTCTCGCGGGAGGCGACGGCAGTCGCTACGCGCGATCCGCCGAGCAGCCAGTTGGGAATGCTGGTCTGCGCGACCTTGCCGCGCGTGACGGCTGTTTGAGAGATATCGCGCGAGACATCTCCCAGAGCAGTGTTGAGCTCCGGGCAGGTCATTTGATCGTATTTGGCCGGATCGACCCTTCCGCCAAGCGAGGAGCAGCCTGCTACAACACACACGGTTAGCAGCAGGCTTGCCGTTGAAATCAATCTCATGTCTGCAATCTACCCCAGGGTCTGTCGCATTGCTGGTCTGATCCTAGCATCAAACTAGGGCCAGCCTCTGTTTCGTCAAAGAAGGCCAGCCTGCGGGCTATGACAGCAATGAATGCCAGGCCGCCAGGGGAAACAGGCAGGCTGTGTGGGATATGAAGAAAGCTGACGAATACGACAGAAGCGTTGTCATTGCCGCTTGCAGGAACGGAGGGCGGCGGCTATAAGCCCGCGGTCTGGTCACGGAGTGTAGCGCAGCCTGGTAGCGCACCTCGTTCGGGACGAGGGGGTCGCAGGTTCAAATCCTGCCACTCCGACCAGAAAAAACAAGCACTTGGCTGCTTGTTTCTCCCGAAATCCCTCCAACGGAAACCAACCTCTGACGAGGGGAAAACACCCGCTGGGTAAACGGGGCTTAAAGGCTTATCTGGTAGCCGTCAGGTCGCAACCGCCTGAGTTGTGGTTCCAACTGCTGGGAGTTTTGCTGTCTTGCCCTTGACGATCGTTGGCGAAGCTCGGCCCAACACTTTCGAGTTCGAAACCTCGGCGCTGATCAAGGCGTCCGGTTTTCGTGAATATGATGCGCGCTGGTGGTTCGGTCATCCGGGCTCGGCGCAATTGCCGGAACTCAACCTGATCGGTGTCCAGGCGCTCGGCATGGGTCTCGGCACTTTGATCCACCGGCTGGGCGCCGCCCCCGACATCGTCACCGGGCATGACTTCCGCTCCTACTCGCTCGCCATCAAATTGGCTCTGGTGTCCGGCCTGATGGCCGCCGGCGCGCGGGTGAAGGATATCGGCCTGGCTCTGTCGCCGATGGCCTACTTCGCCCAGTTCGCGCTCGACACGCCCTCGGTGGCCATGGTGACCGCTTCGCACAATGAGAACGGCTGGACCGGCGTGAAGATGGGAGCGGCGCGGCCGCTGACCTTCGGTCCGGAGGAGATGAGTGCGCTGAAGGCGATCGTGCTGGCTGGCGATTTCGATCTTGCCGGCGGTGGTACCTATGACTTCATTCCGGGCTTTCGCGAGACCTATCTCCAAGACCTGACAGCCGGCAAGCGCATCACCCGTAAGCTCAAGGTCGTCGCAGCCTGCGGCAACGGCACCGCCGGCGCTTTTGCGCCGCAAGCTCTGGAAAGCATCGGCTGCGAGGTCATCCCGCTGGATGTCGAGCTCGACCATACTTTTCCGCGCTACAACCCCAATCCCGAGGACATGCGGATGCTGCATGCCATCCGGGACAAGGTGCTGGAGGCTGGTGCCGACGTTGGGCTTGGTTTCGATGGCGATGGCGACCGCTGCGGCGTGGTCGACAATGAAGGCAACGAGATCTTTGCCGACAAGGTCGGCGTGATGCTGGCGCGGGATATTTCGCGGCTGCACCCTGGCTCAACCTTCGTCGTCGACGTCAAGTCCACCGGCCTGTTCAACACCGATGCCGAGCTGAAGGCCAATGGCGCGGTCACCGACTACTGGAAGACCGGTCATTCCCACATCAAGCGGCGCGTTGCCGAACTCGGCGCCATCGCCGGCTTCGAAAAGTCGGGTCACTTCTTCTTCAATCCGCCGATTGGCCGCGGTTATGACGATGGCCTGGTGACCGCCATCGCCATCTGCCAGATGCTTGATCGCAATCCGCGAAGCGCGATGGCTGACCTCTACCGGGCCCTGCCGTTGACCTTCGGCACGCCAACCATGTCGCCGCATTGCGACGACGCGCTGAAATACGGCGTGGTCGAGCGTGTGGTCTCCGATTTTCAGGCGATGCGAGACAGCGGCGCGGCCTTCGCCGGTCAGAAGATTGTCGATCTGATTACGGTCAATGGCGTCCGTGTCGTCGCCGAGGACGGCACCTGGGGCCTCGTGCGGGCCTCTTCGAACAAGCCGGAGCTTGTCGTCGTGATCGAGAGCCCGATATCGTCCGAGCGTCGCCGTGAGATGTTCGAGGGCGTCGACGCGGTGCTGCGCCGCAGCCCGGAAGTTGGCGCCTACAACCAGACCTTCTAGAGCATGGGAAATTCATGACCGAACGGATCGTCAGTTTTGTCATGAGCGGCGGTGTTGGCTCACGGCTGTGGCCGCTGTCGCGAGAGGACAACCCCAAGCAATTTCATGATTTCTCCGGCGACGGCTCGATGCTAGCCAAGACCTTGCAGCGGTTGGTCGCGCGGCCAAACGGGCGAACGCCGATCTTCCTCATTGCCGCCGAGCGCCATGCGGACCGGGTCCACGCCGACCTTGCCGGCATTGACTTGTCCGGCGGTGGCCCGCTGTTCGAACCGACCGGTCGCAACACCGCCGCCGCCGTTGCGCTGGCGACATTGCGCACGCTGTCCGAATTCGGCGACAGCCTAGTGCTGGTGGTGCCTTCCGACCATGAAATCTCGACGCCCGGGCAATTCTGGCAAAGCGTCGAGAACGGCGCTGCCGCGGCGCGTGCTGGCCGGCTGGTGGTGTTCGGCATCAAACCCAGCCAGCCCGAAACGGGCTATGGCTATATCGAAGTGGCTGGCGAAAAGGGCGGCGTTCGCGACGTGTCGCGCTTTGTCGAGAAGCCGGATCTTGCGACGGCACAGAGCTATCTCGCCGCCGGAAATTTCTACTGGAATACCGGCATCTTCCTGTTTCGCGCCAGCGCCATGCGCGATGCCTTCCTGGCCTTCCAGCCTGACATCTGGACCGCTACCGAGCTTGCCTACAGGGCCGCTACGAATGACCTGTCCGGGCTCTACATGCCGTTGGAGCTGTATGCCGCCATCCCCTCGAATTCGATCGACTACGCAATCATGGAGCGTGCCAGGGACATAGCCATGGTGCCGGCCGGTTTTCGCTGGAACGATCTCGGTTCCTGGCAGTCGCTGCTCGATGTCGGCCCCTCCGATGGTCAAGGCAACGTCATCGTTGGTGACGTCGTCGCCATTGATTGCGAGAATTCCTATATCCGCAGCGACGGTCGCCTCTTGTCCGCCATTGGCCTCAGGGACGTTGCCATCGTCTCGACCGTGGATGCGACCTTCGTTGCCCCGGTCAGCCACAGCCAGCACGTCAAGAAGATCGTCGAGCAGTTGGAAAAGAGCGGGCGGCTGGAGACTCGGTTCACGCCGGCGCATGACCGCGTCATCGAAAGTGGTGCCTGGCGCCGGCGTGTCCATCACTGGCTGTTCCAGGAAACCTTGCCTTTGTGGTCGACGGTCGGCGTCGACGAGCGCCACGGCGGCTTCCACGATTCCCTGGGCTTCGATGCCGCGCCGCTGTTGAAGCCCAAGCGCATGCGCACGCAGGCGAGACAGGTCTATGCTTTTGCTGTTGCCAAGGCGCGCGGCTGGGAAGGCCCGGCCGATCGACTGATCAGCCACGGCATCGAGTTCATGTCCAGAAACGGCCGTACGGAAAGAGGCGGCTGGGCGCGGACGCTCAATGTCGATGGCAGCGTTGTCGATGCCACGGAGGATGCCTACGACCATTCCTGCGTGCTCCTGGCGCTGGCGCACGCCCACATATCGGGAAACCCGGATGCGCTGAGGCTTGGCGAGGAGACTTTTGCGTTCCTCGACGCCCACCTCGAGGACCGTCGCATGACGGGTTTCCTCGAGACGTCAGCGGGCGAGGGCGAGCGTCGCTCGAACCCGCATATGCATTTGCTAGAAGCCTTCCTCGCCTGGCATCAAGCGACCGGCGATCGCGCCTATCTTCGGCGCGCCGCTCGTATCATAGACCTCTTCCGCAGCCATTTCTTCGACCCGGAAAGCTGGACACTCGGCGAATTCTTCGATGGCGAATGGAAACCGGCGAGCGGCGAGAAGGGCCAATGGACTGAACCCGGCCATCATTTCGAATGGGCATCACTGCTGGTCGACTTCGCCGGACGCAGCGGCCAGAGCGAGCTGAACGGTTTTGCCCGAAAACTCTACGCTTCGGCGATCGCCAATGGGCTCAACCGCGCAACGGGCCTTGCCTATGGCGCCGTCTCACGCCAAGGCCTGCCACTTGACCTGATATCACGCAGTTGGCCGCAGACCGAGGCGATCAAGGCGGCAATCGCGCTCGATGGTTCGGGTGGACCTGATCTGAAGCCGGAAATCGAGGCCCGGGTTGGCCGCCTGTTCCGCTGGCACATCGATCCGGCGCCGCTCGGCCTGTGGATCGACCGCATCGACGAACGCGGCCGCTCGCTGGCATCAGACGTGCCGGCCAGCATCTTCTATCATCTGGTCTGCGCGCTGACCCAGTATCTCGACGGGACCGCCGATAAGCCTCAGTAAGGCGCAGCCACGTCGCCGGTCTCGACATAGATCGACTTCAGTTGCGAATAGAGCGACAGCGCCGCCAGGGAGTTTTCGCGGCCGATGCCGGACTGCTTGAAGCCGCCGAAGGGGACTTCGACCGGCGTCAGATTGTAAGTGTTGATCCAACATGTGCCGGCCTGCAGCTCGGCAATGACACGATGGGCACGCGGCAGGTCGCGCGTGAACACGCCGGCGGCGAGGCCGAATTCGGTATCATTGGCGCGGTCGATCACCTCGTCCTCGCCGTCGAATTTCAGCACGCTCATCACGGGACCGAAAATCTCTTCGCGGGCGATGCGCATGGTGTCGGTGACGCCGGTGAACACCGTCGGCTCGACGAAGAAGCCACCCTGGAAACCTTGCAGCGAAGGCACATTGCCGCCGCAGGCGAGCGTCGCTCCATCCTGCTTGCCGATCTCGATGTAGCCGACGACCTTTTCGTGCTGCGCCTTGGAAACCAGCGGTCCCATCTGCGTTTCCGGATCGAGCGGATCGCCAATGCGGATTTTCTTGGTCCGCTCGACCAAGCGTTCGACGAAGCGGTCGTGGATGCCGCTCTGCACGAAGACGCGCGTGCCGTTGGAGCAGATCTGGCCGGTCGAATAGAAATTGCCGAGCATGGCGCCGCCAATGGCGTTTTCGAGATCGGCATCGTCGAAGACGATCAGGGGCGACTTGCCGCCGAGTTCCATCGTCGCGTGCTTCATCTTCGAGCCGGCGAGCGACAGCACCTTGCGGCCGGTTGGCACCGAGCCGGTCACTGACACCTTGGCGACGACGTCGTGACCGACAAGGCCGGCGCCGACATCGCCATAACCTTGCACAACGCTGAACAGCCCATCGGGGAGGCCGGCCTCGGTGTAGATCTCCGCCAAGGCCAGCGCGGAAAGCGGCGTGTTTTCCGAAGGCTTGAACACCATGGCGTTGCCCATGGCGAGCGCCGGGGCTGATTTCCAGCCGGCGATCTGGATCGGGTAATTCCAGGCGCCGATGCCGACGCAAACACCCAGTGCCTCGCGCCGCGTGTAGGCGAAGGGCCCGCCAAGATCGACGGACTCGCCATTGTAGGCGGCAATCGCACCTCCGAAATATTCGAGGCAGTCGGCAGCCGATGGAGCATCCGCCACCAGCGTCTCCTGGATCGCCTTGCCGGTGTCGAGCGTCTCGATGCGGGCAAGGTCGGCGTTGCGGGCACGCAGGATGTCCGCGGCGCGGCGCAGGATGCGGCCGCGCTCGACCGGCTTCAGCCGCGCCCAGGCCGGCTGCGCGGCGCGCGCCGCCTCGATGGCAAGCTCCAGCACGTTCGGCGTTGCCGAGCGCAGCATGGCGATCGTCTCACCGGTTGCCGGATAGATGACCGGCAGCGGCGCGCCGCCTTCATCTTCGATGTAGCGTCCGTTGACATAGTGCGATGCCGTGGGCTGGGCGCGCATGGGGAAGTCTCCAACTCGTCTTTGCCCAGGATGGGCGGCTCAATCTATCGGGCAGCTCACTCTATGGGATAGATCATGCTCTATCTGTCCGACGCCTGCCAGCGCGGATTGATCCATGGTTCCTGGTTGGACGGCGCCAGTGGCGTGCGGCCAAGAATATGGTCGGACGCCTTCTCGCCGGTCATGATCGACGGCGCGTTGAGGTTGCCATTGGTGACGCGCGGGAAGATCGAGGAATCGGCGACCCGCAAGCCGTCGACACCGATGACCCGGCATTCCGGATCGACGACGCTCATCAGATCATCCGCCCGGCCCATCTTGCAGGTGCCGCAAGGATGATAGGCGCTTTCGGCATGATCGCGGATGAACATATCGAGCTCGTCGTCTGACTGGACCTGGCTGCCGGGGGAGATTTCCTTGCCGCGAAAAGCGTCAAATGCCGACTGGCCGAATATCTCGCGGGTCAGCCGGATGCAGTGGCGGAAGTCTGTCCAGTCGTCCGGATGCGACATGTAGTTGAAGCGGATCACCGGGTTCGCCCGGGCATCGGGCGAGCGCAGCGTCACCGAGCCACGCGACTTCGAGCGCATCGGGCCGACATGTGCCTGGAAACCATGCGACTTGGCGGCTGCCTTGCCGTCATAGCGAACGGCGGCCGGGATGAAGTGATACTGAATGTCGGGATAGTCTACGCCGGCGCGTGAGCGCACGAAGGCGGCCGCCTCGAAATGGTTGGTCGCGCCAAGGCCGGTTTTGAAGAACAGCCACTGCGCGCCGATCAATGCCTTGGAAAACGGATTGAGCACCGAGTTCAGCGTGATCGGCTGTGTCGATTCCTGCTGGATGTAGAGCTCCATATGGTCCTGCAGGTTGCGGCCGACGCCGGGCCGGTCAGCCACCACGGCAATGCCATTGTCCCTGAGATGTTCAGCCGGGCCAATGCCCGAAAGCATCAGGATCTTGGGCGAATTGATCGACGACGCCGCGACAATCACCTCACGCCGCGCCTTAACGACCTGAATCTGTTTGTGAGCTTCGATCTCGACACCGATGGCGCGTTGATTCTCGATGATCACCCGCCGGGCAAAGCCTTTGACCACGCTGACATTCTTGCGCTTCAGCGCCGGCTTGAGATAGGCGCTCGCCGCCGACCAACGGCGGCCGCCTCGGATGGTCTGCTCCATCGGCCCGAAGCCTTCCTGCTTCGAGCCATTATAGTCGTCGGTCAGTTCAAAGCCGGCCTGATGGCCAGCCTCGACGAAGGCACCATAGAGCGGATTCTTGCGCGGGCCACGCTGGACATGCAGCGGGCCGCCGTGACCTCGCCAGCCATCCTCGCCGCCATCCGAGTCTTCCATGCGCTTGAAATAGGGGAGCACATCAGCAAACCCCCAGCCGGCCGCACCTTCCTCGGCCCAGTGGTCGAAGTCGCGTGCATGGCCGCGCACATAGACCATGCCGTTGATCGAGGACGAGCCGCCGATGACTTTGCCGCGCGGTGTCGCCAGCACGCGGCCGCCAAGATGCGGCTCCGGCTCGCTGGCAAAGCCCCAGTCGTAGAGGCTCATGTTGAGCGGGATCGAGAGCGCGGACGGCATCTGGATCAGCGGCCCGATATCGGTGCCGCCAAACTCGATGACGATGACCGAATGCTTGCCGTCTTCCGACAGGCGGTAGGCCATGGCCGAGCCGGCCGAGCCAGAGCCGATGATGACGAAATCCGCTTCAAGCATGGTTTATGCGCGCCCATCGTTCATATGCGTGATGAAATCGGCGAGCGAAACATTGCCGCCTGTTGCCACCACGAGCACGGTCTTGCCGGCCACATCCACCTTGCCGCCGAGCAGTGCCGCTAGCGATGCCGCGCCCGACGGCTCCAGCACCAGCTTCATCCGCTCGAAGGCAATCCGCATCGCGCGCCGCACCGACTGATCGTCGACGGTGATGCCGCGAACGCCCGCTGTCTTCACCGCCGCGAACGGCGCGTCACCCGGCCGGCGCGACATCAGCCCGTCGCAGATCGACTTCGGCCCGATCGGCATGGTTTCGATGCTGCCATGCGCCAGCGACGAGCCCATGCCGTTGAACCCTTCCGGCTCGACGCCGATGATCTCGGTGCGCGGAGACAGGTAGTGGAACGCCAGCGAAACGCCGCCGATCAGCCCGCCGCCGCCAACCGAGCAGAACAGCAGATCGGCTTGCGCATCCTTGGCGGCAAGCTGGTCGAGCGCTTCGAGGCCGGCGCCGGCCTGGCCGGCGACGATTTCGGGGTCGTCGAACGGGTGTAGCAGGGTGAGGCCTTCGGTCTCGGCGATCTCGCGCGCCTTGGCGGCCGCCACTTCCTCACGCGCCCGCTCGCCGTGATCGGTCAGCACGACGCGTGCGCCATAGGCTGCCGTTGCGTCCCGCTTGGCGGCGGGTGCATCGATCGGCATGACAATGGTGACGGGAATGCCGAGCGCCTGGCCGGCAGCCGCAAGCCCTTGCGCGAAATTGCCGGAGGAATAGGCAACGACGCCTTTTGCAGCTTCGGCAGGCGACAGCCGCTTCAGCCGCCAATAGGCACCGCGCACCTTGAACGAACCGGCCCATTGCAATGATTCCGGC
Source organism: Mesorhizobium sp. INR15 (assembly GCF_015500075.1). Lineage (NCBI taxonomy): Bacteria > Pseudomonadati > Pseudomonadota > Alphaproteobacteria > Hyphomicrobiales > Phyllobacteriaceae > Mesorhizobium > Mesorhizobium sp. INR15. The sequence goes on along the minus strand of NZ_CP045496.1, from coordinate 5,595,053 downwards.
TTGATGAAGACACGCGCGGCGCCGGTCTCTGTGGCAAGTGCGGCCGATTCCAGCAGCGGCGTAACCTGCGTCGCCTTGGCTGTGACGGCATAAGCCTGCCTGAGATGATCAAGGGTAGGGACCATGGTTTCAGTCATCATTCGCCTCGTGGAAAACGTTTCTGCTCTTCGAGCACGTCGAGATTCATGTGGTTGCGCATGTAGCGTTCCGAGGCTTTTTGCAGCGGCTGGAATTCCCAGGGATAATGCGTGCCGTTGCGCAGGGCAGGATAGACGACCCAGCGGCGCGCCTGGCTTTCCCGCACGGCGGCATCGAACGCGGCCATGTCCCAGCGCGCCCGAATCTTGTCCATAAAAGCCGCCACCAAAGCCGCATGTGCCGGATCGGCGGCGAGATTGCTCAACTCTTGCGGATCGGCGTCCATATCAAACAGTTGTGACGGATCGATCTCGCAATGGACGAATTTGTAGCGACCGTCGCGGATCGCCACCATCGGCGCATTGGTGCCTTCGGCAGCGTATTCCATCAATACCGGTGCGGTCCGCGCGTTGCCGTTGAGCAGTGGCAACAGCGACTGGCCGTCGGTCCATGGTGCGATTGCGGTCATGTCGATGCCGGCAAGGTCGCAGAGCGTTGGCGTCACGTCGAGATTGGAGACCGGCGTCTCGTGCAGGCCGGCTGGAATGCCTTTGCCGGCGATCATCAAGGGTACCCGTGCGGAGCCCTCAAAGAAGTTCATCTTGAACCAAAGGCCGCGCTCGCCGAGCATATCGCCGTGGTCCGAGCAGAACAGGATGATCGTGTCGTCGAGCATGCGGGTACGCTCGAGCACCGACAACAACTCACCGACCTTGTCGTCGAGATAGGAGATGTTGGCGAAATAGCCGCGACGCGAGCGGCGGATCTGCTCCGGCGTGATGTCGAAGCTGTCATAATCGCTGGCGCGGTAGAGCCGCTGCGAATGCTGGTCCTGGCTGTCGTAAGGGATGAAACCGATCTCGGGGTCCAGCGCCGGGCAGTCCTCATAGAGGTCCCAATATTGCCGCCTCGCAACGTAGGGGTCGTGCGGATGGGTGAAGGAAACGGTCAGGCACCAGGGCCGGCATGAAGCATCGTCGGAGGTGCGGGAGAGATCATAGAGCTTCTGCACAGCGTGGAAGGCGACCTCGTCGTCATATTCCATCTGGTTGCTGATCTCGGCGACGCCGGCGCCGGTCACAGACCCCAGATTGTGATACCACCAGTCGATACGCTCGCCGGGCTTGCGATAGTCCGGGGTCCAGCCGAAGTCGGCGGGATAGATATCGGTGGTCAACCGCTCCTCGAAGCCATGCAACTGGTCCGGTCCAACGAAATGCATCTTGCCCGACAGGCAGGTATAATAGCCGGCAGCGCGCAAATGATGGGCGAAAGTCGGGATCGACGAGGCGAATTCAGCCGCGTTGTCATAGACTTGCGTGCGAGAGGGCAACTGGCCACTCATGAACGAGGCGCGGCCAGGTGCGCAAAGCGGTGATGCTGTGTAGTTGTTGGCAAACCGTGCCGAACGCGCGGCCAGCGCCTTCAGATGCGGCGCATGCAGAAAGTCCGCCGGGCCATCGGAAAACAGCGTGCCGTTGAGCTGATCGACCATGACGATCAGGAAATTGGGTTTTCTGGCGGTCACTGTTTTCGCCGTCCACTGAGTTTTGTTTCGAGATAGTCCTCGACCAGCGCAATCGCGGTCGCGGCGTCGGGCACGCCATCCTTCAGCGCCCGTCTGATATAGAGTCCGTCGATCATGGCGGCTGTCGCCTCGGCGACGCGGTCGGCTTCGGCCCTGGGCAGGATGCCGATAAGCCCGCTCATCAGGTTGGAATGCAGCCGGCGCGCATAAACGCGAAGCAGCCGCCGCAAAGCCGATGACTTCTGCGCTTCAACATAGAAGGCAAGCCAGGCCGCTATGGTTTCCGGCTGGAACTGAATATCCGAGAAGTTCACCGCAACGACCGCCGAGACGCGGGCCCGCGGCGTGGTGGCAAGGCGCAACGCCTGCCGCATGTCGATGGTCAATTCGGCCAGGATGTGCCGCATTGTCGCCAGCAACAGCTCGTCCTTGGCGCCGAAATAGTGATGGGCAAGGGCGGATGAGACGCCAGCACGGCCGGCGATTTCCGACATCGTCACGTCAAGTGAACCGCGTTCGCCGATCGCCGAGATCGTCGCATCGATCAGCGCCTTGCGGCGCAACGGTTCCATTCCAACTTTCGGCATGCTGCTCCAACCCGTTCGGGCAATGATTATTTTATTGACGGATCAATCAACAAAAATCCTGCCCTGTTTCAGGCTCTGCACCAAGCGATTTTCTGACAGCAGCCCTTCACGAGTTCGGAAAAGTGGTTCATATTTGAACAATAGTCATAGTGCGCATGCCACGCGATCCCGTGCTAGGCTGGCGCGAAGGATGGAGACTGTCATGACAGCATGCATCGTTGGCTGGGCGCATTCGCGTTTCGGCAAGCTCGAAGGCGAGACGCTCGAAAACCTGATCGTCAAGGTGGCGACTGACGCACTCGACCATGCTGGCATCGGCCCCGACGAGGTCGACGAGATCGTGCTCGGTCATTTCAACGCCGGCTTCTCCGCCCAGGATTTCACCGCCAGCCTCGTCCTGCAGGCCGACGACCGCCTGCGTTTCAAGCCGGCGACGCGTGTCGAGAACGCCTGCGCCACCGGGTCAGCGGCGGTCAGGCAAGGCATTCGCGCCATTGATGCCAATGCCGCCCGCATCGTGCTGGTGGTCGGCGCCGAGCAGATGACGACGACACCCGGGCCTGAGATCGGCAAGAACCTTCTCAAGGCTTCCTACCTGCCCGAGGACGGCGATACCCCGGCCGGTTTTGCCGGCGTTTTCGGCAAGATCGCGCAGGCTTATTTCCAGCGTTACGGCGACCAGTCGGATGCGCTGGCCATGATTGCCGCCAAGAACCACAAGAATGGCGTAGACAATCCCTATGCACAGATGCGCAAGGATTTCGGCTATGATTTCTGCCGCCAGGAGAGCGAGAAGAACCCGTTCGTCGCCGGCCCCTTGAAGCGTACCGACTGCTCGCTGGTTTCAGATGGTGCCGCCGCCCTTATCCTTGCTGATACCGCGACAGCGCTGAAGATGCGCCGCGCCGTCGCCTTCCGCGCCAATGAGCATGTCCAGGACTTCCTGCCGATGTCGAAGCGCGACATCCTGACCTTCGAAGGCTGTGAGCAGGCCTGGGGCAGGGCGCTGAAGTCCGCCGGCGTGACGCTTGACGATCTGTCCTTCGTCGAGACGCATGACTGCTTCACCATCGCCGAGTTGATCGAATATGAGGCCATGGGCCTGGCGAAGCCGGGCGAGGGCGCCAGGCTGGCGCTGAGCGGCGAGACGGCCAAGGACGGGCGGTTGCCGGTCAATCCCTCAGGTGGTTTGAAGGCAAAGGGCCATCCGATCGGCGCAACCGGTGTGTCGATGCACGTCTTGACCGCCATGCAGCTTGTCGGCGAAGCCGGGGGCATCCAGGTGCCTGGCGCCAAACTTGGCGGCATCTTCAACATGGGCGGTGCTGCCGTCGCTAACTACGTTTCAATTCTCGACCGGATCAGGTAAACCGCCGGCAATTTGCTGGAGGTGAGATGACAAATCCGGTTCTGATCGAGGTTCTGCGCGGCGCCATCGTCGAGAGCGCCCATCGCGGTGCGGTCGCGGTTTTCGATGCCGACGGCAAATCGGTGCTGGAGATTGGCGATACGTCGCGTCCGGTATTCCCGCGCTCCGCTGTCAAGGCGATCCAGGCGCTGCCGCTTGTCGAAAGCGGCGCCGCCGATGCCTATGGTTTCGGCAACCGCGAACTGGCGCTCGCCTGCGCATCTCATTCCGGCGAGCCCGCGCATGCCGAGCTGGCGCGAGCGATGCTGGCCAAGGCCGGGCTGGACGGAAACGCCCTGGAATGCGGCACGCACTGGCCTTCGAACCACGACGCGGAGATTACGCTCGCCCGCGCCGGCGGCACGCCGAACGCGCTGCACAACAATTGCTCGGGCAAGCACTCAGGCTTTCTCTGCACCTGCGTGCACGCCGGCATTGCCCACCAGGGATATGTCAAGGCTGGCCACGCCCTGCAGGAGATGGTGCGCGACGCGATGCAATCTGTGACGGGCGCTAGGCACGGCGCAGATGAACGTGCGACCGATGGCTGCTCGATCCCGACCTACGCCGTGCCACTCAAGAGTTTTGCCCTTGGCTTTGCCCGCATGGCAACGGCAAGAGGTTTCGGTCCAGAGCGCGCCAAGGCTGCCAAGCGGCTGTTTTCGGCCTGTATGGCCGAACCGTTCTTCGTCGCCGGCACCGGCCGCGCCGATGTTGCCCTGATGGAAGCCGCACCCGGACGAATTTTCGCAAAAGGCGGCGCCGAAGGTGCCTACTGCGCGGCAGTGCCCGAACTTGGGCTGGGTATCTCGCTCAAATGTGATGATGGCGCGGGCCGGGCTGGCGAAGCCATGGTTGCCGCCATCCTTGCCAAACTGCTTCGCTCCGATGAGGCCTTGGCCGCCAAGTTGAGCGACCTTGCCAATGCACCGATTGAAAGCCGGGTCGGCGCCAAGGTTGGTGCGCTCCGGCCAACCGCCGCGTTGAGCTGAAGATTTGCGCTCAACTGACGTGATTGCGCTCGACGGTCAGGTGTGCGTAGCCGGTATTGGCCGATGACGTCAGATCGCCGGTCGCCCGCTCGGCCCAACGTTGGCCGATAACGGCACCGTTTCGAGCGCCGTCGATGACATTGTCGGAAATGACCGCGGTGCCGGCACCCTCCACCACCGACACGACGATGCCTGTTCCAGCCTTGCGAATGATGTTTCCTGTCGCAATGACGTTGCGCAGGAACGGCCCCCAGCCGATCTGCATCCCGTAGAGCGGTGCGTTCTCGACAACGTTGCCGGAAACGGTTGTATCGGCCTCGACACTGATGCCAACACCAAACCCTGGAGAGTCAGGCGGGTAGGGACCGGTGGTCGAGAGATTGCGCACGATGTTGCCGGAGCAGACACCGATGCGGCCGCCTTCGTTGAAATTGACGATCGAGATGCCGTTGGCGGCGCCATCGACAATGTTGTTGCCGATGATGGCGCCTTCGAACGAGAATTCGGAATAGACCGCTGTCTCGCCCGACCGTGAGCAGGTGTTGCCGGTGATCTGCAAGTTGCTGGCGCTGTTGGCGCGGATTGCTGAAAACGCACAATCCGCCACGACGTTGCCGGAGATGACGACATTGCCGGCACGGAACGCATTGATGCCGTTGCCGTTCTGGCCGGTCCCGCCGTTGCGCGCCTGGATGCGTTCGACGCGATTGCCGGTCACCATGGTGCCGTCCTCCGCAACCTGCCAGCGATGCACCAGGATGCCGCCATTGGCGCAGTCGGACACGGTGTTGCCAGATATCGCCAGTCCGCTGGCCTCGACTGAATAGATCCCGGCATCGGCCGCGCCTGAGATATCGGAGCGCTCGACCCGGCCCGAAACATGTTCGAGTGCCAGCCCGTTCTTGCCGCTACCGGTGATCTGGCAATTGTCGACGACGAGATGGCCAACGCGGCGCAGATCGAGCAGGCCTTGCGCGTAATCGCCCATTGAACGGTTCGAACCATCGAAGACCAGCCCGCTGAGTTCGATATGGTCGGCCTGTTCGGCCATCAGCAGATGGCCGTCGCCGCCATAGACGATCCGTGACGCGCCCGGCACGCCGGACAGCCGCACGCGGGCAGGCAGCGACAGGTTGGACACGACATAGGTGCCGGGCGGCAAAAACACTGGCATGTCGCGGTCACTGGCATCCCGCAGCAGCTTGGCGAAGGCCTTGCTCTGGTCGTCGAAAGTGCCCGGCTGTACGCCAAGCTCCGTGGCGTTTATCGAGCCGCGCATGGAGGCTTTTTCGATGCCTGGCAGACTGACGGCCGCGGCCTTGCCGAGCGCAAGGCCGATGACGGCAAAGCCGGCGGTTCCTCTAAGCAGCGTTCGTCTGTTCAACATCGGCACAGATTCCTGGCGTTTACTCAATCACCCAGCAGGGATCATGCCAAGCCTGAGCATCTCGTCCCGGCACAGCCATGGCTTGTGAAGTCGGGCGACCGCGCCTAAATTCAGAGAATGAGCAGAGCTTTTACCCGCGAAGAAGACAGCGAAAACGCCATTGCCGGCATCGGCGAGAGACCGGTAAGCGCGCATCGCAATCTGGTGACCGAGCATGGCTTGGCGCAGATCGAGGCTGAGTTGAGCGGCCTGCGCGATGAGCTTGCCAAGGCCGAGAAGAAGGCCGATCGCGAACGCATCGCGGTGTTCTCACGCGACCTGCGCTACTGGGCCGCGCGGCGCGAGAATGCCGAGCTTTCCGTCCCGGAGCCGGATAGTGATCTTGTCCGCTTCGGAATGGGTGTGACGCTCGAAGGCGATGACGGCCGCAAGGTGCATTGGAAGATCGTCGGCGAGGACGAGGCCGATCCTGCCAAGGGAAGTATTTCCCACGTCTCGCCGATGGCCGTCGCCTTGTTTGGCAAGAAGGTCGGTGATGTTGCGAGCGTCAACGGCAAGGAATGGGAAATCGTCAAGCTGAGCATCGGCGGATAGGTTACCGCCAGCATTCAAGCCTCGATCTTGACGACATGGTCGCGGAAGAACGCAACTGCACCCGCTTCATCGATCTCGTTCGCAGCGACAGCCATCACGAATTGGTAAAGGGTACCGTTGTCGGCAGTCAGAACATGGCCGTTGATGACAAGGAACGCGCCGGCGGCAACGATGGCCGTACGTTTGTTGCCATCGACAAAGGCATGATTTCTGGCAATCCCGAAGACATAGGCCGCTGCCAGATCTTCAATAGACGGATCGCCGTAATTGGCCTTGTTCTCGGCACGAGCCAGCGCGGATTCGAGGGCATTTTCGTCCCTCAATCCTTGAGCCCCACCATGCCTGCGCAACTGCTCGGCATGCATTGCTTCGACAGCACGGCGTGACAGGAACTCCCAGCTCATTCGGCGAGCTTCTGCAGCGCGACCTTGTACTTGTCCATGACCTTGCGGGCGGCTTCCATCTGCCGCTCGAAGCTGTCGTCGACCGGCTCAAGGGCAATACCCTTGTCCGTTTCGACGATCTGAAGCTGATCGCCTGTCTTCATGTTCAAACGGTCAAGCAACTCCTTGGGCAGGATCACACCTTCGGAATTGCCGATTTTGCGGATGGTGGTGTTCATAGCGAATATCCTGTTGCAACGCCGATTATAACTTAACCGACGTGTTGTTGCAACGGATATTATAACCTAGGCCGCCAACAACCGGTCCATCAGCCGGTCGGCTGCTTCCGGGATGACTGTACCCGGAGGGAATATCTCGGCGGCACCAGCCTGCAAGACAGCTTCATAGTCCTGCGGCGGAATAACTCCACCGGCGACGATCACCAAATCGCCGCGACCGAGCCTTTTCAGCGCATCGCGCAACTCTGGGATGAGCGTCAGGTGACCCGCCGCCAGCGACGAGGCGCCGATGATATGCACGTCATGCTCGACCGCGAGTTTGGCAATCTCTTCCGGCGTCTGGAACATGGCACCGACAGTCACGTCGAAACCAAGATCGGCAAAGGCGGTGGCAATCACCTTCTGGCCACGGTCGTGCCCGTCCTGTCCCATCTTGGCGACCAGGATGCGCGGCTTACCGCCGGTTTGCTTTTCGAACGCCTCGATCTTTTCCTGCAGCCGATCGACGACAGGATTTTCGCCAAGCGCGTTGCGATAGACGCCTGAAATTGTCTGCACGGTGGCGACATGGCGCCCAAAGATCTTTTCCAGCGCCAGCGAAATCTCACCGACCGTGGCATTGGCGCGGGCCGCGCGGATCGCGAACTCCAGAAGGTTCTCGCCGCTTTCGGCGGCACGCGACAGTGCGTCAAGCGCGCTCTCGACCGAGGCAACGTCGCGCGTGCCTTTCAACCTTTGCAGTTTCGACAATTGCCGCGCCCTGACCTCGGCATTGTCGATCTTCAGCACATCGACCTTGATATCCGTCTCGGGCCGGTGTGCGTTGACGCCGACCAGCATCTGCTCGCCGGAATCGATGCGCGCCTGGGTGCGGGCGGCCGCCTCCTCGATGCGCAGCTTGGGAATGCCTTGCTCGGTCGCGGCGGCCATGCCGCCAAGGCTCTCGACCTCATCTATATGGGCAAGCGCGCGCGCCGCCAGATCATGCGTCAGCCGTTCGAGATAGGCGGAACCACCCCAGGGATCGATGATCCGCGTCGTGCCAGATTCTTTTTGCAGGATGAGCTGCGTGTTGCGGGCGATACGGGCCGAATGGTCGGTCGGCAGCGCCATCGCCTCGTCGAAGGAATTTGTGTGTAGCGACTGGGTGTGGCCCTGCGTTGCCGCCATCGCCTCGATCATGGTGCGGATGATGTTGTTGTAAGGGTCCTGCGCGGTCAGCGACCAGCCAGATGTCTGGCAATGGGTGCGCAGGGACAGCGAGCGCTCGTCCTTGGGCGAGAAATTCTTCTTCATCAGGCTCGCCCACAACAGGCGGGCTGCCCGGAGCTTGGCGACTTCCATGAAGAAATTCATGCCGATCGCCCAGAAGAACGAAAGCCGCGGCGCGAAGCGGTCGATGTCGAGGCCGGCCGCGACACCGGCACGGGCATATTCGATGCCATCGGCGATGGTGTAGGCGAGTTCAAGGTCGGCCGTCGCGCCGGCTTCCTGCATATGGTAGCCGGAGATCGATATCGAATTGAACTTCGGCATGTGCCGGGACGTGTAGGAGAAGATGTCCGAAACGATCCGCATCGACGGCTTTGGCGGGTAGATATAGGTGTTTCGGACCATGAACTCCTTCAGAATGTCATTCTGAATGGTTCCGGCCAGATCCTTTTGCGCAACGCCCTGTTCTTCAGCCGCGACGATGTAGAGCGCCATGATCGGCAGCACTGCGCCGTTCATGGTCATCGACACCGTCATGTCGCCAAGCGGAATGCCATCGAACAGCTGGCGCATGTCGAGGATGGAATCGATGGCGACACCCGCCATGCCGACATCGCCGGCGACGCGCGGATGGTCACTATCATACCCGCGATGCGTGGCGAGATCGAAGGCGACCGACAGGCCCTTTTGGCCGGCCGCAAGATTGCGCCGGTAGAAGGCGTTGGATTCCTCAGCTGTCGAAAAACCGGCATATTGCCTGATCGTCCAGGGCTGCTGGACATACATGGTCGGGTAGGGGCCGCGCACAAAGGGCGGCACGCCGGGATAGGTATCGAGATGCGGCAGACCCTTGAGGTCGCCCTGATTGTACAGATGCTTGACCGAAAGCCCTTCCGGCGTCAGCCGCTGGCCCTTCACGTCGACTGCCGCCCGGCGCGGTGGCGCCCATCCGATCTGGCTGAAGTCAGGGATCAAGATGCGGCTCCGATCGATTGGTCGATGCGCACCGGATACAGTGGCTCGCACACCGCCACGCCCTCTGTGAAGGCGGGACGCCTCTCGGCGGCCAAAGTCTCGACCGGGCGCTCACTTTTCAAGGGATAGAGTGTCGTGCCGATGAGGGTCCGTTCGCCTGCCAGATAGGCAGCTTTCCGCTGTGCTGCCGATGCATGGACACGGCCCTGGATATGTCCTTCCTGGAGGCTGGACAGCACGCCGCCTTCGGCCTCGATCGCCTGGAACTCCACCCAGGCGGCTTCGCAGAGTTCGGCGGTCAAAGCTTCGACACCGCCCGACCCATAGGCTGGATCGGCGACATGATCGATATGGCTCTCATTGGCCATGATCAACTGCGCGTTGCGCGCCACGCGCCGGGCGAAACCCGCCGGCAACCCGTGCGCGATCGTGTGCGGCAGGATCGAGATCGAATCGGCGCCGCCGGATGCCGCCGCGAAGCAGGCGATTGTCGTGCGCAGGATGTTCGTCTCCGGATCCATCGCCGCCATCATGCGAAACGACGTTTCGGCGTGCACATTGGCGGTTGATGTCGGGATCGAGCAGGCTTCCTGAACCCTGGCCCACAGCCTGCGCAGCGCCCGCGTCTTGGCCATGGACAGAAACTGGTCCTGATCGACGCTGAGCGCAAAGCCGATATGGGGTGCGGCGTAGACAAGCGGCTGGCGCGCCGTTTCGAACATTCTGAGATAGGAGACAGCCGAAGCCAGCATGGTGCCAAGCTCTTGCGCCTCCGTCGCGCCGGCATTGTGGAACACGCGACCGTCCGCTTCGAGCAGCACGCCGGGCACGCCCATCGAGAAGAAATGCGCCAGCGATTGCGGCATTGATGCCTGCAATGCTTCGATCGACATGCGCAGCCTGCCGGTCCCAGCGAAGATCGCCGCCGGGTCGATGCCAAAGGAGAGGTTGAGTTTTGCCGGGTCAGAGCGGCGCTTGCCCAGGAACGCCACCAGCCAGTCGGCCACCGCGCGGCTCCAAGGATGGGCGTCGATACGGATCTGGGTGCGGTTGAGCGGCACGCCGTCGAGTACTGTTTCCAGCGCCTTCGCGGTCCTCGGCAGGCCATAGCCGAATGCGTTCGGCGCGCCCTCGAAGACCAGAGACAATCCGGTGGCGCCCTGTGCAACGTCTTCCAGAGCCTGAGCCTTGGCGCGGTCAACGTCGGGATCGTCGATACGCTGGCTGACGATCCAGGGTGACCTGGGGTTTGCGCGCACGATCGGTTCGGCGACCGCGGCACGGCCATAGAGCGGTTCGATGCGGATATTGTCGTCGGTATGCGAGACCAGCTTTTCCTCGAAGGATGCGCCGGCCAATGCCTTTTCGGCCAAGGCCAGCCATCGTTGGCGCTCAGCACTCATGGGTTCGACATCCTTGGTCAAGGCACCGGCGCCCATCCGTTTTCCTCGTTGCTGTTCGGCCGCATGAGCCTGGAGCACTTCAGTCTATGATCCCCGACCGTATATCGCAATGCGACGCGCTTACCACTGCGCGGCCCTGAAGGGGGCGAACCATGAACGATTGCCAAACATAGGCAGAAACCGCAAGCTCCAAAAGTCCATTTTTGGGATGCGGCCATTGTGCTGCGAAATCGCGTCACTATACCTGTGGCGAGGCCTTTCAACACTTTTGGTTTGCGGAGACCGCACATATGGCTGACGATACCAGCATTTTCATCGGCGCCAGCCGCAAGCCCGATGACAGCTACCAGCGCGCTGAAGAGCTGCTGCTGCAATACGGCAATCGCCACGGCCTGGTGACCGGCGCCACCGGCACCGGCAAGACCGTGACCTTGCAGATCCTGGCCGAGGGTTTTTCCAACGCCGGCGTGCCGGTGTTCTGCGCCGACATCAAGGGCGACCTGTCTGGCATCGCCATGATGGGCACGGCGCAGGATTTCCTGGTCAAGCGGGCCGCTCAGGTCAAGCTCGATCCCTACGATTTCCAGGAATTCCCGGTGATCCTCTGGGATCTGTTTGGCGAACAAGGCCATCCGATCCGCGCCACTGTGTCCGAAATGGGACCGTTGCTGCTGTCACGCCTGATGAACCTGACCGACGCACAAGAGGGCATCATGAACATCGCCTTCCGTCTGGCGGATGAGGAAGGCCTGCTGCTGCTCGACATGAAGGACCTGCAGGCGCTGCTGGCCAACATCGCCGAACGTGCCGACGAACTGGGCTCGCGCTACGGCAATGTGACAAAGCCGTCAGTCGGCGCCATCCAGCGCACGCTGCTGGTGCTGGAACAGCAGGGCGCGGCGCATTTCTTCGGCGAGCCCGCTTTGCGTATTTCGGACATCATGCGCACCACCCGCGACGGGCGCGGTGCCATCAGCGTGCTTGCCGCCGACAAGCTGATGATGAATCCGCGGCTCTATGCGACCTTCCTCCTGTGGCTGATGTCGGAACTGTTCGAGGTGCTTCCCGAAGTCGGCGATCCCGACCGGCCGAAACTGGTGTTCTTCTTCGACGAAGCGCATCTCCTGTTCGAGGATGCGCCAAAGGTGCTGATCGACCGCGTCGAGCAGGTTGTCCGCCTGATCCGCTCGAAGGGCGTCGGCGTCTATTTCGTTACGCAGAATCCGCTGGACGTTCCCGAAACGGTTCTGGCCCAGCTCAGCAACCGTGTGCAGCACGCGCTGCGCGCCTACACGCCGCGCGAACAGAAGGCGGTCAAGACCGCCGCCGAGACCTTCAGGCCAAATCCCGATTTCGACTGCGCCACCGCGATCACTCAGCTCGGCACCGGCGAGGCGCTGGTTTCGACACTTGAGGCCAAGGGCATTCCGTCCATGGTGCAGCGGACGCTTATCCGGCCGCCATCGTCGCGGCTTGGGCCGATAACCGCAGCCGAGCGCCAGAAGCTGATCCAGGAAAGCCCGGTCGCCGGTCAGTATGACGAGACCATCGATCGTGAATCGGCCTTCGAGATGCTTCAGAAGAAGGCCAAGGAGGCGCAGGACGCCGAAGAGCAGGCGCAGCAGGCTGACAGCGGCCGCTCGCGCTGGACCATTCCCGGCTTTGGCAATGACGATCCCGCGCCTCAGCAGTCCGGAAGGCGGGCGCCGGCGCCTCGGCCATCCAACCGCCAGACCGTAGCGGAAGCGGCGATCAAGTCCGTGGTGCGCTCGGTTGGTTCCTCGGTGGGCCGGGCCATCGTGCGAGGCATCCTCGGTAGCCTGTCGCGCGGGCGCTGATGCGCTTAAGCAAAAGCCAATCCACCCGGTTCAGGCGGGGGATTGGCTCTGGAGCAATGCAGCGGAATTATCGAGTTGGTCTGGCCGTGTCGGCTGGGCCTTAAGTTGCCGGCACGCCGGAGTCGATCGCGATGGCCTTGTGGTTCGCGGTCGGCGTCATCGGCTGGGTCACATCAGCCGTCACCATCACAGGTGTCTTGCTCGGCACGCGGTCGAAGAGGTCGATGATGTCCTGGTTCATCAGGCGCACGCAGCCCGACGACACCGACTTGCCGATCGACTTCCATTCCGGCGATCCGTGCAGGCGGTAGAGCGTGTCCACATTGCCCTGGAACAAGTAGAGGGCACGTGCGCCGAGCGGGTTCTTGAGACCGCCGGGCATGCCGCCATTGTCGGCGCTGTATTGCTTCAACTCCGGCTGGCGGGCGATCATCTCTTCCGGCGGCGTCCACTTCGGCCACTTCTGCTTCCACTGGACCACGGCGTCGCCCGACCATGCGAAGCCGGCGCGGCCAAGGCCGACACCATAGCGGATCGCTTGTCCGCCCGGGCGCACGAGATAGAGGAAGTGGTTGGTGGTATCGACGACGATGCTGCCCGGCTTCTGGCCGGTCGGATCGGCAACGATCTGACGCAGAAACTGCTCATCGATCTTTTGGTAGGGGATGCCCGGCAGATCGAAACCGTTGTCGGTGACGGGAGCGTACATCGTCGCGTAGTCGGGCAGCGGCGGTTCGACATAGGCGGGCGGTGGCGGTGCAACCGGTGCTGTTGTGACGCATGCGGAAACCGCTATCGAAGCGGCGCCCAATGCTGCGGCGTTGAGAAAGCCGCGACGGCTCAGGCGAAAGGATTCGATATCGGTTATGGACATGGTTGCCTTCTTTAGGTCTCAAATCGCAACAAAGCATGAATACGCTGGCTTGCTGCGTTGCGTGTCTATCAACACTTGAGCGCGATAGGCGGTTCCGAATCGGGCCTGAAGGTGGACAAACAAAGGCGAAGCTGTGATAGCGCTGCCACTGTGGCGTCTGCGCAACAGACTTGCCGAGGGGCTTGCCGGTTAGCCGGCCGTGACCAGCGCTTCCAGCGACGGCAGGATCAGGGCTGGCGGAAAATCCCGGTATTCCTCGGGCTGATTGGAGCGGTTGATCCACACCGTGCGGAAGCCGAATCGGGTCGCGCCTGCGATGTCCCAGCGATTGGAGGACTGGAACGATATGGCAGCCGGATAAAGCCGCCGGTCGGTGGTGACCATGTCGTAAACCGCCGGATCGGTCTTGAAGCGCCTGACAGCGTCGACGGAATAGATGTCGTCCAGCACCTGGTCGAGTGCCGCGGACTTGACCGCTGCATGCAGCATTTCAGGCGAGCCATTCGACAGGATTGCCAGCCGCGCGCCCGAGGCCTTGAGCGCCTTGAGGACAGCCGGCACTTCCGGATAGCAGTCCAGACGCCAATAGGCATCCAGCAACTTGGCCTTGAGGCTGGGGTCGGCGGAGGGAAATTTGCGCAAGGCAAAGTCGAGCGCCTGTTCAGTCAACTGCCAGAAATCGGCGTAGGCACCCATCAGCGTGCGCACCCAGGAATATTCCAGCTGCTTGGCGCGCCAGAGCTCCGACAGCAACTGGCCGTCCGGCCCGATCGCATCGGCATGGCGTCGCACGGCGGCATGCACGTCAAACAGCGTGCCATAGGCATCGAATACGTAGGCGGCGTATTGCATGGCAACAGTTTTGAGGCGAGGCCTCACGCGGCGCAAGCCCCGATTGCAATCGCGGGTGGCTGGCCTCAACAAATCTCGGTCATGCAGGTTGACGCCACTCGTCAAAGCATCTTCCAATAGCCACACGAGACACGGAAACGGGACGAAGCGATGACACTGGCGGCTGCGGCACTTTCCGCGACATGGACTTTCGTGGATGGCGATTGGTACGAGGGCAATGTTGCCATCATGGGGCCGCGCAGCCACGCCATGTGGCTTGGCACCAGCGTGTTTGATGGCGGCCGTTGGTTCGAGGGTGTGGCGCCCGATCTTGAGCTTCACGCAACGAGAGTGAACTCTTCGGCGATCGCGCTCGGCCTCAAGCCCAATATGACCCCCGAGCAGATCGTCGGCCTGACCTGGGACGGGTTGAAGAAGTTCGACGGCAAGACAGCGGTCTATATCAGGCCGATGTACTGGGCCGAGCATGGCGGCTACATGGGCGTCCCGGCCGATCCCGCATCGACGCGTTTCTGCCTGTGCCTCTATGAATCGCCGATGATCCCGCCGACCGGCTTTTCGGTCACAGTGTCGCCGTTCCGGCGCCCGACGATCGAAACCATGCCGACCAACGCCAAGGCCGGCTGCCTTTATCCCAACAATGGCCGCGCCATCCTCGAAGCCAAGATGCGCGGCTTCGACAACGCCATGGTGCTCGACATGCTGGGCAATGTCGCCGAGACCGGCACGTCCAATATCTTCCTGGTCAAGGATGGTCATGTTTTCACCCCGGCGCCAAACGGCACGTTCCTGTCCGGCATCACCCGCTCGCGCACGATGGCGCTGCTTGGCGACTACGGCTTCAAGACCACCGAAAAGACGCTGTCGGTGCGTGATTTCCTCGAAGCGGATGAGATCTTTTCGACCGGCAACCATTCCAAGGTCGTGCCGATCACTCGCATCGAGGACCGCGATCTGCAGCCCGGGCCGGTGGCCAAGAAGGCCCGCGAGCTCTATTGGGATTGGGCGCACTCGACACCGGCCGCCTGACCACGACGCGGCGTATTTTTGGCCCGTCAAGGCAAGGGGCTTCAGCGTGACGCAGGGTTTCGCCGCGAAACCATGTGACACCCGCCGGGAACCCGCTTAGAAAGGGAACCGGCGCTTCATTCCGGAGTTGTTCCAGAACAATCCAGACCTATCTAAATCCGGTATCGACACCGGATCCTATCCACGAGGGAGTATTATCCATGGCTTTTGAATTGCCCGCTCTGCCCTACGACTATGAGGCCCTGCAGCCGTACATGTCCAAGGAGACGCTGGAATATCACCACGACAAGCACCACAAGGCCTACGTCGATAACGGCAACAAGCTCGCCGCGGAAGCCGGCATGGGCGACCTCTCGGTCGAGGACGTGGTCAAGCAGTCGTTCGGCAAGAACGCCGGCCTCTTCAACAACGCGGCCCAGCATTACAATCATATCCATTTCTGGAAGTGGATGAAGAAGGGCGGCGGCGGCAACAAGCTGCCGGGCGCATTGCAGAAGGCTTTCGACAGCGATCTCGGCGGCTACGACAAGTTCAAGGCTGATTTCATCGCGGCCGGCACGACACAGTTCGGTTCGGGCTGGGCCTGGGTTTCGGTCAAGGACGGCAAGCTGGCGATCTCGAAGACACCGAACGGCGAGAACCCGCTGGTCCATGGCGCGTCGCCGATCCTCGGCGTCGATGTCTGGGAACATTCCTATTACATCGACTATCGCAACGCCCGGCCGAAATATCTCGAGGCCTTCGTCGACAGCCTGATCAACTGGGATCACGTGCTCGAGCTCTACGAAAAGGCCTAATGCATGTCGCCCAAAAGTGCGCAGCGGTTTTGGGTCAACGACATGCACAAAAACCAGGCATTGAAGCCTGTTGGTCGAGTCTGTTTGGACGCGACGGGCTTGAAGGCCTGAATAGTTCTGAGAAAGCCCCGGCAATCCGGGGCTTTTCTTTTGGTGCTGCGGCGGCACTCGAAAAAATCACACAAGCGTGAGGTGAATCCGGAATTTTCTGACCACTCTTGCCGTTATCGTTCTGTCTCGAAATGTCTGCACTCATGGAGCCAACTGAATGAGAAAGCTTGTTATCGCCATCTCTATGCTCGCACTCGCGGCCTCGGCGGCCTTTGCCGATCCTATCCTCGACAGGCAGGCTCTGATGAAGGAGCGGGGAAAGATCGTCGGCGGCCTGTCGAAAGTGGTCAAGGGCGAGGAGCCTTTTGATGCCGCTGCGGTGCTGACGGCACTCCAGGCGCTGCAGGTAAACGCCGAGAAGTTCGACGTCGACGCCCTGTTCCCGGCTGGCAGCGACAAGGGCGATACCACGGCGTCTCCAAAAATCTGGGAAGACATGGCCGGCTTCAAGGCGGCCGAGGACAAGTACCTTGCCGACGTTAAGGCAGCCGCTGCCGCCGCTCCAGCCGATGTCGATACGCTGAAGACACAATTCGGCACGATCGCTTCCAATTGCGGCACCTGTCACCAGGGCTATCGGGTGAAGAAGAGCTGATAGCGGGCGATGCCCTCCCTGAAGAAACTTGTCGGTGCCCTCGTCATTCTGGGTGGCCTCGGCGCGGTCGCCGGGTGGGTCTTGTCGGCGCCGGTGAAGCTCGGGCCAGAAGCCCTGGCCAAGCTGGGGCCCGGCGACGCCGCCAAAGGCAAACGTATTTTCTATGCCGGCGGCTGCACATCATGCCATGCCAGGCCGGGTTCGCAAGGCGATGCCCGGCTTGAGCTGGTGGGCGGCCTCGAACTCAAGACCCCGTTCGGCATCTTCGTGCCGCCCAACATCTCGCAGGATGCCAAGGACGGTATCGGCGCATGGTCGGTGGAAGACCTCTCCAATGCCATGCTGAAAGGTGTCTCGCCATCAGGCGAGCATTTCTATCCGGCATTCCCCTACGCCTCATACGCGCGGATGAACCCTGCCGACATTGCCGATCTCTATGCTTTCCTGAAGACGCTGCCGGCGGTTGCCGGCAAAGCGCCCGACAATTCACTTTCGTTCCCGTTCAACATCCGCCGCGGCATCGGCTTGTGGAAACTGCTTTATCTCAGCGATCGACCGGTGGTTTCTTTCCCCGAAGGCACACCCGCACCGGTGATGGCAGGCCGGTACCTTGCCGAAGGGCCAGGGCATTGCGGCGAATGCCACACGCCGCGCGATTTTTCCGGCGGAACCAGGAAGAATGAATGGCTGGCCGGCGCCGTGGCTGCCGAAGGCAGCGGTGTCGTGCCCAACATCACGTCGGGCGAGGGTGGCATCGGCGACTGGTCGGAGGCCGACATTGCCAACTATCTCGAAACCGGATTCACGCCCGTTTTCGATTCCGTTGGCGGCGCCATGGTCGATGTGCAGAGAAACATGGCTGAACTGGCACCCGAGGATCGTGCCGCGATCGCCGCCTACCTGAAAGCGATACCGCCGCATTCAAACGGCTATCCGGCACGCAAGCCGGCTGCGAATTGATCTTCGACGCGTCAGGAAGGCTGGGCTGGCGCTGGAAACGCTCAGATCATCTTCGCCAGTGCGACCTCCGCGTGATCGAAATTATGTTCAGGCGGCCAGTTGGAATGGTCTAGCGGTCACCCAGAAAATCGAAGCCGGTCTCGAAGAAATGGTTGTAGTTGCAGGTGAGTTCGTCGCCGGCCGCGATGTCGCGCAGCGCGAAGCTTTCCTCGGGCGAGGAGACGTCGCAATTCGGCTCGTCGGCATGGTTCATGTAGCGCGCGTCGTCCGCCTCGAAGACAATGTGTCTGGGGTCGCGCCGGTCAGGGTAGGAGTAGCGGTCGAGATAGCTCTTCACAGGCCCGGTCTGGGCCTCATAAGTCTCGACGTCGATGACCCGGTCGAACCTTGGATCCAGCTTCCAGAGCAATGTGCCAGACGGAATGTGGTTCTTGGCAAAAACCCCGATGCCCTGAATGGAAGATTTGTCGAGATAGGTGTCGACGAGCAACATGTCAGATCCTTGCGAGACGGGGATTGGTGGCGGTGGCCTGAAAAAGCCGGGCATTGGGTAGCCCGAGGCCATCGCAATTGCGAGCGGAAAATCGGCTCGCAATTGCATGTCACCCAAATGTGCGCATTGGCTGGAAAGCCAAGGCGCGGCTCCGAGCTCTTCGAACGCGAAGTGTACTAGTCGTTTGCGGCAAGATCAGCCTTGCCCGTCACCTTCAATGTGAAGGAATAGGTGAAGGCGATCTCCTCAAGCCTGGAAAAGCGGCCGGAGGCGCCGGCATGGCCTGAGTCCATGTTGATCTTGAACAGCACCGGGTTGTCGCCGGACTTCCGTTCACGCAACCGTGCCACCCATTTCGCCGGCTCCCAATAGGTAACGCGCGGGTCGGTGAGGCCTGCGAGCGCCAGGATCGGCGGATACTCGAGTGCGGCGACATTGTCATAGGGCGAGTAGGCAGCGATCGTCCGGTAGTCTTCGGCGGATGCGATCGGGTTGCCCCATTCAGGCCACTCAGGCGGTGTCAACGGCAGGCTTTCGTCGAGCATTGTGGTCAGCACGTCGACGAAGGGAACCTCCGCGACAATGCCGCCGAAACATTCAGGCGCCATGTTGGCGACGGCGCCCATCAGCATGCCTCCGGCCGACCCGCCTTGGGCGACGATGCGGTCATGCGCGGTGTAGCGCTCGGCGACCAGGTGGCGTGCGGTGGCGATGAAATCGGTGAACGTGTTCATCTTGTTCTGCCGCTTGCCGTCATCATACCAGCCATAGCCCTTGTCCTTGCCGCCACGGACATGGGCGATGGCAAAGACAAAGCCGCGATCGACCAGCGAAAGGCAGTTGGTGTTGAAGGCCGCCGGCACGGTGATGCCATAGGAGCCGTAGCCGTAGAGCAGGCAAGGCGCTGATCCGTCCAGCGGCGTGTCGCGGTGATACAGCAGCGAGATCGGCACCAGCTCTCCGTCGGCTGCGGGCGCCATCAACCGCCGCGTCACATAGAGGTCGGGCTCATGGCCGGACGGCACTTCCTGCGTCTTCAGCAGAACGCGTTCGCGGGTGCGCATGTTGTAGTCGAAGACTTGCCCGGGCGTCGTCATCGACGAATAGGAAAAGCGCATCATCTCGGTATCGTATTCGTAGGAGCCTGACAGGCCGAGCGAGAAGGCCTCCTCGCCGAGCGACAGAAGATGTTCCTCACCGCTCTTGCGGTCATGCACGACGATGCGCGGCAGGCCTTCCTTGCGTTCAAGCCTGACCATGTGGTCCCTGAAGCCGATTACAGAGAGGATCAGCCTGCCGGCTTCGTGCGGCACCAACTCCTGCCAGTTGGCGCGCACCGGATCGCTGGCCGGCGCCGTCATGATCTTGAAGTCCTTGGCGCCGTCCGCATTGGTGAGGATGAAGAAGACATCGCCGCCTTCCTCCAAATCATATTGAAGGCCTATCTCGCGCGGCGACACCAGTTTCGGCTCGGCAAACGGGTCACTGGCGCTCAGCAGGCGATATTCCGAAGTCTCGTGATCGTTGATGCCGATCATGATCCATTCATTATTGCGCGTGCCATCGACATTCATGAAGAAGCCAGGATCGGTCTCCTCATAGATCAACCGGTCGCTCTCCGGGCTTTGTCCAAGCGCGTGGAACAGCACCTTGGATGGCCGGTGGTTGGGGTCGAGGCGGGTGTAGAAGAAGCCGTCATCGCCAGCGTCCCAAACGCCCGAACCGCCGGTGTCGGGAATCTGGTCCGCAAGTTCCTTGCCGTCGGCAAGGTCGCGCACCCGAAGCGTGTAGAATTCGGAGCCCTTGTCGTCGAATGCCCACAGAAGCTTTTTGTGGTTGGACGAATGATCGATGCCGCCAAGGCGGAAATAAGCCTTGCCTTCGCCTTCCGCGTCGCCGTCGAGCAGGATCTGTTCGGTCCCGCCGTCGCGCGGCATACGGAAGTAACGCGGCTGCTCGCCGCCCAGCTTGAAGGATGAACCATAGGAGTAGGGCCCGTCCTTCATCGGCACCGAAGAGTCGTCCTCCTTGATCCGTCCCTTCATCTCCTTGAACAGCTGTTTTCGCAACTCGACCGTGTCCGCCATCAATTGCGACTGGTAGACGTTTTCGGCTTCGAGTTGGGCTCGTATCCGTGCATCGAGCAACGCCGGATCCCTGAACATCTCTTGCCAATTGTCGGCGCGCAGCCAGGCATAGTCATCTGTCCGCGTCACGCCGTGATGCGTATCGGAAACCGGTTGCTTTTGGGGCTTTGGCGGGTTGGCGATCGGGAATACTGCGGTTCGGGTCATTGAGTCTCGCTTTGGAAGTATCTTGAATGGCGAATGAACACGCCGATCAGCGCGGGTTCAACAGCTGGGAATTAGTGATGTGGTCTAGCGCCAGGAGATGAGCCGGAAGGAGAAGTGATGGGTAATTTCGTTCGCACTGCCGCGGCTCTGGCTGTCGTTTCGACTATTCTGGCCTTCGCCAGCCAATCTCATGCGACCGTATTCGCGGCTTGGCAAGTGGCCAATGTACCGTTCGGCGATACGCTGAATGTTCGCAAATATCCTTCAGGCGGGTCCCAGAAACAGGCCGCATATCCTAATGGGACGGTTCTGCGGATGACCGGCAGATGCACCGGCGGAATAAACTTGCTGGATATAGCCAACCAGCCTGCATGGAAGCAGGAGCAGAAGGTTCGCTATCTCTGGTGCGAAATATGGCATGACCCGGCGCAGAACGGGAATTTCGTTACCGGCTGGGCCTATGGGAAATACATCACTCCGCGCTGATTGAGCGTCGCTGGGGGCGAAGATCGTGCACGATGGCTTACAGCAACTTGCGGTTTAGCCATGGTTGCGGAGCAACCAAGTAGCCGGCGTGACGGTCAAGCTTAAACAAGCATCCGAGGCTCATCATGCGAGTTACGGCAAATGTAGTGCAGAATTTACGCTACGTCAGCTGTTGCTCGTTTTTCGGGCGAAATGTCGCAAAATTACAAAATGCACGAAAGAGTGAAGCTGATCCTGGAATATTTGACCAATATCGCTGAATATAACGGAAGATACGAATTGACTTACTTTGCTCATGGGCTCATTAAGATTCCGCAACGCGAATCGCAGGAGCTCTTATCTGTGCAAAATTCGCGCAAAGCCCTGCCAGTAAAAAAAGGGGCGCAGTTCGAAACAACTCTCGTTGGGGCCTGATGAACATGGATATTGTCGAAACACCTTCCAGAAATAGCGATGCGCTGATCGAACTGACCGCCGACGTGGTGGCGGCCTATGTCAGCAACAACCCTGTACCCGTCGGCGAATTGCCAAACCTTATCGCTGACGTCCATGCTGCTCTCGGGCGTGTTGGCGGAACCACTGAACAGCCCCCTGCTGACAAGCAGAAGCCGGCTGTGAACCCGAAGCGCTCCGTGCACGACGACTACATCGTCTGCCTTGAAGACGGCAAGAAATTCAAGTCGCTGAAGCGCCACCTGATGACCCACTACGACCTGACACCCGATCAGTATCGTGAAAAGTGGAACCTGGATCCGAGCTATCCGATGGTTGCTCCCAATTACGCTGCTGCCCGGTCCCAGCTCGCCAAGAAGATGGGCCTCGGCCGCAAGCGCAAAGCGCGGTAAACGCTGTTTGCAACAAGATCGACACTCAACGGCGCCTTCGGGCGCCGTTTGATTTTAAGGGGCGAGCGCCGCAGGCCCGCGGGCCGTGAAGCGGATCAGGCGGCAGGCCTCAATGCGGCTTCCGCATCCCGCTTGATGCGCTTGACCATCGAGCGAAGGCCGTTGGCGCGTTGAGGTGAAAGATGCTCATCGAGGCCGAGCTCCTTCAGTGTGGCTTCGGCATCGGTCCTCTGTATCTCGCTGGCGGCCCTTCCCGAAAACAGCGCAAGCATGATCGCGACAAGGCCCCGCACGATATGAGCGTCTGAATCGCCCCTGAAGGTGATGACCGGATCGGCTCCCTGCGCTTGCTCGGTGGTCAGCCAGACCTGACTGACGCAACCCGGTACTTTGTTCGCTGCTTTGCGATCCTCATCCGGGAATGGCGGCAGGGCTTCGCCAAGCTCGATTACATAGCGATAGCGGTCCTCCCATTCGTCAAGAAACGAGAAGTCGTCGCGGATGGTTTGGATGGTGGCGGTCATGACGCCGGATATAGTCATGCGGTGGCGCCGCGTCACGGAAAAACAAAGACACCGCGGGCGTCGAGAGGTCAAACGCGCCCGCGGTGTGCCATCAAGCTGGCTGAAAGGTGTTAGTGTCTGACAGGCACCGGGGCCGTGTCGGGCAATACGACTTCCTGCGGCACGCTGCCGGTTGTCGTCGAGGTGTCGGGTTCGGCGGTCTTGCCGTCATCCAGCATGGCGGCCGCGATCTTGGCCGTCTCCTTGGCGCGGGCACTGATCGTGTGCATCGCGGACTTGCCGGTTTCGCAGACTTCCGGCTTGCGTTCACAGATGCCGGCGATATCGCCGACCGCTTCGCGCGCGGCAAACAGAGCCTGGAGTGGGCTAACGCTCTCGCGGCCCGACTCATCGGGGCCGACGCTGAGCGGCAGCGCCAAAAGCACCAGCGAAAACCAGAAAGCCATTCTTATAAGAAAGCCCATGCCCTTTGCCCTCTCGTCGCGACCGGATCATGCAGCCGTACGGCATGACCTCTTTTGTAGGCAGGATGTTGGCACACAGGCACAAAGGACGGCTTGCGCTGACCACGAGAATTTTCCTCAAATTTTAGGCAAATTCGAAACGAACCGTTTTGCTCTTGATCTGTCTCAAGCCTGATCAATTTTCTTCACCGCTCGGTAACCATCCATCCGCTTGTTTTTAATGCGTATTTTCTCAAACGTTGGTGCGCCGGCTCAGCGTACTGTCAAAGACACGGCCGCATCAGCAATAACCCTCCGTTTACTATGGCTGCATTTGCCCGGGCTTTCTGCCTTCGCCGTCCCGATATTTGCCATGAGCCAAGCCTTGGTTCGCCTTGCCTTATCCATTCCTTAAACGCTGGATGCGAGTTTCAGAGCCAACCAAAACAATCTGCCAAGCAGAGCTGTTCACGACAAGTGCGAGTGCGTTGAGTTGAGTTCAATCAAGGCCAGATACGTTGAATTGCCTGGCGCGATGGCAGCTGGTTGCGGGCGCATGGTGCATCCGACCGTGCTTGGACAAGGCGACCGCGAGCGTCAGCGCCGCTTCATTGGCGTCATGCTGGCTGCACCGTTCTTCGCCGCGGGCGCCGCGGTCACTCTGGTTACCTCGGGCATCGGCGCGGCTGTGACCGTTGCAGCGATCTTCGCCGCTTTCGGTCTTTGCTGGTTCGTTGCCTTGCTGGTCGCGGCAACAGGCAAGATGGCTCTGGCTGCACAGGTTGCTCTGGCAATGGCGGGCGTCGCGCTTGCCGGGCTCATTGCCGCGGCGGGAGGGCTGAGCTCTCCGGTCGCCATGTTGGCCGTGGCCCTGCCGTTCGAAGCCTGGTGGATCGGCGCCTCGCGGCGTGCCGTGATCTGGGGATCTGTCTCAGCCCTTGTCGCGGTCGTGGCTCAGCCTCTGGTTGGACCCTTCTTGCCGCTGGCCTCGGTGCAAATCCCTGCATGGCACTGGCTGGTGCCCTTGGCCTGGGCGCTCACGCTCATTCCGCGCATCTCGGCGTTTCGCGACGTCGACGGCGCATCGCATGACCAGGATACCGCCGGCCAGCTCGAAGACATCATCGATGCCGTGGTTTTGCGCATGGCCCGTCATGGCGAGGTTCTCGACGCCTCGGCGAAGGCGCGTACCCTGTTGAAGCTGCCGCCGGAACTGCTTTGCGGAAATGGTCTTTTCGATCGTGTTCATCTGTCGGATCGCGTCTCTTATCTCAGCGCGCTCGCCGATATGCGCGATGGCGTTCTGTCGCGCCGGCTCGAATTGCGCATCCGGTTGCCGCAAAACGGCAATGACCAGAAGGACAGCCGCCTGATGGCCGACAATTACCGGCCATTTTCGCTTGAACTGGTGCAGGCTGAAGACCAGGGCGACATCGTCACGCTTGTCCTGCGTGCCAACGACGAGATTGCCGGCCTGCGCGAAGATCTCGCGGCGGCCAATGATGCGGCTGCTGCCGCCGAAGTCGCCAAGGGCCGGTTCCTGGCGGTGGTGAGCCACGAACTGCGCACGCCGCTGAATGCCATTATCGGCTTCTCCGACATGTTGCTGCACGAGATGTTCGGCGCCTTCAAGGACCCCCGTCAGAAGGAATATGTCGGCCTGGTAAGAGACTCAGGACAGCACCTGCTTGCCGTCGTCACTTCGATACTCGATGTGTCGAGGATCGAATCCGGCGTCTATGCGACCGAGCCGGAGCCGTTCCGGTTCGCCGAAGCCGTGGACATGTGCCAGTCGATGATGCAGCTGCAGGCGAAGGCGAAGAACATCAATCTGCAGGCACAGATCGCCCCGGACGCAGGTGAGATAAACGCTGACCGCCGCGCCGTGCAGCAGATCCTCATCAACCTCGTCTCCAACGCCGTCAAGTTCACGCCCGAGGGTGGCGATGTCGTCGTCAGTGCCAAGCGGATCGGCTCGCGTCTGCATTTCTGGGTTCGGGATACCGGCATCGGCATTGCCGAGGAAGATTTTGCCAATCTCGGCAAGCCCTTCGTGCAGATCCAGAACGACTACACGCGCCGTTTCGAGGGAACCGGTCTTGGGCTCTCCCTGGTGAAGGGGCTCGTGGCACTGCACGAAGGCACGATGTCGATCGAAAGCATGCCGGGCGAGGGCACCACGGTGACCATCAGCCTGCCGGTGAATGGACCAAAAGGTCAGTCCGCCGACAAGGCAGGGGTGCTGCCCATGCCGGTTGCCAGGGCGAAAGGGGACCGAAATGGCTCGCTCCGCAAAACAGCCTAAAGCGGTCAAGCGCCGCGGCAACGCCTTCTTCAAGGACGGTGCTGTCGCTGTCGGCAGCATGATTTCGCGCAACCCGGTTCTGGTTGGCGGGTCAACGGCTTTCCTGGTGACGCTGTTCTATGTTTCGGCGAATGCGCTGTGGTACCAGCCCTTTCCACATGCAGGCGCGTTTTTCGCCACACGCAGCATTGAAGGTTTCCCTCGTGCCGGCAGCGACGAACCGGAGACCACGATCAACATCGTACGCCCGAGCGCGCAAGCCGCACCGGTGAAAAGCGACCCGGTCGTTCAACAGATCCAGGGCATATTGAAGGATCTCGATTTCTATTCCGGCACTGTCGACGGCATTACCGGACCCAACACCCGCAAGGCCATCCAGGCCTATCAGCAGAAGGTGGGGCTCAACGCGTCCGGCGAGATCGATGCACTTCTGCTCGATCAACTCGGCGCGACGCCGACCACGACCGCCGCCGTACCTCATCCGGTGCCGCGACCGGACACGCCAGCCGCCGTGCCGGTCTCATTGCAGACGAGCACGTCAGCGCAAGGCCCTGATCCGCGCATCGTCAAGATTCAGGCGGGGCTGAAGGCATTCGGCAACGACGACATGAAGTTGGATGGCGTGGTGGGCGCTCGCACCAAGTCGGCGATCAAGGAATTCCAGTCCCTGTTCGGGTTGCCGCAGACAGGCGAGCCCGACGAGGTCGTCTACGTCAAGATGCGTGAGATCGGTCTGACCAACTGACAGCTGGCATCCACCCCTCGCGGATCGGCGAAAACCTCGCTAAGTAGCGTCCGGATGCCATCCGGAGCTTGTTCATGCGTGTGACCACCGATTTCTGGGTGTCGGCCCTTGTGCGCCGGGTTTTCGGCGCCGGTGGCTTCGCGGCCGTGGTCAAGCGCGGATCGGCGGAGGCCGGCGCGGTTTTCGTGATGACACGCGGCAGGTTGGGCGATGTGGCTCTGTTTGGACCAGCGCCGCAGACGAGCTACGATTCGGCCAAGCCCGACGACCGCTTCTTCAGTCTGCTTGGCTCAGGCGATGATGCGGCTGTGCTTGATGCACGGCTGGAGCGCGAGAAAAAATTCGACCCCGACATCTGGGTTGTCGAGATCGAGGCCGGCGCTGTTCCGATCGAAGAGCTTATTTCCGTCAAGATGCCTTGAGGTTGGCGGGTCTGGAGCCGGCTACCCCGGCATCGTCGCTGTTCGACGCTTTCGGCGTGTCGGCATTGGCGGGCGCCAGCAGCGGCACCGCTTCGCGGATGGCTCGCGACACGGCCTCGACCTTCCAGTTGCGGACCTTGTCCAACGCCGCGTCGCGATGCAACAGGCGATAACGGTCGAGGAAGATCCGGATAGCCTCGGGATGCGGAAACTGCGCCGGATAGACGGCGACCGTAATCAGGAATGCCCTGTCTTCGCTCAGGTCCAGCGCCCGCAAGGCGGCAAGCAGCGCGGCATAGTTCTGGTTCGCGGTCAGCGACCGCGCAGTTGAAAAATCGATATCGAGGGCATCGGCGAGCGCGGTCTGGAAGAACGCCGCGTTTCCTGTCAGCGCCGTCTCGCGCAGCTTCACGTAGGCCCCGGAGCCGGCAAACGAGTTGATCGATGTGCCTGGTTCCTGATCACCGGTCCGCATCATCGACCGCAGACGGCGCCGTGCGTTCTCGGAGGCAAGGCCGGGGGACTGCTCTGTCGCGGGAGCGGGCAAGTCGGCCTTGATGTCGACTTGCCGATGTTCCGGCACAACCTTCGCGGCCGCTTCCGGGGGGCGGACCCGTACAAGCGTCGGCCTTTCAAGGGCCTTGATCAGATCGGCGATGGTCGAATTCAGATCCGGACGCCGTGCGATGGCCCGGGCATGCGGCAGTCCGTGCCGGCCGATCAGTGCGATGAGATCGATGTCGCTGAGCGCCCGCGAGCGGATGAGCAGCGGGGCGGCGATGTCGACAGGTTCTTCGCAAAGCCGACGCACAAGGGCCGCGGGCGCATATTCACATTCGGAAAGGGCGGCGGCGACATAGCGGCGCGATTCGACGGAAACATCGTCGAACAGCGGCAGTGTGAGGTCTTCCAGTTGACCGATCTCGCGGCGCGAGGGCCGGGTGAGCGAGCAGAATGCCGACACCGCCGCGCGGAAGAGCCTTTCGGCCTTTCCCGATTCCGCCCGTATGCCGATTTGTCTGAAATCCGAAGATGACACGAAGGATACGCCCGATACTCGACACACGCTCGACCACACTCGACCGGAATGGTGCCGGTTTCGCGCTGGCCTTGGTCAGGAATGTCCTGACCTTGGAACAAAGATCAAATTAGCGGCGATCCGTTAGCGCTCCGTTAACCCTCTGGCGTCCTTAATCATATTTGGAGGCGTTGCGTTGTGCTCCGGGGAAACCGAGAGGAATGCGCGAACCATGGGCATGGTACTGTCTTTCGTGCCGCGAACTGCGGCAACCAACCGAACAAGCCAGAACACCGGCACGCCGGCGGCGGTGATCATTTTTCCAGGCGTCCGTTACGAACGCTCGCGTGTAACAGACGCGCGGCCAGGCGGTCCCGACAAACCTGGATCGCCGCGGAACACACCTGTACCGCATCACTGATTCGGTAAATCGATAGCAAAGACCCGGTTTATCGCGGGTCCGGTTGATATCGGGCGCGGCTAGAAATCCTGCAGTTCGCACGAGCTCTGGTCGAGAAAGCGCGAGACGATAGGCTTCCAGCTGTCATCGGGCACAAAGCTGCGGATGACGAATATGCCTTCGTCAATCGGCGCTTCGACAAAGATCGCTCCTTGCAGGTCTTCGGGAAGATCCTTGCGGACTTCGATCATTTGCGCCGGTGTCAGCACGACTGCATCCAGCACGCGGCCCGTGGCGGTGTGGTCGTTGAAGGAATAGATGTTGTGCCCGTTGCGGTCATAGACCGAGACCGACCAGAACGGGACATTGCCCGGCGCCTTGACCCGCACCATCCCGTCAGTCAGGTCGAACCGGCAAGCGGTGGCATAAAACAGCGGATCGACTGACTTCACCACGGGCGCACCACCGGCTTCGGCGTCGAGCCTGGTAATCTTGTAGAGATCGGAAGCCATCGACAATCGCGACCATGCATCGCGTTCGGAAAATTCCGGAACCAGAAGCAGCACCACGATGTGCACGATGCCGGCGCCAACCAGCCCAAGCAGGATGGCGTGAAGCAGCCTACGCATCGCAACCCACCTTGGTGATGAGTGGCAGCGTGACATCCGAAAGACCGGTGCTGCTGGCGATAGGCGTGTCGTAGAATGTCAGCACGAAATACATCCTGCCGAAACCGTCCGAAAGCAGCCAGTTTCCTGGAGATGGACGCTTGCTGACCGAGATGATCACCGAGTTGTCGGGTTGGCGCAGGACCTGGTACGACTGAAGGGCCGCGAGCCTCGGCTTCGTCGTCTGGATCACGCCCAGCGATTGATCGGCCGCGTAGAGGGTCCAGAACCGGGCTGTCGGAAATCCGCCTACTATTTTGTAGGCACATTCGCGCTTGAGTTGTTCGCCAGCACTGTCGCGTTCGGCGACGAAGGACAGTCCCTCCGCCCGTCCAAGCGCCAGCACGCCTTCGCGCGCCACGCGGGCCTTGGAATAGGGATCCGCCGCCGGCGTGCCGATGTCGGGGAAAGCGGTCCACTGACCGATCCTGATCGCGCCGACACCATCCTGGATTTTCAGCGCATACCAGACGCTGCCGCCGCCGCCGCCAATGGCAAGGGCAAGCGTGACAAGCATCAGGAATGCGTTTTTGAGCATGAAGCGCCGGGAAGAGAGAATGCTGCTTGGGGATATCGCGCCGCAGGGGGCAATGGCAAGCGGTGCGATGGATTTGCCTTGCCCGCGCGCGGCGCGCGGATCAAAGCGCCGACAAGGTTTCCGGCGAGACTGGCGCACCAATGCTTGGCGCCGAGCGGAACAACGCCGTCATATCCTTCAGCACCTGCGTGGTTCGGCTGGATAGCACAGGCGGCCTCTCGGCGGCCGCATCAGCCGCTGCCTGTTCGGCATTTTTCTTTTCCGCTTCCCCGGCCTTGGCCGCGATCTCCTCGTCGACAAAGGGCTTGTCGATGCCGGGGATCGGCTTCAGATCGATATTCTGGTGCGCATAGACCATCAGGCGTTGCCAAACCATCGCCGGCAAGGAGCCGCCGGTCATGTTCTTTGTTGGCGAGAAGTCGTCGTTGCCCAGCCACACCGCCGCCGTGTAGTTGCCGGTGAAACCGACAAACCAGGCGTCACGGTAGGATTGCGTCGTGCCGGTCTTGCCGGCGACGACGATATTCGGAAGCTGGGCCCGCCGGGCGGTGCCCATCACCGGCACGGCGGCCAGCATCGTGTTCATCGATTTCAGCGCCTGCTCGGACAGCACCCGATGCGGCGGCACCGCGTCCTTGGCGAAGTCATAGACAACATCGCCTGTCCGGGTCACCAACTGCGTGATGCCGTGCCGGGAGCCGACGAAACCATTCTGCGCGAACACGCTGTAACCTGTCGCCTGGTCCATCACGGTCATGCCCGAAGTGCCCAGCACCATCGTCTTGTGCGCTTCGAGCGGCGACTCGACACCGAACGACTCCGCCATCGCTTTGATCGGCGGGATGCCGAGATAGTCCTTTGCCAGCCGCACCGGCACGGTGTTGATCGACTTGGCCATCGCCATGATCAAAGTGATGTTGCCAGCCGATTCGCCGCTATAGTTGTGCGGCGACCAAGTGCCCCAGCTGATTGGCCCGCCCGATATGATCGAGTTCGGCGTGAAGCCGTGCTCCATAGCCGTCGCATAGACATAGGGTTTGAAGGACGAGCCGGTCTGGCGCAGCGCCTTGGTGGCACGGTTGAACTGGCTGGCGCCGTAGTCGCGACCGCCGACGATCGCCCGCACCGCGCCATTGGTCTCGATAACGACCACCGCGCCTTCCGTGACGTTGTACTCCTTGCCGAACTGGCGGAGATGGAACTCCACCGATTCTTCCGCCGCCTTCTGGATGTTGGCATCGAAGGTGGTGTGGGCAACCAGCGAGTGCTGCCCCGGTTTCGCGATCTTCTTGACCTCGTCAAAGGCCCAGTCGAGATAGTAATCGGGGCTTTTCTGCTCGCCACGATCGACGACATCGGCCGGATGCAGTCGCGCCTGAAGCACCTGGCCCTCGGTCATGAACCCTGCATCGACAAGGTTGGACAGCACCACGTTGGCGCGCGCGCGGGCCGCTGGCAGGTTGATGTGCGGTGCGTATTTGGTTGGCGCCTTGAACAGGCCGGCGAGCATCGCTGCCTCGGCGAGGTTCAGGTCCTTGACGCTCTTGCCGAAGTAGAAATCCGCCGCCGCCTCGATGCCGAAGGTGCCGCCGCCCATATAGGCGCGGTCGAGATAGAGCTGCAGGATTTCCTTCTTCGACAGATTGGCCTCGAGCCACAGCGACAGGAAGGCTTCCTTGATCTTCCGTTCGAACGTGCGTTCATTGGTCAGGAACAGGTTCTTGGCCAATTGCTGGGTGATGCTCGAGCCACCTTGCACGACGGAATTCGCCCGCACATTCTCAAAGATGGCGCGCGACAGGCCAAGCACGTCGATGCCGTAATGCTCGAAGAAGCGGCGATCCTCGGTTGCGAGCACCGCCTTGATGACCTGGTCGGGCATCTCGTCGACCGGCACAGAGTCGCGCTGGATAATGCCGCGTTGACCGATCTCATTGCCGTAGCGGTCGAGGAAGGTGACGGCAAAGTCGCCCTGGGCGCGCCAGTCACCAGCCGTGTCCTGGAAAGCCGGTATGGCGAGCGCCAGCATGACGACGGTGCCACCGGCGCCGAGAGTGAAGCCTTCGCTCAGGATCTCGATAATGCCACGGCGCCAGCCAGTGACACGGAATCGCCGCGAGAAGATCGTCGCCGCCTCCCAGAACTGGCGCGCCTTGAACCCGATCTCATAGAGCGAGGAATCGACCCATGCGTCTATCGCCAGCAAAAATGCGGCGATCGGACCTCTTCTCTTGCGCGGTTCAGGACTGGCCATTCGGAAATCCGGCTAGGCGATGGCTCGACCTGAAGACTGCAAGAGGGCAATTTCAGGGCGGCGCACCAGCCAAGACTATTCATCCATTTTGAAGATCCTCACAAGGGCGGCGGGGCCACACCGGAAGCTTTGTTGGGGGCAGGGCGGGCTGAAGCACCCCGCACCCGAGGAGCCGCTTCTGCCTACCAGGCGCCCCCGGGGGCCGCTTGCGTGATCGATCGCCACGCCCTGACGGAATTTTGCTGGCCAGATCAGGCCGGCTCGCGCTTCAGCGCCTGCGCCATGCAATGGATACCGCCGCCGGTCTTTGAGATTTCGCTCATGTCGATGGCCGCGACTTCGAAGCCGCGCGCCTTGAGCTGGCCAATCAGCGACTGGCTCGATGTCGGCGCGATCACCCGGTCCTTGCCGAGGGACATGAAGTTGCAGCCGAGTGCCATCGTGTCCTGGAACGGTACGTCTATGATCTCGTGACCCTTGCCCTTCAGCCAGTCGACAATGCCCGGTTCGGTACAGGCCAGGCAGACGGCGGTGAGCTTTTCCGCGATAGGCACCACCATCAGGTCGATATGGACATAATACTCGTCGATGAAGGCGAGGCGGGTCTCCCAACCCTCCTTGTCGAACCAGGCCTGCACCTGGCGTGCGCCTTCCTCCTGTGTGCGGGCGCCGCCGCAACCGATCAGAACCACTCCCTCCTCGATGACATTGAAGTCGCCGCCCTCGAAGGTGCCTGATGTGACCATGTCATAGATCGGGATGCCGAGTTTTTCATAGGTGCGGATCGCGGCATAGTTTTCACCGCGCCGCCACCAGTTGGCCATGGCGGTGATGAACGCGCCGTAGGGCGTCATGACGCTGGAGTCGCGTGAGTAGACCTGCATTGGCAGTTCAGGCGTCGGCTCGTGCCAATGGATCTTGACGCCGAAATGCTCATAGGCCGCAACCAGGTCCTTGTGTTGCGCCTGGGCGATCTGGACGTTGCAGGGCGCTTCGCGCAGATGCTTGCGCGAT
This sequence comes from Mesorhizobium sp. INR15, assembly GCF_015500075.1. Taxonomy (NCBI): domain Bacteria; kingdom Pseudomonadati; phylum Pseudomonadota; class Alphaproteobacteria; order Hyphomicrobiales; family Phyllobacteriaceae; genus Mesorhizobium; species Mesorhizobium sp. INR15. The sequence continues at coordinate 5,562,702 of NZ_CP045496.1, read as the reverse complement.
AGCGAACTGGTCGACAGATGGCGCAGGAAGTTAGGCGAACCGAGCAGCACGTCGGTCAGCACGTCGGTCTCATTGGCAAAGGCCCAGGCCGTCAATGGCTTGGTGCCGCCGGCAGGGTTCCGGCGCTGGAGTGAAAATGGCTCGGCGACGATGCGGTCATGCAGGGTCATGGGTTTTTCCTCGTCATCATGCGGCTTGGTTGCTCGGTATCCACCAGTCCCGCCCGCGCGAGGTGGTGACATATTCCGGCCAGCGGAAATGAATTGGCGGGGCGTAGTCGCAGAGCGGCGCGATCCAGTTCGTGCCGCCGATGCCACCGCCTGTGCGGGAGACAAATTCGTCCATCGCGGCATCGCGGGCGGCCTTGTCTTCGAGCAGCCGCAGTGCCGCGAGCGCGATCGTCTTGGCGGCGCAGATCACCATCGGATCGATGGTTTCCGCCATGCCTCCAAGTGCGTTCATCACCCAGGACGGATACGCGCTGCCATTGGCTGATCGCAGCGCCGGGCGAGCGACGTAGAATCGCGCCGTCGGCGTGTGCCAGGACATGTCGGTGTAATCGTCCGAGGTGGAATTGATCTGGGACGGCGGCAGGTCGCGCCGCAGGATGGCTTCGGCGTCCCGCGGCGCGATCAGCCGCTCCATTTCGGCGATGAAGGGCTCGTCCGTCGCTACCCCGCCCGCATTGACCTGGATTTCGCGAGCGATTGCCTTGGCCCTCTCGTCCCAGCGCGGCGGCCCGACAGTCGACAACGCTTCGTAGGCGATATCGGCCATCGCGTGATTGGCAAGCCCTGGCCGCGACTTGGAGACCCAGTGCCGCTCATGACGACAGCCGCTCAACTTGGCCGCTGCCTCCGCGTTGCGATCGAGCATGGCGGTGACCTGTTCGGCCATGGCCAGGGTCGGAACGCGGATCATGTATTGAATCTCCGCCAGCCCGGCCGGCAGATTGTCGGCCGTCGCCTGGCCGGCGGTCAGGATCGCCTCGCTGATCGACCAGCCACCCTGGTGCGGCAGCATGGAATCGCGCAGCGCTTTCGAGGCCATGTACATCATCATCAGCGCGTCGTTGGCGCCCGGTGCCCGCACGGCGGAATGCGCTTGCGGGATCGGTGCGCCATCGCCTGCGCGAACCCAATTTTCGGGTTCGTCGCAGATGAAGCGATAGATCATTGCGTAGGCCGCGCCACAATGCGTATCCCAGCGCGCCGTGTTGCAGAGCGGCAGCATGTAGAAGGGATGGAAGGAGATCATGCCGGCCAGGCCATCATAATAGCCCTTCGCCGCATGGATCGGCTTTGACCCTCGCACCTTCTCCGCCGGCTCGCCAGTGAAGCGCAGCGTGCCGCCGATGCCGTGACGTTGCATCGCTGCCTTGGTCGCAAGCAAGCCGCCGAGGCCGGAAATGCCGAGACCTGAATGCGGGTCGGTATGGCCGCCGGCATGTTCGCCCAGGCCCGGGCGTGGACGCTTGATCGTCGCTGCGTCCTGGCAATTGCCCGGCACCGCGTCATACTCGGCATACATTCCGACTGTCGGCCCGGGGCCATTGGTCCAGTGCGCGCAGAAGGCCGTGGGCATGCCACCCGAACCTTCCTCGACGGAGAAGCCTTCGCGCTTCAGCAACCTCACATACCAGTCCGCCGACTGGTATTCACGCCATGCGGTCTCGCCAAAATCGAAAATCGTCCGCGTCCAGAACGATAGCGACGGCTGGATGTCGTCGAGACAGGCAAGTGCTGTCGCTTGCGCCGAGGTGATGGCCGTTTTCTCCATCAGTCAAAGAAAGCAGTGAAGCGCTTCGCCAAAAAGTGATATGTTTTCCCGGCTCATGCAAATTCGGTTCACCTGAGGCATCTTGCGCATACCATCGACACAGGCGCTGCGCGCGCTCGACAGTTTTGCCCGTCACGGCAGCGTATGGCGCGCCGCCGATGAGTTGCATCTGACCCGCAGCGCCGTCAGCCACCAGCTTCGCCTGCTCGAACGCGATCTCGGCTTTGATCTTCTGGAGCGGATCGGCAAGGGCGTGGCGTTGACCCCGCGTGGCCAGCGCTACGCCAGCGATGTGCGCAAGGCGCTGACCGTGCTCGGCGACGCGGTGACGCGTCATGCTGGCACCGGCGTCGGCGGCTCCTTCAGCATCAGCTGCACGCCGGGTTTCGCCTCGCTGTTCCTGTGTACCCATATCGGTGAGTTCAGGCAGCTCTATCCCGATGTCGCGCTGCGCATCCTGACGCCGCGGCGGCTGGACGATGTCAGCAATGCCGAGGCGGACGCCTTTATTGCCTTTGGTGTCGGCAACTGGCCGAACCGGGCGGCGGAGCTGCTGTGCGAAATTTCCTTCACGCCGCTGTGCAGCCCGACGCTGCTCAACAAGGTTGGCGGATTTTCCAAACCAGCCGACGTGCTACGCGCCAATCTCCTGCATCTGGGCGACACGGAGGACTGGGCGCGCTGGCTGGCGCTGTCAAAGGTCGAGAATCCCGATCCTGAAGCCGGCATCTTCTTTTCCGACATGAACCTCGTCTTCTCGGCCGCGATCGCCGGCCAGGGCATGGCCATGGGCGATGAACTGACCAGCGGCAAGGCGCTGGCCGAGGGCAGGCTGGTGCGCCCCTTCGATATCTCGATCAAATCGCCGCGTTCCTACTTCCTCGTTTCAGAACACGCCAAGGCGAACCACCCGGTTCTGGAGGCGTTCGGCGGATGGCTGCGATCAAGGCTCTCGGAAAGCAACGCGAACGGCAAGGCCGATCAAGGCCGCCACCGATCGGACAGATGAATGGAATTTGCCGATCCGGCGAAAACTATTCGGTTGCGGTGAAGCCGCGCGCTGCCTACGATTTCGATAGAAACTGAGGAAACAGGCAGGATGCAGCAACCCGGCCGGGCCGCAGAGATCAAGGCAATCGGGATCGGCAAGAGCTTTGGCTCGTTCCGTGCATTGAACAATCTGACGCTCGACATTGGTCGTGGCGAGTTCCTTACCCTGCTTGGGCCATCCGGTTCTGGCAAAACCACCTTCCTGATGATCCTGGCCGGCTTCGTGCAACCCACCGAAGGTCGTTTGTTCAGCGACGGCACCGACATCACGGACCGCCCGGCGGAGCAGCGTGCCGCGGGCATGGTGTTCCAGGGTTACGCGCTGTTTCCGCACATGACGGTCGAAGCCAACATCGCTTTCCCGCTCAAGGTACGCAAGAAATCGGCCGCCGACATCAAGCGCCTTGTTGGCGAGATGATCGAACGCGTGGGGCTGAAGGGCCACGAGAAGAAATTGCCGGCGCAGTTGTCCGGTGGCCAGCAGCAGCGCGTCGCGCTGGCGCGCGCTCTGGTGTTCGAACCGGGTGTGCTTTTGCTCGATGAACCGTTCTCCGCGCTCGACAAAGGTCTTCGTGGCCAGATGCAGGCCGAGATGAAGCGGCTGCACCAGGAGACCGGCACCACCTTCGTATTCGTGACCCACGACCAGAGCGAGGCGCTGGCGCTGTCGTCGCGCGTGGCCATCTTCAATCACGGTGAATTGCTGCAGGTTGGCGCGCCTGACGAGGTCTATGACCGGCCGGCCAATCGTTTCGTCGCCGAGTTCCTCGGTGAAATCAACATGCTGGCGCTCAAGGATGTCCGCTGCCAGGACAATGGCGCCACCGGCCTGTGCGAGGACCGAGCCATCAGCCTTCGCGGCAACGCCAAAGCCGTGGGTAGCAATGCGATCCTGGCGATCAGGCCTGAATACATGTCGATCGCTCGCGAAGCGTCAGCCGATGAGAACGGCATCGCCGCTACCGCCACCGCCTCGACCTACCTGGGTGCGGCTACACGGCTCGATCTGACGACACGGCAAGGCGCGAAGGTGACGGTCTCCGTGCCGAACGAGGTCGCCGCCGACGCGCTGAGCAAGGGCAACTCCGTATGGCTCACCTGGCCGGCGGAAAAGGGTTTCCTCCTTCCGGACGGAGGCCAATGACGATCGGTGCGGCGAACCTTCGCACACCACTATCCGGTACGACCAACAACAATAAGGGGAACTGACATGACCAACGATACCAAGAAACAAGCCATCGAGACCTTGTCCGGCAGGGCAGGCCGCGGTGAAATCTCGCGCCGGCAATTCACACAGCTTGCAGCACTTGTGCTGGCTGGCACGCCGATGCTGCTTCGCTCGACCGGCGCCTTTGCCGCGGCAAAGGAACTGGTGCTGGTGAACTGGGGCGGCGACGCCATCACGGCCTATGATGCCGCCTATGGCCAGGCATTTGCCAAGGACACCGGCATTGCCGTCAAGATGGATGGCTCCGGCCCGACCGAAGGCGCGATCGCCGCACAGTTCAAGAGCGGAGCGCCGACCTGGGATCTCGTCGACGTCGATCCGTTCTCGGCCATCACACTTGGTGCGCAAGGCATGCTCGAGCCGATCGACTACAACATCGTCGACAAGAAAAAGATGCGCCCGGGCTTCGGCTGGGACTATGCCGCCTCGACCTATTTCTTCTCCTATGTCATCGCGTACGATTCCGAGAAGTACGGCAAGGACGCGCCCACCGGCATGGCCGATTTCTTCGACGTGAAGAAATTCCCCGGCAAACGCTCGCTCTACAAATGGGGCGTGTCGAGCTGGGAAGCCGCATTGCTTGCCGACGGCATCGCGCCGGCTTCGCTCTATCCGCTCGACCTCAAGCGCGCGCATGACAAGATCGCTGCCTTCAAGGAAAACGTGGTCGCTTATTGGGGCGGCGGCGCGGAAAGCCAGAGCGTGCTGCTCAACGGCGAGGCCTCCATGGCCATCGTCTGGTCGACGCGCGCCTCGCTGATCGAGCAGGATTCCGGCGGCAAGATCAAGTTCATCTGGGATCAGGGCCTGATTTCGCCTGGCGCTCTCGCCGTGATCAAGGGCAATCCGGGCGGCAAGGACGCGGCGATGAAGTTCATCGCCAGCGCCCAGGATCCGCAGAAACAGCTGGTGATGTTCGACAAGCTCGGCCAAGGCCCGGCCAATCCGGCCGCCGACGCGCTGATCCCCGCCGACAAGAAGCGCATCAACCCCGTCGACCCGGAAAACATGAAGAAGCAGATTGCTCTCGACATGGATTGGTACGCCAAGAATTACGGGGCGGCACTCGACGAATACACGAAGATCATCTCCGCCTGACAAGGGCATGAGAAGCTATCTTTCCGACAGGATGGGCGCGGCGCTGATGATGGCGCCGCTGCTCCTGTTTCTTGGCCTCGCTTACGCCTGGCCGTTCCTTGGCGTCGTCAAATGGAGCTTCACGCTGCCGACGCCGGGGCTCGGCCAGTATGATGCACTGCTCACGGACGAACTGGTGCAGTCGGTGTTCATCCGGACGCTGCGCATCGCCGCCATCGTCACACTGGTCTCGGTTACCGCCGCTTATGCCATCACCGTCGTCTGGGTTCGCGGAACCCCGGCACAGCGGCTCGTTGCGGAGTTCTGCATCCTGGTTCCATTCTGGATATCGGTTCTCACCCGCGCCTTTGGCTGGGTTGCACTGCTCTCCAACCGCGGCTTGATCAACACCTGGCTGCAGGCACTCGGCTTCATCTCCGAACCCCTGACATTGGTGCGCAACGAATTCGGCGTCATTGTCGGCATGACGCATTTCCTCATTCCCTTCGCGGTCTTTCCGCTGGCGTCGGCCATGCGCAGCCTCGACGATCGCGTGCTGTTGGCGGCGCGCGGCCTCGGCTCCAGCCGCATGCGTACCTTCTGGTCGGTCTTCGTGCCGATGACCCGGCCCGGCATCATTGGTGCAGCACTCATCGTCTTCGTCTTTTCACTGGGCTTTTTCGTCACTCCGGCGATCCTTGGTGGTGGCCGCAGCGTGATGGTTGCCGAACTGATCTATCTCAGGATCTTCCAGAGCCCGGACTGGGGCCTGGGGGCGGCGATAAGCGTGGTGCTGGTGCTGTTCGTCGGCGCGCTGATGGCGCTGCTGTTCCGCTACGTGCGGCCGAAGCAATTGGTCTGATCAGATGCCGACATATCGCCCAGGCCCCGCCACACTGATCATAGCCGCTTTCGTGGCGCTGTTCCTGCTGATGCCGCTACTGGCCGTCATCCCGGTATCGCTGACGCCCAGCCGCATGCTGGCGATGCCGTCGGGCGAGCTCTCGCTGCGCCACTACCGTGCGCTGATCGAGGACCCACGCTGGATCGATTCGATCCTGCTCAGCATTCGGATTGGGGTGGTCAGCAGCGCTTTCTCGACTGTTCTGGCGCTTTGCTTCAGCCTCGGCGTCTGGATGTTCCAGCCTCGCTTTACCGCGGTTCTGGTCGGTTTCGTGCTGCTGCCGATGGTCGTTCCACCGGTCGTTTCCGCGATCACTCTCTACTTCCTTTTGACATCGATATCCGGCCTCGGTTCGTTCTTTGGCTACGACACCTGGCTTGGCGTCGCCATGGCGCATTCCGTGATGACGGTGCCTTTCGCCACCGTGATGATGCTGGTCTCGCTCAGTCAGCTCGACCGACGCATCGATCTTGCCGCGCGTGGCCTCGGCGCCACGGTCTGGGAACGCGCCACGCGGATCATCATGCCCAACATCAAATTCGGCATCATCACCGCGGCATTGTTATCCTTCGTGCTCTCCTGGGAGGAAATCGGCGTCACCCTGTTCATCACCAGCGTCAACGCGATCACTTTGCCCCGCCTCATGTGGATGGGCCTGCGCGACAATATTGATCCGGCGATCGCGGCGCTGTCCGTGATCCTCATTTTGATAACGGTTCTGGTCTTGGCAATCCGCAGCTTTGTTGTCAGGTTGCGCTCTGCCCATTGATTGGCGGACCGGGCAGAGCCCGGATAGATTCGCGCAATTCTGAAGGCCCACGAGGCCGCGACAGGCGAGGGAAGACGACGATGACCGCGCCCGGCGATTTGCAGCAGGCACTGTTCCTGAGACTGAAAAGCGATGCCCCGCTCTCGGCGCTGCTTGGCGGCGCCGGACTGCTTGAGCGTGAAGCGGTCAATGGAGCCTTTCCCTATGTGACTTGCGGCATGACCAGCGCCTTCGATGGCAACACCGGCGCCGAGAATGATGCTGATCAGCTAATCACCCTGCATGTCTGGTCGAAGGCGCAAGGCGAAGGCGAAACACAAGCCATCATGGACAGGGTCAAGGCGCGCCTGGCCGAAGCGGTGCTGATCATCGGCCCGCGCGGGCAGACACGGCTGGTGCTGGAGTTCTCCGAAGCGCGCTATGACGAGGAGCTTCTGGTGCATCATGGAATGCTGCGCTTTCGCGCCCTGACGCAGGAAAACACCTGACGCGCTTTCAATATGGCTTGAACCGGGTCTAGACTGTGTTTCGCTGGCTTTGTCAGGGCGGGCGGCGAAATCTCCGGGTGACTCGCGTTTCAGGGGTGTGGCGGGCATGTTTTTTGCGGCGTTCACTGTTCATTTCACGTTCAGCACCGATGCGTTACAACGCCAACCATGAAAACGCTTCGCTCCCATTTCCGAACCGCGATACCGGTGCTCTGCGCCGCGGCGTTGCTGGCGTCGCAGGCGATGGCATTGCCGGCCGTCGAGCCCGCGCAGGTTGATCAGATCGTCCTGGCTGATTCCGACTGCTATGCGATCGGTCAGCAGGTGGCGGAAGAGAATGGCGGGACACTTGCCAAGGCTTCGCAGTCGACACGCGGCGGTCAACCGGTCTGCGTCATCGTCGTGCTTGTCCCGGGCAAGGACGGACAACGTCCGCGCCGCTCCGAGATCGTCGTTCCCCAGAACTGACCCCTCCGTTTCACAGGCCGCTGGAATCGGCCTATAGCTGAAGCCGGCCAGTTCTTCACAACAGGTATAATTCCCGCATGCGTGTGCTCGTCGTCGAGGATGACAAGGATCTCAACCGGCAGATATCGGATGCGCTGGTCGATGCCGGCTATGTCGTCGATCGGGCTTTCGATGGCGAGGAAGGCCATTTTCTCGGGGACACCGAGCCTTACGATGCCGTGGTGCTCGATATCGGCCTGCCGCAGATGGACGGCATCAGCGTGGTTGAGCGCTGGCGGCGCGGCGGCCGCAAGATGCCGGTTCTCATCCTGACGGCGCGCGACCGCTGGAGCGACAAGGTCTCCGGCATTGACGCTGGCGCTGACGACTACGTCACCAAGCCGTTCCACATCGAAGAGGTGCTGGCGCGGCTGCGTGCTCTGATCCGGCGCGCCGCGGGCCATGCGTCTTCCGAACTCACATGCGGGCCGCTGCGTCTCGACACAAAGGCATCGAAGGCCGATGTCGACGGCGTGCCGCTGAAACTGACCTCGCACGAGTTTCGCCTGCTGGCCTACCTGATGCATCACATGGGCGAGGTCGTATCGCGGACTGAACTGGTCGAACATCTCTATGACCAGGATTTCGACCGCGATTCCAACACCATAGAGGTCTTTGTCGGGCGGCTTCGCAAGAAGATGGGCATCGATATGATCGAGACCGTGCGCGGCATGGGCTACCGCATGCGCGAACCGGAGGCGTAACTCGGAAACGCTCCCCACCAGTCCGACAGTCAGGAAGCGGCTTTCGCTGCGCCTATGGCCGCGTTCGCTGGCGTTCCGCGTCATCGCCTTTTCCACGGTCTGGGCGATCCTCACACTGATCGTCATCTTCACCTTGATCACCACGCTCTATCGCCAGGCCAGCGAACGCGGTTTCGACAGCCTGCTTTCGGCGCATCTGTTCAACCTGATCGGCTCCGTCGGCATTTCCGACAACGGCGCGCTGACCGGTGCGCCCGATCTCGGCGATCTCCGTTTCTCGCAGCCCAATTCAGGCTGGTACTGGTCGGTCGAACCGGCCTCGGAAGGCGTTCATGGCGACCTGCACTCGTCGTCAATGACAACAGCCATCCGCTCGCCTGATGTCGCCGACGTGCCGTTCAACTCCAATTTCCAGCGCAGCTACGCCACCGAAGGCATCAATCACGAAGAACTGGTGGTGTTCGAGAGCGAATTCGTCCTCGATTCGAAGAACCGCGCCGCGCGCTTCCGTGTCATGGGCAACAAGACCGAGCTGGAGCAGGAAATCGGCAGCTTCCAGCGCCGTCTGCTAACATATCTTTCCTTGTTCGGCGTCGGCATGATCGCCATCAACGCCATCGCCATCCTGCTCGGTCTTCAGCCGCTGCGCCGCGTCAGGAACGCGCTGGCCATGGTGCGAGAGGGCACGGCGCAACGGCTGGACGGCCGTTTCCCGGCCGAAATCGAACCGCTCGCCAATGAAACCAATGCGCTGATCGAGAACAACAAGCGCATCGTCGAGCGCTCGCGCACCCAGGTCGGCAATCTCGCCCATTCGCTGAAGACGCCGCTGGCGGTTCTGCTCAATGAGGGGCGGGCGCTCGGCGGCGCCAAGGGCCAGCTGATCACGGAACAAGCCGCGTCGATGCAGAAGCAGGTCGAGCACTATCTGCAGCGGGCCCGTGTCGCGGCGCAGCGTGACAGCGTCGTCTACCGCACGCCGGTAACACCGCTGGTGCAGCGCATGGTGCGCGTGCTGCAGAAGCTCAACCCGCAGACCAGCCTGTCGCTTTCGCTGCCCGCTGTCGAGATTGTCTTCGCCGGCGAACGCGAGGATCTGGAAGAGCTGCTCGGCAATCTTCTTGAGAATGCGATGAAATGGGCAAGGAGCGCTGTATCGGTGTCGGTCATGCCTCTGGCGGCCAAGGACGACACGGCCAATCTGTTCGAGATCAGCATCGAGGACGACGGCCCCGGCATTCCCGAGGACAAGGCGCGCGAAGCCATGAAGCGTGGCCGGCGCCTGGACGAAACAAAGCCGGGGACCGGGCTCGGGCTTGCCATTGTCGCCGACCTCGTCAACGAGTATGGAGGCGTGCTGATGCTCGAACGGTCCGGCATGGGCGGATTGAAGGCGGTCGTGCGGTTACGGAGCCTTCAATAATGCTTTCCCGGATGGTCGCAAACGGCCAAATTTCCGACAAATATCAATACTATGGCCATGCCAACTCCCTGATGGCGCGGCCCCCAGCTCATCGTGCTCAAGAAAACCGGTTGTTGGCATGAAGATTCGCGTTGCGCTTGTATCCCTACTGCTTGCCGTTTCCGGCTGCACCACATTGGGCGGCAACGGACCGGGGGTGTCGGTTGTATCACCGCCCGCCGCCAACCCGCCTGCCGGTGGCAAGGTTGCGACAACGATCATTTCGGCGATGGCTGGCGGTCTTGTTGGCGGTTCGATCGGCAATGGGCTGAGTGACACCGAGAAGCGCAGCGCGCTCGAAGCAGAATACAAGGCACTGGAATACACCACGAGCGGCCAGAAAGTGGCCTGGAAGGGCGATCAGGCTTCGCACTACGGTGAAGTCGTTCCGGCCCAACCCTATCGCGTCGGCTCGCAGGACTGCCGCCAGTATACTCAGACGGTCTTTACCGGCGGCGCCGGCGTCACCGCGCGAGGAACCGCTTGCCGTAATGGCGATGGCAGCTGGACGCCGCTGACCTGACGCGTTCCGACCGACAATCGGTAGGGTCTCGTCAAAGCGTCGCAGCATGCCTGTGTTGGCAGGGCAGGGCTCTGCCGGTATTGGAATAACCATGTTGTTCTGGGTCATAGCCGCTATCCTGACGCTGGGTGCAAGCCTGGCGGTGCTGCTGCCGCTGGCCGGCGGCGCCAAGGGCACGTCGTCGAGCAGCGACCATGATCTGGAAGTCTATCGCGACCAGTTGTCAGAGCTCGACCGCGACACGGCGCGTGGCCTGATCCAGCCGGCGGAAGCCGAAGAGGCCCGCGCGGAGATCGCGCGCCGTATCCTTCGCCTGAACAGCGCCGACCCTGCCGGCAAGGCTGCGGCCAAGCAGGCGCTGATCACCACCAGGCTCGTGGCGACAGCGGCCGTTCTTGCCGTGCCACTGGTCAGCTGGGGCCTCTACAGCCAGATCGGTTCGCCCGACTTGCCGTCGCAGCCGCTCAGCGAACGGCTGGCCAAGAACCCGGCGGACAGCTCCGTCGATGAACTGGTGGCACGGGCCGAGGCTCATCTTGCCGCCAATCCGTCCGACGGACGAGGATGGGATGTGCTGGCGCCTGTCTATCTGCGCATGCAGCGGTTCTCGGATGCGGTGACGGCTTACCGCAACGCCATTCGCCTTGATGGCGACAGCGCGGTTCGCCAAGCGGGGCTTGGCGAGGCCATCGCCAATGCCGCCGGCGGAATTGTCTCGGCCGATGCGCAAGATGCATTCGAGGCATCGCTGAAGCTCGATCCGTCGAATCCGAAAGCGAGTTTCTATCTGGCCATGGCATTGGCGCAGGAAGGCCGCGCCAGTGACGCCGTCGCCGCCTGGCAGACGATGCTGGGCAAGCTGCCGCCGGATTCACCATGGCGCGGAGCGGTCGAGCAGGCGCTGGCCAAATCCGGCAATTCAAGCGTTGCCTCAGGCGAACCGGCAAAGGGTCCGAATGCACAGGAGGTCGATGCCGCGTCGTCGATGTCCCAGACTGACCGGGAAGCCATGATCAACACCATGGTTGCCGGCCTCGACGAAAAACTGCGGCAAAATCCCCGTGATGCGGAAGGATGGATGCAGCTTATTCGTTCCTATGTCGTGCTGGGCAAGGCCGATGAAGCGCGTGGCGCACTCAGCCGTAGCATCGCCGTCTTTGGCGCCGATAGTGACGAAGCCAGGAAATTCACCACCTTTGCCGCCTCGCTTGGCCTGACGGCGACGCAATAGCAGGCCCGGGACAATGACGCGCAAACAGAAACGGCTGTCGGTGATCGCGGGTGGACTGGCCTTTCTCGGCGCCGCCACCGGCCTGACCTTTTACGCGCTTGGCCAGAAGGCGTCCTATTTCTACATGCCTGGCGATCTCGTCACCGCCAGTGTGCCGCCCGGCCAGCGCATCCGGCTTGGCGGCCTGGTCGAAAAGGGCACCATTCAGCGAGGTCAAGGCGCGACCGTTGCCTTTTCGGTCACCGACACGCACAAATCAGTCAAGGTCACCTACACCGGCATCCTGCCCGACCTGTTCCGCGAAGAGCAGGGCGTCATCACCGAAGGTAGCTTCGATCCGAACGGTGTCTTCATCGCCGACAGCGTGCTGGCCAAGCACGATGAGCGCTACATGCCCAAGGAAGTCGCCGACGGCTTGAAAGCCAAGGGCGTCTGGCAGGAGACAAAGAGTGAGTAATGGACAGCGCCATGGTTGAAACCGGACATTTCGCGCTGGTCCTGGCGTTCGCGCTTTCGCTGGTGCAGACGATCGTGCCGCTTTTTGGCGCGCGTTTGAACAACCAGCGCCTGATGGCGGTCGGCGGCCCGGTCGCGATCACTGGTTTCGCCTTGACCGCCTTGTCTTTCGCCGCGCTGGCGAGCGCCTATGCCAACTCTGATTTCTCGGTGGCGAGCGTCTGGGAAAATTCGCATTCGCTGCAGCCGCTGATCTACAAGATCACCGGAACCTGGGGCAATCACGAAGGTTCGATGCTGCTCTGGGTATTGATCCTGACCTTCTTCGGCGCGCTTGTTGCCGCCTTTGGCAGCAACCTTCCGGCGACATTGCGGGCCAATGTGCTTGCCGTGCAGGGGTCGATCGGCGCCGCCTTCTTCCTGTTCATCCTGGCGACGTCCAACCCGTTCATCCGGCTTTCGCCGGCGCCCATCGAAGGCCGCGATCTCAATCCGATCCTGCAGGACCTTGGCCTCGCCGTGCATCCGCCGATGCTCTATCTCGGCTATGTCGGCTTCTCGATCTGCTTTTCCTTCTCGGTGGCGGCACTCATCGAAGGCCGCATCGATGCATCCTGGGCGCGCTGGGTGCGGCCATGGACATTGGTCGCCTGGATGTTCCTGACTGGCGGCATCGCCATGGGATCCTACTGGGCTTACTACGAACTCGGCTGGGGCGGCTTCTGGTTCTGGGACCCGGTTGAGAACGCGTCCTTCATGCCGTGGCTGGCAGGCACCGCCTTGCTCCATTCGGCGATCGTCATGGAGAAGCGCTCGGCGCTGAAGATCTGGACTCTGCTTCTGGCGATCCTGACCTTTTCGCTGTCGCTGCTCGGCACCTTCCTGGTGCGTTCCGGAGTTCTGACCTCCGTCCACGCTTTCGCCACCGATCCAACGCGCGGTGTCTTCATCCTCGGCATCCTGACGCTGTTCATCGGCGGCTCGCTGGCGCTGTTTGCGCTGCGCGCCTCGAGGTTGACGGCAGGCGGCCTGTTCCATCCGATCTCGCGCGAAGGGGCTCTCGTTCTCAACAACCTGTTCCTGACCACGGCCACCGCCACCGTGCTGGTCGGCACACTCTACCCGCTCGCCGTCGAGGCTTTCTCGGCCGACAAGATCTCGGTCGGCGCGCCGTTCTTCAATCTGACATTCGGGCCACTGATGGTGCCGCTGCTGGTCATGGTTCCCTTTGGACCCTTGCTGGCCTGGAAGCGTGGCGACATTTTCGCGGTGGCTCAGCGGCTGATGGCGGCTTTCGGGGCAGCCTTGCTGGCCGTGCTGGTCACGGCCCTGTTCATCGACGGGTCATCGGTGTTCGCGGCTATTGGCGCCGGTCTCGCCGTCTGGCTGATCCTTGGCGCGCTCACCGATCTTGCCGTCAAATCGGGGGTCGGCAATGTCGCGCCGGCGGTCATGGTCAGGCGCTTTCTCGGCCTGCCGCGCTCGGTCTTCGGCACGGCACTTGCCCATCTCGGCCTTGGGCTGACCGTACTCGGCATCGTCGGCACGCTTTGCTTCGGCACCGAAAAAATCCTGTCGATGCATGCCGGCCAGACGGTTGAACTGTCCGGCCACACATTGCGCTTCGTCGGGCTCTATCCGGCCCAGGGGCCTAATTACAGCGAAGATCGTGGCCGTTTCGACCTGATTGGCGCCGACGGCAACGTTTCGGGTGAAATCAGCTCGGCCAAGCGTTTCTACCCGGTTCGCCAGATGACCACGACTGAATCCGGCATCAGGACGATGGGCTTCTCCCAACTCTATCTGTCGCTCGGCGATCAGGGCAATGACGGTTCTGTCGTGGTGCGCCTGTGGTGGAAGCCGCTGGTCACGCTGATCTGGGGCGGTGGCCTGGTGATGATGGCTGGCGCCGCCCTATCGCTGATGGACCGGCGCCTGCGGGTTGGCGCCCCTTCGCGGCGCCGCAAGCAGGCGGCGGCATCCGCATGACGGCCAGGATCTCGCTCGCGTCGCTTGTCCTGTTGGTGGCGCTGGTGTTCGCCGGCGTCGCGCAAGCGGTCAAACCCGACGAGGTGCTGGCCGATCCGAAACTTGAGGCGAGGGCTCGGGCGCTTTCGGAAGGCCTGCGCTGCATGGTCTGCCAGAACCAGTCTATCGACGAATCCGACGCCGACCTGGCCCGTGACCTGCGCATTCTCGTGCGCCAGCGCCTCGTCGCCGGCGACAGCGACAGCCAGGTGATGGACTATGTTGTCTCCCGCTATGGCGAGTTCGTGCTGCTAAAACCGCGTTTCGAGCTACGCAATGCCCTGTTATGGGGCACGCCGGTGATCCTGCTGCTCGTGGGCGGGCTTTTCATCGTCATGACCACCCGCTCGCGCAAGATGCTGGAAACCAGATCCCTGTCCGCCGAAGAACAGGCATCTCTGGACGCGATATTGCGCCGCGACTGACGTCGGCAATCATCCCCGAACATTACCAAAGTTTCATGCGTCGGAAATGGCGCTGTAATGTGCGCCTCTCTAATTCTCTCCTCCTGAGGATGCCAAACCAAGCGCGTCCCTTTTGAAAAGAGGATACGAGATCCATGAATATTGCCCCCAATTCATATTCCCGCACCCGCAAGCGCCTGATGGCTGCCGTCGCGTCCCTCGCAGTCGCGGGTGCGATCGGCGTTGGTGCGCTGACCACGGGAACAGGGCCGGTTCTGGCCGATGCCGTGCGCGTCGAGGCGCCGCAGGTGCCAGGCTTCGCCGATGTCGTCGAACGCGTTTCCCCCGCTGTCGTCAGCGTCAAGGTCAAGGCCAAGATCGAGCCGGCGGCCGATGACGGCTCCGACCAGTCCGACGATCCGGACGGCATGAACAATATGCCTGACAATCCGCAGTTGCGCCGCTTCTTCAAGGAATTCCGCGGCTTTGGCGATCAGAACGGCCAGGACCAGGGTCATCGCCGCTTCGGCCGCCGCGACCACAACAACGATCAGCCGCGCCCGGTGGCGCAGGGGTCGGGCTTCTTCATCTCCGATGACGGCTATCTCGTCACCAACAACCATGTCGTCGAAGAGGGTTCTGCCTTCACGGTCGTCATGAACGACGGCAAGGAACTCGACGCCAAGCTGGTCGGCACCGACCCGCGCACCGATCTCGCCGTGCTCAAGGTCGATGGCGTCGGCAAGTTCACCTATGTCGATTTCGCCGATGATTCCAAGGTCCGCGTCGGCGACTGGGTCGTGGCCGTTGGCAATCCGTTCGGTCTTGGCGGCACCGTCACCGCCGGCATCGTTTCGGCACGCGGCCGCGACATCGGCGCTGGTCCTTACGACGACTTCCTGCAGATCGACGCGTCGGTCAATCGCGGCAACTCGGGCGGCCCGACCTTCAACCTCAATGGTCAGGTCGTCGGCATCAACACCGCCATCTTCTCGCCGTCGGGCGGCAGCGTAGGCATCGCGTTCGACATCCCAGCCTCGACCGCCAAGGAGGTCGTGCAGGATCTTATGAAGAGCGGCACCGTGCAGCGCGGCTGGCTTGGCGTCGAGATTCAGCCGGTCACCTCCGATATCGCCGAATCGCTTGGCTTGAAGTCCGAAAAGGGTGCTCTGGTTTCCAGCGCCCAGGACGACGGCCCCGGCAAGAAGGGCGGCATCGCGGCCGGTGACGTGATCACCCAGGTCGATGGCAAGGACGTTGCTTCGCCGAAGGAACTTGCCCGCCTGATCGGCGCCTACTCGCCTGGCAAGTCGGTCGATGTCACTGTCTGGCGCGATGGCAAGAGCCAGACGATCAAGATCGATCTTGGCAAATTGCCGGCAACGGACAAGCAGGCCTCCGCCGATCCGCAGCCAGCGCCCGCACCCAAGGCCGACACGCTCGCCGACCTCGGCCTCACCATCACCAAGTCCGACAATGGCAAGGGCCTTGTCGTCACCAATGTGGATCCTGACAGCGATGCGGCCGACCGCGGCATTCAGCCGGGTGACGTCATCACCGCCGTCAACTCGGCGGAAGTGAACGGTACCGAAGACGTCTCCAAGGCGATGGCCGAGGCGGTTAAGTCAGGGCGCAAGGCGGTGCTCATGCAGATCACCCGTGGCGACAACAACCGCTTCGTTGCGTTGCCTGTCGCCAAGGGTTGATACCTCTTTTCCAGTGCGGCGGTTTCAAACACCCCCGAGCCGCCGCATGGGAAAGCACGGAGCCGGACACGTTAGTCAGTCATCGTGTACGCCTCCGGCGGCAGCGGGCCTCCCATCGCCCGCTGCCGCGTAATTCCAAGCATGTCGCTCAAAAGTGTTCTGCGGTTTTGAGGTGACGACATGGTCATAAACAAGCATGTCACCCAAGTGTCAGTGGTTTGGGGCCTCGCCATGCTCGACAACCAGAGAAGGCCACAATGCTCATGCCGGCCACTCAACCTTCCAGCGAAATCGCGTATAACGGCTCTATGAAGATTCTCGTCATAGAAGACGATCGCGAGGCTGCGGATTATCTCCAGAAAGCCTTCACCGAGGCCGGTCACACCGCGCATGTCGCGGGTGACGGCGAGACCGGCTTCGCGCTTGCCGACGCCGGCGACTATGACGTGATGGTCATTGACCGCATGATGCCACGCCGCGACGGCCTGTCTGTCATCGCCGGCCTCAGATCCAGAGGCAACACGACGCCAGTGCTGATCCTGTCGGCGCTGGGCGAGGTCGACGACCGGGTCACCGGTCTGCGCGCCGGCGGCGACGATTACCTCACCAAGCCCTATGCTTTCTCCGAGCTTCTGGCGCGCGTCGAGGTGCTGAACCGGCGTGCCAGCGCCAAGGAAGCCGAAACCGTCTACCGGGTCGGCGATCTCGAACTCGACAGGCTGTCGCATTCGGTGCGCCGCGCGTCGCGCGAGATCACGCTGCAGCCGCGCGAGTTCCGCCTGCTTGAGTATCTGATGCGTCATGCCGGCCAGGTGGTGACGCGCACCATGCTGCTTGAAAATGTCTGGGATTATCATTTCGATCCGCAGACCAATGTCATCGACGTTCATGTGTCGCGGCTGCGTGGCAAGATCGAGAAGGGCTTCGACAAGTCGATCCTGCACACGGTTCGCGGCGCCGGCTACATGTTGAAGAGCGGCTGATGCATGTCGCCTAAAAGTGGCAGCAAGGACTAGCATGGCTCTTTCCGTGCCAGCCATCATGAAGACGACGGCAGCGCGGCTTTCGGCGCTCTATCTCCTGCTCTTCGCCATTTGCGCGGTGGCGCTTGTCTTCTACATGACGTCGCTCTCGGCACGCATGCTGACCGCGCAGACGCAAGAGACCATCAACGACGAGGTGCTCGGACTGGCCCGCGCCTATCAGCGTGGTGGCTTGCCGGTCCTGGTGCGCGTGGTCGAACAACGCTCGCGTCAGCCTGGCGCCAACCTCTACTTGATTGCGGATGCCAACGGCCAGATCCTGACCGGCAATGTGCAGAGTTTGGAGCCGGGTGTGCTCGACGCCGAAGGCTGGACCAGCAGCCCGTTCTCCTACCAGCGCTTTGGCGAGGGAGAGCTGGAGCGGCAGCGGAACTTGCCTGCCGACCAGAGCAACACTCCGACCGATGTGCAGGCGCAAGGCGAGAAGGGCCACAACGCCATCGCCCTTGTGTTGCGGCTGCCGAACCAGATGATCATGCTCGTCGGCCGCGACCTTGGCGAGCCGGAACGGTTCCGTGCCGTCATCCGCCGCGCTCTCACGCTGGCACTCGGCATGATGGGGCTTGGCGGACTGCTGATCTGGTTCTTTGTCGGCCGCGCCGCACTGAAGCGCATCGACAGCGTCTCGAAAGCCAGCCGCCGCATCATGGGCGGCGATCTTTCCGGCCGATTGCCGGTCACCGGCGCTGGCGACGAGTTCGATCGTCTTTCGGAAAACCTCAATGCCATGCTGGCCAGGATCGCGACGCTCAACGAAGGGCTGAAACAGGTCTCCGACAACATCGCGCATGACCTGAAAACGCCGTTGACCCGGCTGCGCAATCGCGCCGAAGCCACGCTGTCCGGCAAGCACAAGACCACCGACTACCGTCAGGCGCTGGAAGGCACGATCGCCGAGTCCGATCAGCTCATAAAGACCTTCAATGCCATCCTGATGATCTCCAGGCTGGAGGCCGGATATTCATCCGAGAACACCAATAGGGTCGACCTGGCACAGGCCGTGCGCGATGTCGTCGAGCTCTACGAGCCCGTGGCGGAGGAGGCCGGCGTCTCGCTCGAGACGGATGTGGGCGAGGCGGTCTTCGTCAACGGCAACCGCGAACTGATCGGTCAGGCATTGTCGAACATCGTCGACAACGCCATCAAATATTCGACCGGCGCCAATGCGCAGCCTGCGGTGCGCGTGACCCTGGAGCGGGCAGGCACCGAGATCAAGCTGGCAGTCGCCGACAATGGCCATGGCATTCCTGACGATGGGGACAGGTCGCGGGCGACGGAGCGCTTCGTGCGGCTGGAGAAGAGCCGTTCGCAGCCGGGCTCCGGCCTTGGCCTCAGTCTCGCCAAGGCCGTCATGACATTCCACAACGCGCGGCTTGATCTCTTGTCTGGCAATCCCGGATTATCCGTGGTCATGAGTTTTCCCGTAAGGGAGGATCACTGATGAGCGCGGCTGCAAAGCGTATCGAAATGGACTGGCTGTTGAAACCCGTGGCACGACTTGTGCCGTTGGACGAGGATCATGCCAGGCAGGAATTGGCCGAGATCGCTGACGCGGCAACGGAAGAGGGCCTGACGCGTCTGGCCAAATTCCTTGGCGGCAAAGGAGCGGCCCAGGATTTCCTCAGGGCTGTCTTCGATCTGTCTCCATTCCTGCGCGATACCGCGCGCCGGCGGCCGCAAATCCTCGACGGACTTTTCGAGCACACGGTTGAAGCCAGGCTGGTTGCGATTGCCGCCGGGATCGGCAAGGCGCCGCGCGCTGAAGCCATCTCGGAATCGGGCCTGATGATGGAATTGCGCCGCTGGAAGGCCGAGGCGCATTTCCTGATTGCCCTGGCCGATCTGGCCGGCGAGGCTGAGACTGCCATCACCGTGCGCCGGCTGAGCGATCTCGCCGATGCCTGTGCGCGTGCGGCGGTCGATTTCCTGCTGCGTGACGCGCATGGCCAGGGCAAGCTCAAACTGCCTGATCCGGAAAATCCCGCCTTGCAATCAGGCTGGATCCTGCTCGGCATGGGCAAGCTTGGCGCGCATGAGCTGAATTTCTCCTCGGATATCGACCTCGTCGTATTCTTCGAGCCGGAGGCGCCCGCTGTCGTCGATCCGCTCGATGCAACGGAGCTGTTTTCGCGGCTGACACGCCGGCTGGTCCGCATCCTGCAGGACCGCACCGAACACGGCTATGTCTTCCGGACTGACCTTCGGCTGCGCCCCGATCCCGGTTCGACACCGCTGGCGATCCCGGTTGAGGCAGCGCTGCGCTACTACGAGGCGCGCGGCCAGAACTGGGAGCGGGCCGCCATGATCAAGGCGCGTCCGGTGGCCGGCGATCTTGCCGCGGGCGCTGCCTTCCTCAAGGAGTTGCAGCCCTATATCTGGCGCAAATACATGGACTACGCCGCGATTGCCGACGTCCATTCGATCAAGCGCCAGATCCATGCCCACAAGGGACATGGAGAAATTGCGGTCAAAGGCCACAACGTCAAGCTCGGGCGCGGCGGCATCCGCGAGATCGAGTTCTTCGTCCAGACCCAGCAGCTCATCGCTGGCGGCCGCTTTCCGGAGCTGCGGGGGCGCGAAACCGTGCCGATGCTCGGTCAGCTTGCCGCGCGCGGCTGGATCACAACCGATGCGCGCGACGCGCTCGCCCGCCAGTACTGGTTCCTGCGCCGCGTCGAACACGCTGTGCAGATGGTCGCTGACGAGCAGACACACATGCTGCCGGAAGATGACGAGGGGCTGGAGCGCATCGCCCGCATGCTGGGCTTTAACGATGCTTCCGCCTTCGCCGAGGTCTTCCGCGCCTCGCTTCATCAGGTGGAACGTCACTACGCGGCGCTTTTCGAAACAGCGCCTGAGCTTTCAGCCGGCATCGGCAATCTGGTCTTCACCGGTGATGTCGATGATCCCGACACACTGCGGACCTTGCACGGGCTTGGCTTCCAGCGGCCGAGCGATATCTGCCGCGTCATCAGGGGCTGGCACTTCGGCCGTTACCGCGTCACCCAGTCGGCGGAGGCGCGCGAGCGGCTGACGGAACTGACGCCGGCTCTGTTGCAGTCCTTCGGCAAGACGCGCCGGGCCGACGAAGCCTTGATGCGCTTTGACGAATTCCTCGCTGGCCTGCCGGCTGGTATCCAGCTTTTTTCGCTGCTGCAGTCCAATCCGGCGCTGCTGAAGCTGCTGGCAACGATCATGGGCGCCGCACCTCGGCTGGCGGCGATCATCACCCGCCGGCCGCATGTCTTCGACGGCCTGCTCGATCCTGCCTTGCTGACCGAGTTGCCGGACCGTGCCTATCTCCAGGCGCGGCTTTCCGCCTTCATTGAAGGCGACAGGCTCTATGAAGACGTGCTCGATCGCTTGCGGATTTTCGCGTCGGAGCAGAAATTCCTGATCGGTGTCCGGCTGCTTGCCGGTTCCATCGATCCGGCCCGTGCGGGCCGGGCTTTTTCCGATCTGGCGGACCTGACAATCGAAGCGGCATTGCAGGCGGTGAATGCGGAATTTGCCGTGCGTCACGGTCGAATTATGGGCGGCAGGGTCGCGCTGCTCGGAATGGGCAAGCTCGGCAGCCGCGAATTGACGGCGGGATCCGACGTCGATCTCATCCTGCTCTACGACCATGACCCCGATGCCGAGGAATCCGATGGTGAAAAGCCGTTGGCTCCATCGCACTATTATACCCGCATGACGCAGCGGCTGATTGCCGCCGTCTCCGCGCCGACCGCCGAAGGCGTGCTCTATGAGCTAGACCTGCGCTTGCGGCCCTCCGGCAACAAGGGGCCGGTCGCCACGCATATCGACGCCTTCAGCAAATATCAGCGCGGCGAGGCCTGGACCTGGGAGCATATGGCGCTTGCGCGGGCCCGTGCCATTGCCGGTGACGCCGGTCTCTGCACGAAGATCGACGCCGAAGTGGCCGCGATCATCTCCCTGCCACGCGACAGGGCCAAGGTGATGGTCGAGGCGTCGGATATGCGCGCGATGATCGAGGACGAGAAACCGCCGCGCGATCTCTGGGACATCAAGCTGGTCCCGGGCGGCCTCATCGATCTGGAGTTCATCGCCCAGGTGGCTGTCATCACCGGTCAGGCTGAGGGCCGGCATACCGGTACGGCGGAAATCCTGTCGAGGCTGACGCCGGATTTCGCCAGCGCCACCGTCAGGCAGGAACTCGGCGAAGCCTATTCGCTCTATCTGGCTGTCACCCAGATGACGCGGCTTTGCCTCACCGGCGCTTTTGAACGTGACGACGTTCCGCCGGGGCTTTCGGATCTGCTTCTGGCGGTCACTGATCTGCCGGATTTCGGTGTGCTGGAAGCACACCTCAAAGAGACGTCGCTGAAGGTCAGAAAGGATTTTGACCTTCTGCTTCGTACCAAACGGCCCTGACGGCTGTCTGGTTCGCATCGGGGGTGACGATGCAACAGGAGACTATCATGAGAAAGACAACCAAACTCGCACTCGCTTTCGTGGCCTTGGCGGGCGCTGTCGGTACAGCGGCCTATGCCGACAACAACGGGGACGGCGGTATGCGCGGTGGCGCAATGATGCGCATCAACAAGGCCATGAAGGATTCGAACGGCACCATCACCTTCGACCAATTTTCCGACGCCATGGACTCGCAGCTGAAGAAGCTTATCACCGACAATGGCGGCAAGCTGACGGTTGAGCAGCTTGCCGCCGCGCTGGAGAAGGCGCGCTTCGAGCGCATGGCCAAGCGCATCATCGCCCGTTACGACAGCAAGGGCGACGGCACGCTGACGACCGACGACGTTACCGGCCGCGAAAAGAAGCTGTTTGCCATGCTCGACCGCAACGATGACGGCAAGATCGAAAAGAGCGAGCTACCGAAGGGTGGCCGCTTCGGCCGCCACCGTCAGTGGGATGGCGGTGGCAATGACGGCGAGGACATGCAGTAAGCCGCTGTCGCGTCAGGTGGGCGAGACATGCGCCCTGGCGACGAAACGATCGGCTCCGGCGGTGCAATCCGCCGGAGATTTGTCTCCCGCCGGGATTGCCCGGCTTCTCAGGCAGCGACCTTGATGACCGGGGTGATTTTCTTCACCGGAATGCGCACGGAAACGATCGTGCCGACGCTTTCTGTCGAGCGAATCTTGAGGGCGCCACCCTGAAGCTCGGCAAGCGAGCGCGAGATGGCAAGGCCAAGGCCGGAGCCGGCGTGGCTTTTGGAAAACTGGTTCTGCACCTGTTCGAACGGACGCCCGAGCTTGCCGAGCGCCTCCTTGGGAATGCCGCAGCCATTGTCCTCGATGGTCAGCACCAGCGCGCCGGAGGTGTTGCGTGCCCTGACCGAGATATGACCGCCCTGACCGGTGAACTTCACCGCGTTGGACAGGAGGTTGATGACGATCTGCTTGATCGCCCTGCGGTCGGCGAACAGCGTCAACGCGTCGGCGATGCGTGTCTCCACGGTGATCGACTTCTCGGCAGCCTGCAGCGAGACGACGCGCACGGTTTCGCTGATCAGCGGGCCAAGATCGATTTCCTCGCGGTCCATCGAGAACTGGCCGGCTTCGATCTTCGACATGTCGAGAATGTCGTTGATAACGCCCAGAAGGTATTTGCCGCTGCTGTTGATGTCGGTGGCATACTCTTCGTAGCGCTCGGAACCCAGGGGGCCGAACAGGCCTTGCTCCATCAATTCGGAGAAGCCGATGATCGCATTCAGCGGCGTGCGCAATTCATGCGACATGTTGGCCAGGAACTCGGATTTGGCCCGGTTGGCTGCTTCGGCGCGCTCGGTCTCCTTCATGTATTTGCGGTTGAGTTCAACCAATTCGCTGGAACGTTCTTCCTCGGCGCGGCGCGCAAGGCTGAGATCGTGGATGGTTGCCATCAGCCGGCGCTCGCTGTCGACCAGCTTTTCCTGGTGCAGCTTGATCTGGGTGATGTCGGAGCCGACCGAAACATTGCCGCCGTCGCGGGTCCGCAGTTCGTTGACTTGCAGCCATCGGCCATCGGCCAGTTGCCGTTCGAAAGTGGCGCCGCCTTGCGGTCCGTTGGTGTTGGCCAAACGCCGCTCGGAGGCAAAGGCGAGCATGCGCTCTTCCAGGATGGCGCGCGAGGCGCCCGGCATCACGTCGCGGTCCGACAGGCCGTTGTCCTTCTGGTACTTGGAATTGCACATGATCAGCCGCTGGGTGGAATCCCAGAGCACGAAGGATTCGTTGATGTTTTCGATGGCCGTCCTGAGGCGAAGGTCCGCGGCCTCTGAACGCAGCGCCAGATGCCGCTGCTCGGTGACGTCGACGGCGATGCCGATCAGCTGGATCTCCGGCGCCTCCGGGTCGATGACTTGCGCCCTGGCGCGCATCCACACCCATTGGCCATCCGCGTGCCGCATCCGAAACACCTGGTCGATGTGATCGATTTCGCGGGCGACGATCCGGTTGGCAAGCTGGAACAGGTCACCGTCTTCCGGGTGGATGATCTCATCGACTTCGCCGAACGACAGCATCGTGTCGCAGGGCCGATAGCCCAGCATGTCGTACATCGAGCGCGACCAGTACATCTTGCCGCGCACCATGTCCCAGTCCCAGAGGCCACAGCGCCCGCGCACCAGCGCCATGTCGATGCGCTGATGCGCCTCGAGATAGATGCGGTCGGCCGCCTGGGCTCGTGCTGCCTGGCCGAAATAGGCGTAGAGGATGATGATGAGCACGCCGGCCGTCAGCACGAACAGTGTGACATTCAGCGAGACAGCCTTGCGCCAGGAATCGAAAACCGCATCCTGCGGAACCAGCGCCGCCGCCGCACTCTTGCGGTCGCTCGCCAGGCTGATTGCCGCGTACCAGTCCCGCCCGCCGATGGTGACATCCATCACGCCGGCGCGGTCGCCGAACATGAACAAGGGCTGGCCGCCCTGGACGAGGTTGTCGAGTGAATGGCCGAGCCACGGTGTCGATCGTGGCGTCACGGCGAGGATCTTGAAGGCGCTGTCGGTGACAACGAGTACATGGCTGCGGCCCATCGCGCCCTGACGACCGATATCTTCCAGAAGATTCTGGGCGGCGCCCGGCGCGGTGCTCGATACGGCGGCGAGTGAACTCGCCAGTTGGCCCGCCGCGAGCGTCAGGATTGTCTTGGCATCGCGCTCGACGTCGTCGCGCTCGTTCATCAATGACAGGATACGCAGTGCCGCGATAACGATCAGGAACGTGATGATGAGAACCGGGATCGATCGGCGGAGCAGCGGCTCGGCGGCCAGCAGCCGCCGGTAGGCCGGTTCGGCAATGAGCCGCGTGTTCCCGGCAAGGCCATCGCTTCGCGTCTCGCGACGCTCAAAAGCCGACCCTCCGGGCGCGCCCCACGCGTCCGCCTTCGCCATAAATGGCACTCCCCGATTTTAGTATGCCCGCATTTTCGCTTGGTGATCCGGCAAACACCGCACTTCCGAATCGTCATTAAAGAATCAAAGGTGATTCGCCTTGTCCAGTGGTCGGGCGAAAAAAGATTAAAAATCGACTAAAATAACGGGCTTTCGGGTCTGGTTGGAGCTTCCTGCCTCTGGGGATCAACCTCAGGCCAATGTGCGCTCGACAATGTCGCGCAAATCAGCCGACAGGTTTCCGCCATTGGCGATCGACAGCAGTGCCTCCCGGGCCTTGGCCTGCCGCAAGGGCTCGAGCGACCGCCATGAGCGCAGCGCGGTCGCCAGCCGTGCCGCCACCTGCGGATTGCGCTGTTCGACCTCGGCCACGGCTTGCGAGAAGAACAGGTACCCAGCGCCGTCGGCGCGGTGGAAGCCGGTCTGGTTGGCACTGGAGAACGTGCCGATCAGCGAGCGGACCCGGTTCGGGTTGGCCATCGAGAAGGCAGGGTGGCCGGTCAGGGCACGAACCGTTTCGACCGTGCGAGGTCCCGGTACGCTGGCCTGGATCTGGAACCACTTGTCCATCACCAGCGCGTCGTTGCGGTATCTCGTCTCGAACGCCGCCAGAGCGTCGATCGCCTCTGGTGAGCCATGGTGACGATGCGCGAGCACGGTGAGCGCAGCGGCGCGATCGGTCATGTTGGTGGCCGAGTGGAAATGATCGGCCGCAAGCTCGGCGCCGCCAGGCAGCAGACTGAGGAAGTCGAGCAGGATGTTGCGCAAGGCGCGCCGCCCGGCGCTCGCCGCGTCGGGACTGAAGGCGGCATTGCTGGCAAGGCCTATATAAAGATCGGAAAACGCTTGCTGGTTGGCCTTGGCCATGGCGATCGTCAGCGCCTCACGACCAGCGAAGATAGCATCCGGATCGATGTTCCTGCCGATGTCGCGCGCGATGTCGGCCTCGCTGGGCAGGGCCAGTGCAAGTGCCCGATAAGCCGGCTCCAGCGTCTCGTCACCGGCGATCCGGCCTGCAAGCCCGGTCAGCCTGGCGGCGAAAGCCGGCTGCTGGCCGCCGAGGACCTGGCGGAAGGCGCCGATCATCGCATCGGTCACAAGTGTGTTGAATGCCTGCCAGCGGGCGAAGGCGTCGCTGTCGTTTGCGGCAAGGAAGAACTGGTCGTCGGCTTTCTGCTCGACCGAAAGCGTCACTGGCGCCGAGAAGCCGCGATTGAGTGACACCGCGGGCCGCTCGGCAACGCCGGAGAAGCGCACCATGTGCCGGCGCTTGCGGATATGAATGACGCCATCCTCGACACTGGCGCCGTCGACGCTCGTATACTCGACCGCCTTGCCGTCAGCACCCATCAGGCCAAAGGCGAGTGGAATGTGCATCAGCCGCTTGCGGCTCTCGGATGGGGTTGGCGGCACCGATTGCTCGATCTCGAGCGTGAATTCCTGCAAGGCCGGATTGTGCGTCGAGCTCACGGTCAGATTGGGCGTGCCGGCCTGATGGTACCAAAGCGCGAATTGCGACAGGTCGTGGCCGGAGGCATCCTCGAACACCTTGATGAAGTCCTCGATCGTCGCCGCTTCACCGTCATGGCGCTCGAAATAGAGGTCCATGCCGGCACGGAAGGTCTTGGCGCCGAGGATGGTGCGGATCATGCGCACAACTTCCGAGCCTTTTTCGTAGACCGTCGCCGTGTAGAAGTTGTTGATCTCGCGGTAGCGGCGCGGCCGCACCGGATGCGCCAGTGGTCCCTGGTCTTCCGGAAACTGATGCGAGCGCAAGGTGCGCACCTCGGCGATGCGCTTGACCGCCCGGGACCGCTGGTCGGCGGAGAATTCATGGTCACGGAAAACCGTCAGGCCTTCCTTGAGGCAGAGCTGGAACCAATCGCGGCAAGTGATTCTGTTGCCAGTCCAATTGTGGAAATACTCATGCGCGATGATCGCCTCGATATTGGCGAAATCGGCGTCGGTCGCCGTCTCCTGGTCGGCCAGCACATATTTGTCGTTGAATATGTTGAGACCCTTGTTCTCCATGGCGCCCATGTTGAAGTCGGACACCGCGACGATGTTGAAAACGTCGAGATCGTATTCGCGGCCAAAGGCCTCTTCATCCCATTGCATCGAGCGCTTCAGGGCGTCCATGGCGTAGCCGGCAAGCGCCTCCTTGCCGGGCTCGACATAGATGCCAAGTTCGACCTTGCGGCCCGACATGGTGACGAAGCTGTCTCCAACCAGCCCAAGATTGCCCGCCACCAGCGCAAACAGATAGGACGGCTTGGGGAAGGGGTCGTGCCATCTAGCATAATGCCATCCGTCGGCGAGATCGCCGGCTTCGACCGGATTGCCATTGGACAGAAGCAGCGGCGCCTCGTCGCGCGGTGCCTCGACGCGAACGGTATAGACGGACAGGATATCGGGGCGATCGAGGAAATAGGTGATGCGGCGAAAGCCCTCGGCCTCGCATTGTGTGCAATAGACGTTGCTGGAGCGATAGAGGCCCATCAACGCTTCGTTCCGCGCCGGAGCCAGCTCCGTCTCAAGGATCAGCTGGAACCGGTCCGCCGCCGGCGGCCTGGCAATGGTCAGTTGATCGGGTGTGGCGAGGAAGTCCTCAGGTGCGGCCTTGCGGCCATCGATCTCGATGCGGTGCAGCGTCAGCCCATCGCCGTCCAGTACCAGCGGCGCTGACGTAGCGACACCTTCGCGGCGTTCGATCGTCAGGGTCGCTGTGACGATGGTCGCTTCGGGCGAAAGGCGGAAAGTAAGGTTGGTTTCCGGAATGAGATAGTCGTTGGCGCGATAGTCTTCGAGCTTGAAGACCTGGCCTGTGTCAGTGCGCATTCCGTGGCTTTTCCTGTCAATTTCCGCGATAGCGGGTTAGGTTACCTGGCTGAAAAAACTGAAGTCGGCGCTCTTTACACGAAAGCGCCCCTCGACAAAACTGGACCGTTGCCTATTTCAGGCGTTCACCCCCCTGCTACCGCGAGGCATTCATGACCGTCATCACACCGAAATTCGGGATGGGCGCCTCCGTGCTACGGCGTGAGGATGCCGCCTTCATCCAGGGGCAGGGCCGCTATACCGATGACATCCAGCCGGAGGGCGTCCTGCATGGCTATGTCTTGCGCTCGCCTGTGGCCAAGGCAAGTTTTACAATCGGTTCAACCGAAGCAGCCATGAGCGCGCCCGGCGTGCATCTCGTGCTGACCGGCAAGGACCTCGCCCATCTCGGCGACCTGAAGTCAGGCGTGATGCAGGCGCAGCCGGACGGCACCAAAGCGCCGACCCGCGACATTCCGATCCTGTGCCGCGACCGCGTCAACTATGTCGGTGATGCCGTTGCCTTCGTCGTCGCCGACAGCCGCGCATTGGCGCAGGATGCGGCCGAACTGATCGATGTCGACTATGATGGCGAGGACGCGGCTTCCGGCACCGCGACGGCGCTTGCCGAAGGCACACCGCTGGTCTGGCCGGAACTCGGCTCCAACCGTGCCTTTACCTATCACATGGGTGACAGGGCCAGGACCGGGAAGGCCTTTGCCAAGGCAGCTCACGTCACCCGCATCGAATTCATCAACAATCGCCTGGTCTGCAACTACATGGAGCCGCGCTCGGCGATCGGCGAGTGGAATACGCAAGAGAACCGCTTTGTGCTCACTACGGGCTCGCAGGGCGTGCACTCCATGCAGTACATCCTGGCCAGCCTGTTCAAGATCAAGAAGGACCAGGTGCGCGTCATAACTCCCGATGTCGGTGGCGGTTTTGGGCCGAAAAGCTTCGTCTATCGCGAATACCCGCTGGTGCTCGAGGCGGCAAAGCGCCTGGGCCGTCCGGTAAAATGGGCTGGCGACCGCACCGAGCATTTCCTGACCGATGCGCAAGGCCGCGACAATGCGGTGACGGCCGAAATGGCGCTGGACAAGGACGGCCGCTTCCTTGGCATGAAGGTCGACCTGCTCGCCAACATCGGCGCTTATATCTCGCAATATGGTCCGTTCATCCCCTATATCGGCGTCACCATGTCGACCGGCGTCTATGACATCAAGGCGCTGGATGTCTCGGTAACCGGCCTCTACACCAACACCTGTCCGGTCGATGCCTATCGTGGCGCGGGCCGCCCGGAAGCGGCTTTCCTGCTGGAAAAGCTGGTCGATGCCTGCGCCCATGACCTTGGCCTGTCCGTCGACGAGATCCGCCGGCGCAACTTCATCCGGCCCGAGCAGTTTCCCTACCGCACCCAGACTGGCCGCCTCTACGACAATGGCGAATTCGAAGGCCATATGGACCGTGCCATCGAGCAGTCCGAATGGAAGGCGTTTCCGGCACGGCTGGCGCAGTCGAAGGCGAGCGGAAAAATCCGCGGCATCGGCATGGCTACCTATATCGAGGCCTGTGCCTTTCCTGGCTCGGAGCCGGCGTTTGTCGAACTGA
Organism: Mesorhizobium sp. INR15; assembly: GCF_015500075.1. Classification (NCBI taxonomy): domain Bacteria; kingdom Pseudomonadati; phylum Pseudomonadota; class Alphaproteobacteria; order Hyphomicrobiales; family Phyllobacteriaceae; genus Mesorhizobium; species Mesorhizobium sp. INR15. Next base: position 5,533,561 of record NZ_CP045496.1, on the reverse strand, counting down.
ACGGCGATGGCACCGTGACATTGAAGATCGGCACCCAGACCAACGGGCAGGGGCACGCCACCGCCTACGCGCAATTCCTCTCGGAAAAGCTCAATCTGGACATCGACAGGATCCATGTCCGCCAGGGCGATACCGATGAATTGAAAGCCGGCGGCGGCACCGGCGGCTCGCGCTCCATTCCGCTGGGCGGCGTATCGGCGTCGCGCGCGGGCGAGGATCTGGCCAACAAGATCAAGCGCATCGCCGCCGACGAACTGGAGGCTTCCGCCGGCGACATCGAGCTGTCGAACGGCGTTGCCCGCATTGTCGGCACCGACCGCGCGATTGATTTTTCAAGCATCGCCAAGGCCGCGAAGAACCCCGACGATCTCAAGGGGTTCGGCGAGTTCGTGCAGGATGAGTGCACCTACCCGAACGGCACCCATATATGCGAGGTCGAGATCGATCCCGACACGGGTGCGACCGACATTGTGCGCTACACCATCGTCGACGATTTCGGCGTCACGGTGAACCCGGTCCTGCTTGCCGGCCAGGTGCATGGCGGCGTGGTGCAAGGCATCGGCCAGGCGCTGACAGAAGACACGATCTACAGCGAGGACGGACAGCTTCTGACGGCGAGCTTCATGGACTATGCCATGCCGCGCGCCGACAATTTCCCGTTCTTCCATTTCGAGACGCGTAATGTGCCCTCTATCACCAATGCCCTTGGCATAAAGGGGGCAGGTGAGGCCGGGACCATCGGCTCGACACCGGCGGCGCTCAATGCGGTTACCGATGCGTTGTATCGCGCCTACGGCGTCAAACACATCGAGATGCCCGCGACGCCGTCGCGGATTTGGGCAACGATCCAGGAAGCAGCGGCAAAGTGACATCAGGGCCGGGGGGCGAGGCGGCCGAAAAACTGTCGGATCATCCTGGCCGCGTCTTGACCGGGATCATGCTGAAGATCGTTTCGGTGGCGGTCTTTGTCGGCATGTCTTCCTGTATCAAGGCGGCCGGCACGCTGCCGGTCGGGCAGATCGCCTTCTTCCGCTCGTTCTTCGCCATCTTCCCGATCATCGCTTTTCTGGCCTACCGTGGCAAACTCGCCACCGCATTCTCGACAAGGCGCCCGCTCAGCCACATCGCGCGCGGCCTCGTCGGTGTCTGCGGCATGGGGCTCACTTTCTTCGCGCTGACACGGCTGCCGCTGCCGGAGGCGATCACGCTGAATTATGCGCAGCCGCTGCTGGTGGTGGTCTTCAGCGCGATCTTCCTTGGCGAGGCCATCCACATCTACCGCTGGAGCGCTGTCGCCGTTGGCCTTTTTGGGGTGCTGATCATCTCCTGGCCGGAACTGACGCTGCTCCGCTCAGGCGCGGCACTCGGTGACCAGGAAGTGCTCGGCGTCATAGCCGCATTGGTCTCGGCGGCGATCTCCGCCAATGCCATCCTGCTCGTACGCAACCTCGTCCAGACCGAAAGGACGGCGACAATCGTGTTGTGGTTTTCGGCGACGGCGAGCGTCATGGCGCTGTTGACGCTGCCTTTCGGCTGGCAGGCGCTGACGCCGCTGCAGGCTGGTTTACTGGTTGCATCAGGCTTTTGCGGCGGACTGGCGCAGATCCTGATGACGGCGGCCTACCGCCATGCCGAAGCCTCGGTGGTCGCGCCCTTCGAATACACGTCGATGATCCTAGGCGTGCTCGTCGGCTATCTGGTCTTCGGCGATATCGCGACACCGAACATGCTGGTCGGCGGACTGATCGTCGTTGCCGCCGGGCTCTTCATCATCTGGCGCGAACGCCAGTTGGGGCTCGAGCGCACCCGCACCCGAAAGGTGGCCTCGCCGCAAGGGTGAGGAGCGGTCCGCGCCAGCGGACGGAAAGCCAATTGCTTGGCTTTCCGAGCGACGAACGCCCGAAGCGATAGCGAAGGGCCGGTCCGCGCCTACGGCGCCTTCGCCGCCCGGTCTCTTGCTAGCCGCGTCAGCGCGGCGCCGGTCTGCTCGTCGGCTGGGAAGAACGATTCGATCGCCAGTTCCGAAAGTGTCACGTCGAGCGGTGTTCCAAAAACGGTAATGGTGCTGATGAAGGAAAGCACCGCGTCGCCATGCGCCAGCCGCAGCGGATGCACGATCGCGTTCGGCTCGACCGGCACGGGCCGGTTGCCTTTCAGGCCTGATGGATAGGTCCTCAATTCGCGTTCCAGCTCGACGAGTACAGGGTCGCCAGTCGCGTCATTCTGGCGTTTCAGCCGGTCGAGCAGGTGTGCGCGCCATTCGGCCAGATTGACGATGCGCGGCGCCACGCCGCCCGGATGCAGGCTGAGACGAAGCACGTTGACCGGCGGCGTCAGCAACGAGGCTTCAACGACATTGGCGAGGAAAGGGCCTATGGCCGCATTGGCCGCAACCAGGTTCCAGTGCCGGTCGACGGCCAGAGCCGGGAACGGCTCGTGGCCCTTGAGCACGATCTCGACCGCCGCCATCGCCGGCGCCAGGGACGCGTCGGTGAGCTGCCGCTCGCCGAAACTGGGCGCAAAGCCGGCTGCCAGGAGCAGCTGGTTGCGTTGCCGAAGCGGTATTTCCAGCTGTTCGGCCAGATGCAGCACCATGTCGCGCGACGGGGCCGAGCGGCCGCTTTCGACGAAGGAGAGATGCCGCTGCGAGATATCGGCTTCCATGGCGAGATCGAGCTGGCTCATTCGCCGGCGCGTGCGCCATTCGCGAATGAGGCTGCCGGCGGAAGTCTGGGCTGTTGTCATGGCGGCAAACTATGCCGGACCGCGCCGTATTTCCATTACCTCGAAGGTAATCCCCAGACTTCGTGACCTTCAGTTCAGCGACCGCAGTTTCGTCTTCACTTCGAGAAAATCCCGCCAAGCCAGCTTCTTGTGCGCGGGTGTTCTCAGGAGATAGGCGGGATGCAGGGTCGGCATCGCCGGGATGGCAATGCCGGAAGCGGTGGTGTGCGCACGCCAGTTGCCGCGCAGCCGCAAGATGCCTTCGGTGGTATTGAGCAAGGTCTTGGCCGAAGGGCCGCCGAGATTGATCAGCACCTTTGGATTGACCAGTTCGATCTGCCGTTCGATGAACGGCCGGCAGATCTCGGTTTCGTGTGGTGTCGGCGTGCGGTTGCCCGGCGGGCGCCACGGAATCACATTGGCGATATAGACCGAAGTCCGGTCTAGCCCGATCGCCGCCAGCATGCGGTCGAGCAACCGTCCGGAGCGGCCAACGAAGGGCAGGCCCTCGATATCCTCGTCGCGGCCTGGCGCCTCGCCGACCAGCATGACGGCGGCGTTCGGGTTGCCGTCGGCGAAGACCAGATTCTTGGCCGTGGATTTCAGATTGCAGCCATCGAAGGCCGCCATGTGCTGGCGAAGTTCATCCAGCGTCGACGCGGTCGCCGCCAATTGGCGCGCAAGCGCTGCCTGCGCTTCGTCGGGCACCGCCGTGGCGGCAGGCGCGCGTGCCGGCGGTGCGTCCGGCAACCGGCTCATATCTGGCCGCGGCGGTGTTGACGGGGGCTGCTGGGTGCTTTCGCGCGCGGGAGGTGTGGCGGTTGCGCGTTCAACTGGCCTTTGCGCCGCCTCGGCAAAGCGGTTTACCGGCTCGTCTTCGAGCGCGTCATCAACGCCGACGCTGGCATAGAAGGCCAGCAGGTCGGCGAGGTCAGGTCGGTTGGTTGGGGCGGCCGCATTCATGCCGGCACATTCATCCGCGTGGCGGCAATTTGCAAGTTCAGCCCGTCGGTATGCGGGGGTCCTGCACCAGATAGAAGGTCCATCGCGGCGTATAATCGGTCATCAGGAATTCGAAACTGGCCGTCTTGAGCGGATCCACCTTGCCATTGCGGAACAGCAGCCGGTCATAGGGTTCGAATTCACGATCAAAGTCGGCGAAATTGCTCGACCGGATATTGTCCGGCGTCTTGTTGCGCTGGTCGAACGAAAATCCGTCACCGAACACGCTCGGCTGATTGAGAATCTCCTGAAGCTCGAACTGGAATTCGATCCAGGCTTGACCGCTGTTGTTGAGCACATTGAGGTGCATGTACATGACGCCATTGGCGAACTCTCCGGCGGGCCCGAAGGGTTGGATCGGTTTCGTGGTGCGCATGGTCAAGGTCACCGGCGTCGCCGAATTCAGCTCTTCGGAGATAACGAAAGGATCCTCTTTCGTGCCTATGCCGGAAGCCCCGGTGATCCGGAAACCGCCGAGTTCGTCGGAGAAGGAGTAGGCTCCGGTCGCCCAGACTTTCACCTCGTCGGCGTGAGCCTGAAATGGCGTCAGCAGTAAAAGAGCCATGAGAGGCGCCCGGCGGACTCGGCCGAGCGTCGAAAAAAAGCGCGTCGATGAAAAGCCGGCAGGCCCAGGAATGCGCATGGCGCGAAGTATGGCCGATAAGCAAGCCGTCGAACAATCCAAAAACGTAACAGCCGCGCGCCTTCGCCCGAAACCTGCTCTTAATGGTGCGCGGTGCGCGACTTTTTGGCCAAAACAGCATTGTCACGTTCGCGCCGGTTTCCTGTCGCGACTTGATGCGCTATGCAGCGCAGGAGCCAGCAAGATGCGCGATAGCGACAAGCCAGTGCGGAGGGGTTGATGAGCGATATCGAACGCGAAAGCATGGAATTCGACGTGGTTATCGTTGGCGCCGGCCCGGCCGGCCTTGCCGCCGCCATCCGCCTCAAGCAGGTCAATCCCGAGCTCTCGGTCGTCGTGCTCGAAAAGGGCGGTGAGGTTGGCGCCCATATCCTGTCCGGCGCCGTTGTCGACCCGATCGGCATCGACCGGCTCTTGCCTGGCTGGCGCGATGAGGAAGGCCACCCCTTCAAGACCCCGGTCACCGCGGATCATTTCCTGGTACTGGGGCCGGCAGGCTCGGTCCGTCTGCCCAATTTTCTGATGCCGCCGCTGATGAACAATCATGGCAACTACATCGTCTCGCTGGGCAATGTCTGCCGCTGGCTGGCGACCAAGGCCGAGGCGCTTGGTGTCGAAATCTATCCGGGCTTCGCAGCCGCTGGCCTGCTCTTCAATGATGAGGGTGCTGTCACCGGCGTCGTCACCGGGGACATGGGCGTCGAAAAGGATGGCTCGCATGGGCCCGGCTTCGCGCCCGGCATGGCGCTGATGGGCAAATATGTGCTGATCGGCGAGGGCGCGCGGGGTTCGCTCGCCAAGCAATTGATGGCCAGGTACAAGCTTTCCGACGGTCGCGAGCCGGCCAAGTTCGGCATCGGGCTCAAGGAACTCTGGCAGGTCAAGCCGGAGAACCACCGGCTGGGCCTGGTTCAGCATTCGTTCGGCTGGCCGCTCGACATGAAAACCGGTGGCGGCTCCTTCCTCTATCATCTCGAGGACAATCAGGTCGCGGTCGGCTTCGTCCTGCACCTCAACTACAAGAACCCTTATCTGTCGCCTTTCGAGGAATTCCAGCGCTTCAAGACCCATCCGGCCATATCAGGCACGTTCGAGGGTGCCAAGCGGCTGGGTTATGGCGCGCGCGCCATCACCGAGGGCGGCTGGCAATCGGTGCCGAAACTGTCTTTCCCCGGTGGCGCGCTCATGGGCTGCTCGGCCGGTCTCGTCAACGTACCGCGCATCAAGGGTTCTCATAACGCCGTGCTGTCTGGAATGCTGGCCGCCGAGCATGTCGCCGAGGCGATCGGCGCCGGCCGGGCGAATGACGAACTGGCTTCCTACGAGGCAGCCTGGCGGGCAACCGACATCGGCAAGGACTTGAAGAAGGTGCGCAATGTCAAGCCATTGTGGTCGCGCTTCGGCACCATCGTCGGCATTGGGCTTGGCGGCCTCGACATGTGGCTGAACACGCTGTTCGGTGTTTCGCCCTTCGGCACGTTGAAGCACGGCAAGGCTGACTACGCGACGCTGGAGCCCGCGGCGAAGCACACCAAGATCAATTACCCGAAGCCGGATGGCGTGCTGACGTTCGACCGCCTGTCCTCGGTGTTCCTGTCGAACACCAACCACGAGGAAAACGAACCGGTCCACCTGCTCGTTGGTGACATGGGCCTGCAGCAGCGCTCCGAGCACGATGTCTTCGCCGGACCTTCGACACGCTACTGCCCGGCGGGCGTCTATGAGTGGGTCGACAAGGATGGCAACGCCGCCGCCGATCCCTCGGCAAAGGACGTGCGCTTCGTCATCAACGCGCAGAACTGCGTGCACTGCAAGACATGCGACATCAAGGACCCGAACCAGAATATCAACTGGGTGCCGCCGCAAGGCGGCGAGGGCCCGGTCTATCAGAACATGTGAACGCTCCGGACGTTGAAGCGGCACGGCGCTTATGATCTGCTTGGCTTCCTGGCGAAGAGGCAGGCATGCGCGCAACCATCTTGATGTTCTTGGCGGCCGTCGGCGTACTGCTTGGCGTCGCGACCGTGGCATGCGCTGACGTCACGGTCGTTATCAAGACACGGACATACGCCATCTCAGGCACATCGGGCGAAGCCTTGGTGGCGTCGATGAACCGCCATGGGCCGCATCATGGTTTCCTGACCCGTGCCATTGCGCTGACCAGCTATACCAAGGATTGGGACCTCGACCTTGTCCAGGCCGAAGGTAGCTGCCGCATCAAGCGGGCCAAGGGGACGCTCAACCTGACTTACACCTATCCACGCCTGACTTCAGTGCTCCCGCCGGTGCTCGGCAGGCGCTGGAAGCGGTTTTTCGCTGGTGTTCAAGCGCATGAGCAGACCCATGGCTCGATTGCGAAACAGATGATGAAGGCCGCCGAGAGGTCGCTGACAGGCCTGGCACTCCAGGCTGACGCGCAATGCATCAAGACACGGCGTGAGGCGCGACGGCGTACCGATGCCATCTATGATGAATATGAAGCCAGGCAGAATGCCTTCGACGCGCGCGAGCACAGGGATGGCGGTCATGTCGACCGCCTGGTCGGTGCCTTGGAGAGGTCTTAGGCTAGAGCAATTTCAGGAAAAGTGTGTAACGGTTTTCCCGGGAAAAGCGCGTAGCGCTTTCCCTTGGGAATTGCGTAAAAACAAAGAGTTAGAGCGGGTCAGCGATTCTATCAAACGCTGAACCGCTCTGGGGCGTCAGCTTCGCGCCTTGCCGGGCTGCTCTGCCGACACGGTCGCCGTCTCATGCTCGTCCACGGGTTTTTCCACCTCGGGCCGGAGCGAGAACTCAACCAAAACAGGCAGATGGTCCGAGCCGGTATCCTCCAGCCTTCTCGCCGAGCGGATGTTGATCGCGCCCCTACTGAAAACCTGATCGATCGGCAAGCCGGCGAAACGCAGGAAATCCGGCAGCTTTATGTAGAGCCAGGTTGGTCCGACGGATGGCATCAGCCGCAGCCCGCTGATCGCGGCAACGCGCCGGACTGCGGCACTCCACGGCACCGCATTGCAGTCGCCCGCCATGATCGCCGTGTCGCCAAGCGAGGCAAGGGGCTCCGCCAATTCGCCAATCTGCCAATACTGCTCGCGTGGCCATGGCCAACTGAGATGAATGGCGGCGACGTCGATGGGAGTTCCGCCGAGGTTGACGCTGGCGATCGCCATGGCTCCGCGGCCGAAACAGCGCGGTTCCGTGCCGGCGACAAAGGGCCGGCTCGACATAAGCCCAACGCCGAACGTGCCGTTCGGGAAGGGGCAAAAGACCCGATAGGGGTAGGCACTGGTCAGCGGTGCGAATTTTGCCTCCCACATGTCGGACACCTCATCGAGGGTGATGACATCGGGCTGGATCCGGCCAATCAGCGACAGGACTTTCTCAGGCGTCGGGTTGTTGTATCGCAGGTTCATCTGCAGCAGGCGGTAGACCGGGCCGTCATTGTTGCTGGCCTCATAGGCCTGGACCGCCCAGAAACGCGGCAGCGTGTTCGCGGTGGTGGCAAAGGCAGCCATGGCGAATACCAGGGCCGCCGCCGCTTGCGGCCAGAATGTCGTGGCCAGCAACGGCAGCGCGCAAAGCGCCATCAGCACGGCGAAGTGGACGCGGAAATGCGAGAAGGAATCTAAGGCCGGATGCAACGTCCCGAAGAACCCGGCCACGAGCGCACCCGAGAGCGCGAGCATGGCAAGGAATGCAATCGACGTCAGCAATGTCGCGAAGTTCACCTTCTCCATATCGCCCGCTTATCGGCAGAAATGCGGCTCAATCAAGATGACGAAGTGCCTCGCTGGCCGCTTACTGGAATGCCGTTTCCGAAAAACTTCTGAGCTTGCGTGAATGCAGCCGCTCCATCGGCATTTCGGACAGCTTTTCCATCGCCCTGATGCCGATGGTCAGATGCTGCGCCACCTGCCGCTTGTAAAACTCGGTCGCCATGCCGGGCAGCTTCAATTCGCCATGCAGTGGCTTGTCGGAAACGCACAGCAGCGTGCCGTAGGGAACGCGGAATCGGAACCCATTGGCGGCGATCGTCGCCGATTCCATGTCGAGCGCGATCGCCCGTGACTGCGAAAGCCGCTGCACCGGGCCGCGTTGATCGCGCAGTTCCCAGTTACGATTGTCGATGGTGGCGACGGTTCCGGTGCGCATGATCCGCTTGAGGTCGTAGCCGGACAGGCCGGTGACTTCGGCGACCGCCTCCTGCAGGGCCACCTGGATCTCGGCCAGCGGCGGGATCGGCACCCAGACGGGAAGATCGTCGTCGAGGACGTGATCTTCCCTGACATAGGCATGCGCCAGCACATAGTCGCCCAGCGCCTGGGTATTGCGCAGCCCGGCACAGTGGCCGAGCATGACCCAGGCATGCGGCCGCAGCACGGCGACGTGGTCGGTGATCGTCTTGGCGTTGGAAGGGCCAACGCCGATGTTGACCATGGTGATGCCGCCATGGTTTGGCTTCTTCAGGTGATAGGCCGGCATTTGCGGCAGCCGTGGTGGTGCGACCCCTTCGCTGGGCGCGCTTTGCCCCGCCTTGGTGATGACGTTGCCGGGTTCGACGAACTCGGCATAGCCGTGGCCGCCTTCCGCCATCTGGGTCCGTGCGCGGGCAACGAACTCGTCGATATAGAATTGGTAGTTGGTGAACAGCACGAAGTTCTGGAAATGCTGCGGCGTGGTGGCCGTATAATGCGACAGGCGGTGCAGGGAATAGTCGATGCGCTGCGCCGTGAACGGCGCCAGGGGTCTTGGCTCGCCGAAGGCCACCTCGAACGTGCCGTTGGCGATCTGGTCGTCGGTGCCGTCGAGATCCGGCACATCGAAAAGGTCGCGGATCGGCCGCTTGATGCGCTCTGCAGCCGCGCCGTCGACATGCGTGCCCTCTAGGAAGGCGAAATGCAACGGTATGGGCGTGGTCGATTCCGAAACGGTGACCGCGACGCCATGATTGCGCATGATCAGGCGCAACTGCTCCAGAAGATAGCTTTGGAACAAGCCTGGCTGGGTGATGGTGGTGGAAAAATGCCCCGGCGTCGGCATGTGGCCATAGGCCTGCCGCGAGTCGATCTGGGTGAACGAGTTGGTGGTAACGCCGATCTCCGGGTAGAAGGCCCGGTAGCGCCTGCTGTTGTCGCCGCCCGCGGCCAGCGTCGCGAACGAGTCGCGCAGGAATTTCGTGTTGCGGTCGTAGAGAACTTGCAGCGCCGCAACGGCCTTTTCGGCGTCGGTGAAGCTTTGCCGGCCAAAAGGCTCGGGCATGACGACTGATTCAATAGCTTGTGGGTAGATTCGCTTTTCCATGGCTCAATATAGAGACTTGGAACTGCTGTTGGGAGGGGTGTCGTGATCGAAGGCGGCCAAAGCGTCGTTTTTCTTTTCAGGTGCATGTCTCCTAAAAGCATGCACGCGCGCCTGAACCGAAGGCGCGCAGCGATTTTTGGACAACGACATTCACAAAGCAGGAATCAGCCGCGCTGCAGGCTGACCAGCAGCACGAACCCGACGCCTGTCTTCTTCAGCGCCGGCGCTTCGATCGTCGAACCGGCATCGGCACGCATCATCGGTACTGCCAGAACAGGAGCGGCAAGAACCATCAGGATAAGTGCCGCCCGCGGCAGAAGCCGAAGGGTCTTGAGAGCGTTGGCGGCGATGCGGTTCATGACGGTTTGCTTTTCTTTCGAGGCCTTGTTTCTTTGTTCAGTTGCGAAGATGGGCAAGGCAGGCGAGGTGACACGTCCTGGAACTGGCTTCGTCCCAGGCACGGGCCGGACGGCCCGCTTCGGCGACGAGGATGGCGAAGAACATTCCAAACAGGCTCATCAGCAGGCAGACGATGGTGAAGCGGCGAGCAAGCATTGGGTCGTGTCTCCTTCAACACGTATGAGAATGCCCTGATGCGACTGAACCGGCTCTGATGGCGTCGTTCATCTGCGGTTCAAATTGATTGACGGCGTTTTTGATCACGCTGGCCTGAGCTTCGGGAGGCTGGTGGGGAATCGTAGAGGTCGCCTGCCAAGCCGGGTGCCCTTGATGGGCATCGACGTGACCCGGTGATCGCGAGCTCATCCATGAAACGAAAACGGGGCCTATTAGGGCCCCGTTTCATGGCTGGGAGATGGGGATGATCAGAGTTTGTGCCAGGTCTGGCTTTTGCAAATCAGTCCGCCGAGCACGCAGCCGCTCATCTTGAGCGAGGTGCCGGACACCGAGGCCTTGCCCGAATAGGTCTTGTCGGTGTCCGGATCGGTTATGGTGCCGGTATATTTGTTTTCGCCGGCCGCCTTGAACGAGCCAATGTTCTTGCCGGAATATTTGCCTGACTTGAGCGTGATGGAAAACGAGCTGCCGCCGCCGGTGATGGCGGCGGTTGAACCGGCCTGTGTCTTCCAGTTGCCCTCGATCGGGTCGGCCCATGCCGCGCCGGCCATGATCATTGTAGCCGCGAGGGCCAGGCTGATTTTTCGAAACATGTACTTCCTCCCTTTGGATACCGGCCGGATGCTCCGCCTCGCCGGTCTGCCGCTTACGCAAACGTAAGCTAGTCCAGCTCCCCGCAAAACAAAAGCGGTGCCGCAGCGGAAGACTTCCGGTTTTTAAAGGGCTCAAAACACGCCTTGCGGGCAACGAAATGAAACGATCGCCGCATTGCCTTTGTCTCCCGTGGTTAGCGGAGTCTTGATTTCAGGCGCGAAAATTTTCGTCGAATTTGATGCAAACCAGCGCGATTGCTGAGTTTGTATCCTTAACGAATTTGCACGTTTACCTCTTGTTTTAGCTTTGTTTTCCTCAAATTAAGCACGCCATTTAACGACAGATTCAAGCCTCCACGGCATTCTCGAAAGCATCGGAAGAGCAGCCAGCAGGGACGAACCAAGGCAGCTCTCGGGAGCCTGACAGGGCCGGAAAACAGGGGACTAAAATGGCACGTTTTGAAATGCAGGAAGCAGGTTTCGGCGTCATGGGGGCAACTGCCCAGGCCGACATTCTTTTTGAACTGGGCATGATGTATGCGACCGGCCGCGATTGCGAGACCGATGTCGTCGCCGCCCACAAATGGTTCAACATTGCCGCGATCAAGGGTTCGGCCCGCGCCGCGGAACTGCGCTCCGAGCTGTCGGCGGCCATGTCGAAGGTCGAGATCGCCAGGGCGCTTCGTGAAGCCCGCGAATGGATGACCATCCACTAAAGTTGTTCTGCCGAACACAGGGAAGCTATCGGCTCAAGACCGCGCAAGACGGCAGGAGCTGGCACACAACAGGCCGCGACAAGACGGTCGAAGAGAAGAAGAAAAAGAACGCGGCGAGCCCTCCAAGGCCAAGCCGCGCCGGAAGCAAGGGAAGGCAGAACGGGGTTTTGGGCGCGGGGGCGCCGGGAACAACCCGACGGGCAAAAAGCCGCGACCGGCCGGGACAAGGCCGGCGCGGCTTTTGCCTTTTCGCATGGATAACGCATCGCAGGCCCAATCGAGCGGCGTCGATGCGCCTAGACAGGCTCCACGAAGGATGAAATTGTCCCGCCTCTCTGGAAGAAGCGCGGCCGGGGCGGCCGCGCGTGAGTGGAGGAGTTCTACTGTCATGAAAAAATTGAGTATTTTGAACGCGGCCATATTCGGCCTGATGATGAGCACGCCTGTCGCATTTGCCGACGACATCACCTTTTCGGTGGTCGGCCCGATGACCGGACAGCTCGCCACGATCGGTGATCAGTTCAAGCAAGGTGCGCAGGCCGCCGCCGACGCGATCAACGCGGCGGGCGGTGTCAACGGCCGCCAGATCAAGCTCGATGTCGAAGACGACCAGTGCGATCCGAAGCAGGCGGTCTCCGTTGCCAACCGTATCGTTGCCAACGGCGTCAAGTTCATCGATGGCCACGCCTGCTCGGGTTCGAGCATCCCGGCTTCCGCCGTCTATGCTGAAGCTGGCGCCTTGATGATGAGCCCGGCTTCGTCGAACCCGGTGCTGACCGACGCCGCGGCCAAGTCCGGCTGGCCGACGATCATGCGCCTTTATACGCGTGATGATGCGCAGGGCGCTTTCATCGGTCCGTGGATCGCCAAGAAATACGCCGGCAAGAACGTCGTCGTTCTGCACGACAAGAGCGCCTACGGCCAGGGCGTGGCCGATGCCGTAAGGGCAACGATGAACGCCGGTGGTCTCAAGGAAGTCGACTATGAAGGCATCAACGCCGGCGAGAAGGACTATTCGGCTCTCGTCACAAAGCTCAAGGAACTGAAGGCCGATGTCGTCTATTTCGGCGGCTATCACCCCGAGGCCGGCCTGATCCTGCGCCAGTCGGCGGAACAGAATGTCAAGTTCCAGCTGATCATGCCGGATTCGATCGCTTCGCCGGAATTCTGGCAGGTTGCCGGCCCGGCTGGCGAAGGCACCATGTTCGTCTTCCCGTCGGATCCGCAGGCAAAGCCTGAGGCCAAGGCGGCCGTGGAGAAGATCAAGGCCGGCGGCTTCGTGCCGGAAGGCTTCACGCTGTTCTCCTACGCCACGATCCAGGCTTTCGCAGAAGGCATCAAGCGCGCCGGCAGCGACGACCCTGCGAAGGTCGCTGAAGCATTGAAGAACGGCACGCCGATCAGCACTGTGGTTGGCGACGTCACTTTCGACGAGAAGGGCGATCTCAAGAACGCCAGCTACGACATCAACCAGTGGCATGACGGCAAATACGCGCCGATCGCGCAGTAATCGTTGACGCCGCCAAGGCGGCTTCATAGCGCAAAAAAATGGCCGGGTTCGTCCCGGCCATTTTTCTTTTGAAAACATTGATTTTTCTAGGGCTATTTGCCGCGGATTTTGCCGGTTATCATAACCGGAATATATGCGGCCATGCGATTTTTGATTGAAGTTGGAATTCGCCAATTTTAGATGCGACGGTGAACCCAATCTCCGCCATGGTGGCGCTGAGCTTTCAGTCAATCCCGCGTCGGCCACCTCCACACCGGCTAACCCGCCGACGGGCGCTTAACCGGCTTAGTCACCGCCGCGGTGGCTGGGCGGCTAACCATGATGATCTTCGACGATATTCGATGATGAGGCTTCGTTCCCGCGATCTATTTCTCGCCAGGCAGTTCGCCTTGGAAAGAAATAGAGGCGTTACCAAGTAATTGCATTGCAGGGGAACGATTTTTGAAGTTACAGAATGATCGGGAGATTCGCTTCCCCTTGTGCCCTGTAGTTTTAACGCAGGCGGGCCTGTCCGCCAAAGCGCGAAGGCAAGTTGACCCACTCCATCCGCAAAATCCGATTCAGACCCTGGTACCGAATGAATTCAAATATGAACCTGGCTGGCGGGAATTACTTGCTCCGCCGCGTGTCCATCATGATCGGCTGCCTCGCCCTGCTAACCGCCATGGCGGCCTTGTGGCCGGTCTATAGGGCGTTTTTAAACATCGAGATCGACATCAACGAAGGATGGAATGCCTATTTTGCCGACGCGGCGATGGGGCGGATGCCGCTTTATCCCTCTGCCCGTCAACTGATCGCCAATAATTATCCGCCGCTTTCCTTTTATATCGTCGGCGGTCTGGGACGATTGATCGGTGACCCTGTTCTAGCTGGGCGGTTGTTGTCGCTCGCAGCCGTTCTGGTGATTGCCTGGGGCGTTCATCGCGCGGTTCGCCTACTGGGTGGCGACGCGACCTCCGCAACCATCGGCGCATTGTTTTTTGGCGCCACCATGTGCCGCTTTTTTACCGGGTATGTGGGGATGGATGACCCTCACTTGCTGGCGCAAGCTGTCATGACAGTTGGCTTTGTTGCTTTCCTGCAGGCCAAATCGCAGGATCGCGGCTATGTCCTACCCATCCTGCTAATGGTGGGCGCGGGGTTCATCAAACACAACATCGTTGTGATGCCGCTGACGGCGATGATCTGGCTGGGCATCAACCGGCCACGGCAGATGGTGAAATCGGGGCTCTTGGCGGCGTTTGCTATCGCCTTGGGATTTGCCCTTTGTTACCTCGCCTTCGGCTCCGATTTTTTCAACAACTTGATGTCGCCGCGCGCCTATGTATTAAAACACGCCCTCGGCGCCGTGGGACATCTACAATGGATTGCCGTTGGATTGGCCGCCTGGGTCTACGTTGGCATTACGCGTAGGGCCGATCCCAATCTCCGGTTCTGCAATCTCTTGAACACGCTTGGCCTCGTGATGTTCTTTGTCCAAAAAACCGGCGATGGCGTGGCCTACAATGCGCAATTCGAACTGGTCTTTGGTGTATGCATTGCCACCGGCCTTGCTTTTGCGCACGCGCCGGTTTTGCCGCTCGCCCGGCGCTGGTCACCGCAGACGCTGCAATTTATCCTTCTGCTCGCCATTTGTCTCCGCCTGGTGGCATCCGCGCGCTTGGAGCCGGTGAAATTACTGTTGGCTCCCGGCTTCCACGCTGAAATAACCGCGCGCGAAGCCGCCATGTCCACGACGGTTGCCCGCCTTAAGACCACCCCCGGCGATGCGACGTGTTCCTCTACGCTCGCCAATTATCGTTCGGGAAAACCTTTCATCGTCGATCCCTTCTATGTTCACCAACAGGTTCTCACCGGCCATCTTTCTCCCGATGCCGTTACCAAACTCATCGACGCCGGAAAATTGACGGTAGTGGAGGCGGACCCCCTTTTGCATTGGTGAGTTTATTTTTCGGTATCGCAGCCTACGCATCCCATCGGTGGGCGCGGTGCTGAATTTGTCTTGGCGTGTCAGAACTATTCCTGTGCGGCTCCACGTCGCGCGTTTCCGGAAATCGTCGACGCCAAATTGATGCCTATTGTCACCATCACTTGAAGATTGTGCTGTTCATCAAATACCGGTCGTGGGAAGCAGATCCCACAAACAGGGTCGAAACAAGAGTCGATGACAACATGACTCTTATCAACGCAACCAATTGGGTCGGGGTATGTCCATCGCTGCGACACCAGACTCACATTGCCGGGGGTGATTTTGAACACCGATGTCAGAGACAGTCAGAATGCGAAGGCGAATCTTACTCCGTCGGTCTCAGTAATTATTCCGACATTCAATGAATTTGGGAATATTTCCAAGATCACGTCGGCTATCGGGATCGCTCTCAGGGACAGAGATCACGAGATTGTATTTGTCGACGACGACTCATCCGATGGAACGAGGACTGAAGTTGCAAAATTGGCTGCTACTATCCCCAGAATTCGACTCATTCATCGCATCGGACGGCGTGGACTGTCTACTGCCGTCACCGAAGGTATGCTCAGCACGACAGCTCCATTCATGGTTGTGATAGATGCCGATCTCCAACATGACGAGAAAATTATACCGGAAATGCTTTCCTTCCTTGAAGCCAAGACCGCTGACCTTGTGATTGGTTCAAGGTATATCGAAGGTGGCGGGCTGGGTTCCTGGGGCAAACGCCGAGCGCAAATTAGTGCCTTTGCAACCTGGCTAGCTAAGATGGTGACCAAAAGCGATCTTAGTGACCCGATGAGCGGCTTCTTCGCTATTACGAGAGCGGCTTTCGATAGTTCGGTCAGGGATTTATCAGGCCAAGGCTACAAAATCCTATTGGATATCTGCGCTTCCTCGAAATCTCCGTTGAGAATCAAAGAGGTCGCTTACCAGTTTCGGACGAGGCAGTCCGGCGAGAGCAAGTTGGATGCATTGGTTACATGGGAATACCTGATGTTGCTGGTCGACAAACTGGTCGGCCACATCGTTCCAGCGCGCTTCATATCTTTTTCCCTGATAGGCGGCCTTGGCGTCTTCGTTCACATGGTTGTGTTGTCAGTGCTTCTTGCCACAGGTCTTGCCAATTTTTTCGCCGCTCAAGGCGTTGCGACATTCACTGCGATGGTATTCAATTTCTTTGTGAACAACACGCTGACCTATCGCGACAGGCGTCTCCGGGGCGTCAAGGAGGTGATTTTTGGGTTGTTCAGTTTTATGATCGTATGCTCCGTGGGTGCTTTCGCGAACGTGGGCATTGCAAACTACCTGTTCGCGAACAGTCACTATAGGTGGTGGTCGGCAGGTCTGGCCGGTATTCTGCTTGGCGCCGTTTGGAACTATGCGGCGACGTCAGTCTTTACCTGGAGAATAAGAAAACGCCCGAATAGTGCCACGAATGCCCCCTGATCAGCATTGGCTGTTACCCCCGTGCGGAAGTTGCTTGAAAACAAATGGGCAGAATGGGCTTCCGCTGTCAGCCCGCAACGGCGCTTGATGCGTTCTCGGCGAATCGCACCAGAACCGTCCCGTCCGTAACCTGCGCGCCTTCGCTCGCGATATCGGCGATCACGCCGTCATGCGGCGCGGCTATGGTGTGCTCCATCTTCATGGCCTCGAGGATCAGCAGCGGCTGCCCCTTGATTACGGTGTCGCCTTTTGCCGCGCGCACCAGCTTGACCAGCCCAGGCATCGGGGCTCGCAGGCTGCCGGAGCCGGCTGCCGTTTCATCGGCCCGCGCCAGCGGGTCCGAAACCGTGAAATTATAGCCGACCGCGCCTTCGAACACTGTGACATGGCCGGGCCAGCGGGCGAGGCGAGGGGCACTCCGAAGATCGTGCGGGTTCACGCTGTCATGTGGCTTGTCCAGCGCCACCTCGAAACGTCCGTCACGCCGCACCGAGACCCGCGCCAGAATATCCTCATCGCCATAACGCAGCCTCGTGCGCCGTGCCACGCCATGGAAATGCGCGTAGCCGGCAAGCATCGACCAGGGGTCATTGGATGGCGCCGGCAAACCAGCGCCGGATGCGGCAAGGGCGGCAGCGGCGATAGTCGCGTCGCCAGGTGGAGCGACTTCGGTCAGCGCCTGCTGGTGTCTTGCGATCAACCCGGTGTCGACATCGCCGGCTGAGAAATCCGGATCGCCCGCCAGGGCGGCGAGAAAGGCGGTGTTGACGGTGGAACCGGCAATCTCGGTTTGTGAAAGTGCCGTCCCCAGTGCTTCCAGCGCTGCCTGCCTGTCCTTGCCGTGCACCACCAGTTTGGCGATCATCGGATCATAGAAGGGCGAGATCGCGTCGCCGGCCCGCACGCCGGTTTCAATGCGCATGGCAGCGCCTTCAGGCGCGGCATCCGGAAATTTCAGATGATGCAGCGTGCCGGTTGCCGGCAGGAAGCCCTTGGCCGCGTCCTCGGCATAGATGCGTGCCTCGAAGGCGTGGCCGGCAAGCGTGATCTCGCTTTGCGTCTTCGGCAGCTTGCCGCCGGAGGCGACCTTGAGCTGCCATTCGACAAGATCGATGCCGGTGATCATTTCGGTGACGGGATGCTCGACCTGCAGGCGCGTGTTCATTTCCATGAACCAGAAACGGTCGGCTTTCAGCCCTTGCGAGGCATCGACGATGAACTCGATGGTGCCGGCGCCGGAATAGTCGATCGCTTTGGCAGCCTTCACCGCGGCGTCCGTCATCGCCTTGCGCAGAGCCGGTGTCATGCCGGGAGCGGGCGCTTCCTCGATGACTTTTTGATGCCGCCGCTGCGCCGAGCAGTCGCGTTCGTAGAGATGCACGGCGTTGCCGAAATTGTCGCCGAACACCTGCACTTCGATATGACGCGGCTTGTCGACATATTTTTCCACCAGCACGCGGTCATCGCCGAAGGCGGCCTTGGCTTCGCGCCGCGCGCCCGACAGCGCCTCGGAAAAGTCATCGGGATGCTCGACCTTCCGCATGCCCTTGCCGCCGCCGCCGGCGCGCGCCTTGATTAACACGGGATAGCCGATCTCGCGCGCCTTGGAGGCTAGCAGCACGATCTCCTGCGCCTCGCCATGATAGCCGGGCACAACGGGCACGCCGGCCTTTTCCATCAGCCGCTTGGCCGCGTCCTTAAGGCCCATGGCGCGGATGGATGCCGCCGACGGGCCGATGAAGACCAGCCCAGCCGCGACCACTTGGTCCACGAAATCGGGATTCTCCGACAGGAAGCCGTAGCCCGGATGAATTGCCTCGGCGCCTGTCGCCAGAGCCGCCGCGATGATCTTGTCGCCGCGAAGATAGCTTTCTCCAACAGGCGAGGCGCCGATATGCACCGCCTCGTCGGCCATCTCGACATGCAGGGCCTTCGCGTCGGCATCCGAATAGACTGCGACCGTGCGCACGCCGAGCTTCCGCGCCGTGCGGACAACGCGGCAGGCGATCTCGCCCCGATTGGCGATCAGGATCTTGGCGAACATGGAGCCTCCCGGGTTAGCAGCGGGTGGCGCCCATCTGTCAGTCGACCACCTATTTTGAGGCCGCGATCCCGCAGCCACCGCTTGCGATCTTGACCTTGTATTTCTTCAACCCGGCCTGACACGACCGCATCGCCAGATCTTCCGCTGCCTTCTGCGACGGCGCGTTCAGCCGGGTGCCACAAATGATGTAGAGATCGACGACGCGCGAATAGAATGTCGTGGCGTAAGCCGAGTGGCCGTTGGCCGCTACATAGGCGTTGTAGGCTTTGGTGCAGGGCTCCTTCGGGTCCAGCGACAGATAAGGAGAGGACCGCTTGTCGCCAACGTTTCCAGCCAGCGATCCTGCTGCGGCAATGCCTGGCGTAGTGCATATTAGCAATCCTGCAAGTGTCAGTGCAGTTGCTTTGCGAGTATTCCGCTGATTCATCTTCGTCCCCCTGCTGGAAATTGCCGGCGAGGGATAGACTTGATGTAAGGGCAAAGCAATGTGCAAGCATTTTCATAAGTCTTGAACCAGAATTACCATCTCACATCCGGAACACGCCGAAGCGTGTTTCCTCGATCTCGGCGTTAAGTGCCGCCGAAAGGCTGAGTGCCAGCACATCGCGTGTCCTGGCCGGGTCGATGATGCCGTCATCCCAGAGCCGGGCGGACGAGTAGAGCGGGTGCCCTTCATGTTCGTATTTCATCAAGATCGGCTTCTTGAACTTGGCTTCCTCTTCCGCGCTCCATTCACCGCCCTTGCGCTCGATGCCGTCGCGCTTGACCATGGCCAGAACCGTTGCCGCCTGCTCACCGCCCATCACCGAAATGCGGGCATTCGGCCACATCCACAGGAAGCGCGGTGAATAGGCACGCCCGCACATGCCGTAATTGCCGGCGCCGAACGAGCCGCCGATGATCATCGTTACCTTCGGCACCCGGGCAGTGGCCACCGCCATCACCAACTTGGCGCCATCCTTGGCGATGCCGCCGGCCTCGTATTTGCGGCCAACCATGAAGCCGGTGATGTTTTGCAGGAAGACCAGCGGTATCTTGCGCTGGCAGCACAGCTCGATGAAATGCGCGCCCTTCAGCGCGCTTTCCGAAAACAGCACGCCGTTGTTGGCGATGATGCCCACCGGCATGCCGTGGAGGTGAGCAAAGCCGGTGACCAGCGTGGTGCCGTAGTTCTGCTTGAACTCATCGAATTCGGAACCGTCGACGATCCGTGCAATCACCTCGCGCACATCATAGGGCTGGCGCAGGTCCGTCGGCACGACGCCATGGAGCTCGTCCGTTGGATGAAGTGGCGGAATCGATTTCTGTAAGTTCAGGCTTACAGTCTTGTTGCGATTCAGGTTTTTGACGATTCGTCGGCAAATGGCCAAGGCATGTTCGTCGTCCTGCGCGTAGTGGTCGGCAACGCCGGAAAGCCGTGTATGCACATCCGCTCCGCCCAATTCCTCGGCTGTCACATCCTCGCCGGTGGCAGCCTTCACCAGTGGCGGACCGCCGAGAAAAATGGTCGCCTGGTTGCGCACCATGATCGTCTCGTCCGACATCGCCGGCACATAGGCGCCGCCCGCCGTGCAGGAACCCATCACGCAGGCGATCTGCGGAATGCCGGCGGCCGACATGTTGGCCTGGTTGTAGAAGATGCGGCCAAAGTGTTCGCGGTCGGGAAAAACCTCGTCCTGGTTGGGCAAGTTGGCGCCGCCGCTGTCGACCAGGTAGACGCAAGGCAGATTGTTCTGCAGCGCGATCTCCTGCGCGCGCAGATGTTTCTTCACGGTCAGCGGATAGTACGTGCCGCCCTTTACCGTTGCGTCGTTGACGACGACCATCACCTCCGTGCCTTCGACACGGCCGACACCGGCGATCAGGCCCGCCGACGAAATCTCGTCACCATACATCGACCATGCCGCGAACTGGCCGATCTCGAGGAACGGCGAGCCGACATCCAGCAACTGGGCGAGGCGCTCGCGTGGCAGCAGTTTGCCGCGCGAGACGTGCCGCTCGCGCGCTTCTTCCGAGCCGCCGCGCTCGACGGTCGTGGCTTTGTCCGCGATGTCGGCAACCAGCGCCCGCATACGCTCGGCATTGGCTTTGAAAGTGTCTGAGGAGGGAGAGATCTGGGTCTGCAGTGTCGCCATTGTCTTGATACTCCCTCAAAACCCTTGATGCCGTGGCGCAAGCAGTGTATCAGCCCGCGCCCGAACGTCGTGTGCCATGCTTGGCATGCGGTGTTCGTCCGTAACCGACACCTTTAGGAGGCGAAGATGGAAGGCATTGATATGCGTTTCACAAGATGTCTCCCCTCGGCACTGGGCTAACGCCGCCGAAGGGCGGCTTTTCACATCCCGAATTTGAGCAAGAGGAACACGACGCCCGCGCGCGTCGTGGGTGTCACCATGTATCTGCGGTTTGTAACGCCGCTGGTCCATCCGAAGAGCCGGGTGGAGAGCGGCTTTTTCCAGGCATCCTGGTATTTGTACCGGAACGGCTGCTCCGACTGGATTCAAAGCGAGTTGGAGGATCAGTTCGACTGGTTCAACGAGCATCTGCCCATTCCTGGCCGGATTGGCCGGCATTTCAAGCGCCGGAATTCGATCTGGGGCATTTGCTGGTTTGACCCCGACGCCAAGGAGGCGATCGCCCGTGCGCGCTATTGCTCCTGGCTGATCGAGGAGGGCGGTTTGCCCGTGCGTTCGATCACGATGCAACGTCACCGGGAGGTTCTCTGGCAGGACGCCCACCAGATCGTCGCCAAGCCAACCGACGAACTGCCGAAGGCGTTCGGCTAAGGTGGCGGAGGGAGACATCACACTCCCTCCGCCATGATCTCGCGTCCGATCAGCCAGCGGCGGATCTCGCTGGTGCCGGCGCCGATCTCGTAGAGCTTGGCGTCGCGCAGCAGCCGGCCGGTCGGATAGTCGTTGATGTAACCATTGCCGCCGAGCAGCTGAATGGCATCCAGCGCCATCAGCGTCGCTTTTTCGGCGGCGAACAGCACACAGCCGGCGGCGTCCTTGCGCGTCGTCTGGCCACGGTCGCAGGCGGCGGCGACGGCGTAGACATAGGCGCGAGCCGCATTCATGGTCGTGTACATGTCGGCAAGCTTGCCTTGCACCAGCTGGAACTCGCCGATCGGCTGGCCGAATTGCTTGCGTTCATGCACGTAGGGGATTGCCACGTCGAGGCAGGCGGCCATCAGCCCGATCGGCCCGCCGGCCAGCACCGTGCGCTCGTAGTCCAGGCCCGACATCAGCACTTCGACACCACGCCCTTCCTCATGCAGCACATTGTCGAACGGCACTTCGACATTGTCGAACACCAGTTCGCCGGTGTTGGAGCCACGCATGCCGAGCTTATCGAGTTTTTGCGCCACGGAAAAACCGGCCATCGCCTTCTCGATGATGAAGGCCGTGATACCGCGTGATTTACGCTCCGGATCGGTCTTGGCATAGACGACCAGCGTCTCTGCGTCGGGGCCGTTGGTGATCCACATCTTGGTGCCGTTGAGCACATAACGGTCGTTGCGCTTTTCGGCGCGCAGCTTGAGCGACACCACGTCGGAGCCGGAGCCGGATTCCGACATCGCCAGCGCGCCGACGCGCTCGCCCGAACACAGTGCCGGCAGGAATTTCTGCTTCTGCACCGGTGTCGCCCAGCGGTTGATCTGGTTGACACAGAGATTGGAATGAGCGCCATAGGAGAGACCGACCGACGCCGAGGCGCGCGAGATTTCCTCGACGGCGATGACATGGGCGAGATAGCCCATGCCCGAGCCGCCAAAATCCGGGTCGGCGGTGATCCCAAGCAGCCCAAGAGCACCGAGTTCGCCCCATAGATGCGCTGGGAATTCGTTGCTGCGATCGATATCCGCGGCGATCGGCGCTATTTTTTCCTGGGCGAAGCGGCGCACTAGGTCGCGAAGCGCCTCGATGTCTTCGTCATGCCCGAAGCTGAGCGTGTTCGTGTACATGCCGTTCCTCCCCGGTCGTTGCATCGTTCGCGCCAACCAGGCGCATTGTCATTGAAAGATATGTCGCCGTCACTTCAGCGATCGACAATCGTTCGCCGGGCCGGAACCAGACGATGACGCCGGTCATCATCTGGATCAGCGCCATGGCCGTGAGGCCGGTATCCTCGACATTGAAAGCACCGACTTCGACGCCGTCACGCAGGATGGAGCGCAGTTCCTTTTCGTAGGCCGTGCGCTGCTTGAGTATCTGCGTCAGTCTTTCCGGAGAAAGACTACGCAACTCCATGTTGGAGACATGCGTCGCGTGGCGGCGTTCGATGTGGAAGGCGATATGGTTCTCGACATAGGCCGAAAGCCGTGTGGCGGGATCGGCATCGTCGGGCCGCGCCGCATTCCAGGCCGCAATCAAGCCATCCATGTGTTCGCGCATCAGCGTGAACAGAAGCTCTTCCTTGGTCGGGAAATAGCGGTAGAGCGCAGCTGCCTGCACGCCAACCTCAGCGGCCAGCTGGCGCATCGACATCGCCTCATAGCCGTACCGCGCGAGCAGGCTGACCGCTGCTTCGCGGACGGCCGCTTCAGTCTTCTCGCCATAAGATCCGGTCGTGCGCGCCATGCTCATCCCTTGGTGCTGGGAATTTAATAAAACAAACGTTCAATTAATTCAAGGACCGATGTAGGGCTTGTTGGAGCGACAGGGTTGGAATTTAGTTGACTCAGTCCACTAAATATCAGCAAGCTTCGGGATAGCGAAAGGGCTGGATCCAAAATGTTGGACGAACGCAAAGCATTGGTGGCCGAGATCCGCCGTTTCAACCGATTCTATACGCGCACGGTCGGCCTTCTCGACGAGACGCTGACACAGAGCGCATTCACCTTGACGGAAGCGCGCGTGTTGTTCGAACTCGGCCATCGCAGCAGCCCGGCTGCCGCCGGGATCGCCGGAGAACATGGCTTTTTGGCCGAGGCGTTTCATCTGGAGACCGGGCCCGCGGCCTCTGACATTGCCGGGCAGTTGCGCGTCGACGCAGCCTATCTGACACGGATTTTGCGGAAGTTTGCCGGCGAGGGCCTGACCGAGACCCGAGCCGATCCGTCTGATCGGCGTCGGCGCATCCTGTCGTTGACGGTGAGAGGGGAGGCCGCACTCGCCGGGCTGCAGGCTGCCGCCAATCACGATATAGCGAGGCTTGTGGAGAACTTGCCCGATCGCCGGCTGCACGAATTGGGAGATGCCTTGCGCAAGGCGGCCGAACTGCTCGGTGATCCGGCGCACGAAAGCCCGACGGTGAGACTACGGCCGCACCGTGTCGGCGACGTCGGCTGGGTTGTGCAGCGCCAGGCGCGGCTTTATGCCGATGAATATGGCTGGAACATCGAGTTCGAGGCCATGCTCGCCGAGATCGGCGCCGATTTCATCCGCAACTTCGTCCCCAGCCGTGATTTCTGCTGGATTGCCGAACGTGGCGATCAGCCGGTTGGCGCGGTTTTTCTGGTTCATCAGGACGATGAGGCGGCGAAACTGCGGATGCTGCATGTTGAAGCGTCGGCCCGTGGCCTGGGCATCGGCAAACAGCTGGTCGACACGTGCATCGCGCAGGCTCGCGCCTGCGGCTACAAGCGGCTTGTGCTGTGGACGAACGATATTCTCCTTGCCGCCCGCGCAATCTACGAGCGCGCCGGCTTCAAGCTGGTTTCGGAAGAACGCCATCACAGTTTCGGCCAGGATTTGACCGGCCAGACCTGGAAATTGCAGCTCTGAGCTCCCCAGGCCGTTTGGGAACCTAGTTGCCCCGCGCGGCCGCAAGAACGCCCGGAAGCTCCTCGGCGAAAATGTCGAGTTCGTGGTCGAGCCCGACACTGACACGGATGCAGCGATCCAGCACTGGCGCCATCGGTTTGCGGATAAACACGTCGCGCGACAGTAGCCCTTGCAGGACTTTCATGGCGAAGGCGCCGTCGCTGCCGCAGTCGATGGTGACAAAGTTGGTTGCCGAGGGCAACGGCTTCAGCCCGTTCTGCTCGGCGATCGTCGAGATGCGATTGCGGCCGGCCGCGACCCGCGCAACCACCGATTCGAGCCAGGCCTGATCGGCAAGCGCCTCGACGCCGGCGATCTGCGCCATGCGGCTGACACCATAGTGGTTGCGGATCTTCTCGAAGTCTCGGATCACCTCGGACTCAGCAACCGCATAGCCGCAACGTATGCCGGCAAGGCCGTAAGCCTTTGAAAAGGTGCGCATGCGGATGACGTTTGGCCGCGAAACATCGATTGGCGGCAGCGCCGAAGCCGGTCCCAGTTCGCCATAGGCCTCATCGAGCACCAGCATCGTGGTTTCCGGCAGGGCTTCGATGAAGCGGCCAAGCTCCGCTGCTTCCCACCAACTGCCCATCGGATTGTCGGGGTTGGAGAGATAGACCAGCGGCGCTTTCTCCCGGCGCACTGCCGCAAGCAGGCCGTCAAGGCTTTCGCGATCATTGTCATAAGCGACAGTGATCAGCCGGCCGCCGACCCCGGCGACGTGGAAATTGAAGGTTGGATAGGCGCCAAGCGACGTCACCACGGCATCGCCAGGCGCCACATACATGCGCGCCACGAGGCTGAGCAGCCCGTCTATGCCTTCGCCGACAACCACATTCTCAGCCGCAACGTTGAGGTGACCGGCAGCGGCCACCTTCAGGTCATGGTTGTCGGGATCGCAATACATCCACATGTCGCGGGCGATGTCTGCCATGCGCTCGATGACGCGCGGCGAGGGGCCAAAACTGCTCTCATTGGCGCCGATGCGGGCGCGAAAAGCGCGGCCGCGATCGCGCTCCTGCGCCTCGGGACCGACAAACGGCACTGTCGATGGAAGTGCGCCGACAAGCGGCGTGAGGAGAGGGCGCTGGCGCATGGCGAGAACTCGCTTGAAAAGGGCCTTCTTGCTAACGCGCGCGGTCGGGCGGTGCAAGTTGCCGATTGGATTGCAGTCGGTCCAGACTTCCGCACAGCGCCTCGGATGCTGGATTCAGTCCTCATTTTTTGCTAGCGAGATGTGATGAACAATCGTCTGCCGCCCGCTTGGTCCAAGCATCTGAAGGTCGCTTCTGGGCCGAAAGCTTCACCAATCCCGATGGCAAAGCCGCCGATCGTAAAAACAGCGCCGAACGCACCGTCCGATGACATGCTGCTGAGGCAGGCGCTTGAGTTTCAGAAAGCAGGGCAATTCCCTGAAGCGGAAAGTCTGTGTCATCGTGTTCTGGCGCGCGCGCCCAACCATTCCTTGGCGCTGTACATACTTGGCACGCTCGGGCTCGATTTTGATGATGATCTGGCCATCAAATATCTTGCGCGCGCCGCTGCCCAAGAGCCTAACAACCCTCATTATCAGCTCACCCTTGGTGAGGCATGGCTGAAAGTTGGCGATTTTTTGCTTGCGATCAAGCATTTGAAGCGTGCCTGCGAACTGAAGCCCGATCTTTTGGAGGCCATATGCCGACTGGGAGAGGCCTATACCAAGTTTGATCAGGCTGAGATGGCTTTGCCTGCCTACGAGAAAGCACTGAAAATCGATAGCAATTCCGCGCGCGCCCGTACGGGTCTGGCGAAGACACTCATGGGTCTTGGGCGGATGGAAGAGGCAGCCGAGTCTCTCAACGAGACCATCGCCCGGCGCCTCGATGTGGCCGAAGCGTACAATAGCCTTGTGAGCACTCGAAAGTTCTCCACAGAAGCCCCCGAGTTGAACAATATCCTGAGCGAGCTTGGCGATCCGACGGTTTCAGGCGAAGCGGCCAGCATGCTTCATTTGGCGGCGGGCAAGATTTTGAACGATCTAGCCCGCTACGACGAAGCGATGGACCATTTCCAGCAGGCTGCCAGAATCAGGGTCTCTGATAAAGCCTATGATTTTGATATTGATTCTTATCGCAGGCGTGTTGACGCTCTGATCAACCTGTTTGACCCAAAGCTGATTGCAGCCAAGGCGGGCCATGGAGATCCCTCCGATGTGCCTGTTTTCGTGTTGGGAATGCCGCGTTCGGGAACGACTCTGACCGAGCAGATATGCTCCAGTCATCCGGCGGTAGATGGGGCAGGTGAAGTCAACAAATTGAAGCGCATGGCCACTGCGCTGGGGTTGGGGATGGAGGCAACGCCAACATTTGGTCGGCAACTCAGGTCGATGACGGAAGAGAAATCGCGGGCGATGGCTAATGAATACGTTGCGAATCTAAAGCAGTACTCGGCTACGGCGCCTTACATTATAGATAAGATGCCTCACAATTTTGAGAATATCGGATTGATCGGTTTTCTTTTTCCAAATGCTAGGATTATTCATTGCACACGCGATGCGATTGACAATTGCCTATCGTGTTTTATGTCGAATCTCAACGACAGCCATAGCTACAGGTATGATTTGAGGCTGCTTGGTTTGTATTATCGGCAATATGATCGATTGATGCGTCACTGGATGGAGCTATTCCCGGGCCGAATATTTGAGAATCGCTATGAAGCACTTATTTCTGACCAGGAAGGCCAGTCTCGGCGTCTGATAGATTATCTTGGCTTGCCTTGGGACGATGCCTGCCTTCGATTCTTCGACAAGTCTGGGTCGGTCAGAACGCTCAGCCGCTGGCAGGTTCGGCAACCGATATACGCATCCTCGGTAAAGCGCTGGAAGAAATACGGCCGCAAAATTCAGCCGCTGATAGATGCTTTGGGTGACCTCGCGGAACTTTGAACGAATTCAGCTTGGGTTGCGGTGCAGAGAGTCGGCCTCCGTTGATGTGCTTGGTAGCTGGAGGGTAGGCATGCACGGCGGCGTGGAGCTCACGACAAAAGGTGGCCCTCGGCACGTTCGCCTTGTCCGCTGCCACCTGCGACCTGCTGCGCCATTTTCACGCCTTTGCATGCAGGACCTCATTCGGGACGAGGCTATGAGACTCTGCGGATAAGGGGCCGATTGGCAATATCCGCTGGTCTGTCCGGAGCGGGGATGTCGCAGCCGACAAACTTGGCCGCGATCGGCTACATCCTACCCATCAACAACCTATAACGAAAAAAACCCGGCGGTTGCCCGCCGGGTTTCGATGTCACCGAAGTGATATTGATTAGAACGAGCGCTGGAAGCGGAGGATGCCGCCGATGTTGCTCTTCTTGGTCGCGCCGGCCCAGATCGAGTTAGCCGGGGTGTCGTTGCCGACGTTCTGGTAGTCGACTTCGGCCGTGACCGTGAAGCCGGGAACCACGTCATAGGCGATGTTTGCCGCGATGCCGAGGTTCTTCCAGTCGTCATACGATACCTGCGCGTTGAACGAGGTCTTCTCGTTGAACTTGTAGGTGCCGCCGCCCCAGATTGCCCAGTTGCCGCCCCACTGCTTGTAGAAGCCGCGGCCGTGCGCGTCGATGGTGTTGTTGGCATCGTCATTGAGGTTGTTATCGCTGCCGTAGCCGCCCATGACGAACAACGACAGTGCGCTGGACACGTTGACGTCCAAGCGAACCTTGCCAGCGACTTCTTCGTAGTTGCTGTCATATGCAACGACGCCGGTGATCGCACCCCAGCCCTGCGTGTACTTCACGCCGCCGACGACATGCGGAACATAGCTGTCGATGGTGCCGACGACGCCTTCGCCTTCTTCAAGCGAGACCACGGCCGAGAAGCCGTTGCCTGCGTCGAAGTAGTACTGCACGACGTTGGTGTCGAAATCGCCGTAAGGAACCAGCGTATCGTTGATGACGTTGCCGGCGTAGCCGATGAACGTATCGAAAGCCGATTCGTCCTTACCGACGCGGAGACCACCGAGCTGGATCCAGGCGAAGTTCAGCGAGACGTTCTTGTTGCCAGCCGGGTTGCCGAGCGCGTTGCCGTCGGAATCGGAGCTGCCGCTGCCATTCTTGTTGCCGAAGTTGAAGCGGGTCTCGGTGTAGGTCTTCAAGGTGCCGAGTTCGGTTTCCTGGCCGGTCCAGGTCTTCAGCGTGAAGCGGGCGTTCTTCATCCAGGTGGCCTGATCCTTGCCGTCCTGGTGATCGGTGCTACGCGCGCCATCGAATGAACCGATGTCGCCAGCGCCGATGTCGTAGCGGATGTAGCCGCCGATGCGCAGGCAGGTTTCGGTGCCGGGGATGTAGAAGTAACCAGCGCCGTAGACGTCGCAGATCTTGACGTATTCAGCGGGTTCCGGCTCGGCAACGACGACGGCGTCGGCGGCGCGCGCACCGGAAACTGCGATCAGGGCCGCAGCGGAGCCGAGAAGAAGGCTCTTAATGTTCATTTTCTGACCTCCAGTCAGAATCGAACGAAACAGCGGCCTTTTCTGCATGTTTCCGAGCCCGATAGCACCGCGGAAGCGGTGCGAAATCGATCTATCTATTTGTTTTTATGGGATTATCTCTGAGAAGCCGCTGTCGGCTGAGGCAAAAGTGGCGGAGAGGATGGGATTCGAACCCACGAGAAGCTTTTGACCTCTACTCCCTTAGCAGGGGAGCGCCTTCGACCACTCGGCCACCTCTCCGTTGCGCCGCTGGATAAAGAAAAGCGCCGGCACAATCAACAAGCCCGTGTCATTATATGGAAAAAATAAGACCGCGCCGAATGGCCCCTGTTCCGGGATGCGGCGGTTCTGCGGCAATTTCCTGGCCGGCGACTCGGGCCACGCTGATGGCTTAGGCGGGATTCGCCGGATTCGGCCGCGTTGCAAGGGCCGCAACGGGCCTGATGGTTAACAAGAGCTTTCTGAGTGAGGCCAAATCGTGTCATTTGTGCAACAACGATAGGGGATAGCAGCCGAACAGCCCGTTTGCCGGTACGATCGTGGTTGAACGCCGCCGCCTCATGGGTAATGTCGATCTCGAAGGAGCGGCGCGGTGCGCATCTTTTTCGGTAGTGGGGATGGGGCAGGGAACGCTGTCCTTCAGCAAAGAATACCCAGACCCGTTTTTTAACTTTTGACTGGAGGTCAGAAAATGAACATTAAGAGCCTTCTTCTCGGCTCCGCTGCGGCCCTGATCGCAGTTTCCGGTGCGCGCGCCGCCGACGCCGTCGTCGTTGCCGAGCCGGAACCCGCTGAATACGTCAAGATCTGCGACGTCTACGGCGCTGGCTACTTCTACATCCCCGGCACCGAAACCTGCCTGCGCATCGGCGGCTATGTCCGCTACGACATCGGCGTGGGTGACCGCGAAGGCGCGCAGAACGTTCCGGACCACCTGAATGGTGCCTCGCATGATACCTATGCCAAGAATGCCCGCTTCACGCTGAAGACCTGGACCGGCCAGGAAACCGAACTCGGCACCTTGAAGACCTACACCGAAACCCGCTTCAACTTCGGCAACAGCGCTGGCGACTACACCAACCAGAACGTTGGCATCAATCCGTACCTTCCTGGCGGCGCTGTGAACCCGCTATACAATGCGGATGCCAACAATTGGCAGGCTCGCAATTCGGGCGTCTCGCTGAACTTCGCTTGGATCCAGCTCGGTGGTCTCCGTGTCGGTAAAGACGAATCGGCCTTCGATACATTCATCGGCTACGCCGGCAACGTCATCGACGACACGATCGTCGGTTACGGCTCGTTCGACACCAATGCCATCCAGTACTATTTCGACGCTGGCAACGGCTTCTCGGCCGTGGTCTCGCTCGAAGAAGGCGCTGGCAAGAACACGATCGACAGCTATATCCCGCATGTCGTCGGCGGCGTGAAGTACACGCAGGGCTGGGGTGCGGTCACCGGCGTCATCGCCTATGACAGCAACTACGAAGAAGTCTCTGGCAAGGTTCGCTTGGACGTCAACGCCACCAACGAACTGTCGCTGTTCGTCATGGGCGGCTACGGCACGGACAAGAATACCGACCAGAACTTCTTCAAGCTCTGGAACGGCAACTGGGCGATCTGGGGCGGTGGCTCTTACAAGATCAACGAGAAGACCTCGTTCAACGTCCAGGCTTCGTATGACGAAGGCAAGACCTTGGGTCTCGTGGCCAACGTCGCTTACGACATCGTCCCCGGCTTCACGGTCACGGCCGAAGTCGACTACTTCAACAAGGCCAACAGCGTCTATCACGCCAGCAGCGATGGCATCGGCGGTATCCTCCGCTTCCAGCGCTCGTTCTAAGGGCTGGTTCCTTACAGGTGAAATCCAGCCCGGGCGCTTCAACGCCCGGGCTGTTTTGTTTTCGTGACTGAGCCAGAGCAGACAGAAGGAACAGGGGGAACGATAGCTGAATAGAGTCCGCGGTATGATTTCGTGGGATCCACCGCTTGGTGGATGAAATCGACCGTATGACTTAAAACTCTTGAAAGGACGCTTCCAAGTAGGCTAGGTGAGACCTATCCACTCGGGGGTGTGGCTAATAATGACAAACGAAGCGATTCAAGAGGGTGCGCCCTCTGATCATTTTTCGATGTTTTCTTCTCAGAATTCAAAAATAAGATACAGTTACAACAAGATCAGAGAAGTAAAGTCATATAGGGTCGCAGAGCTTTTTTCGGCATATCGGGACATATTGTGGGACGACGGGCGGCATAAATACAATGTCAGTTCGTTCATCGGCGAGATAGATGAGCTCCTGCTAGGAGAGCGTTTCAGCGCCTTCGACCAGAGTACCCTGGACAACCTTATCGGCACCTTGCGCCAGCGCGGCAACAGCAACGCAACCATCAATCGAAAGATGGCTGCTCTCAGCAAACTGCTGCGCAAGGCTCACAAGATGGGGGACATCCATAGCCTGCCTGAGTTCCGCCGCCAGAAGGAGCGGGCGGGACGGATTCGTTTCCTGGAAAGGGACGAAGAAGTCAGGCTGTTCGCGGCGATCAAGAGCCGCAGCGAGGATGCCTACCGGCTTTCCGTCTTCCTCGTCGACAGCGGTTGCCGTCTCGGCGAGGCGCTTGGTCTGATCTGGAACGACATTCAGGAACATCGCGTCAGTTTCTGGATCACCAAGTCCGGTCGCAGCCGCACAATTCCGATGACCGAGCGGGTCAAGGAGGTCATCAAGCTTCCGCCAGCCGAAGGACGCCGCCCAAAAGGGCCGTTCACCAAGCTCAGCCAGGCGCAGTTTCGCGCCATCTGGAATGATGCCAAGGCTGAAGTCGGCCTCGGCGCCGACGACCAGGTGGTGCCGCATATCTTGCGCCACACTTGTGCTTCGCGCCTTGTCCAGGGCGGAATAGACATCTGCCGTGTGCAGATGTGGCTCGGCCACCAGACGCTTTCGATGACCATGCGTTACGCGCATCTGGCCACCAACGATCTCGATGGCTGCGTCATCGTGCTGGAGACACCGCGTTGCAGTGGTTCGGACGGCGGGGCTGGAAAGCCCGCATCATCTCCCTGCACGGTAGTGGCTGAGACCAAGAGCGAACCAGTCGCGGACAAAGCCGCAGCGAAAGTGGTGAAGAAGCGGTCGAAAGTTCAATAGAGCATCGGATCAGATCCGCTGCTGCTGACGACGTGTCAGCCAGAGACAGTTCAAGCCCCGCGATCGGCCTCGATTCGCGGGGTTTTGCGTGGATCAGGAAAGTTGCTCGGCTCTGTCGAGGAACGTGGCGATGTTGTCGGGCAAGTCGCCGGTTTCAAGGAAGGGTGCGTGGCCCTGGCCTTCGACAGTGATCGCTTCCATTGCCGGGTGGCGCTTTTGCATCTCACGCAGCGTTTCGACGGAGAACAGTTTCGAATTGGCGCCGCGTATGGCGAGCAAAGGGATGGCCGCCAGCGCATCGAATTGCGGCCATAGCGACGGCAATGGCTGCGTCAGGTCGAGATTGGCCACTGCGTCGGCCAGCCTGGGATCGAAATCAGGCATCAGGCCGCCATCTGTCAGGTGATAGAGCGCTGACACCATCCGTTCCCAGTCTGAATCCGTGAGGGCCGGGAAGTCCGCGCCATGCACGCGGCGCTGCGCGTCGACCGCCTGGGCAAAGGTCTTCGGTGTCGGCGTGCGCTCAAGGTAGGACTGGATATGAGCAAGCCCGGCCGCCTCGAGCACAGGTCCGATGTCATTGAAAACAATGGCTTTCAATATTGCCGGTCGGATCATGCCCAGCACGTGGATGATCAGCCCGCCGCGTGATGTACCGATGAAGGCCGCTTCTTCGATGCCCAGCGCCGCCAGCCCGGCCAGAGCGTCGCCGGCCTCCACACCAACATTGTAGTTGGCGGCATCGGGGTCACGAGCCGACTCTCCGCGGCCGCGATAGTCGAAGACGATGACCTTTCGTGTGTGCTTTACCCGTGTGGACAGGTACAGTGCCAGTTGATGAAAGTCTCGCGCGTTACGGGTGAGGCCAGGCAGACAGACCACCGGCCAATTTCCTGAATCGGCTTCCCCATAGATCCGGGCATGAAGCTGGAGGCCATCCGGCGCGGCATAGAAGAAGTCGGAAAAATCCGGATTGCTCGACATCTGCACGCTCTGGCTCGCCATCTCAGTTTCGGCCTGACTGCTACAGACGGGGAGGGATTGGGTCAAATCGGGCGAGCGCCCGCGCTAGCGCAAGCAGGACGATGGCAGCCGTTGCTGCCTGGCAATAGCGCCTCAATTCCGGCCATTCACCAGATCGCCGACGATGTCGTACTTGCCGGAAATGCGCATCTTGTAGACTTCATAGTTCTCCATGACGCGCTGCACGTAACTTCTTGTTTCCGTGTAGGGAATCCGCTCGACCCAGTCGACGACGGCGTCGATGTCCTTGCCGCGCGGATCACCATATTTCGCCACCCATTGTCCAGCCCGGTTGGGGCCTGCATTGTAGCCGGCGAAGGTCAGCACGTAGGAGCCATTGAAGCGGCCGAGCTGTTCGCCGAGGAAGGCAGCACCCAGCGTCGCGTTGTAGCCGGCGTCGGTGGTCAGCCGCGCCTGCGAGAACTGTAGCCCGGCCTTCTTGGCCAGTTGCCTGGCGGTGCCTGGCATCAGCTGCAACAGTCCGCGCGCGCCTGCACTGGAGACCGCGCCGACATTGAATTCGCTTTCCTGGCGGGCGATCGCATAGGCCAGCGCCTTGCCCGAACCGGAGATATTGGCCGAATCCGGAATCACGCCAAGCGGATGCGACAGAGCGCCGACATCGATGCCGCGCGCGCCGGCAATCTTGCCGACTTTCAACGCCATGAAATGGTTGTTTTGGTTCTCCGCCAGTACCGCGAGCAGGGCCAGTTCGCCAGGGCTGGTCAGCTGCCCAGCCAGATCGCGATAAAGCGTCTCGGCGTAGCGGTCATACCCTGCTTCCTGCAGTCTTTTGATCGCGCCGACGGCCTCGCGGCCAGCGAAATTCTGGCGATCGGCGGCACTCGGCTGCGGGTAGACGATGCTGAGCGCCTGCCGGCCAACGCGTTCGGCAGCCAACTGGCCATAAAATGTCGTGCCATAGGCGGCGGCCTGGGCGAAATAGTCCTTGGCGCTGCCGGGGCCGCCCACTTCGGCGGCGCGGCCGAGCCAGTAATAGGCGCGCGACAAGGTCATCGGCCCTTGGGCCAGTTCGGCGATGCGGGCGAAATGTGTCGCCGCGAGCTTGGGGTCTTTCAGTCCGCGCAGGGCATACCATCCCGCATGGAATTCCGCATCGGCGGCATTGGCGGCACTTTCGGCGGCATGCGCGGCGACGATCCGGTAGGCTGTCTTCATGTCGCCCTGGTCGACCAGTTCGCGCGACAGCACCCGGCGCTCGACCCACCAGGCATCAGGATCGACCAATGATTCGCGATCAGCCGGCGCCTGCATCACCATTGCGGCGGCGTCGGTAAATTTCTGTTGCTTGCGCAGATACTCGGCCTGAGCGAAGAAATAGCCGGCGGAGCGCTGTGTAGCCGGCACGGCTTGCAACAGTTTCGGGGCGTTCTTGTCACCTTTATCCGCCGCCGCCCAGGCCTTCGCCAACGGTTCCGCATCCGCCAACACGGCGACGCGCTGTGCCGAGCTCGCCCTGTCGGCATAAAACATCCGCTCCATGCGAAAGCGGTGATCAGCAGCCGGGATCAGCGTGCCGAATTCGCCAATGAGCGCGGTCTCGTCCTTGGCCTCTAGCAATGCGGTACGCCAGAATGGCGACAGAACCGAGCGCGCGGCCTTGGCATTGCCCAACGCCACATAGGCATGGGCAAGGCTCATCACACCTTCGAAAGTCTGTGGCTGGCTGCCGTTGAATGCCTGCACCACGGTCTGCGGGGTAGGGTTTTCACGGTAGAGCGCGCGCTCGCTGTTCTTGCGCAAAGCCATTGTGCCTGGCCAGTTCGGCAGCATCTTGGCGGCATCGGCGATGTCGGCGCTTGGTACCTTGTCGCCACCATACAGTGCGATCGCCCACGCCAGAATGTGCCGGTCGAGAGAATTGGCCGGCAAAGCCTCACGCGCGGCGCGGGCGCCGGCGATGTCGTTGGCGGCCAGTGCATCGAGGCCGCCCTTCAGTTGCGCAACGCTGTTGGAGCCGGCGGTATTCGCCGCGTCGGAATCCTGCAAGCTCGCAATTGGGATGGCCGAAGTCATTCGCGGGTCGACGCTGCTGCAAATCGCAATGCCTGGCACCAGCGCCAGCAAGGCACCGAACAGCGCGAAAAGCTGAGGCTTCCTCGTTGGCGTGGTTTCGGTCATTTCCTGTCCTTGACGATCACCAACAGGCATATAGTAAGCCTAGGCCGATGTGGTGAAGGGCCCGTTAACAAAAGGTTATCGAGGCCGTTCGAATTGCGCGTGTTGGCACCATCGCCATGCTTGCCGCGTAACAATGTCGAGACTATGGTGCGCCGCTTCGCTTTCAGCTAGAAGGCGCGACGATAAAACACTGATACATGTCGCCCAAAAGCAGGTACCGGTTTTGGGGCAACGATATGCATTTACAAACAAGTCCCAAGGAGTTGGACGATATGCTGAGAGGCTCGCTTACTGCGCTCGTGACACCGTTCGAAAAGAGCGGGCGTTTCGACGAGAAAGCCTTTCGCACGTTTGTCGCCTGGCAACTCGCTGAAGGCACGACGGGTCTCGTTCCGGTCGGCACCACCGGCGAGTCGCCGACGCTGTCGCATGACGAGCACCGTCATGTCGTCAAGGTCTGCATCGAGGTGGCCAATGGCCGCGTTCCGGTCGTCGCCGGCGCCGGCTCCAACAACACCGAGGAAGCTGTCGGCCTCGTGCAATATGCCGAGAAGGCTGGCGCGGATGCAGCACTTGTGGTCACGCCTTACTACAACAGGCCGACGCAGCGCGGTCTCTACGAGCACTTTGCCGCTGTCGCCCGCGCCACCAAGCTGCCGATCATCATCTACAACATTCCACCGCGCTCGGTGATCGACATGATGCCGGAAACGATGGGCCGGCTAGCGCACGACTTCAAGAACATCGTCGGCGTGAAGGATGCCACCGGCAAGGTCGAGCGGGTGTCAGAGCAGCGCGCGACATGCGGCAAGGATTTTATCCAGCTCTCGGGCGAGGATGCCTCGGCGCTCGGCTTCAATGCGCATGGCGGCGTCGGCTGCATCTCGGTGACATCGAATGTCGCGCCGCGGCTTTGTGCCGAATTCCAGGACGCGACACTTGCCGGCGACAACGCCAAGGCGCTGGAACTGCAGGACCGGCTCCTGCCGCTGCACAAGGCCATCTTCATCGAGCCTGGCGTCTCCGGCGCGAAATATGCGTTGTCGAAGCTCGGCAAGGTCGAGAACGTGCTGCGTTCGCCGCTCGTCACGATCGAGGAA
The DNA here is from genome assembly GCF_015500075.1 of Mesorhizobium sp. INR15. Lineage (NCBI taxonomy): Bacteria > Pseudomonadati > Pseudomonadota > Alphaproteobacteria > Hyphomicrobiales > Phyllobacteriaceae > Mesorhizobium > Mesorhizobium sp. INR15. The sequence goes on along the minus strand of NZ_CP045496.1, from coordinate 5,497,404 downwards.
TCGACCGCAGCCAAGATCGATGCGGCTATGAAGCACGCCGGCTTGATTAATTAGGGATGAGGCGCCACCTCTCCACATCATGAACCAGGTCAGAAAAGCCGATCCCAACAACAAGACCGTCTCGGAGAACCGCAAGGCGCGGTTTTCCTATGAGGTGCTCGACACGGTCGAGGCCGGCCTGGTGCTGACCGGCACCGAGGTGAAGTCGCTGCGCCAGGGCCAGGCCAATATCCAGGACAGCTATGCCTCGGTCGAAGGCGGCGAGATCTGGCTGATCAATTCCTATCTGCCGGAATATCTGCAGGCCAACCGTTTCAACCACGAGCCCCGCCGCCGCCGTAAACTCCTGCTCAACAAGCGCGAGATGGCGAAACTGTCGCAAAGCGTCGACCGTGAGGGCATGACGCTGGTGCCCCTCAAGATCTATTTCAACGATCAGGGCAGGGCCAAACTGCTACTGGCTGTCGGTCGTGGCAAGAAGCTGCACGACAAGCGCGAGACCGAGAAGCAGCGTGACTGGTCCCGCGAAAAGGGCCGCCTGCTGAAAGAACGCGGGTAACATCAGGTTGCTATTCCTGGTGATGACAGCGCGTGAAGGCCGGTTGGAGATTGCTGTTTGAAGAACCGGATCGTTCTTTGGGGCGCCGCAAGTCTGGTTGTTGCCGGCCTCGCCGCTGCCGGCGGCTTCCACTACTTCCGGACGTTTTCGCCTGATCGCGACAGATATCCGATCCGGGGTATCGATGTTTCCCATCACCAGGGCCGGATCGACTGGCGCCGCGTTGCCGCCGACGATGTCGCTTTTGCCGTCATCAAGGCAACCGAGGGCGGCGACCATGTCGACGATGCCTTCGCCAGCAATCTCCAGGAAGCCCGTGCCGCTGGTCTCGCCGTCGGCGCCTATCACTTCTTCACTTTCTGCCGGCCTGGCGCCGATCAGGCGCGCAACTTCATTTCGGTGGTGCCGCACGATCAGCCCTTGCTGCCACCGGTTGTCGATATCGAGTTCGGCGGCAACTGCCCGCAACGGCCGACATCCGAGCAGCTGAATGCCGAGCTACAGGCGTTTCTCGGGCCGGTCGAGGCGATGTTTGGCAAGCCGGCGATCGTCTATCTGACTGATGAGGCCGCGGATGCCTATTCCGGGCGGATTGCTGTTCGCCCGCTCTGGCGCCGCTCGCTGGTGCTGCAGCCGGATCGAGATGATTGGGTCTATTGGCAGTATCACAACAGGGGCCATGTCGACGGCATCAGCGGCGATGTCGATCTGAATGTCCTGCAGGGTGGGGCTGGTGTCTTGGCATCGCTATATCAGGCCTCACCAGTTTCCGAAGCGCTGCCATCTCCTTGACGCCTCAGGCGCTCGCGGCACCACCTATGCGGCGGCTTGGGAAACCTCCGGTGCGAGCGCCACATTGGCATCGCCCCAGGCCTTCAGCGCTGTAATCACCGGCTCAAGGCTCCTGCCGCGCGGCGTCAGGCTGTACTCAACCTTCGGCGGCACCTCTGCATAGATCTTGCGGGCAATCAGCCCGTCGGCCTCCAGCTCGCGGAGCTGGTTGGTCAGCATGCGCTGCGTGCAGTTTGGAATGCGCCGGCGGATCTCGTTGAAGCGCAGCGTGCCCTCGAACAGATGGTAGAGCACGACGCCTTTCCACTTTCCGTCGATGTAGCGGAGTGTTCCCTCCACGGTGCAGCCCGGGCTGCAATCAAATCGATCGTGGCGGATGCGCGGCACGACGGTATCCTTTTCGACACTATGTGCTTTATATGTGCATTCTTGCGCTTACCGCACATAATTCGCATCTCTGCTCCTGATCGTGCTGAACAGCAATCACGGAGATCAAAATGCGCGCCGTTGGCTACCAAATCCCAGCTCCCATCACCGATGAGGCATCGCTTGTCGACATCGACTTGCCCAAGCCCGAACCGAAGGGCCGTCAGCTGTTGGTCGAGATCAAGGCGATCTCGGTCAATCCTGTCGATACCAAGGTGCGGCGCAACGCCAGCCCCGAAGCCGGTGCATGGCGCGTGCTCGGCTGGGATGCCGCCGGCCAGGTCGTCACGGCCGGACCGGACGCGACCCTGTTCAAGGCCGGTGACGATGTTTTCTATTCGGGGGCTTTGGCACCGCAGGGCACCAACGCCGAGTTCCATGTTGTCGACGAGCGCCTGGTGGGCCGCAAACCCGGCTCAATTGGCTTTGCGCAAGCCGCCGCCCTACCGTTGACGGCGATCACCGCCTGGGAGGCCCTGTTTGACCGCCTCGACGTGAACAAGGCCGTCGCAGGTGCGGCGCGAGCCATCCTGATCGTTGGGGGCGCTGGCGGCGTCGGCTCGATCGCGGTGCAGCTTGCGCGGCAACTGACCGATCTCAAGGTGATCGCCACCGCATCAAGACCCGAGACACGAGAATGGGCGCTCGGCCTCGGCGCGCATTACGTCATTGATCATTCCAGGCCGCTCGCTGCCGAGGTCGCCGCACTGGGCGCCGGCGCACCAGCCTTTGTCTTCTCCACCACCAACACCGACCAGCATCTGGCCGAAATCGCCGAATTGATCGCGCCGCAAGGCCGCTTCAGCCTGATCGACGATCCCCAGTCGCTCGACATCAATCCGTTCAAGCGCAAGAGTGTATCAGTGCACTGGGAGTTCATGTTCACGCGCTCGATGTTCGAGACGCAGGACATGGCCGCGCAGGGCGAGCATCTCAACGAATTGGCACGACTCGTCGATGCCGGAACCATCCGCACGACTTTGGGCGAGACGATGGGTCGTATCAACGCTGCAAACCTGAAGCGAGCCCACGCGCTGATCGAGACCGGCAAGGCCAAGGGTAAGATTGTGCTGGAGGGCTTCTGACCCGCTGGCCGTGGCGCTGCCGCCTGAGACGCCAGTGCTGCTTTCAGCCTTTCAGGAAGGCAGCTATCTCGCTGAAGACGTTGACGAACATTGCTTCGGTCAACACGCCCGTGTTGGTGTTGTAACGTGAACAATGATAGCTGGAAAACAGCGTGATCCCGTCGGCAGGCAACTGTCCGCCATGCTTGAACGGATAGGCGGCAACGCGCTTGCCGAGCGCGCGGACGGTCGATTGGTGGGCGATCGACCCCAGCGCCAGCACGGCGCGCAGCTTGGGAAACCGTGCAATCGTTGGCACAAGGAATGTGCGGCAGGTGGAAATTTCCGCACCCACCGGCTTGTTCTCCGGCGGCACGCAGCGAACCGCGTTGGTGATCGCGGTGCCGACAAGCTCCAGCCCATCATCGGGCCTCGCCTTGAACTCACCGCGCGCAAGACCGTGCGAAATCATTGTGCTGTAGAGCAGGTCGCCGGCATAGTCGCCGGTGAACGGGCGCCCGGTGCGGTTCGCGCCGCGCAGGCCTGGCGCCAGCCCGACGATCAGCAACTGAACCGTATCTTGGCCCTCAGGCGGCAGGAAAGTCGGCACCGGCGCATTGAACCATGACGGTTCGCGCTGCCGCCAATCGGCAATGAAGCCGTGCAGCCGCGGACAGAGCGGGCAGTCGCGATCGGGTTCGGACGCGGTGGCAATGGCAGTAACCAAGGTCGCCGCCTCAGTAGTCGTCTTCTTCGACCTCGGCGGGCTCGGGACGGCGCACGGGCCTCTCGGACGGGTCGCGGCCGACTTCGTTCTTGAGCGTCACAAGGTCGATGAAATGGTCGGCCTGGCGTCGCAGGTCGTCGGAAATCATCGGCGGCTGGGAGGCCATGGTGGAGACGATCGAGACCTTGCGTCCACGCCGCTGCAGCGCCTCGACCAATGTGCGGAAATCGCCGTCGCCGGAGAATATGACATAGTGATCGACAACATCGGCGAGCTCGAGCGCATCGACGGTGAGTTCAATGTCCATATTGCCCTTGATCTTGCGGCGGCCGGTCGAGTCGGTGAACTCCTTGGCCGGTTTTGTCACGACCTTGAAGCCGTTGTAGTCGAGCCAGTCGATCAGCGGACGGATCGAGGAATATTCCTGATCCTCGACCAGAGCGGTGTAGTAGTAGGCGCGCAGGAGATAGCCGCGCTTCTGGAAGCTCGACAGCAGCTTGCGGTAGTCGATATCGAAACCGAGCGCGCGAGAGGTGGCGTAAAGATTGGCGCCGTCGATGAAAAGAGCGATTTTTTCACGAGGGTCAAACATGGAAATATCCTTTTTTGGAAATAAGCGGTCTCTTAAATACGCCGTAACTATCCGTCGGGTTTCGAAATAAGCCGACTGCCATCCACCATTCGGAATAACGCCAGTTTTGCGGCAATCCAAGGGTGAGTTGCCCATCGCAAGCAATTGTGATCGACAGTCGCGGCGCGGCTGCGCAAATCGATTTCGATCAAGAATCCGGTGGTCGAACGACAGATCGGGCGCGGTTCGAGCCGGCTATTGCCATGATGCTTGTATTTTGGCGGCGTTCAGGTTATGGACCGCGCCTGTTTTCCATCAAATCCATCGCATGAAAGGGGCAATCCATGGCCCGCGTAACCGTTGAAGATTGCATCGACAAGGTCGACAACCGCTTCGAACTGGTGCTTTTGGCCGGTCATCGCGCCCGGCAGATCAGCCAGGGCGCGCCGATCACCGTGCCGCGCGACAACGATAAGAACCCGGTCGTCGCGCTGCGCGAGATCGCCGACGAGACCTTGTCGCCCGACGATCTCAAGGAAGATCTGATCCATTCGCTGCAGAAGCACGTCGAAGTCGACGAGCCGGAAGCGGACGGCGAGGTGATCGCCGACCAGACCGGCGGTGCTGTCGCGGCGACCGACACCGACGATGCCGAGGAGAACGTCACCTTCGATCGCATGACCGAAGAAGATCTGCTGGCTGGCATCGAAGGTCTGGTGCCGCCGGAAAAGAGCGACGATTATTGATCTTTGCAGTGACTGCCGACACTTTCGCGTAGGCAGTTTCGTGGCTATCTATGACATGCGCCGTACAACAGTGCGGCGCATGATTCATTTCAGCCCTGTGAGATTGCGCCCATGATGCGTCAGTATGAGCTTGTCGAGCGCGTTCAGCGCTACAAGCCCGACGTCAACGAGGCGTTGCTGAACAAGGCCTACGTCTACGCCATGCAGAAGCATGGCCACCAGAAGCGCGCTTCCGGCGATCCCTATTTCTCGCATCCGCTCGAAGTCGCCGCCATCCTGACCGAAATGCACATGGACGAGGCGACGATTGCCGTTGCGCTGTTGCATGACACGATCGAGGACACGACGGCGACGCGGGCCGAGATCGACGAACTGTTCGGCCCTGAAATGGGCAAGCTGGTCGAGGGCCTGACCAAGCTCAAGAAGCTCGACCTCGTCTCCAAGAAAGCTGAACAGGCGGAAAACCTGCGCAAGCTCTTGCTGGCGATCTCGGAAGATGTCCGCGTGCTTCTGGTCAAGCTTGCCGACCGCCTGCACAACATGCGCACCCTCGACCACATGCCGGAGGCCAAGCGCCTGCGCATCGCCGAGGAGACGATGGAGATCTATGCGCCGCTGGCTGGGCGCATGGGCATGCAAGGCATGCGCGAGGAGCTGGAGGAGATTGCCTTCCGCTTCATAAACCCGGAGGCCCACCGCGCCGTTACCGCGCGGCTCGCCGAAATCTTCGAACGCAACAAGGATGTGTTGTCCGAGATCGAGAGGGCGCTGTCCGCGCTGTTCGAGAAATACGGACTCAAGGCCGATGTGAAGAGCCGCCAGAAGAAACCCTGGTCGGTATTTCGCAAAATGGAAGCCAAGGCACTGTCGTTCGAGCAGCTGTCCGACATTTTCGGCTTCCGCGTCGTTGTCGAGACCGTCGAGGATTGCTATCGCGCCCTCGGCGATATCCACACGACATGGTCGATGGTGCCAGGCCGCTTCAAGGACTACATCTCGACGCCGAAGCAGAACGATTATCGTTCGATCCACACCACCATTGTCGGGCCGTCACGTCAGCGCGTCGAGCTGCAGATACGCACCCGGCAGATGAACAAGATCGCCGAATACGGCGTTGCCGCGCATTCGATCTACAAGGACACCGGCGGCAAGACCAATGGTGCAGCGCATGCGATCTCGAAGGAGACCAACGCCTATGCCTGGCTTCGGCGCACCATCGAGCAACTCGCCGAGGGCGACAATCCCGAGGACTTCCTCGAGAACACCAAGCTGGAACTGTTCCAGGATCAGGTGTTCTGCTTCACGCCCAAGGGCATGCTGATCGCGCTGCCGCGTGGCGCGACGCCTATCGATTTCGCCTATGCGGTGCATACCGATGTCGGCGACACTTGCGTCGGCGCCAAGGTCAATGGCCGCATCATGCCGCTGATGACGGAATTGAAGAATGGCGACGAGGTCGAGATCATCCGCTCCAAGGCGCAGGTGCCTCCGGCCGCGTGGGAATCGGTCGTCGTTACCGGCAAGGCGCGCTCGGCCATCCGCCGCGCCACCAAGAACGCCATCCGCAAGCAATATTCAGGTCTCGGCATCCGCATTCTGGAGCGCTCCTTCGAGCGCGCCGGCAAGACCTTCACCAAGGAGAGCCTGAAGCAGGTGCTGCACCGGCTGGCGCGCAAGGACATCGAGGATGTGCTGGCCTCCGTTGGCCGTGGCGAACTCGCCTCCAGCGACGTCATGAAGGCTGTATTCCCTGACTACAAGGATGAGCGCGTCACCACAGCCGCACCCAAGCGTGAGGAAGGCTGGTCGAAGATCCGCAACGCCGCCGGCATGCTGTTCCAGATTCCGGGCCGCGCGGCGCGCAAGGACAAGGACCAGCCGCGCGACGGCGCCGTGCCGATCCGCGGCGTGCGTGGCGATCTGCCGGTGCGCTTCGCGCCGGAAGGGGCGGTGCCCGGCGATCGTATTGTCGGCATCATGCAGCCGGGAACTGGCATCACAATCTATCCGATCCAGTCGCCGGCGCTGCAGGCCTATGACGATCAGCCCGAGCGCTGGATCGACGTGCGCTGGGACATTGACGAGCGCACCAAGGAACGGTTTCCGGCACGCGTTTCGGTTACCGCCATCAATGCGCCGGGTTCATTGGCCGATATCGCCCAGGTAGTTGCCTCCAACGACGCCAACATTCATACATTGTCGATGGTGCGGACCGCGCCCGATTTCACCGAGATGCTGATCGATCTGGAAGTCTGGGATCTGAAGCACTTGAACCGGCTGCTGTCGCAGCTCAAGGACAATTCGAGCGTCAGCGATGCGCGGCGCGTCAACGGCTAGTTATTGGGGGCTGGGCTACATGAACACCGATGAAGTGCTGGGTATTTTCCGCGAGGCCGGCGCTGTCCTCGAAGGACATTTCATTTTGACCTCGGGCCTGCGCAGTCCGGTCTTCCTGCAAAAGGCGCGGGTATTCATGCATGCCGACAAGACCGAGCGACTATGCAAGGCGCTGGCGGAAAAGATACGGGCGGCCGTGCCGGGCAAAATCGACTATGTCGTCGGCCCGGCGATCGGCGGCATCATTCCGGCCTATGAAACGTCGCGCCATCTCGGCGTGCCGGCGATCTGGGTGGAGCGGGAAGGGGGCGAGTTCAGGCTGCGCCGCTTCGAGATCGCCAAGGGCGCGCGCGTCGTCATCGTCGAAGACATTGTCACGACTGGCCTGTCGATCCGCGAGACAATCGAATGCCTGCGCGAGATTGGCGCCGACGTTGTTGCCGCTGCCTGCATCATCGACCGTTCGGCCGGCAAGACACACGTTGGCGTGCCGCTCATCGCGCTTGCCGAATACGAGGTCCCGGCCTACCCGGCCGACCGTCTGCCGCCTGAACTTGCCGCCATACCGGCGATCAAGCCCGGCAGCCGCAACATCTGAGATGCGGCTCGCCAATCGGCCGCTCGGACAGGTCTGAGCCGGCTTGCAGGCCAATGGCGTTGCCATTGAGCTCGAGCGGGTCGGCGTGCGTGGCCTTATGACGTCGATCCGGAAGGCAATCTGATCCAGGCCCGTGAATACTGGCCGTCGTCGGCGCAGGTGGCTCCTTAAATCCGCCGCGATTTGGCGGTGAATGCAGCTTACCAAAATGTAAAGCCGAGCCGGCTCGTTGTAGGCCGCTCTCGGTTGTTCTTCAGCCGGCACGTAGCTATATCAACGTTGCGATTGCCTTCCGGTGACCGTAAAGCGCAAGATGTGGCTGTCGCGTCCCGGCTGGAGTGGCCGGCGCGTGAGCCGTGAAGTTGCCGGGAATAGGAACAGAGTGCTTTTTCGACGCCGCAATCCTGATGGCCTGTTTGATCGTGTGCGCACCTACTTGTGGCCGCGCCGCTCGTTTTCGCGCTCGCTTCAATATTTTTCCAAGCGCATCCTGCGGCTGAAAGCCACCCCGCACGCCGTGGCTGCTGGCGTGGCCGCCGGGGTTTTCGCGTCGTTCTTCCCGGTAGGTTTCCATTTTATCATTGCCGCCGTTCTGTGCTGGGTGATCGCCGGCAACCTGGTCGCGGCAGCACTCGGAGCGGTTCTCTTCGGTAATCCACTGACCTTTCCGCTGTTGTGGGGCGCGTCCTGGGAGACCGGCAAGCTCATCCTGCACGATCGACTGCCGGCACATGGTCCGCCCGCGCATCTGGGCGAGATGATGCACACGCTTTCCTTCGCGAAACTCTGGCATCCCGTGCTGGAACCGATGTTGATCGGCGCGGTGCCGCTCGGACTGGTGTTTGGTCTCGTGTTCTACGGCATCACCCGCTGGGGCATGAATGTCTTTCGCGAGCAGAGGCGCAAGCGCTTGGCCGAGCGCGCCAGCCGCCATGCGCAATCGTCTCATCCCGGCGCGAGCGTCGGTTCCACCGCGCGATGATCATCGGCATTGGCAGCGACCTGATTGACATCAGGCGCATTGAAAAGTCGCTGGAGCGGCATGGCCAGCGCTTCATCCAGAGAATCTATACCGACATGGAACAGGCCCGCTCCGAGAACAGAAGAGCCCGCGGGGCTTCCTATGCCAAGCGTTTCGCCGCCAAGGAGGCTTGTGCCAAGGCGCTTGGTACCGGCCTTGCCCAGGGCGTTTTCTGGCGCGACATGGGGGTCGTCAACCTGCCAAGCGGCGCGCCCACCATGGCGCTGACCGGCGGCGCCCTGGCGCGGCTTGAGAAAATCCTGCCGGCTACGCATCGTGCGGTGATCCACCTCACCATCACCGATGATTTCCCGCTTGCTCAAGCCTTTGTGATCATCGAGGCGCTGCCCGTCGAAGAAGCGCCACATTGATTGCTTCTGACGGCTGGCATTGACGTTGCCCAGCGCGCGCCGAGACTCTATACCATCCAACGCACAATCGAGGACGACATGAGCGTGGCTGAAAAATCCGAGAAGAAATCCGGCGGGCTTGGCGAAACCGTCAGCGTCATCGTCCAGGCGCTTTTGCTCGCCCTGGTTATTCGTACACTGCTGTTCCAGCCTTTTTCGATCCCGTCTGGTTCGATGCGGCCAACACTTCTGGAAGGCGACTATCTGTTCGTTACCAAATGGTCCTACGGCTATTCCCGGTATTCGCTGCCATTCGGCCCTGACCTTTTCTCGGGCCGTATCTGGGGCTCCGAGCCGAAGCGCGGTGACGTGGCGGTGTTCAAGTTCCCGCCGGACCCGTCCATTGACTACATCAAGCGCGTGGTCGGCCTGCCGGGCGACAAGATCCAGATGAAGGATGGTCAGCTGTTCATCAACGGCGTCGCCGTGCCTCGGGTGAAGACCGGCCAGATCGACAATCCCGATATCACCGAAATGCCTCAGCCGATCGATGTCTACCGGGAAACCCTGCCCAATGGCGTCAGTTATGACACGCTCGACCTCAATCCGAACTCGATTGGCGACAACACCCGCGAGTTCGACGTGCCGCCCGGCCACTATTTCATGATGGGCGACAACCGCGACAATTCCGCCGACAGCCGCTTTACCGTCGGCTATGTCCCGGCTGAAAACCTGGTTGGCCGCGCCAATCTTGTGTTCTTCTCGATCGCCGGCAAGGCAAGCCCGCTCGAAATCTGGAAGTGGCCGTCGCTGATGCGCGCTTCGCGCCTGTTCCATTTCGTCAATTGATGGCGCTGAAACGACCAACCGGCGAAGCATTGGCCGATGCGGTACAGGCCAGCACGGGTTACGCCTTCAAGGATAAGAGGCTGCTCGAAACGGCGCTGACCCACTCCAGCGCCGTCAAGGCCGCCAGCAACAATGAGCGGCTCGAATTCCTTGGCGACCGGGTGCTCGGCCTGGTCGTTGCCGACATGCTTTTCCAGAAATTTCCCGATGCCCCGGAAGGCGAGATCGCCCCGCGTTTCAACGCGCTGGTCGATTCGCGCACCTGCTCCGAAATCGGCGTCCTGATGGAGCTGGAAACGCTGGTTCGTGCCGATGCTGCCCTGAAGGCGCGCTCACGCGGCTCTGGCGGAAGCTATCTCGCGGATGCGGTGGAGGCGCTTATCGCCGCCATCTATGTCGACGGCGGCATCGAAGCGGCACGGCAGTTCATCCTTCGTTACTGGGAGCCGCGCTCGCGCATGGTCGTGACCAAGCCGCGCAACCCCAAGTCCGAGTTGCAGGAATGGATCGCCAAATCCAGCGAGAGCAGACCGGAATATGTCATTGAGAAACGCGAAGGGCCAGACCATCAGCCGGTCTTCACGGTTGCGGTACAGGTGAACGGTTTCGCGCCGTCGATCGGCACCGGCGGCTCCCGCAGGGCCGCCGAAGAAGCTGCGGCATCGGCTTTTCTGCTGCGCGAAGGCGTCTGGGACAGCGCACCATCTCCAGAAACGCTATAGATTGCCGCCAAACATAGTGCTTTGATTGAAATTATTGGAAGGATGCGCGGCATGACCGCCACTGAAGATGCTGTTGCGGCGACGCCTGCGCCCACCCACTCCGGCTTCGTTGCGCTGATCGGTGCGCCCAATGCCGGCAAGTCAACGCTGGTCAACCAGCTTGTCGGCGCCAAGGTTTCGATCGTTACCCACAAGGTGCAGACGACCCGCGCCATCGTGCGCGGCATCGCCACGCACGAGAATGCCCAAATCGTCTTCGTCGACACACCGGGCATTTTCAAGCCGAAGCGCCGGCTGGACACCGCCATGGTAACGACCGCCTGGGGCGGCGCCAAGGATGCCGATATCGTGCTGCTTCTGATCGACGCCGAGCGCGGCATCAGGGGGGATGCCGACGCCATTCTCGAGCGGCTGAAGGATGTGCGCCAGCCGATGGTGCTGATCCTCAACAAGGTCGACCGGGTCAAGCATGAGGCTTTGCTGGCCTTGTCCGCGGCAGCGAATGAAAGAGTGCCGTTCAAGCGCACGTTCATGGTCTCGGCGCTGACCGGCTCCGGCTGCAAGGATCTGCTCGACTATCTGGCCGAGGCGCTGCCCGCGGGTCCCTGGTACTATCCCGAGGACCAGATTTCCGATTTGCCCATGCGCCAGCTCGCGGCCGAGATCACGCGCGAAAAGCTCTATCTGCGGCTGCATCAGGAACTGCCTTATTCCTCCCATATCGAGACAGAGAAATGGGAAGAGAAGCCGGATGGCTCGGTCCGTATCGACCAGACCATCTATGTCGAGCGCGACAGCCAGAAGAAGATCGTGCTTGGCCACAAGGGCGAGACGATCCGCGCCATAGGCCAGTCCGCGCGGATGGAGATAGCAGGCATTCTCGAGCAGAAAGTGCACCTCTTCCTGTTCGTCAAGGTGCGCGAAAACTGGGGCGATGACCCGGAGCGTTATCGCGAGATGGGTCTCGAATTTCCGCGCTGAAAGCGCCCAGGCGCTAGCGATCTATTGCGCGCGCGACCAGTTCACATTCTTGCAGACCAGCCCGCCGACCACACACCCGCGCGTGACGAGGCTGGCTTTCCTCACCTTGACCTGGATCGAATAGGTCAGGTTGCGCTTCGGGTCGAAGGCCTTGCCGGCAAGCGTGTCGGCGGATTTCGGCGTGACGGTCATCACCAGTTTGTCGCCGACATTTTCGCCGCGGCTGGTGTCCTTGATCCAGAGATTGGTGGCGCAGATGTCGGCGCCGCAAGGGGCGATGCGCACCTTCGCATTGCCGTCGCCACGCATCCAGGTGCCGCTCGGGTCCGGTTGCGATGCAGCGACAGCGGCTCCGGCCAGCCAGAGCACACTGAGCCCCAGCCCAATCTTCTTTACTTTCATGCCGACCTCGCCGCCAATACAGAGGCAAATACGCAGCTCATCCGCCTGGAGTTTCGGGGAGAGACCGCTTTTTCGAACGCTTTCCTGCCTTTTTACGGAACGTCTCGTGCTGACGCTCGAAACTGTAACTGCATCCCGGCCGTTCTTGCTGCGGACGGCAAAGCCCAACGCAGGAGAGTCATTTGTTGAGAACTTACGGAGTGGCCTATCTGGCGACGGCGCTGGTCTTCCTTGGCATCGATTCAATTTGGCTGACGCTGACGGCGAGCCGGCTCTATCGGCCGCTTCTGGGTGACATGCTGGTCGATGGCTTCAACCTCACTCCGGCCATCCTGTTCTACCTCATCTACATCGCCGGGATCGTCTATTTCGCCATTCAGCCGGCTTTCGGCACCGGCAGTGCGATGACCGCAACCATGAATGGCGCCGTTTTCGGCTTCGTTGCCTACGCCACCTATGACCTCACCAACCAGGCGACGCTGAAGAACTGGCCGGTGCAGATCACCATTGCCGACCTGTGCTGGGGAACGGTCCTGTCAGCCACCGCTGCGACGATCGGCTTTCTCATCGCCAGGCATTTTGCGCGCGTCGCATAGCTATTTTCTGCCGTCGATCAGGCCGGCCACCAACAGCCCGACAAAGGCGGTGAGCGTGCCAACACTTGTCGCATTGAGCTTGACGAAACTTGCATATTCCTCGGGCGTGTAGACATGCATCGGTGCGCCGTAGCGCCCGTGCAGCAAGGCGAACACAAGGAAGGCAAGGCCGGCAATGGTCAGGCCGATCAGTTTCTGGTTGGGCCTGAACACCACAAGGCCGATCAACACGCAAGGGATGAGAAACATCTCGACGCCCGACGCGGTGCCGAACACCTTCGCGCTCAGCATCGTGTTGGCGATACCAGCCACGGGCAGCAGCGCGCGGCCGGCAATCGTGTTCAATCGCGCCACCGCTGGCACGGCGGCGAAGAATGGCGTCGACAGGAACAGCCAGTATGACGGCGCGATATCAGGCCCGACCAGCCAATAGAGATAAAGCGGATAGAAGGGCTGGTTGGAGACAACCACCAGCGCGATCAGGTTGGCAGTGGCTACCAGCGGATCGTCATGCGCGGCGTAGTTCTTTATCGACAGCCAGAGCGATGAAAGGCTCAACTCTGGCTGTCCGTGGCCGGGCGCAGCCGATAATGGCTGACGCCCCATTCCTCGCCGTTGGCGTGGCCGAACAGCCCAGCGGTTGCCAGGAAGAACAGCCGCCAGCGCCGGCGCCACAAAGCGGCATCCTTGCCGTAGACATCCGTCAGGATACGGTCGATTTCCGGTAGATTGGCGTCGAAATTGGCAAGCCAGTCATTCGCGGTTCGTTCGTAGTGCTTGCCGCTCCAGCGCCATTCCTGCTCGACTTCGAAAATCTCGGGGAAGCGCCGGATCAAGCCATGGCTTGGCATGACGCCGCCGGTGAAGAAATGGTTGGCAATCCAGTCGCTCTTGTCGGCATGGTCGAATCGGTAGCAGCCCTGTTTGTGGGTGAATACATGCAGGAACAGCTTGCCGTGCGGCGCGATCCAGCCCTTGACCCGCCCCAGCAGCGCCTTCCAGTTCGACATATGTTCGAACATCTCGACCGAGACCACCCGGTCGAACACGCCTTCCGGGCTGAAGTCGTTCATGTCGGCGGTGATGATCTGGACATTGGCCAGTTTCCGCATTCTGGCCTGCTCTTCGATATAGCGGCGCTGCGGTGCTGAATTGGAAACGGCGATGATTTTGGCGGACGGAAAACGCTCGGCCATGAACAAGGTCAGCGAACCCCAGCCGCAGCCGAGTTCGAGGATGCGCTGGCCGTCGGCCAGATCGGCATGGGCAATGGTCTCCTCCAGCGCCCGCACCTCGGCCTGCTCAAGCGTTTCGGCGCCGTTGTCATAGAGGCAGCTCGAATATTTGCGGCGTGGTCCGAGCGCCAGACCGAAAAAGGCCGGCGGCAGTTCGTAGTGCTGCTCATTGGCGGCCTCGACATGGGTGGCGATCGGATGCTCCGCCATGGCGCGGGCGAAATCGCTGTCGGTGGCCATTGAGCCCGTGGACAGGCGCCGGCGCGTACGGCCGACGAGAAACTGGATGCCGTATCGGGTTACCGGATCCGGGAATGGTGTGCGTTCGACCGTGGTTATGGCTGAGGCGATCAGGTTCATGAGATTTAGCTCCCCGGGCTTTCGAGAGACGATGGCTGCAGTGGCGGGCCGGGCCAGAAGGCATTGATGCGGCGCTGATAGGCGCGAAAGGCTTCACCACGCGATTGCAGCATATGCGCCTCCAGCGGCGGTATGCCGGAGACATGCACCAGCAGCCAGTACATGAACGCTGGTCCGCAAAGTGCTACCCAGCCCCAAGGGTAGACGCCGCTGAGGTCGATGGCGATCGCCGTGTAGGCGAGCCAGCCCAGCCATTCGAAGAAGTAATTCGGATGACGCGAATATCCCCAGAGGCCGACATCGCAGACCCGCCCCTTGTTGGCAGGGTCAGCACGGAAGCCCGTCAATTGACGATCGGCCAGTGCTTCGCCACCAACAGCGACGATCAGGATTGCCATACCCAGCCAATCGCCGAGGCGAAGCCCAGGCGCCGGGTTGTGGGCTGCGGCGGCGATGGCAAGCACCAGCAGGAAGGCGCAAGCCGCCTGAATCTGCAGGAACCAGAACAGGCGTCGGGGAAAATCCCCGGCCCAGTCCTTTCGCAACTGCGCATAGCGGGGGTCATCACCACCCTTCCTCGTGCGGGCGACGATGTGCAGGCCGAGGCGTAGCGACCAGAGCGCAGCAAGACCCGCGACGATCATCTGCCGCGTCGTTGGCTGCGAAAGCGCGCCGAAGGGAATCAGCGATGCCGCGACACCGGCGGCGCCCACTGCCAACGACCATGTTGCATCCACCCATCCAGATTTCCCGGAGCGAAGCGCGATCGCCCAGGCGCCTGTCATGGCGAGCGACAGCGCGACGGCGAGGACGGCAAGGATGGCGAGAGGCGTCATGGAAGATCGTCTTGATTGGATGTTGTTCGAGTCAGGCCAGTAACGCTCGGCCGCCTGCGCGAGTTTCGGCTGGCTTGGCAAAAACCGCCTTCTGCCGGCGACCCATCCGCCGAAGGTCCCTGCATGTTGAATCGTGTCAGCGTATTTTCGCCGATGAAGTGGTGGCAAATGCCTGCGTTAGTGGCGGAAAATTCCGACATATATAGATGTAAAAGGAATGAAATTTTAAAAGTATTGAATGGTGTGGATTATAAGATAGTTGTATGTTGATTAACATTAAATATAGATGGCGTTTGTAACATAAATATGACACCGTGCCGATTGTGCCAATTGTACAATGTGCCGAACAATCCGAGTGTTATTTGTGCAACACGAATTTAATCTGTGTTCGAAATATGGATTATTTCAGGAATCGTCATTGAAGGCGGACGATCGATGAGTATGTTCCGGGCCGAAAGGGGCGAGCGGTGCGAGCCTTTTTCATTGTGGGGGTGAGGCGGGAAATGTTGCCGCCAACCACAAAATCCGAAGCCATTTTTAACTTTGACTGGAGAGGTCAGAAAATGAACATCAAGAGCCTTCTTCTCGGCTCAGCTGCGGCTTTGATCGCAGTCTCCGGCGCGCGCGCCGCGGACGCTGTCGTCGTCGCCGAACCGGAACCGGCCGAATACGTCAAGATCTGCGACGTCTATGGCGCTGGCTACTTCTACATTCCCGGCACCGAGACCTGCCTGCGCATCGGCGGCTATGTCCGTTACGACATCGGCGCTGGCGACGTCGGCTCGCTCGATGGTGTCAATCATGTCCCGGACCATCAGGACGGCAACACCCATTCGACCTTCTACAAGAACACACGCTTCACGCTGAAGACCTGGACCGGCCAGGAAACCGAACTCGGTACCCTGAAGACCTACACCGAGACCCGCTTCAATTACGGCAACAGCAGCGGCGACTATCTCAATCAAGGTGCAACCAACGCCGACGACTGGCAGGGCCGTAACAAGTCGCTCTCGCTGCGTTTTGCCTGGATTCAGCTTGGTGGCCTGCGCGTCGGTAAGGACGATACGGCGTTCGATACATTCATCGGCTATGCCGGCAACGTCATCCAGGACACGATCGTGCCTTATGGCGGGCAGGAGAGCAACGTCGTTCAGTACTACTTCGACGCAGGCAACGGCTTCTCGGGCCTGGTCTCGCTCGAAGAAGGCGCCGGCAAGCTCGGTACCATCGACAGCTATGTTCCCCACGTCGTCGGCGGCTTGAAGTACAAGGCCGATTGGGGCGCGATCACCGGTGTTGTCGCCTATGACAGCAATTACGAAGAAGTGGCCGGCAAGGTTCGTGTGGACGTCAACGTCACCAAGGAATTCTCGCTGTTCGTCATGGGCGGCTACGGCACCGATGACAACCTCACCGACCCGACCAATGCAATCAACGCGAAGGGCCGTGGCTTCTACAAGCAGTGGGGCGGCAACTGGGCAATCTGGGGCGGCGGCACCTACAAGATCAACGCCAAGACGTCCTTCAATGCCCAGGTTTCCTATGACGACTGGAAGAACCTCGGCGTCGCCGCGAACATTGCCTATACCGTTGTGCCCGGCTTTACGGTCACGGCTGAAGTCGACTACCAGAACGTCGGCAATGATACCCCGGCCAACTCCTTGTGGGCCGGCGCGACCAAGAAGAGCAACCTCGGCGGCATTCTCCGCTTCCAGCGCTCGTTCTAACAGATCAGCCGATCTTATCGACCGCCCGCGGCACCAGTGCTGCGGGCGTTTTTTGTCGGTCGATTTTCCAGACAGGCCGGCGACCGTGCAGGCGACCTGGCTTGATTTCACCTTCCAGACTATGAAACGCTCTCGCCGACCCTTCAATCAGGTCAAATGCGTCGCGCTCGATGATGATCGTGCTCGCCAGAGGCTGTCGTTCAATTGACATGCGGCCTCGCTATCGCTTCCGCGTGGACCTGACCTCCAAGAATGGCCTGCGACCATGGCCCGCCGTTCCGTCCGGAGCGTCGGGCCTCATCGCAATTTGGGGCATAGCGGACCACAAGCTCACCTTTTGATACGCCGCTACGGGTAACCTTCTTTGACAAGGCCACCTCCGCACGATGGTGTCAGGTACACCAACACGTCATCTTGATTTCGCCACCCAACCGGTGAAAAGCTTTCGCCATGGAGTGGCGCGACGAGGGAATCATTCTCGGCACCCGCAAGCATGGCGAAACCAGCGCCATTCTCGAGGTGATGACGCGCGCGCATGGGCGCCATCTCGGCCTCGTGCGCGGCGGCCGCTCGCGCAAGCAGCAGCCCGTCCTCCAGCCAGGCAACCGTGTCGACCTGTTGTGGCGGGCACGGCTTGACGAGCATCTCGGCACCTTCCAGGCTGAGGCCATCGAGATGAATGCCGCCCGGCTGATGGACAGCGCGGTCGCCGTATACGGCCTCCAGACCATGGCGGCACACTTGCGCCTGCTGCCGGAACGCGACGCCCATCAAGGGCTCTACGAGACACTTGGCGTGATGATCGTCCATCTCGACGATGCCGATGCGGCCGGCGAGTTGGTGGCGCGCTTCGAACTGCTGGTGCTGGACGAACTCGGCTTCGGTCTAGATCTCAGCCAATGCGCCGCGACCGGCGTGCGGCAGGATCTTGCCTATGTCTCGCCAAAATCGGGCCGCGCCGTATCGCGTGAAGCCGGCGCGCCTTGGCATGACAAGATGTTGGCACTGCCAGCCTTCCTCCAGCGCGGTTCCGGCCTGCGCGCCGACCCAGCCGCGATCGAGGATGCCTTCCGGCTGAGCGGGTTCTTCTTCGCTCGCCACGTCTATGAGCCGCGCGGTATCGAGGAGCCTGGCGCGCGGACCGGTTTCCTCGCGGCATTGCGCAAGCACCACGCGGCGCGCAAGGTTATCACCGGAGAAAACGCTGCATGAGCGAAGTGGAAATCTACCCAGGCCGGGTCTCGCCGCTCGGCCTTGGCACCATCCCGCACGAAGACATATTGCGATACAGCGGGATCGAACTTCTCCAGCGCATCATCGACGGCAAATATCCGGCGCCGCCGATCTCCTTCCAGCTCAATTTCGCGCTGACCGAAGTCTCCGAGGGCCGCGCTGTTTTTTCGCGGTGTGCCAAACGAGCGTCATCTCAACCCGCTGGGCAGCGTACATGGCGGCTGGGCGGCGACATTGCTGGACTCAGCCCTGGGCTGTTCCGTGCAGACATTGTTGAAAAAGGGCGAGGCTTACACGACGGCGGAGTTCAAGGTGAACCTGACGCGGCCGATCAAGCCGAAAACCGGCGAGGTGGTGTGCGAAGGCAAAGTGATCCACAAGGGCCGGACTTTGGCGGTGTCGGAGGCGACACTCAAGGATGCCAATGGCAAACTGCTGGCTTTCGGCACCGAAACATGTTCGATCTTTCCGGCCGCCAACCTGGCCGAGCGTTGATTTGCCCGGCCATCGGCCGCACTTGAATTGCTTAGCCGTCTGTCGGCCATAATTGATTGTCAGTGAAGACCGGCCTGGTTTGGGGGAACCGCCATGTTTGAAAGCCTGATCGGCCTTGTCGCGATCATCGCGCTGTTCGTCATCATATCTCGCCAGCAGAGCCGCATCGGCCTGATCGAGCGCGAGCTTGGCGCGCTGCGCAGTCTTGTGCTCTCAAGTGCCCAGGAGGTGCTGCCTGTGGTCAAACCATCCGAACTGGCGGTGCTGGAGACGACCAGCCTGGATGCCCCAGCTGTAACCAATGAGGCCACTCCTGTTGCCACGGAGCCTGTGGCGCAATCAGCGGCCGCGGCAATGTCGGTGACCGTTGCTGAAGCGCCGGCCGTGGTTGAGCCCAGCCAAGCAGCATCTGGCCCGTGGAGCGCCGGCGAAACCACAGCGGCAACGGCCGGATCCATCCCGCCAATTTCCGAACCGGCGAAAGCCGCCAGGAAACCTGACATCGAGACCGCTCTCGGCACCCGCTGGGCGGTCTGGGTTGGTGGCATCGCGCTTGCAATGGGCGGCCTCTTCCTGATTCGCTACACCATCGAGGCCGGCATTTTCGGCCCCGGTGTACGGCTTTCAATGGCCGCTGTGCTCGGTCTGGTTCTGGTCGCTGGCGGCGAGTTCATCCGTCGCACCGGCTTCAAAGTACCGGTCCAGGGTGCCGCCGGCGCCTACATTCCGGCCATCCTGACAGCCGCCGGCGCCTTCATCCTGTTCGGCACGGTCTATGCGGCTTATGGGGTCTACGGCTTCATCGGCCCGACATTCGCCTTTGTGCTGCTCGGCATCATCGGCATTGCCACCATTGCCGCAAGCCTTGTCCATGGCCTGGCGCTGGCCGGCATCGGCTTGCTGGGCGCCCTGGTGACACCGGCGCTCATCAGCTCGCAGACGCCCAATTTCTGGGCGTTGTTCGGCTATCTCGCAGTCGTGCTGATCGCCACCAGTGTCATTGCCCGCATGCGCGACTGGACCTTCCTGATGGCGGCAGCCTTTGCCGGCACCGGCATCTGGACGATCCTCTACATGAGCGATGCACCGGCCGCGAACCTCTCCATCATTCTCTTCATCGACGCGGTCACGCTGGGAGCGCTCGCCTTTGTCTGGCTCGGCCATCGTGGCGGCGACGCGGAACCGGGGAAAAAGGGCTTCGATTGGCCATCGATCGTGCCGGGAGCTTTTGTCGCGTTTTCGGCTCTGGGCCTGTCGGTCGATACGACACTTGTCGCCGCCGGGGATGCCTTGCCGGGTGCCGTGGTCCTTGCTGCTCTTGTCGCTGTTGCGGCCTATCGGCCGCGTGCCCTGCCGCTGCTGCACGCTGCTGGACTGGTGACCGTGCTGATCCATCTGGGCATCATTCCGCCTACCAACATCGGCTCCGATTTTGCGCGAGGCAATGTCGGCTTTGACGGGCTGCCCGTGACGGCAGGCAATGCCCTGACGTTGCGTATCGGCATTGGCCTCGCCTTGGTTTTCATTGGCGCCGGATTCTGGTCCGCGCGCCGCTTCGCGGCTTCGGCGCAAATCCGCGCCGCCTCTTGGGCGGCATGGGGCGTTGGCGCCCCACTGATCATCCTGCTGGCGCTGTGGCTCACCTACGGCAACCTCGACCGCGACCTTGCCTATGCGGCGGTCGCAGCCCTTCTCGTCGTGGTTTTCGCGGTCGGTGGCGAATGGATCGCACGAGGCGAAGAACCGCCATTGCAGGGCAGGGTGGCGACATCCTTTGCACTCGGTGGCGCGGCCATCGCCGGCCTGTTGATGCTGCACATGGCCTTCGGATCCGGCTGGACCACCATTCTGCTCGGTGCCTCCGCCATCGTGCCGGCGCTGGCTACGCGCTGGCGTGGCTATCCCGTGCTTGGCTGGATCTCTGTCGGCGCGGTGATCGCGGTGCTTGGCCGCGTCGCCTTCGACCCGACAATCGTTGGCGCCGAGTTACTGTCGACGACGCCGGTCTTCAACTGGCTGCTGCCCGGTTATGGCGTGCCGGCACTTGCCTTCGGCTTTGCCGCCTGGCAGCTCGCCCGCACCACCAATGGCCGGCCGCGTCTTGTCATGGAGGCGGCGACAGCGCTGTTTGCGCTGCTGACGCTCGCCATGCTGGTGCGCCATGCCATGCATGGCGGCGTCATCAACACCGACACGGTGACACTGGCCGAGCAGGCGATTTACACGCTGATTGCCATCGGCGCCGGCGGCATCCTGGTCGCCATCGACATGCGTTCACCGAGTTCGGTGCTGCGCTATGGCTCCATGGCGGCGGGTGTTCTTTCGGTCGCTTTCATTGTCATCCGACACTTCGTCGTGCTGAACCCGCTGTTCACGGACGAATCGACCGGCCAGATCCCGGTCTTCAACCTGCTGTTCCTTGCCTATCTCTTGCCGGCGATCGCCGCTGGCGGGCTGGCGCTGTATGTGCGAGGCAAGCGGCCAAGGTGGTATTCGGCCATGTTGGCGCTGGTCGCTGCCTTGCTTGCCTTCGCCTACGCCACGCTGACCGTGAGGCGCATCTTCAAGGGCGAATTCATTGGCCTCTGGAGCGGCCTTGGCCAGTTGGAAACCTACACCTATTCCGCACTCTGGCTGGTCATTGGCGTGGTGCTGCTAACCGCGGGTGTCTGGCTGAAGTCGCAGGTGCTGCGCATCGCGTCCGCCGCGCTGATCGCGATTGCCGTGCTGAAGGTGTTTCTCTTCGACATGTCGGAACTGCAAGGCGTCCTGCGGGCGCTGTCCTTCATCGGCCTCGGCGCCGTGCTGATCGGCATCGGCCTGTTCTATCAGCGGCTGCTGACGCAGGCAGCGAGGGAGAAGGCGCCGGCTGGCGAGCCATGACACCAGGATTTCACTTTGGGCGGGAATAAAACGGCTGTCCGCCACGTTATCTCATTGCTTGGGTGACCGGGGCGGCGGACCGCTTCGCGCTGGCCGCTTGCGCCGCGCCGGGAAGGCGCGTTGAATTGGGATCAACAAAGGCGACCTCAGAACCAGCGGTCATGAACGAAAAGAAGGCAGCAATCCTTGGCGAAATACCGCGCCTGCGCCGCTACGCACGCTCGCTTTTGCGCGACCGCGATGCTGCCGACGACCTTGTTCAGGACTGTCTCGAGCGGGCACTCGTCCGGCTCGACAACTGGCAGACAGGAGAAAGCCCCCGGAGGTGGCTGTTTACGATCATGCATCATTTGTTCATCGACCAGATGCGCAAGGTGAACCGGCGCGGCGAAGCCGCGATGCTGCCCCTGGAGGCCGGCGAGGCGCTTGCCCAGCCCGCCGAACAGGTGGAGAGCATCGCCTCGCGCGAGATCATCGACGCCTTGCAGGCGATCAGCCCCGATCGCCGTGCAGCTCTTGTCATGGTCGCCATCGAAGGGTTTTCCTATGCCGAGGCCGCCAATATCCTTGGCGTTCCGGCGGGCACGCTGATGTCGCGCATCGCGCGCGGGCGTGAGGAATTGCGCGGCCTGCTCGATGACACCGCGCGCCGCCGCGCCATAAGGATCGTCGAGAAATGATCCGCCGCGATTTTTCCGAACGTGACATCCACATGGCGCTCGATGGTGAGCTGCCCGGCGACGAGCGCGTGGCCTATGACGCCTGGCTCGACGCGAACCCTGAAATGAAGGCCAGGAGCATCCGCTATACCGCCGACCGGGCCGCATTGCGCGCCGCCTTTGCCGGTGTGCTTGATGAACCGGTGCCGGCGCGGCTGCAGAAGGTCGTGCTTGGCGAGGCGCCGTTCAGGGTTGCGGCATCACGCTCGCGCTGGTGGCTCGCGGCTGCTGCCGCGGCAATGCTCGCCGTTGGCGGTCTGGGTGGCTATTTTGCCGGCATTGACAGGATCGGCCAGGAAGATCCGGCCGAGGACCAGCTTGCCGAGCAGGCGATCGCCGCCCATGTCATCTACGCCGCCGAAAAGCGGCATGCGGTCGAAGTGCCGGCCAGCGACAAGGATCATCTGCAGACCTGGCTGTCCAACCGCGTCGGCTTGAAGCTGGTGGCGCCGGATCTGACCGCGAACGGTTTCCAGCTGATCGGCGGCCGCTTGCTGCCAGCCGGCGATGGCAAGGCCGCGATGCTGCTCTATGAGGACGACAAGGGCGAGCGCATCTCTCTCTTCGTCACGGCGGAATCGACCGAGAATGCCAGGGGCACCTATGCTTCGGCGCAAGACGGCCCGCAGGCCGTCTACTGGCTGGACAAGGGCTATGGCTGCGCCGTCGTTGGCTCATTGCCTCGCGAGCAATTGGCCGTGGTGGCCAAGAGCGCCTACGGCCAGCTTCTGGCTGGCCTCGCCACTTGAACGGCCTCACCTCGAGGTGAGGCCAATCCGCGAATAGCGATCGTGTTCAAAGCTCTTTTTCACGATTGGGCAGGCGTCGAATCTGTCACAATTCGGCCCTATTCGAGGTGCGATAGCGCTTGATGACTCCCAGCACTTCGGCTGGCGTCATGGACGTTTTCGAACAGGGCCTTTTCCAACAACCCAATCGAGGTTTTTCGAGCTCCGCATGCCTGCCGAGATCCGCAAGGCCCGCGCTTCCGACGTCGATGATCTCGCCGCCATTGAGAAAGCTGTTTTCTCCGGCGACCGTATCTCCCGCCGCTCTTTCCGCTTGTTCATCGAGCGCGAAACCGCCGAGACGCTGGTTGCGGAATGCGACGGCCGCGTCGCCGGCTATGCCATCGTGCTGTTTCGCAAGGGCAGTGGCGTGGCCAGGCTCTATTCCATCGCCATCAGTCCGTTCTTCGGCGGCCGCGGCATTGGCCGCACGCTGCTGGAGCAGGCGGAGGACGCCGCCTTCGAGCATGGCCGCATGATGCTGCGTCTTGAGGTGCGTGAGGACAACGCCAGGGCGATCCGCATCTACGAGCACAGCGGCTATCGCAAGATCGGCCGCGAGCCCGGCTATTATGAGGATGGCCAGGCCGCGCTGCGCTACGAGAAGACGCTGCGCGGCGACATTCCGATCGCCACGAAGGTGCCGTTCTACCCGCAGACTTGCGAATTCACCTGCGGCCCGTGTTGCCTGATGATGGCGATGGCCAATTTCGATCGCGCCTTCGTGCCGGATCCGGTCATGGAGATCCGCCTGTGGCGCGAGGCGACGACCGTCTTCATGATGTCGGGACCTGGCGGCTGCGAGCCGTTCGGTCTCGCCGTCTCCGGCCACGAGAGCGGGCTTTCAGCGGAAATCCACGTGTCATTTTACGGCGCGCTGTTCCTGCAATCGGTGCGCAGCGAGGACAAGCGCCGGGTGATGGAACTGGCTCAGGTCGACTTTCGCCGCCGCGCGGAACTTTACGGTATCCCGGTGAATTATCGTCCGTTCACCATCGACGACATTCGCGCCGCGATCGCCGGCGGCAAACTGGTTCTGGTGCTGATCAGCGGCTTCCTGATGTTCGGCAAGAAGGTGCCGCATTGGGTGCTGGCCATCGGCGATGATGGTGACCATATCCTGATCCATGACCCCTGGGTCGAGGACGAAAGGCAGGAGACCATCCTTGATGCCGCCAACATTCCCGTGCCTTACGGCATCTTCATGAACATGGCGCAGTTCGGCCGCGACGGACTGCGTGCCGCCATCACTCTGGGAAAGCGCTGATAACAATGACCTGGGTCATCCTTACCGGTAGGCAGAGCGATCTCGATCAGGTGGCGACACCGCACAAGATCATCACCAACCGCGATTACCTCGCGCATCCTTCGCTGTTTCGCGGCCAGCGGCCGAAGGTCATCAACCTGTCGAACAGCTACAGCTACCAGAGCCGTGGCTATTATTCCTCGTTGTTGGCGAGTTCGCGCGGCCACAAGGTCATTCCGACCGTCGAGACGATGATCGACCTGTCGGAGCGCAAGCTCTACGAGCATGCGCTGCCCGAATTGGAGCTGGCGCTGAACAAATGCCGCAAGGATCTGGGCGGCGCTTTTCCGGCCAAGGTCTGCATCTTCTTCGGCATCGGTCCGTCGAAAGTCTGGGACCGTTTCGCCAAGCTGCTGTTCGACTGGTTCCGCGCGCCGGCGCTGGAAGTTCACATCAAGGACAGCGCCGAATGGGCGTCGATCCGCAAGATCGGCTTCCATCCGCTGGCCCGGATGACGGAGGATGAGGAAGCGCACTTCATCCAGTGCCTCGAGACCTATACCAACCGCGAATGGCGCGACACCAAGGGCCGCACGCCGGCACGCTACACCTTCGCCACGCTGGTCGACCCGCATGAGGAACTCCCGCCGTCGGAGATTTCATCGCTGCGCTACTGGGCCAAGATCGCCGAGAAGATGGGCGTTGAAATCGAGCCGATCACCAAGAAGGATCTGGCCAAGCTCGCCAACTACGACGCCTTGTTCATCCGCGAGACGACATCGATCTCCAACCATACCTATCGCTTCGCCCGGCGCGCGCAGCAGGAAGGCATGCCGGTCATCGATGATCCGCTGTCGATGATCCGCTGCACCAACAAGGTCTATCTCAACGAGTTGATGACCTACAACAAGGTGCCGGTTCCGCCGACAGTGATGATCGCCGGTACCTCGGATCTCGAGCTAGCGGCGCAGACGCTTGGCTTCCCGCTGGTGTTGAAGATTCCCGACTCCTCTTTTTCGCGTGGGGTGAAGAAGTGCGGCACCTTCGAGGAGTTGAAGACGCTCGCCACCGAGTGGCTGGAGGATTCCGACCTTCTGATCGCGCAGAAATTCATTCCGACCGAATATGACTGGCGCGTCGGTGTGCTCGGCGGCCAGCCGCTGTTTGCCGTTCACTATCTGATGGCCAAGAAGCACTGGCAGATCGTCAACCACAAGGCCAACGGCAAGCCCGACCAGGGCGGCATCAAGACCTTCACCTTGAAGGAAACGCCGGCTCATGTCGTCGAGACGGCGGTGAGGGCGGCGCGCTGCATCGGCGACGGCCTTTACGGTGTCGATCTCAAGGAAACCAAGGACGGCGTCTTCGTGATCGAGGTCAACGACAACCCCAACCTCGACCATGGCTGGGAAGATTCCGGCGAGAAGGACGAAGTCTGGGTTCGTTTGACCCAGTGGTTCCTGGAGCGGCTCGATCGGCCGGGCGGTCGGGGATAACAGTCTGATTTCGATCAGGATTTCACAAGCAGGGCCGGCGAGCCGACGGAGCGCAGGCATTCACCGATCAGCCATTGTCTGAACGCGACCACCACCTCTCGTCGCGCGCTCCTTTGCGATATCGTCAGACAATAGGGCTGGCGCAGTTCGAGAGCCCGGACGAAGGGCCTGACCAATCGGCCGTCCTCCAGGGCCTCCGCGCAGAACACGCCCTGGCTGAGCGCCACGCCGAGGCCGGAAATGGCGAGGTCCAGGGCTGCTCGCGACGAATTGGCTGAAAGGCCACGCTGAAGGGCGCGGCCGGGTTCGATGCCGGTCGCTTCGAACCAACTGCGCCAGGAGGGAAACGATGCCCCCGCCGGCCCCCAGTCGGTATGGATCAGCGGCAGGCCGAGCAGACCACCGGCATCGCTGGCGCGATCGGTGGCAATGCTTGGCGCGCAAACCGGATAGACAGCGTCCGGGACGATGTCCTCAGTGATATGGTCGCGATAGTGAGGCCCATAGGAAAGCCTGATGTCGATCAGATCACGGTCGAACGATACCGGGTCGTCTTCGCCTCTAAGCGATATGTCGACCGCGCCATGAGCCGCGACAAAGCCCGCCAGCCGGGTTGAGAGCCAGCCCATTGCCATGGATGGCGGAACCGACACGACGAGCCGCGACCGGAATTCGGAATTGCCCAACTCCCGCGCCACGCTGCCGATCTCTGAAAATGCCGTCGTCAGCCGTGGCAGCATTTCCACGCCTGCCTCGGTAAGCACGACGCGGCGGTTGATCCGATGAAACAGCTTTCGGCCCAGTTGGTCCTCAATGGTCCGGATCAGCTGACTGACCGCTGCGGCCGAGATCGAAAGCTCTTCGGCGGCTGTGGCAAAGCTGCCGGTGCGCGCTGCGGCTTCGAAAGCCTGGAGACCACGTAAGGATGGAGATGCAATCATCGCAACCAGATAGATAAGGTGGTCTTATCTAAATTGCAGAAATCCTCGTTTTTGGAAAGGTTTTATGTCGGCTAGGGTATGAGATCAGAGCCGTCACCGGAAAAGCCAATGGACCATCGTGAAGCAATAGCATCCCTGACCCAGGAAGAGCGCAATCGCCTGACTGCCAAGTCTGATATCAGGGGGCTCGTTCAACTCGCCGCGCATTTTGGTGCGATTCTGATCCTTGGCTGGCTGATCGCCGCGAAGGTACCGCTGTGGCCGATCCTGATGTTGCCGCAAGGCATCCTGATCGTGTTCCTGTTCACGCTTCTCCACGAAACCGTGCATCGCACGGCGTTCGAAACGCAGAGGCTGAACGACGTTGTGGCACGCATATGCAGCCTGGCCATCGCGCTGCCGGCCGACTGGTTCCGCTACTTCCATTTTGCCCACCACCGGTTCACGCAGGACCCGGAGAATGATCCGGAACTGGCGTTCCCAAAACCGGAGACGTGGCGGCAGTATCTCGTCCATGTTTCCGGCATTCCGCTATGGCGCGGACATTTCCAGACGCTTTGCACCAATGCGATGGGCCGGTGCCGGGCAAGCTACGTTCCGCCCAAGGGCTACGGCAAGGTGCGCGCCGAGGCACGCGCCATGCTTGTCTTCTACGCCGTCATGCTTGTTCTGGCGGTCTATTTCCGCGCTACGGTCCTGCTTTA